>CAYWBW010000016.1:0-48156 GCA_964456745.1 uncultured Candidatus Peribacteria bacterium | reverse complement strand
TTCATTTTAGAATGAAGGAATATTTTTCTTAGCATTGCAAAAAAAGATTTAACCAGTATTATAAATAATAATATTTTATGAGATTTACATATGTATGATAGAATTTCATGAAAACTTGTAAAAATTCTTATTGTGAATAATAATTTAAACACATATAATTGTCGTTGAAATGTTTTCATGCAATAGTTTTACAAAAAAGCTAATTATCATTTGACTTTAATGCCAGATTAAGAAACTCATTACTCTCATTTTTGGCATAATAACTCACAATACTCGAAACAAACAAATTGATTCGAGTCCCAGAACTGCGTTCTAGCGTTGCGAGTGCCCCCCCACCAGTGATACTATCCAATAAATAACTATTTTATTGGATTTTTTGTTTTATACAAGTCAAAAGAAGAAAATAAAAATTCCTATCCCCATAAAAAAACTCTAAGGATATAATAAGGTTGGACACCTAACCCTTAGAGTTATGTATAAAGTAAAGTTTATTAGAAAAATTATCAATCTTTCTTCTTGGATTCAGACAGTTTTAATTAATTAGAAATTATTTTTCATAAGCTTTCATTTGCTTGATCTGCTCTTATAAAGTGAACATTTGGATATGCCCCTCCTGAAACTTTTCAATTCAATGGTAATATGACTCATCTACTAAAACATATTTTATTCATTCAATAAGTGGAGTATCTACTTCTCACAATATAATAAATGCACCATAACCTTTTTAAAACTATCATTATATGGATTAATATCTCAATCCATTACTTCTACAGTATTATAATCCTGATCAAATCTTAAAATTTTTCATGTATCATTTCACAATAAAGAATGATTAACAATTAATCAAGCAACCATGGATGAATTCATAAATGTATTCGTTAGTAATTTATTTCAAGTATGTTTTTCAAATCAATACACTGTTTCTTTAAAAAATTTAGAATCCATTGCTGGCACGCAGTAGTTATTAATTTTTAACCATTTATTTGATTTTGCAATATCTTGTACCAAAAGAGATAAAACTCTTTTTCAAAATGCATAAGTCCAAAGTTCTTGTGGATAACTTCTACTATAAGTCCACTTGCTTCAAATTGTGATAATGCTTGGATTATTACTTTTATTAAGTAATTTCTCTAAGCTTCAAAACATAGACCTAACATATAATACATTTTCAAATAAACATGATTTAAATTCCTTATTTGTTATTCATGACTTTGAATTAATTCAGATCCTTACTCATCACACAATGCAAACAATAAGATCAAGTGAACTGAATCTTTCTTTTATTTTTTCTTGAATATTTAGAATTTGATAAATATCTCTTATTTCACATGCGTAGTCACTATTTGCTAAATCTCTTCAAATAGTTGCTATATCATAATTTCTTTCTTTCAGCTTCTTTGTAATTTCAAGTCATAATCAACTTGTAGCTCAAATAACTAATGCATTTTTCATAAAATATTATATTACAACAAGAAATTAATAAGTCAAATATCAGATATTTCCTTTAACCTAGGTAATAATTTCTTCCTTGTTAATCAATTTAAAGCAAATTACTGCTTAATCCTCTTCATTATTGCATCAAAAACCTCTTGAAACTCCTTTTCATGTTTTTGTAATAATTCCCCAGTTTCCATTCATGTAAAATCTCTCCATTCTGGATATTTTATAAGATTACCTGGATCAGCTCACCTAATTACTCATCAGTAATCTCTAATTTTTAATTTTCATTCATGGATTCAATAATTCTGAACATGTGGTAAACAATGATTATCACTGTAATATATATCAGGATTTATTAATTTAAAAAACATTTCTTTAAAAATTATAACTTGCTCTTCAGACAAGTCTTCCGAATAATCTTGAACATCAAAAATTCCTCTTATAATTTTCCTTGTAGGAACTATTAAGTCATGATTAAGAATTTTTGACCATTTTAATTCTCTATTATTTGCAATAATTCATTGTTCATAATTACCATCTTGAGGATATTTTAAAACTACTCATCTATTTTTTAATAATTTTACTCTTCTGGTGTTTCATTCTCTAAAATCTCAACCAATTTTCTTCAGAGTAATAATAAAAGTAGCACCTCACAGCTCTCACTTAGGAATAACTTCAATTTTAGCTCAAGATCTCCTAAGCTTTTCGGGAGCATTGGCAAGTCATAATCAAGTTCATTTATCTCTAGTTGAAAATCATTCTTCAAACACTCTGTTTGCCACTTTTTCATCTATTCATTTTCAATTGTCTGAAATAATAAAAGATAAATATCAATTTTTATATTTTAATCAAATCCTTACTATCTCAGCTTTTCAATGCTTTCTTGCATTAGATATTATATTTGATAATAAATTTATAAAATTATATATTTCTATTTGAACATCACCTTCAGGAAATCTGTCTATTTCTAAAAATTTGTACTCACTAAATAATCATGTCATCTGATCATGAATATCAGATAAAGATTTTACACGTGTTTCGTAAGCTACATTAAACCACTCAAAATGTGATATTGCTCAGTATAATGCACTCTGAAATCACAAAAGAGCTTCTTTAATAATGGGTTCATCTTCTGAAAATTCTATTTTAGATACATCCCCTTTATCCGATTGCATCTTCAAAGTGGCCATAGATGTTGAAACCATTTCAGGATATTGTCTTGCATCATGGTCAAAATGGGCTTTCCAATATGCATTATTGTCTACCAATGCACCATTCTTATCCATTACATTATCCCATAATTCAAATAATTCTCCATAAGCCTCTACGCTATCGGCTTTGAAATATTTTAATCAATTTCAAAACATAGATACTGCTGCATATAGTGGTGTAACCTCTTTGCTTGTGATAAATTTTTCCATAATTTATTTTAAAAGTTATATAATATAACAAAAAATAGCTATAAATCAAGTCATTTGCGTAATTATAACTGTTAAATATATAACTATTAACTCTCTGCTAACAATAAAGCGGAATTCAATGATTTAAGATTTTCAGAAAGCATGCCAACAATTTTATCTTTTATCCACGGTTCAATCGTGAAAGTCTCTATTCATCAAGGTGCTATAGAAAGCCAGATAAAAAATAACGCAATATTTAATCAAAACCTCAAAATCAAGATACACAATAAAATTTCATAAAACTTGAGAATTCTGAGGATTAATCCAATCAATTTTCATAAGCCTTTATAACATCCGACTTACTTATAACCCCTATTGCATACTTTTTTCAATCTTTTGTACTTATTACTGGTATTCTACATAAATTGTTTCTTATCATTATATTTAAAGCTCTATACACATTATCATCTGGAAATACATGTGGATAATCTTTGCATATTACATCTTTTACTTTTAGATTATTTTTTTCCATGATTTTGCTTTGCATCAAATCATATATTTTTACAAAGCCATTAAATCATCAATCACTATCAACAACAGGAAATCAAAGATGTTTTTTTTCTAACATTATAGGTAATAAATCTGAAATATTTGTTTCTAAATTAATTGAATCTAATTTCCTACTCATCACATCTTCTACCATAATGTCTTCTAAAATATTTTCTTTTTCTTTAATCCTTACTCCTTTTCTTTCTAATTTTTCTAAATACATTGATCTTTTCGATAATGTAGAAGCAATTAAATAACTAATAGTTGATACTATTATCATTGGAACTAATAAATAATGATTATTAGTTATTTCTGGAATCATTATAAGTGCAGTCATTGGAACTCTACATACTCCAGCGAATAATGCACCCATACCTATCAAAGTAAACATATATGGATGTGTTATAATATCAGGAAAAATATGTTGTGAAATTAATCAAATTGCTGCTCCAAACATTGCTCAAATATATAGACTAGGAGCAAAAATACCTCAACTTCATCAACTTCATATTGTAAACGATGTTGCAAATATTTTTAAAATTCATAAAACCAATATAATTTTTAAAGGTAAGTCTCATGTAATAACTGAATCAATATCAGCATATCAAACACCCATAATCCCATATCAAGAAAAAAACATTCAAATAATTCAAACAAGTAATCAACCAAGTGCCGGCTTAAATTGTTCTGGAAATTTTAAATTTTCAAATAATCACTCAATTTTATAAAATGTTCTTTGCCAAACATATGAAAGTAATCAAAATATTATTCAAAATCAAATAAAAATTGGTAGTTCCAAAAGATTTTCAAAAACATAACTTGAATAAGCAAATGGAGATTCAAAACCTAAAAATCAAGCAAGTACAATATTTCAAACAGCAGATGAGATTAAAATTGGTATAGCTGACACTATTCAATTACGAGTGGAAATAGCCTCTATGGCAAATATAGCTCATCCTATTGGGGCATTAAATGTTGCACTGACTCATGCTGCCACTCAACAACATACCATTAATCTAATATGTTTTTTTGCTTTTAAAAAAAATTGTCATACTACCGAGCCAAACACTGCTCATATCTGAACAATTGGTCACTCTCTACCGGCACTTCATCAAGAACCAATAGTAATTGATGATACAACAATCTTAACCAGAGCAACCATCGGCTTAATTACACCTCAATTATTATGTACCGCATCAATTACTTCGGGGGCTCAATGTCACTTAGCCTCCCGTGCAAATTTATATATTAAAGGTCATACTATCAATCACCCTAAGGTAGGTAAAAGAATAATACCAATATTATATCAGTAAATATCATAAGATACATAAGAAAGAATAGAATCAAAAAAAAGTGAATGATTTGCAATGAGCAAATATCTAAAAACAATTGCTCACAGTCATCCAATAACTCAAATAACAATACTTAACAAAAAAAGCAAAACTTGCTCTTTCGCATATTTCTTATTAAGGATGATATTTTTTAAAATCATATTAATAATCTAAAATTCAGATAATGAATTTATATCTAAAATTCATCTAATATCAAGTATAATATATATAAAAAATCATAATTTAATATTATATATATAATAATCACAAAATCGCATATTAAAATTTAACAAAAATAAACTATCATAGATTATGATAGTTTTTGTTTATGATTTTTTGTTAAATCCTAAGCTGCCAAATCAAGCTCCTGAGCAACTTCATCAACAGAAAAATCAGATCAGACTTTAACTCAATTTCTATTTTCAACAACTTTATTAAGAAGCATTCTTCATAAATCAATATGCTGCAACTTAGATGTTCTTCATGCAATATAAGCTATGGCATTATTTGTTTTTGCAAATCATTTCATTTTTTCAGCTATCTCCTTTCATATCCTATTTAACCACGAAAGTCTCATATTAATTTCAGAATTTCATAATGAATCAATTCACATAGAACTTAATTGCTGCAACATTTTTCAAATATTTTGTTTGTTATTTTCACAAACATTTAAAAACTTTTCTTGATCTACTATATAAGCATCTTGATCCTGAAATCTTTCATGGTGCATCTTGAGCTCTGTAGCAATTCTTAAATATTTTGCAGATGCATTGTCAGCTAATTCAAGAAACTGTTTTATATAAGAACTTGGACCATTTTTTCTATAACTTTTTACCGTCTCATCTTCTGCAGCACTAATAAACTCTTGCTTTATTTCCATTATAAATTGTGATAACTGTTCAACTCACTCATGCCCACTCAATCAAAGTGATTTCATAATATGTCCCAGCCTTCTTGTTGCTTTTACTTTTGAATGCGGCAAATCTATTGCATTATCAAGACTATCTTCAAACACAACATTTACTCAATAAAACTTACTCAAATCTATTTCTGAAATCGATGGAAGACTTACAGTTTCACCTGTCCTTTTATCATTTATAGATGTTTCATTAATTTCAGCACACTCTCTTCAAAATGCGATTCATCTAGTCTTTGACTCTAAAAACATTTCTACTTCTTTGTTTCAAAAACGACCTGAGCTAATATCAAATATAAATTTAATATCTCATCTAAATTCAATTCTTTTATTTATCACATCAGCAGCTGAATATTTTCTTCAATCATCCAATGATTCAATGAATAAACCAGACACTTTTCATAATTTTTCTGCTTTTAAAAGATTTTTAAGTATTGTGTCATATCAATTATCAAAAGCCACTAAATCAATATCTCATGGTAAATCTTGAGAATTTCAATTAATTATCATTGCTCAACTTCATACAAAAGCCCAATCTTTTGGTCAAAGAATTTTAGCTAAATCAATAAGTACATTTCTAAAATCAGAATACTTCTCTAGAAAATTTCTAAATCATTCTGTTTCCATATTTGTTGGATCATCAACATTTCACCTATCAATCTTAGTAATATCAGGATAAACATTTACAAATTCTTTTTCTTTTTTATCCTCTTTTAACCTTATTGAAAACTCCATCTCTTCAGATAAATCTAAAGTCTCAGTTGATAAAATCCTTCAATCTAATGTTGATATTTCACAAAGTGCCACAGTTTTTGACGACCCTTCTTTTAACACCTTAGCTCTATACACATTTCAATCAACCAATCACAATTCTTGAAACTGAGATTTTGGAATAATAAAACTATCTCATTTATTAAGTAAGCTAGACTCATTGTTAATCAAATTAGTATTTAATGCTTTGTAAATTGTACTCAATATTCATTTATTTTGAAAGCTTCTATTCATTTCTAGTATACTGTGTACTAGTCAAAATTTTCTTCTCAATTTTACAAATGTATCTAAAACTTTAATAAATCGCATTGGCATCCTAATATTTGGAGGAAGCTTATCAATTTGTTTCGGTGGAAATTTAAGAGATTTTCTAATTTCTTCAGAATTAAAAATATCCTTATCTTTATTTCATTCATATCATCATGCAATGAGAGATTTAGCATATTTTTCCGATCATGGATCATTTACAATTTCTGGATTTTCATCTTCTGAACAAATCAAATAACCAAGTTGCCATCTAGCCTTGTAAGCCAACTCTTCTTCAGGCAAGAGAGCTTCTCATTTATCAGCTTTTTCAACTATGTCTTTTGGAACTCACATTAATCAAATATCAAATGTAGCTGAGTTCTTAACCATTTGTTTAATATTATCTATCTCAATTCACATTTCAGATGCAGTTGTCATTAAATTATAAATACGTAAAATATTATCTTCAACATACATTTCATGATTTTTCTCAAGTGCGATAATTCATTTTGCTCAATTGTAACTCTCAACATCGACAGCAATTTTATCTAAAACATTCTCAATAAAACCTTGTTGCCATTTTCATTCTAAATTTCACAAATTTATCATTCATGAATCAACATTTCTTTTTACTATTTGTGATATTATTGATCTTGCGCTACCAATAATTTCAGAATCATCCATTTTACTCACAACTCAATCTATTGCATCCTTCATAGTCTGTAAATCAAAAGATGTTCAAGCCTTTCCTTCTGCATCACACAATTTTCATCTAATAAAATCCCTACTTACAAAACGCAAATCTCAAGGTAATGTATTTACAAAATTTACAGTAATTAATGTTGGATTATCTTTACTAGCTGGATAATGTGCAAGCCTAACTCCATCATATTTTAAATCTCATACCAACTCAAATCATATAAAATCTCGTATATCCACTTTCGCTTCACGACCAGCCTCAACTCACCTTTTTACAGAATCAAATATTCAATTAATTAAATTATGAGTATGATCAATTGATTCAATTAAAGAATGGTTATGAACATATCATTCATTACTTTCTAATAATGAATCAATTTTATTTTTTATAACAATAATTCTGTCATTTAATCCTATATAAAACCTAGCAGTATTATTGCAATCAAGAGAAACTTTGTTAACACATCTTCTTTCAACACTCTTGGCTAGTTTTAATGCAGCTTCTGGATGATATTTTGCATACTCATCAAATAAGTCAAAAAAATGTTTATGAAATGATTCATTACTAGTTATTTCATCATGATGCTCCTGATCTATTTCATGAGGTCATGCTTGATCATGATGTTCATGTAAAGAATTTATTGTTGAGTTTTTTATATGCTTTTTTAAATGATCTGGAAGTCAATTGGTCTCCTGTGGTACACTATTAACATTATTGCTTAGTATATCAAAAAACATCAGTTTATTTTCTCAAAAAAAACTTTTTGATTCATTTAAAAAATTAATATGTAAGCTCATTAATTTAAAACTATACAAATTACAATTAAAGTATAATATTCACTATATTCTATGCAAACAATTTCACTTTACTGTATTGTAAAATAGGGTAATTTTTTTTATAAAAGAAAAATACTAAAATATTAATAAAAAACGATAAACCCATTAAGCTAACAAATTTATCGTTAATTACTATATCAAAAAAACTAAACTGATATTGGAGCCTTAATAGCTGGATATGGATCATAGTTTACTAATTCAAAATCCTCATATTTAAAATCAAATATATTCTTTACATCTTTATTTAATTTCATTTCCGGAAGTGTTTTTGGAGTTCGTGATAATTGAAGATCAACTTGCTCAAAATGATTCTTATAAATATGTGCATCACCAAATGTATGTACAAAATCTCACAACTTAAGATTTGTCACCTGTGCAACCATCATTACAAGCAAGGCATATGAAGCAATATTAAAAGGAACTCAAAGCAAGGCGTCTGCAGATCTCTGATACAACTGGCAAGATAATTTTCAATCTGATACATAAAACTGAAACAAGCTATGACAAGGAGGAAGAGCCATATTTTCAACTTGCGCTGGGTTATATGCAACGACTAAATTTCTTCTACAATTAGGATTATTATTAATAGTATCAATTACTTTTTGAATCTGATCAATTCATTGACCATTAAAATTCCTCCATTGATATCAATAAACAGGTCAAAGATCTCACCACTTCTTCACAAACTCTGATTGCGAATCTTCACTTGCTATCTTTTCAATAAATTCTTCCTGAGATAAATATTTTTCTCAAGCCACCTCCATTTCTTTTTTATATTGAGCATATGGCCAAGCATCCCAAATATGAACATTATTATCAACTAAATATTTAATTGAAGTATCTCAAGACAAAAACCATAACAACTCGTGTATAATTCACTTTAAAAAAACTTTTTTTGTTGTAAGAATTGGAAAACCTTTAGCTAAATCAAACCTCATTTGATACCCAAATACAGAGCGAGTTCAGGTTCAAGTTCTATCTCCTTTATCCAATCAGGTATTTTTGATATGTTTTAAAAAATCTAAATATTCTATCATAATTAATTTAGTTATTTATAATTACATATAAGTTATAGAATAAATAAATAAATGCTAGTTAAATGTTAAACTAGTTAAATATTAAACAGGGTAATTTTCAAAATGTATCGCTGAACTGAATTTAATTTCATAAGAATAAAATTGGTTTGTGCTTTCTGTCACTTACCCTATTATTAATATAATGAAATTAAATAATAATAAAATCAGGCAATTTTTTTCAATATTTTGAAAGAATATTAATAAAAAAGAACTTGAAATTATAAAATGAAAACTATCTTGAAATCTTGATAAAAATCAAAAATCACACTCATTAATTCAAAAAGTAAATAAATATAAATTTATTTTTCAACTTTCTCCTTTTATAAAAGAAGTATTTATTTGTAATAATATTGCATTTTGATCAGCAAACTCAGATAGTGATATAGATCTATTTATTATAACAAAAAATGATAAAATTTGGACAGCCAGATTGTTGCTAAGTTTTTTTATTCACATTTTTTGATTAAGACGATATTCAAATAAGAGAAAATGAAGATTTTGCTTAAGCTTCTGGGCTAGCGAAGATTGATGAAACCAATTATCCACTCTTCAAATAGAAAAAAATAATGATCCGTATTTAGCCATATGGACTGCAACACTAATTCCAATTTTAAATAAACAATATACTCAGCATTTTCAAAATAACAATAAATGGATTTATTCATATTGAATAAATTTTATTAATAAAAAGTTAAATAAACAATCAGAATGTTGTTTAAATAAAATAATTACATTGATAAATAATATACTTGAAATCTTATTTTATCCTAAAATTATTGAAAATATACTTAAAAAAATACTAATCAAAAGAGCTACCAATAAACAAAAATATATTAAAAACCTTAATTGAACAATAATATCAGATAAATATTTGAAATTTCATGATAAAGACATTAGAAGAAAAATTAAAAAAATCCTTGATTAATAAGACAAAAATAATTAAAATCCCCTAGCGTTAGTTACAATCTATATATATAACATACAAACCTATGTCTAAACAAGAACTAATAAGAAAGCTCAATAAAAAGTTTATGAAAAAAAGTATACCTGTAATCAAAGCAGGTCATACAGTAAAAGTAGTTTCAAAATTTAAAGAATGAGACAAGGAAAGAACTCAAAGTTTTGAATGACTTGTAATCAAGGTTAATTGAAAATCTTGAGATATTAATAGTACTATCACAGTAAGAAAAATATCTGAATGAGTATGAGTTGAAAGAATATTTCCAATACATTCTACAAATGTTGTTTCTATAGAAATAATAAAAATAGCCAAAGTAAGAAGAGCAAAATTATATTACATGAGAGACAGATTTGGTAAATCTGCAAGACTTAAAGAAATAAGAACAACTCAAACAAATAGAGATGAAATGGTAAAAACTTTTTGAGAAGAAAAGGTTCAAGTTCCAGATACTAACTCTGAAGAAGTAAAAGAATGAAAAAAAGAAGTTGCAAATAACAATAAAGAAAAAGTTAATGATAAAAAAACAGAAGACGCACCTGAGATAGTAGAAAAAACTACTCCAAAAGAAGAAAGTCCTAAAGAATCTGCTGAAGAAAAACCAGCTGTAATTGATGAAAAAATTGAAAAGAGTTGAGAAAATAATAATCAGTAAATTTAATATTAAAAATTTAAATAAAAAATGCGTAGACCAAATTTCTACGCATAATTTTCCAATTCATATTTTTTATAAATAAAATTATAAAAATACTTATTTAAAAGATAAGGTTTTCTGTATTCTTTTTTGCATTGCATCAATTACAACATCTTGTTCTAGTGCAGATATTTGAGAAAAATTCCTATTTTCTCATTCTGGTAAAATATTAATTTCAAAGACATTAACAGGAACATCTGGTCTACCATCAAATCTCATCATTGCACTAGCTATTTGAACTAAAACTCATTCTACTGTAGACAAATCACATAATTGACTCACTGTTTCTGTAGTAGAATCAATTGGATTGTATCATTCACATTTTATACTTTGTGAATAAATTGTCTTTTTTCAATAAACTGATTGACTCATATCTTTTACAAACTCTCTCCGTGTCATTAATCATAATTGTAATTTTTCAGTAGGAGTGAGCCAACTTTTAAGCATATCCATTTGTAATTCATTTAAAGAAGAATTGTTTGTTCCTACGATCATAAATTTTTGCTGGATTGGTAGTTGCTGAAATTCTTGTTTGGTATGAGTTTTACCAGAAATTACTATTGTGTCTTGCTGACTTAGTGTATCTTTATTTTGTAAATCTGGATTTATTGCACATCATCAGAATAATAATGATGATACCATTGGAACTTGTACTAGTAGTCTCCCCAGCGGAGGCTTGTTAATTAAATTTTTCATAATTTTTTAGTTAAATAGTAAGAAAATAATTAATTTAGGATTAAAAATGAAGATTGCAATCTAGCATAGAATTAAATTAATGTCAAATGTTTTTTCTATACATAAATTCTATATTAATACATGAATTATATAATACTAACAAACTGTTAAATAAAAAATTAAATTATTACTCAATATCTTTCTTTTATTGAGTAATTATTTTCAACAGAGTGCTTTAGCACTCTGGATTGCAGTATTTATGATTACCTCTGGACCATGGTGCTATTCCGACTTAAACTACAGGACTATGATTACCTGGACCACAGTGATAGTTTTAAACATCAATCTAATCCACAACACTAATTACTCACACTTCCAAAGATTTTCATAGATCTATTTGGAACAACATTCTTTATAACAATAGGATACACTTTTAAATCTTTTAATTTACCCACAGTTTGTCTTAAATTCTCAGAATTCTTAAGGTTATCTACAAAATCTGAATTCAAAACTATCTCTCAAGATATAGTTGTATTTTCATCAACTAAAGTAAAGTGATCTACAATAGGAATAAACTTATTAAGTATGGTATTAAATTCTTTTTTAGTTCTCATAGCAGAATGTATTTCAGATATATTCATATCATTATCAATAACAGCTTGAGGTGAATCATCATTTCAAACAAACATTCTTAAATAGTGGAGGTCATACATTAAAGAGAGTGATGAAATTGAGTCTGTATTATCTTGATCTCAATTATCCAATATATAACAAGTATTATCAACTCAATATATATCTTGTGGACAAGTTTTTGGAGAGTGACCATATCAACCAATAGTATTTTTAGACATTATCAAACCATCAATAAAAAGTTGATTTCTAAATATTGATTTTCTTGATTCAAAACTAAATATAATTTCAATCTTTGGCTCTGGAACTCATGATGTGTAAGCATATGAAAACAAACTTCATTCAGCTATTAAATGAGATTTTATTGCTAAAAGATATGGACTTATCAAAATATTTCATTGTGATTCAATATTTTTTCATGTTGAAGATCATTCATTTGCCAATGATGGATCTATCAATGACACAATTGCAACATCTTTATCAGATGAAATATGAGAAGAATTTATGAAAACATTTCATCAATATGTAACAAAAGTAATATTTTTTCACTCATTACTTGTGCTAAAATCCAATGATCATGATCAAAATACAATATCTCAGTTTCTTACTATATATAATATCTCATCTCATAAATCAATTTTATATTTATTATCAAGTAAAGATAAATCACTACTACTAACATACATCGGATCACCATTTGAATCTTGTTTACTAACAACATCAGATTTAATATTCTGTTTTACTCTAGCAATATTTTCATCAACTGTTTCTTTATCTTTTGTAAATTCTTGCACAACTGGATCATCTATTGCCTCTGTAGCTTTTACTTGAACATTACCAAGAATTTTAGCAAGCATCCTTCTTTTAACTTCAAAATACTGATTATCACCGTTTCAAGCCCTATCTTTAAATGGAATATCTACATAAAAGAAATCATCTGGCTCAACTCAACCTTCTGATAATGTTTTAGCATATAACTTAAAGGCTATGTTTCAAGTCATATAAGCTCAGGTGTAATACTCATGTCAGTTATTAAATTCAATTGCAACAAATCAAGTTGATCTTAGATTCACTTTAGTAGTTAACAATCAGGAATCTGAATTTTTAAATTTAATAAATCATTCTTCCGTACTTAAAAAAAGTCACTCCTTTGACACAAGCACTTCGCCAAACTGTGATCAAGTTCAGCTTTCAAGGTACCATCAATCTGCCTTTTCTTTAACTCTATCTCTTACAAAATAAGCATCTTCTTCTATGAAAACTCATCAAGGTACTGGTAAATCTCAAGTTCAAGCTACAAATACACCTGATGAATGACTTCAGGTCTCTGAATACAAATACTCATCTTTTCACTTACAATCTCCTGGTTTTCAAATTCAACAATAATACATTTTATAATTTCCAACATCAAAATCTGAAGGTTTAAAAGATGAAACTCACTGATCCACCTCGTCACACAAAGTTCAATCTGGCTGACATCATGTCTTATTATCCATAAGGGAAAGAGTAATGTTTGCTCAACGATTTAATTCCAAATGCCCTACTCAAAACTCTCAAAAATCAGAACCGACATAATCTTTAAAACCTGTAAATGCTACAGATGGATTATCAACATCATACTTTGAAATCTGAGAATGACATACACTTTCATTTCAAGCTCTATCTATTATCTTCACATGAATCACCTTATTATTTTCTAATTTGAACGATTGATCAATATTAGAAATTCTAGATAAATTTCATGTAACTGATCCATTAATTGAATCTAGCTGGTTTCATCTAAAATTCTCTGTATAAGTTGCTGCTAAATTTGAATCCAATATTGACTTCTTAGAATAATGCAATCATGACAAATTGTCTTTATAGCTATCAACAAAGTACACACCAGATTTAGACCAAGGAATATATCAAGAATTTGTTTGAATATAATTTCAATTATAACTAGTAAAAGTAGTATTATTAATAGGCTCAATTGTATCTGAAAAATTATTAACTAACACTTCTCATATTTTATTATCTACTCTTAGAAATTGGTTGCTATAATTTGCAGTAATATAAGGACTTAATGAAAATGATGATCAAGTATATGAAGATATATCTGGTCCACTTCAAGTTAATGACATGGTTGTCATATAAGCTGCTCAAGTAGAATATCAAAGATTTTCTATCCATTCATTATCTCTTTGCTCATGGGCTCATCATTTTAAAATAATACTACATATTGGCGCTGTTGTATCAACAAAAAGCTCTCACATATAAATATACTTAGTAAACCCACTTGAAGGATCTCAATATGCAAAATCTACAATTTTAAGAAATAAAAATGGATAATAAGAATCAGTACTCACATTTATAGAAAGTGTATTTGGTCAAACCTGAGATCATAAAGTTGTAAGACTTCAGTTTGACGATCAGTCAATTTCCGTATTATTATCTCACGGGATCATTCTTCCTTTAATTCTAGAATTTTCTTGTGAATCATTTAGCCAATATCAAGTCTCTGTTGGAATCCATTGATCAAATTGAGTTAAAGTTCATCCAGTAGCAAAAACCATAAACCCTGAATTTTCAATATCGATATTGCTTAAATTCCATGGTATATCAACAGTAATTAAATCTCAAGTTCACCATAACTCACTAATTCAATCTACCTCTCTATATTTATAATTATCTATACAAGGATCTGTTCAATTAGTAATTTCACTTACATCTTTAGGTCAATCTCCATCTGAATCTTCATACAGCATCTGAGGAAATTCGAAAATAAAATCTCAATCTTCATCACATCAAGCGTATACTGTATTGAATAATATACTCACTAAAAGTATAAATAATATGAATTTTCCTTTGCTGTTTCTTATAAGTGTATTCATTTAATTATTCAAATAATTTATTTATATAAGTTTCAAACAGAGTTTCCCATGACGACTCAAGAAAACTAGCCCCCTCGTTTCAAGTGGTTCACACTCACAAGCTTTCAGTATATTTTCCAAATCAATCAGAAAGTCAATCTCAAGTTGTATCTTTCTTTAACGGATTAAGACTATTTTCTTTTTCATATCAATCAGACAAACCGTCTCAATCACTATCATACACAGTCCACTTGGTAGCATATTCCCATCAATTAATCTCTAATTCATCCGATATTCAATCCTGATCTTTATCTCAATAAGTTCTAGATCAATTTAGACAATAAGGATCTTGATTACATTTATCATTTGGAAATGGGTCATCTTTATCAGAAATATTATCTCAATCAATATCCCAATTATTTGGATTAGTTCAATAATAAAGCTCTTCTAAATTCACAAGTCAATCTCAATCAAAATCAATTAAAGAATCGATCTTATCATTTGAATTTGCTACTGAAGCACTATTGATATGTGATAAATCGTGCTTAGAGTCAACTGGAATTTTTCAATCCTTAGTAACAATGAATCCTGTTAGATTAGACCTTGATCAATTTTTATAATAATTTTCCCACTGATCAGGAAGCAAATCCTGATCTGTATCACTAATTACAACAGTTTTATCCCATGGATCTCAGAAAGAAGTATTAATTTTATACATCGTATATTCAATTCAGTCAGGAATCTTATCTCAGTCCGAATCAAGATTATTTGGATCTAATCGTAAAGAAATTTCAAGCTTATCATTAAGTCAGTCATGATCTGAGTCAAACAACAATGGATCAGTTCAGTGTATGTTAATTTCATTGGCATCTGTTATATAATCTCAATCTGAATCATTAGATTTATCTAAATAATTATTTGGATCTGACATTATTCATACTTCATCAAAATCACTTATCAAATCTCAATCACTGTCCCAATCATTAGGGTTGGTTCAATTAATCATTTCAGAATAATTTGACAATCAATCTTCATCAAAATCACTATTTCTATTTGAAAGGCTTCAAGCTCAAGCTTCTGTTTTATTTAAAGTAAAATCATCTGTAATATCATCTCAGGTCAATATTCCATCCTGTTTCCTTATAGCAGCAAGTAGTCATAATTTAAGTTTTCATCATTTAGAATAAAATTCCTCATAAATATCATAGAGCCCATCATTGTCTGAATCTTTTACGCCTGTATCGCTTCAACATTTTAACGGATCGGCAGAATTATTATCTCAAAGATTTGAATCAATTTTTTGAAGAGCAATCTCAACTCCATCAATTGTCGAGTCTCAGTCAGTATCGGGCTTGCTTGGATCTAATCCATAATCTATTTCAAATTTATCACTTAAACCATCTTGATCTGTATCCATCATTCAAGAATCTAAAAATACAGTAGTAGTATATCAAGTTGCACAAGAGGCATCTCAAGTAGTTTGAACACTTATTTCAATTCAATTAAGCTCATCTGAATTTGAAATTCAATCTCAATCACTATCTTGATTTCAATCTGTTTTATTTGATGGGTCTGATCATCATGAAACCTCTACTCAATCACTAATCAAATCTCAGTCAGAATCCCAATTATTTGGATCAGTTCAATTAACTAATTCTTCAAAATTGTCTAATCAATCTCAGTCAAAATCCTCTTGGTAATCAGGAAAATTTTCTGTATTATTAATACTATAATTAGAATTGTATTGAGAAGTATCAATTTTATAATAATCTTCAGTTGCATCAATCTCTTCAACTCAAGCTGTAGTAATTTTTAAAATCTTGTTATCTGTTTTTTTTCAATTTGTATAACTACTTTCCCACATGTCAGGTAAATTATCTCAAATTCACAAGTCTCCATCAATATCTCAATCAAATACTTTAACATCCACGATTGAATTTCTTAAATTTGATCACATTGTTAACTCTGCTCAGTCAAAGACTCAATCTCAATCACTATCAGGATTAGTAGGATCTAATCACAATATTATTTCTCTTAAATCAGATATTCAATCATTATCACTGTCACTATCATGTGGACTTGTTTTAAATAATCAAGTCTCTGTCCTTATAGTAGTTCAGTCATAAATAACAGTTGCGATCACATATCAAGAAGTTTCTTCTATATTTAATAATCAATCTCAGTCAAAATCTCATACTCAATCAGCAAGCACTGTTGGATCCAAGCCAACAATCACCTCTTGCTCATCAGAAATTAAATCTCAATCACTATCCCAATTATTTGGATCAGTTCAATTTGTTTGCTCATCAATATTACTAAGTCAATCTAAATCAAAATCCTCATCAGGATCCAATACGTCATCATTGTCACTATCCTTGTCCATATCATTAAAAGTAAGATTAAACTCTCAAACATTTCAATTAATTGGTAGATATCCCTCCCTGTAAACAAATCAATCATCTCATCAATTAGAATGCTTAATTTCAAAAGCATCAACAAGTCAATCTAAATCTGTGTCCTGAGGAGCAAGATCTTCACTACAATCTAAATAATCTGAAATCAATTCTCAATTTACAACAACTCATATCAGCGCATATTCAATTCAATCTGAAACTCAATCTCAATCAGTATCAGGAACCATTGGGTCCAATCAATTATCTATTTCAAATTTATCATTTAATCAATCATTATCAGTATCAAAATCATCAGAACAAGGATCTAAATATACAGTTTTTGTATATGATCATGATCAAGCTAAACATTCTTCTGGCAAGCTAATTGAAATATCTATTCAAGAAACCTCACTAACATTAGTAAGTCAATCTCAATCAGAATCTGCATCTGCATCAAAAGTATTATTTGAATCAAGACAAGTCTCTATTGTTTCAATCTCATCTGAAATACAATCTCCATCAGAATCCCAATTATTTGGATTTGTTCAATTTAAATATTCCTCATAATTTGTAAAACCATCATTATCAAAATCTTCATCTCAATCCCAAATAATATCAGCATCACTATCTGGATTGAATTTATCTAAACTAAAAGCTCATGTGATTGGTAAAATTACACTTTCACATTCTCATGCTCAAGGAGTTATTATTCAAACATCTGGTGATCAATTATTGGCTCAATTCGTATAAAGATCCTCCCACCACGCCGGTAATCAATCGTTATCGTCATCGGGAGTAATAATATCTCAAGGATTACAATCACCAAAAGACAAAGGATTTTGATCCACTCAATCAGGTGTTTGATCTCAATCTATATCATACTCAACAGGATTAATATCCAATCAATCAATTGTACCATCAGAATCAGAATCAGGATTGTGCATATCAAGCACTACAGAGCTAAGATTTACTTCAACACTATTACAAAGCTCGTTGCTATATGTATAACTAATATCAATTCAAAAGAGTTCTCTACAGTCAGTATATCAATCATTATCAGTATCAATACCAGCATCAATCTGATCTTCTAAACATCAATCAACAGGATCATTTACATCTCATCAAACTTGAGCCTCAATATTGTCTGGAAGTCAATCATTATCAGAATCTGTATTCATTGGGTCAGAACAATATTGCTGCTCTTCTCTATTGGTAAGTGAGTCTCAATCACAATCTCAATCAGGTCAAGTTTCTGATCCAGGACAATCTGATGTTATACTAGCTTCAAAATCATCATATAACCAGTTAGTATTAGTATCAGAATCTATAGGATAACTGTCTGCATCAACTACATCAGATCAATAACAACGTTCTTCTCAATCATTCCATCAATCTCAATCACTGTCCCAATCATTTTCTCCATTTGGTATTCAGTCATTATCTACATCTGGTCATGAAGGCGAACTAATAAGCGCATCTTCATCATCATTATCAACACCATCTCAATCTCTGTCATGGGGCATAGGTCTCCATATAGTTGTTCACTCATTATAATTTTCTGAATAAAAGGGTTCACTCTCAACCTTTCATTTTCAATGAAAATTTCACCTTTTATCAATCCAAACTCAATAAACATCTTCTGTTTGCTCATCTCATGACAAATCCACATCTCAATAATGATTTGCATATTGTGAATTATTAGCATTTGTAAATTGAGACATTTTTATAAATCATATATTATCTGCATAAGAATATCATGATAAAAATCATACATATCAATCCTCAGTGTATTTTATTCATACTTTTGAATAATAAGCTTCATTAAAAATAAAACTAATATCTCATGTTCAACTTACAGAATCATTATAATAAAAATAATGCCTATCAGCAGCAGTTAATTCATCATAAAGATGAAAACCATTGTAATCCATAAAACCTTCTGAAAAAGGCTCAACTCAGTCATAATAATAGGCATTATTTGAAAGTCACACTCAATAACATTCTCAATAAAACGAAAATGAAATAATAAAAACTATATACAACACGGTTGATAAGCACTGTTTTGTAATTTTATATTTATTTAACATTAATTTTTCCTTCGAAAATAGTAAAAATATTTACTTTAAACTATAATTTTATTAGTATTATCTCAAGTGGAATATATGGAAAAATATTAAAATTCTTAAATAATATCTTTACTACTAACTATAATAAACAAAAAAAATGAAAATTATCAAAAAATCCAAATTCTGGTTCTCTATATCCTCTATTTTAGTACTTATAAGCCTATCTTCTTTAGTAATAAATTTTATTAATTACTGAGAAGTACTTAATTATTGAATTGATTTCAAATGATGAACAATGATGGAGTTGCATTTTGAAAAAGAAGTATCAAAAGATTTATTACAAGAAACTACTAATAATCTTGCAGAAAAATTATCACCAGTTATTCAATCTATATGAAACAACTGATATATTATAAGGACAAAAGAAATGAGCAATGAAGTTCATAAAAAGTTCATTTCAGATCTTAAATTAAGCTTGTGAACATTTTCAGAACCACAATTCACTTCAATTTGACCAAGTATTTGAAAAGCAATGAAAGAAAATGCGTTTATTGCCCTTTGAGTAGCACTTATTGCCATAATACTATTTATTGCTTTTTCATTTAGAAATTTACCTGATCAACTTAGTTCATGGAAATTTTGACTCTCTGCAATAGTTGCTCTAGCTCATGATGTAATCATTACAATTTGAGTATTTTCTATAATGTGAATAATCCAATGAATTGAAATAGACACCCTTTTTATAACTGCCCTCTTAACCGTAATGTGATTCTCAGTTCACGATACTATAGTTGTATTTGATAGAATTAGAGAAAATATTCATAAAAAAGTTTCCTGAGATGATTTCTCTGCTGTTTGAGAAAAATCTATTAAACAAACAATGTCTAGATCAATAAATACATCTATCTCCACCCTTCTTCCATTGTTTGCATTATACTTATTTTGAAGCGACTCTATTTCAATGTTTGTACTAGCACTCATCGTATGAATAACAATCTGAACTTATTCATCAATATTTTTGGCAACTCCTTTTTTGATTTTTGTTTCATCAAAATGAGAACTTGGAAATATTAAAGAAAAAAAATAAAATAATTACTCACTCTTAATATCACACAAAGGGCTAAAGCCCTTTGTTGAAAAAAGTAATAGTAAATAATTATGAAATAAAAAACCTTAACTAAAACCGTACTCTAATTTTAATTCTTATTTCAAATGAATGAATCTCAATTGATATTTTTCTATCAATTCACATCTCTTTGGCAATACATTTGATTAAATCTTTAATTTTATCATAATCTTTTTGTTCAAATTGATATTGCCTTTTGAGAAGAAGCTTATTTCGTTCTCAATACACTTCACTTTTTTCAATCACACAATCCTTAAAGTATTCATGTTGTACAATGACTCAAAACAATCTAGATATTTGTATATCATTAAGATCAGAGTCTAAATGATTTGAATTAATTTTATCTAAAAGCTTCATAATTTGCTCAATATCTTTAGTGCCTAGACTTTCACCAACATCCTTAATATTTCTATAAAAAAACTCCAAAGCACTGAGTAACTGCTTTTCTCACATACCAACTAATTCTATCAATCTTATATGATGTTTTTGAGTAAAATCAAAAACTATTTTTTCAATTTTCTTTCTTAGCACCTCTTCTAAGTCTGAATCATCTAAAATAAAATAAATTGCTGATTTAATTTTATCAATTAGGACATAAAATTCTTCTCAAAAATCCCTTTCTATTTTTGTAATAAAATCTCAAATGTTATTATCTTCTTTCAAAGCTAAAATTACATCATCTGTTTTAATAGCCTCTTTTTCTACGATAATTGCCTCAATTCAATTAGTTAAAGCTGAATTAAAATTATTTTGTAATTGACTAAGGTCATTAGAACTAAGATTTAGCACATTAGCTTGATCACTAGCTTGAAGTGTTTTTGCAGATACTGTATCTGTCATAATATTTTTTATTAGTAAATAAGATAATAAAATGACATTATTTGTACTATCTGTCTAATTCTCTAATTATTTAACAATATACTCAAATAAAAGAATATGGCTTACCAATACCATAAATAATAAATACAAGATAAAAAATTAACTGCTGCTGATTGAGAAACAGCAAGCCATTTTTTTAGATATTATTTAAAAAAACAAACTAATCCTTTTTATCATAATCCTTAGCACTCTTCCAAGCTAAGTTGAAAACTGAACTCAAAGCGCTTGCAAGACTTTTATTACGCAATTTAAATCAAATTGGAGTTTTTCATTCACTTGTAAAAAAAGCTATGGTATCACCTATTATATTTATCTCACTGGCATTATTTGGATAATCACCTTCTGGAACAAGACATGTCTTTCTAAACTCTTGTAAATCTCTTTTCTTATATTCAATAGTTTTTTTATTATTAGGCTGAATTGATTTAACTTTGAATCAATTATTAATTCTTTTCTTTGTATAATCATTCCACATTTCATTATTTCAAAGATGAAAATCAGTAATTCAAAAACAAAGAATTTCTTTTCAACTTTCTTCTAATGTCTCATCAATTAAAGAAGAAACATCACTAGATCACTGATAATACTTCATACTAGAGTCATAATCCTTATAAATATTTTGACTATTTTTTATATTTTCAAATAACGATTGAACCTCTTTGGCCTGAGCAGTAAGAGTCTTTGATTTTATTTCCTTTTCTTTACATACTTCAATTATATCAGCTGGCGATACAGCCTTATAATAATTAATATTATTTTTTTCATAAGTAATAATCATGCTTTTATTTTCAAGTCATTCAATTATTGAATATATTGATCACCTTTTTATACTTAATCTTTTTGCAATAATGCTTGCAATACTTTCTCATTGAGAAAGTAAAAATAAATAAACTTTAGATTCAAAATCTGTAAGTCATAAATTATTAAAAAATTGTCTTATATCAGTCATAATTTGTTAATTATATAATTTTAGCTAATTCAGCTTAGAATATTTTTAATGAAAATTAAATACAAAATTAAAATATATTAGACAAGTCCTCAAACAATTCATAAACTATCATTATAATAATTAATCTATGAAAATTCTAGACTGAAAAGCACTGGCAAATGAAATCAAATCAGATCTCAAAAAGAAAATTAAAAAAGAAAATATAAATGCACATCTTGCTATTATACTAATATGAGAAAATCAAGCTTCTCAAATTTATGTTGGAAATAAGATTAAATCTTGTGAAGAAATTTGAATAAAAACATCAGTATATGATTCTGATACTATTTCCCAAGAAGACTTAATAAATAAAATTCATGAGCTTAATTCTGATAAAGAAGTTCATTGAATTCTAGTACAACTTCCGCTGCCAGAAAATATATTTGTTCCAGATATAATAAGAGCTATAGACCCTAAAAAAGATGTTGATTGATTTACTGCATATAATGTTTGAAAAATGTTTGCTAGTACGCAGTTTGAAGATTTACCACCAGCCACTCCTGCTTGAATAATAAAATTATTAGAAAAATACAATATAGAAATTCAGTGAAAAAATGCTGTAGTTATATGACACTCAAACATTGTTTGAAAACCTATAGCTACAATGCTACTAAATAGAAACGCAACAGTGAGCATTTGTCACATACACACAAAAGATTTATCTTTTTATACAAAAAATGCAGATATTTTAATTTCAGCCACTTGAGTTGTGTGACTTGTAAATAAAGACATGATTAAACCCTGAGCTATTTTAATAGATGTTTGAACAAACAAAAATGAGAATTGAAAAATGGTATGAGACATTGATTTCGAAAATGTTGCTCCTATTTGTTCTTATATATCGCCAGTTCCATGATGAGTTTGACCCATGACTATAGCTATGCTTCTGATAAATACCATTAAAGCTTTTGAGAGACAATATCAGTAATAGGTAGTAATTCTTCACCTGATTTTGGATTACAGTAAAAATCAATTAATTCTGGGTCAACTGGATTATCAATACTCATAAGCATTGAACACTGCATCTTGTAAGATCGTTGAAGATCGTTAATTCTAAGTTTTCTAACCACTTCTGGAGAATCCTCCATAATAATTTCAAATTGTTTTTGTAATACAGCAGATGTTCACATAAAAATAAGAGTACAAATGGATAGAAACAATGAGGCTTTTATTAAAAATGAATCTTTTTTATACGAAGGCTTATTTCTTATGTTTCTTCTTTCTCTATTTATATCACCGTCTTCTTCTCAAGCAAAAACTAGATTCTTCGGTTCTCGTACAACACCATGTTTTAACTCCTCTTCAATGTCATCAGGCTGCGGTAGCAAATCCCTACGATCTCAATGTATACCCATTTTTTATATAAAATATTTAACTTAGATGATATTATCAATAAATGTAGTTAAATGTCAAGTTATTATATATAAAAATTGTGTTAAAATCTGGTATGTATTCACTTTTTAAGCAGATCGTCTTTGCGATGAACGTAATGAAATGAAGTGAAGAAGCAATCCATATGCCAGTTAAAGACATTACTACACATGGATTGCTTCGCTTTGCTCGCAAAGACAGATATTTTGCTTAAAGCAAATTACTAAAAAGGTGAATACATACAAAATCTGCTATTGACAAATTTAACAAAATATATAACATTCATCATCAACTATTATAACGTTAATTATGGATGTCATAAAACCTAAAATTACTGACTGACCACAGATTGCTAATCGTGCAACAGACTTACTTAATTCTTCTACTTCTCAAGTAAAATCTTTTAGTTCCAATATAGCTAATGAATTAAACAAACTTTGAATAAAAATAAATAAAGATCAATTAGAGAAAATTTGTACATTAATGTATGAAAGTGAAAACTTTAAACGATACTTAAATATCAACCTCATAAAACATGGAACTGATTTTACTAAAATTAAATCTTCATATAAATGATTATCAACATCAGAACCTTATATGAATGCTTTTTTAGCAATATTATCAATATACTTAACATATGATTTATCACTAAAAACACTGGAATCAGCCTGAATTAACATTAATTCTATTGCCTGAATTTGAATTGAGCCATTAGCTGTATCAACTGCACTATCTGCATCTATTGCTCATTATAGACATGCAATTGCAAAACATATTAGAAATGGATACTGAATTTTAGAATGAACTTGAAAATTAATTAAAGAATGAAAAGTAGTAAAAAAACTAACTATGGCTTTAGCTGCTTTATGAATTACGGCAAACATAGTTTGATTGTGATCAAAGATTTTATCATGAAAAATTCAAATGTGACAACAAATTGAAGAAAATGTAAAAACATTGAATTGGATGATTCACAATTATAAAAATGACATAAAAGAAATAAAATATTATAAATCAAAGAATCAGAAAATAATTTGCAGAGAATCTAAAAAACATTATATTTTGCCACCAGTCATTGATTCAAATTGATTTAAAAGATATTGAGCCGTTTCTGACGCAATGAATACAATATGACATTGCGCCCCCTCTCTTAATAGTCAAAATTATTTAGATATTGATTATAGTAATTTAAATTTTCCAGGTGATCAAAGCATAATACAAAATAAGCTCAGTAAAGTAATGAATGAGTTTCAAAATACACATTGAAATATTGACATTACAACTATATTAGAAAAAAAATATGTAAATTTACAAAATAAAATGGACTCATTAATTGATGAGATTCAAGTTTTACAAAAATCACTAAATCCAGATAGTGATATAAAAAAAATAAGAAAAATTTTCAACGAAATTAGTAAAATTACTCTTTCAATGGAGGAGTTGTTGGAAAATAATATCTATTGAATTTTTACATTATATGAAGATACTGATAAATTGATAGATTATGCAATCTATTGAAAAGTAACATTGCCAACAAATTGAAATTCTTATCATACTAGTAATCCTTCTGGATTCAAAACAAATAAAATAATAATTGCTTATCCGACCCATCAATTAAAAATAACTCCAGAAAAAGCAATGACACCATTTGAACTATGGGATCATTACGAAGATTTATCTAGTAAATTACTTTGAACTGTTGCATTATTATTATCTTGAATATTAATTAATCTATCTTGATTATTTGCAATTTGAAGACTTAAAAGAAGAGAGGGTGAAGATGAAAATAAAATAGAAAATCTCAATCAAAAAAAATTAATAGATGAATATCTTGAAAAAGTGATTGATCAATTAACTGAAATGATTAATGATCAATATATTTGTTTAAACATCTTACCACATGGTATTAAAGTTCCTCGATCAATTATTAAAAAGGCTACATATCAATGCATCACAGACTTTCAATTAACTCAAGAATCTAATATTGCATCTAGTGCAACTGCACTTAAATGGAATTCAACAATTGATTTTATATCTTGAGGAGATTTTGCTGATGCATTAATTAAGAAAATTCTGCCATGATCAGCAAACTACGACAGAAGTAAGCCTAATGCATTTGCACAAATGCAACAAGAAAATAATAAAAACTTAGAATCCTTATGACAAAAAACACCTTCGATGAAGCTTAGTGCTACAATGTCTGAAGATTGATATCTCAATTTTAAAATATCAGAAATAGAAAATGTTGATAATATAAGTTTTAAAATTAATAAAAATAACGAAAAAACATGTCTAGTTTCTAAAAATACATTTGCTGCTAAATGAAAGTTGGAATATTGAGATAATATAATACGTGTTAAATGAATTAATAACGAAACAGGAAGCATAAGTAAATTTATAATTAAATGTAGATCAAATGCAATGTTTGACCTATTAAAACTAAATAAACATCAGTTAATTAATCGTTTATCCGTAAATCCTACACATTTATATTCAACAACATTAGAAAATCAAAAAATGTTAGCTCAAAGATGTGTTGATATATGAGAATGAGAACGCGTATTATCTGTTTACTGATTAGATGATTCGGTATATGATATTGCTATTAATCCGTCAAATATGATGGAATTAATTAATATGGTACAATACGATGGAAGTAATGAATTAATAAATGGAAAAATATGGGAAAGAAGAGAAGAAATTTTAGACACTTGAATAATAGGTATTATTGCCTTGATAAATAACGGCAATATTTCAAGTGAAAATAATGACTATGCATTAGGGTTAATTGATCAAATTAATATCAAAAAAAATAGTTTTGTTGAAGTTTTTAAAATTCTTCAAAATTCTACTTTTGTTCATAATTTATTAATAGAAACATTGATCAATAAATTATTTACAGAACAAAATTCAGACTGCTCGTATATCGTGAATTTATTTATTAACCTGCCACAATCATCTATGTACTCTTATTGATCATCTGGTAATACTGTTAATAATTCAATTTATAGATCAATAGGCTCAAATATATACAAATTATTTTCATGATGATCAAATGAAAATTTAAATAAACTAGCAAATATATTCATAAACATAAATAGTTATGCAGAAGAAAGATGGAAATGTCATTCAACATATTGGCTATATAAAGACGTAAGAGAAGAATTAATAACAAATGGAAGTATTGATAATCATATCGATATTTTGTGATCTTACAAAGATATTTCATTAGAAATTTTTCAAGATTTTTCATATAAATTTAATTCAGAAGATATTATAAAAAATATGAGCAAAATAATAAAAGGTAAGCCAGCACCTTCAGCCGAATTACTATTAAAAATATTCAAGTGTACTTACAAATGGATAAGTAACGAAAAAAATCCAAAATCAAAGCAAGATCTTGAGCCAATTAAGGCCTACTGCTTGTGATTGAAAATTAAAGATAGGGAAATTAATCAATGGAATAAATGAATAATTGATTTTATAGATACAAAAACCACTTCCGAAAAAACTGTTTAAAAGGAGATTTCTACTAGATTAATTACAATTATCTTGATATTAGCGTTTTTGTAATATTTGTGACTTAGATAAAGGCTTTGTTAAGCATGAAAAAAACTAGAGTTTTTTTAGTCTTAAAACCTTGACATAAATATAGAAATATGTAGGATTGATTACTAATAACTAATCTTACATACATGGAAGCAATGGAACCTATTGTTGATAACAATGCAGACATTAAACATGATCAATTAACAGCACTAACACTAAAATATTTTGGCAGACAGAATATTGCTAAAACTGTTAAAAAATTACGTGAATTTTGAATAAAATATGATGAAACTGAATTGTGAGAACTATTAAAAAAATTAAATAAAGATACTAAATTTAAGCAATATTTCACAAATTTAATAAAAAGAAATGAGCAAAATTTATATAAAATCAAATCTCCATATTTATGATTATCATTATCTGAACCAGTTCTTAATTTAGGATTATCTATATTATCAGTATGACTTACTTATGATTTATCTCTAAGAACCCTAGAATCAACTTGAGTTGATATTAATTATATTCAATATTCTTGAATTGAGCAACTTGACTACATTATTAGTTATATTCAGTGAGTCTGAATAGAGCCACTTGCTATTTCTGCCACATTATCTGCATCCATAGCGCATTTTAGATATTGAATTGCAAAACATATTAGAAATGGGAACTGAATTTTACAATCAGCTTTAAAACTACTTAAAGAATGAAAAAAACTTGATAAATTTATAATTTTCTTAGCCGCATGATGAATTGCAGCTGATGTTGCCTGATGATGGTCTTTCCTATGATGAAATTTTCAAAGAAGTCAACAAATTTGAGAAAATATAAATAAATCAAATCAAAAAATAATGCCAATTAGCAACCTGTTAAAACAAATCAGATCAAATCATGAAATTTTTTGAGAATCAATATGTGCAAAATCAACACAAGAAAAAAATTGAACATGATGAACATGATCAAAATCAGGCACATTAAATACAAATTGATTTACACATTATTGAGCTGTTACAGATGCTATTTGAGCAATATGAAGTTGTTATAATCTTTGAACCGATAAAAACACAACTATCAACTACTCAAATCTTGATTTTCCAAGTGCTCAAAAACGAGTACAACAAAAACTCATAGCTGCAATGAAATCATTTGAAAAAACTCACTGAAATATTGATGTTACAAATGTATTAAATGAAAGACTTACTAACTTAGAAAATAAAATAAAAAAAATAATACAAGAAATTAAAATTTTACAACAATCATTGAGCTCATATGACAACATTGAAACAACTAAAGAAATTCTAGATAAAATTAATGAAAATATTGCATTAATAACATTAGAATTTAAAAACTACATAAAATGATCTACAGTAATATACAATTGAACTGATCAATTTATAAACAAAGCAGCTAAGACCTGATCAATAGCATATTGAAAATATTGAAATATTAAGGAATTTCAATCAACCAATCTGCCCAATATTGATATCGATGACAGCAAATTAAAAATAACAGCAGTTCAAGCAATGACACCAATTGAAGTTTGGAATCATTTTGACAATAGTATTGATACAAAAATTGTTTGAACCATGATATCTGTCATAATATGAATAATGACTAATTTTTCTTGATTATTAACTATCAGAAAACTTAGAAATAGAGAGAGAAAAGATAAGGAAAAAATTGATTTTTCTTGTCAGCAAGAATTAATTGACAATTTAATTAATGAAATAATTGATCAATTAACTGAAATGATCAATAATCCAATCAATAATATATACATACTACCTCATGGTATAAAAGTTTCACGTTCAATGGTTAAAAAAGCTGCTTTTCAGTGTCTTAACCACTTTCAATCTAGCAAAAGTTGAACCATAGCTTATAGTAAAACTGCAAACTCATGGAATCAAACAATTGATTACGTATCTTGAAAGGGATTCTCAGAAGACTTAATGAAAAAACTCTTACCTTGAACATTTTATTATGATAAAGAAAACCCAAATGCATACAAACAGATGCAATCATTAAATCATATGGCATTAGAATTATTATGACTAAAAACACCATCCATGAAGCTTAGTGCATCAATACCATCTGAATGAAATTATATGATACAAATATCAGAAATAGAAAATGTTGATAATATAAGTTTTAAAATTAATAAAAATAACGAAAAAACATATCCAGTTTCTAGCAACACATTTCCTGCCACGTGAAAGCTAGAATATTGAGATAATAAAATAGTAGTTAAATGATTAAATAATGAATCTGGAAGCACTAGTGAATTTATAATTAAATGTAGATCAGATCACATGTGAGACATAAATAAATTAAGTGAGACTCAATTACTTAATCGCTTATCTGTAAATCACGGAACCATGGCAACTTCAGTAAAAAATCAAATAATATTAGCTAAAAAATACTTGAAAATATGATGCCTGGAAAAAGTAATGAGAATTAAATGATTAGACAACTGAGTATATGAAATTATTTCTGCATGATTAAGTATGAATGAGTTGATCCAACTTCTTTCAGATTCATGTAACATCGACTTTATAAATAAAAAAATATGGGAACGAAGATGAGAAATATTACAAACTTGAATACAAGGCATGGTAAAATTAGCAAATAGTAAAGATGTATCAAAAGAAAATAGTGAATATGCGATGCTACTTATTGATAAAATTGATGCTAACGAAAATAGTTTTGTTGAAGCTTTTGAAATAATGGACAATTGCAACTATCTTCATAGTGAATTAATAAAGAAATTATTAAATAAATTGTTTGCAAAAGCTAATTTAGACTGCTTAGTTATTGTTGATTTAATTAGTAAATATAGACCAATAAGCAATACTGGTGCTTATCATCAAACTTTCAGTGAATTAATGTATGATTCATTAAATAATAACATACAAGGATTATTTCTTTGATGAGACAATCATAATTTAAATAAATTAGCCTGAATACTAATAAGTATAAATAACTACAATAGAGAAAATAGTAAATCACATTTTATTTCAATATTTACATTACTATATCAACCAATAAGAAAAGAGTTAATAACAAATTGAAGTATTAACCTTCACTTTGACATATTGTGCTCAAATGAAGAAAATTTAATGGACCTTTTTCAAGATTTCTCAAATAAATTTAATCCAAAAGACATGGTAAAAACCCTAAGAACAATATGTAACTCAAAACCTGCTAATTATATATCAATGGCATTTAAAGCTGCATTTATGTGGATCAATGATGAAAGCAATCCAATATCAGAAGAATCACTTTCTAATATTCAGTGATATTGTGAAACACTAAGAGTTAGTGATGAAAATATTTCTTATTGGGTAAACAAAATATGTGAATTTAAACAAAAACCTGAAACTGTAGATGAAAAACGAGAAAATCTAACATTCTCATTATAAAATGTATAAAATTATTTAACTATACTTATAAATATAACATATGGAGGAAAAATTACCAAAAATTACCAATTGACCAGAGATAAAAAGTTATACAGTAGACTTTCTTAATTTTTTCAATAATAAAAAAGATAGTAGTGAATATGTTATTGAAGCATTATGAAAATTATGAATACATCTTAATTTAAATCAATTAGAAGAATTAAAAAATAAAATGCTTGCAAGTAAGGATTTTTGAAAATATTTAAATGAAGTACTGATAAAACATAATACTGATCTTACTAAGATTAAATCTTCATATAAATGATTATCAATGTCAGAACCTTATATAAATGCTTTTTTATCAATATTATCAATATGGTTAACATATGATTTGTCACTAAAGACACTGGAATCAGTATGAGTTAATATTAACTCGATTGCTTGAATTTGAATTGAGCCATTAGGTACATCTACTGCATTATCTGCATCTATTGCTCATTATAGACATGCAATTGCAAAACATATTAGAAACGGGCACTGAATTTTAAAATGAACTTGAAAATTAATTAAAGAATGAAAAGTAGTAAAAAAACTAACTATGGCTTTAGCTGCCTTATGAATTGCGACAAACGTAGCTTGATTATGATCAAAGATTTTATCATGAAAAATTCAAATGTGACAACAAATTAAAGATAATATTGAGAAATCAAATCAAAAAATTTTAGTATCGAAACACCTATTAAAATTAATACAATTCTATCAATGAATAAATAGACATCGTATTTGCCAAGAATTATTAAAAGAAAAAATTCCACCATCATGACCTTCACCAATGTCACGTACATTAAGTAATAATTTTTATGAAATACAGCCATCAAACACAAACTTACTAGATATAAATTGACTTACGTGGTATCGATCAATTTTTAATGCAACCGCTGAAGCAATATCTATAATATGACACTGTGAATACCCTTTATATGATAATCAATACACTTCTGTTAATTATCCAAACCAATATTTTCCAGACAATCATCAAAAACAAATACAAACAAAACTTGGTCAAGCAATGACCGAATTTCAAAATATTCATTGAGATATTGACGTTCCAGTTATATTAGAGAAAAAACATGCAAATTTAGAAAACAAAATAAATTCATTAATTGATGAAATTCAAGTTTTACATAAATCACTAGATTTAGATGATGATATAGAAAATTCAAGAAAAATATTCAACGAAATTAATAAAAAATTTAAATTAATAAATAAACTATTTATAGATAATACGTATTGATCTGCAAAATTATATGATGACACTGACAAATTGATAAACTATGCAATTTATTGAACACAATGAACAATTACAGATTGGAGATCACCGTTTGCTAATGATACATTCAAAACAAATAGATTTTTACGAGGCATTAATGATAAACAATTAACAATAACAAAGAAATCAGAAGCAATGACACCATTTGAAATATGGGATCATTATGACAAAGACTTATCTAGTAAATTACTTTGAACTGTTGCATTATTATTATCTTGAATACTAATTAATTTTTCTTGATTATTTGCAATTTGAAGACTTAAAAGAAGAGGGAGTGAAGATGAAAATCAAATAGAAAATCTCAATCAAAAAAAATTAATAGATGAGTATCTTGAAAAAGTAATTGATCAATTAACTGAACTAATTAACAATCATGCTATTGGTTTAAATATTTTGCCACATTGAATAAAAGTTCCTCGATCAATTATTAAAAAGGCTATCTATCAATGCATCGCAGACTTTCAATTAACCCAAGAGTCTAATATTGCATCTAGTGCATCGGCACTTAGATGGAACTCAACAATTGATTATATATCTTGAAAAAACTTTGCCTGAGACCTGCTAACAAAGATACTACCATGATCAATAAACGATGAATGTATAGAATTTGATTTCTTTGAAGAAATACAGAAAGAAAATCATAAAAATTTAGAATCATTGTGACTAAAAACACCATCCATGAAGCTTAGTACATCAATGTCTAAAGATTGATATTTTAATATCGAAATATCAGAAATTGAAAATATTGATAATGTAAGCTTTAAAATTAATACAAATAAAGAAAGAATATATAAAATTTCAAAGAATACATTTGCTGCTGAATGAAAATTAGCATACTGAGATAATAGAATAATAGTTAAATGATTAAATAATGAATCTGGAAGCATAAGTGAATTTATAATTGAACATAGATCAGATCATATGGGAGACTTGTTAAAATTAAATAAACAACAATTACTTGATCGCCTTCATCCACTACTTAATCTAGCTTCACACCATACTTCACTAAAAAATCAAAAATTATTAGCTCAAAGATTATTTGATATATGATTCTGAAAAGAAGTATTATATATCTCCAGGCTTGATGACTCAGTGTATGAAATTGTAATTAATTCTATGAATATGATGGAATTAATTGAATCGACTTGTTATTGAGAAGGTTGATTTTTAGTAAATAGACACCTTCTACCAAGCTGTTTTGACAACTACACACGTACAATTGAAGAAATTAAAATTGAAGAAAAAGATTTTGCTGAAGTTCTTCAATTTTTTATAAAAAATGAATTTTTTGACTCTGAACATATGTCACTATTAGTAAATAAATTATTTACAAAAAAAGATTTAGATTGATGATTTATTGTAAAAATACTTACTAATAGCAAACCATATGAATTAGACAGCAAATTAAATTCTATTTTTGTAAACTTCTTACGAAATTTAATTATATCAAACATTGATGCGCTATTTAAAGGGTGAAAAAATGAAAACTTAAATGCACTAACTTGAATATTTATAAATTTAAACAATTATTATTTAGAAAATAATAATTGTACAAGATACTTCATTACATTTTACCAAAAGATACATAATGAACTAATTACCAATTGAAACATTGATCACCATTTTGATATATTATGTTCAAATGAAAATCATCCAACAGAACTTTTTCAAAATTTTTCAAATAAATTTGATTCAGAAGATATAGTAACAACATTAAGAACAATATGTAAATCAAAACCTACTGATTACGTATTAATAGCATTTAATATTACATTTATGTGGATAAATGATGAAGAATATCCAAAATCAAGGCAAGACCTTGAGCCTATTAGAAATTACTTCTCAAGATTAAAAACTAAAAATGAAAAAATTAATGCATGGATTCAGTGAATACTTGATTCTGTAGAGAAAATTAATTCTGCAACTGGAACAAAAGTGTAAATAATACAAGTATTGAGTATTGAATTCAAACAGGACAAATATTTTGCTTTTTTCGATTTTTAATGCTATAATTGGTAGAAGAGCAATCATAAAATATATTTCCAATTTCTTTATTTAATAAAAAATAAAAATCATGACAAAACATTTATCAAAAAATCCATTCAAATTAAATATTCCAAATGATAAAATACATCATAATTTTGACACATCTCACGGTAAAAACTGATCAGAATTTACAAAATTTAAAGAAGATGAAACAAAATTACTATTAGCGCGATTACAAATATTAGAAAATAGATTAGAAAATTCATGAATTTCAGATAGAAATGATTTAATTACTGAGCTTGTAAAATTATATAAAGAAGCTTTATCTAAAGAACATATAAATCAAACATATTTTTTTGATCAAATCGAAAAAGTACACACTAAAGTAAGCTCAATTGTTGAAAAGTTTGGTGATAAAAATAAAAAACCTGATATAGAATCAGGATTATCTAAAATTTTAGATATAAATGAATTACAATATAACCTGAAACAAATAAAAAATTATAAAAATATAAAAAATAAAAATAAATACACACAGCAAGCAATGATGGAGTTGTCAATATTATTTAATAAATACCAATACTACAAATTACGTACTAACGATACAAATCTTACACTAGAAAATGAAACTTTAAATCCAGAATTCTACTTGAAAGGTGTTGCAAGTGATATAAATGCTTTAGAAAAATTAACTCAAACAACTCTTGACGATGAAACTAATTTATGATTATTAAAATATGCTGCAAAACACTCAAAATACTCACAGCATAACATCAATGCACTTACAGTAAATGATATTGAAATGAGTCCAGATTTAATTGCAGCAGCAAAATCTGAAAAAATTGAAAAATTATTCTGAAATTCAACAAGTAATTTAAAAATTGCAACATTCCTATGCGGACTTAATAATGATTCTAATATTGATCCAGAAACAGCTATTAAGATCACATCAATGCAATCTAGACTGTTAAATATTGATATAACTCAAGAATTTAGAAACTTAAATATATTATAAGTATTTTTAATTAAAAATTTCAAAAATAAATAACATTGCTTGAATATACATTAAGTAAAAATATTACCAGATCTTTCGACTCGCTACGCTCGCTCAAGATGACGAGATAATCATTACTCTTCTCCACCTACCAATCCCTCTCAACATCACCACCCCCTGCTCATTTATTAAAAAACGGATCATTATTGAAAAAATTATCCAAAGGATTATTTCTTTGAGAATCATTTCTATTAAAACTATTTTGATTTTTTTCCTGATTTTTTTCTAAATTTTTCATATAATTTTCGATTTCTTCTTTTTGCTGCTCAGAAAAAGAACTCTTTTCTTCTTGCTCTCAACTTTGAGCTCACTCTCACTTCTCTCAAGATTTTTCTTCTCACTTTTCTCAAGACTCACCTCAATTCTCATCTTGTTTTTCTTCTCATTTTCAAGCTTTTTCTCCATCCTTCTTTTCTCAAGATTTTTCTCAAGACTTATCTCACTTCTTTTCTTCACTCATTCAGTTTTCTTCTTTTAATTTTTCAAGCTTTTCTTTTACAAAATCAAAATTCTTTTTTGTCTCTTCGTCATAATTTACCGAAAGTGCATTTTCATAAGACTCCAATGACTTTTCCCAATTATCAATCTTCAAATTAAGATCAGAAATCTCATCTCAGACTTTATAATAAGAGTTTCACATATTGTGTCATATCTTAAAATCATTTTCTATATCTTCTAATATTTTATAAATATCTAATGCTCACTGATAATTTCAAAGTTTATAAGCAACATTTGCTTTATTATAATAAAGCTTCTTATAAACATCCTCTCTTGTCTTAAAATCTAATGATTTATCAAAGCTAAGCTCTGCAGATTTAAAATTATCCTCTAAGAAAACCTGATTTCAAATAACATTATAATAAAAAGAAAAAATTGAATTAATATTATATCATATTGATAAAACAAGCAGGCAAATGATTATTAAGTATTTTTTCATTTAAAGAAAAATTCAAATTATAAAAAGTAAAAATGAAAGAGAAACAAAATATATATAAAGATCTTTTTTTCATCACTTAATCTCCTTTTCTATCGTGGCTTTTTGCATTGATTTGATTTCTCTATTGATCTTTTCCAAAGAAGAAAGATCATCTGCTTTAAAATATTTTCAATCAGAATTTGATGCAATCTTCTTAAGTGGCTGCTCATAAAGCTTTGTTACAACCCTTTGTCAATTATGTGATTTATATTTTATTCTTCAAAATACATCCTGACTGTCAGGTATGTAATTTCCCTTTATGCTTCAAACTCAAATAGTAAAAATTTGAACTCAGTTCTCATCTATTATTCTCTTTATTGTTGAATAATTAATATCATCTCACTCCTCTCAACCATCACTTACAAGTATTACAATTTTAGCTCTATCCTCAGAATCAACAAATCTATTTAAAGAAGATGTTAAAGCTTTAAGTAAATCTGTTCATCATTTAGAAACTGATCATCAATCTACACTAGTTAAAAATGTAAGAAAAAGATTTGTATCTGAAGTTAAAGGTATTGATGTAAAACTGTCTCAAGCAAATGAAATCAATCAATATCTATTTTCATTATTTTCAGAAACATACTGACTTATCATATGCTTAGATGCATCAAGCCTAGAATACATAGATCTTTGGTCCTTAAAATCAAGGGCTTTCATACTATTTGAAACGTCTAATGCAAACATAATATCTATCCCCTCTGCTTTTGTTTTTTGAGTTTCTACTCATCAACGTGGTCATAGAATTATAAAACTTAAGAAAATTAGTGAAACAGAAATTAAATAAACTTGAACAAGCTTTGGATTTTGAATCCTAAATATTAATCCTAAGTTTGTTGTTAGCTTATCTAAAACAGGAATATTTTTCTTAATATCCTTATCTTTGATATAAAATATATGGGCACAAAAAATTGTTATTGAAATTAATCAAAGAAAAATTGCTAGGTGCTGAGTATTTAAATTAGTAAGCATTATTCTATCAAATTACTTTATAACTACTTTTTAGTCACAGTAGCAGTAAAATTAATAATATTAATATATATAAAAATTCCTTATATTTTGGAGTATATTCTTTAATAATTTCAGTTTTAACTTCTGTCTTTTCTAAGAGTGCTAGTTTTTCAAATATTTTTTTAAATGTATCATTATCATTTGCATTAAAATATTGTCATCAAGTTAGTTCAGCCATTTGTCTTAATGTTTTTTCATCAAGACTAGATTTAACTGGCCTTCAAAACCTATCTTTTTGAGCAACTTTCCTTCAGAAAAAATCAGTCGTATACATTTGAGTTCCATTAGGATCTCATATTCAAATTGTATAAACTTTGATTTTTTTATCCTTTGCCATTGTTGCTGCAAGCATAGGTTTTGCTCATCTATTAGCTTCTCAGTCACTTAATAAAATTATTACCTTTTCCCTTATCTTCTTTTTTTCTTTCTTCCTTTTTTCATCTTCTTTGGTAATACTTGAAATAGACATTAAAAGAGCATCTCAAATTGCAGTTCAATTAAGACCGTAAACATTTTGATTAATTGTATCGGTTGAAATATTTTTTACATACTCAAGCAATGCTCAATAATCAAAGGTTAAAGGCGAAGAAACAAAAGGCTTTCATGCAAAAAGCAATATTCAAAGTCTATCTGTTTCTAACTTTTCCACAAATTGTGAAATAACTTTCTTAGCTCATTCTAAACGATTTGGTACTATATCTTCTGCTAGCATTGAAGTAGAAATATCTAAATCAATTATGATATCGATACCCTCTTTACTTATTTTTTGTTTAGAACTTCAGATATTGGGATTAGCCAAAATTATTACAAATAAAAAAATTATCAAAACTTTTAAAGAAAGTATTGTCCAAAATAAAAAATTAAAACGTGGAAACACATTTTTCAAATCTTCAATAAAAGAAATTGAAATTCAGTTCTTTCTTTTCTTCAATTCAAAATAAACAAATACTGGAACGAATAAAAGTAATACAAAATAAATTGGAGATAAAAATTCAAAACCGCTAAAATCAAAACTTCATAACATAACTAAAACTTGTTTATTATTTCTCTAGCAATTTTTTTAAGATGAGTCTTGTCATCATCTCAAGCTCAAACTTCTTCAAATTGATATTTTGCTATTTTTTCCAAAAACTCTTTAAAAATCTGAATATTTTCTTTTTTTAGATTTAAAATGCTGTAAAAATAATTTTTATTCTTATTAAAAAAATAAAAAATTTCTTTATTTGTCTTATTAGTTGCATCTTTTATAATTCACCTTCTACATATGTATAGCCTTACTGTAAAACTCAATATTTCATAAAAATCTCAATCAGTAATTTTTAGGTTTTTAATCTTATTTAGAAAAGGACCTCTTTTTACTTTTAGTATTTCAAACTCTTGATTATTTATAAATTTATCTCTATTTAAATAAATAACATAAATTATCAATCATCAAATAATCACTGATGAAAGAAATAAGAAAAAATCTTCTGAAAGAAAGCTTATTAGCTCGTTGCCTTTGATATCATATATATCATTCATTATATTTTCTGCTTTTCTTTTAATTTAAAATATTTATAAAAATATGAAAAAATATTAGTGGCATTATCTAATGCTAAATAGTCAACCCTAAACTTTCTCATACTCTTTTTTAATTTTTCTAACTTTTGAGACCTGTTTTTCAAATATCTCTCTCTTAATTCATCATTTGAAGTGTTAATTTGTATACACTCCCCTTTGTCAACAAAATTAAAGACTCAATTATAATTAAGCTTATTTTCAAACTCATCAAAAATATTAATAAAAACAAAATCATTTTTAACTCATATGGCTTTTAATTTCCTCTCATTCAAATCTTTTATCTGATCTGTTAAGGCAAAAACCAAAGAATTTTTTAACTTATGCTTTATTGTAAAATCAATAGCTAAATCTAAAGTTCTAGATTGTTTAGTTCAAAATAATTTTCAATAAGTTTTTAAACTAACTTTTTTTAATTCTTCTTTGTAATCCTCTTTATCAAAAATATCATAAAGTGTTTTTATAATAGCGAGAACATTTAGCTTTCATTTTTTTGGAGGAAAATACTTGATTACACAATCATCGTATAAAAGAGCTCAAACCATATCTCCATTTTTCACAGAAGAAAAAGCAAGCATTGTAAAAATCTCTATAAGCAAGTCTTTTTTTTGTTTATTTCAAATTCCAAAATTCATTCAAGATCAAACATCAATCAAAAAAACACTTTTAAGAAGTCTTTCCTCAATGTATTTTTTTACAAAAACTTTGTTTTGTTTAGCAGAAACAATCCAATCAATATTCTTCACATCATCTCATGGCTCATACTCTCTAAGATCTGCAAATTCAATTCACTGACCTTTAAATCTTGTCTTATAATTTCAAACAAAAATAGTATCAACCATCTTTGAAGTTTTTAAATCCAACAATTTAATCTTATCTTTTACTTTTATCAAAACTAAATTTTTTAAATCTTTTTTAAATTAAAACTTTTAAATTAACCTAAGGCGTATTTACTCAATCCAATACCATTTTAACCAAATCATCAGAGCTCACATTTTCTGCCACAGCTTCAAAACTTGGAATAAGCCTATGTCTCAAAACATCATAAGCAATTTCCTTGATATCATCTGGAGTAACTGAGTCCCTTCAGTTTAAAAACGCTACAATCTTTGAAGCCTTAATAAGAGCTATTGCAGCTCTTGGTGAAGCTCAATACGAAATCAATTCTCACAATTTATTTAATCAATGTTTTTCAGGATAACGAGTTGCAAAAACTAAATTTTTCACATATTCATAAATCTCATCACTCACATATATTTTTTGAATCAAAGCCTGAATTTTTTCAATATCTTTTATTGTCATTACCCTATTTATCTTCTCTTCTTTATCTGAAGTTTCATTTTTAATTATCTGAATTTCCTGCTCTTCAGTTGGATAAGTAATAATTGTTTTTAATAAAAATCTATCCACTTGAGCCTCAGGAAGAGAATATGTTCCTTCTTGCTCTAAAGGATTTTGCGTTGCTAAAACAATAAAAGGCTTATCTAAAACAAAAGTCTCATCTCAAATTGTAACCTGTCTTTCTTCCATTGCTTCCAATAAAGCCGATTGAACTTTTGAAGGAGCACGATTAATTTCATCGGTAAGAATGAAATTTGCAAAGATTGGTCACTTTTTTATATAAAAATTTCACTTTTGTTGATTGTAAATATTTGATCAAATCAAATCAGAAGGTAATAAATCTGGAGTAAATTGAATTCTCTTATAAGATAAATGTAAAGTTTTTGATAAAACTTCAATTGATAAGGTTTTTGCAAGTCATGGAACTCATTCTAAGATGATATGTCATCTCGCAAGAAGAGCAATAACAAGATTTCTAATAAGAACCTCTTGTCAAACTACTCTTTTTTTTACCTCAGACTTCAAAGCCTCGATTTTTTTTAATGAATCTGCGAATTCCTTTTCTGTAATTTGTGCATGTTTTAACATGATAATTTTAGTTATTTTTTAAAATATTTATTATAAAACAAGATTAGATACCTTGCTTCTTAATTTTTTAAGTACTTGAATATTTTGCTGCTTAACTGCTTTCAATGTATAAATTTCATCAATAACTTCTTTTACTGTTATTCTTTTTTTATAATTATTTCATATTTTTCCAAGCTCTCAATCACTTACACTAATCGCCTTCAAATTTCAATTTTTTAAAACATATTCTTGTAATACTTTTAAGCACTGATCTAAAAAATCAACTCTATTTTCCTTAACCAATTCTGAAACTCATGTTAACTCACTTGATTCATCGTTATTATGAATCTTGCTTTTATATAAAAATACTGAAAATCAAATAATTAGTAACAACAAGCAAATCTCAAATGAAAAAATCATTTTAAAATAATCAATTTTTCAATCATTTATCCAAAGACTGTCAGTAATCAGACCCTCCTTAGAAACTGAATTTGCTCCATTTTTTGCCTTAGCTGAAAAATATTTAGATCAAACCTTTATCTCCAACTGATTGCTGATAATTGGTTTTCATTTATTATCAATCTTCACAGGACCGAGCACGAATACTCACTCATTTTTTGCTTTTAAACTAAGTATTTTGTCAATTAAAGATGCCTGCTCTCAATTAACAATATTTGTATTACTCACAGTCCTATCTCAAACAACATCAAATGGTTCAAATCCCTCAACATTAAACATTCATTGTCTTATCGCACTAGATCACTTTTGTTTTATTCTAATTGTAAGTTCAAATGTATCTGATAAATTAACTTCATTAGAATTCACAACAAGCTCTATCTGCATATTACTATCTTGCGTTTGAGTATTGGTACTTAAAACATTGGATCAAGTACTAGCTGCTATAGCTATATTAAAATGTATAAACGTTAATACTATAAGACTAAATAACTTCATGAAATAGCACTCTAAAAAATTATAAAAAGTTAATAAAAAACTAAATTAAAATTTTATCTAAATATCAATCTCCATCTTGGCAATGATTTCTTCAAATAAATTATCTAACACTGTTCCATTTTTATAATAAAATATCTCAACAACTCTTCAATCATCACTATAAAGTTTCCTAATAATCTTATCTCAAAAATATCACTGTTTGCTTAAATTATTGTAATCGTGAACACAAACAAATTGTCATCAATCCATTCAAGAGAATCTAATATCTCAAGTTTTTGTGCAAGTTTCTCAGTCTAATTCATTTAAACTTCAAATATTAATATGGAGTGCAAAATTAGGATTATAATTTCATGGAAAAACTCTTATAAATCTTTCTCAAGCTAAAACTAAATCAATTGTTTGAAAATTTTCAAAATGTTTAATCTTTATTCAATCAAATTCGCTAAGTGAAAGATCTCTTCAGTAGGCTTCTTCGATAAGAGAATTAAAGTCAGTCATTTCAATTCTAGTATTAAATTTTTCTAAAACTCAATCATTAAATTCACAACTAATCTGATTATCTTCGAGTGAAGCTTGTTTTATTCTTGAAAGAACATATTTAAAAAATGAGTTAGAACTGATTCACGATAAGTCATCTAGAGCTCATACTACGCTGGTTAAATAAAAATCATTTAAAACAAGGAATTTAAGTCTATCAATATTCATTTCAATTCAAGAAATGGAAGAAATGATATCTATTTGATGATTTAAAATTCAAAAATCTCAAAGCTCTTCTTGAAGAAAATTAATATTGTTTATTAAAACCAAATACTGCTTCAAAGCTGAAAAGCTTTTTATATGTTCATAAATAAATCCTTTTTCTGGAGTATTTAAATTTTTTCAATCTACAACATCCTCAAGATCAGAGTTAGAGAATCAATCAATTAAGGTCTTTAAGTTTGGATTTAAATTATCATAAACACTTTTTCAATTTGACAATACACAGTACTCACTGGTGCTTTTTTGTATTTGTTTGTCTGTAAGCAAGCTCTTAATAAGACTATATAAATTGTAATCAATTTCATTATTTAAAAACTCCTCTTCAGCCTCATCGGCTATCACACTTACATTGTTTCATCAAAATATTCAAGAAAGCTTATTAAGCTTGTCTGCTTCGACAAATCTTGAATATACATATGCTATTAATTTTTTTGTTGCACTTAATTGTTGCACCTGTCTTGTTTCCACTTCTGCACTAACTTCAGTATTTTCAATATTAGATAAGAAAATTCATGCAAAAAATCAATTTTTAGCATAATAATCCTGTCATTCAACCTTGACTCTTGATCATCTAAAAAACAAATCTCTTATTTTAGGTGCCAACCTAGAAGAAAAAACCTGAAAGACACTTCATCCCTCATCTTGCATTAAAAAAACGGTTTTTTTTGGGTGATCTTGATATTTTAATTCTCAAACAAAATTTCAATAATATATTTTCTTTGGAGTATTCAAAGCAGCACTAGCTCAAAGCGAGCTAAAAAGCAAAATTATTGCGACTGATAAACTTATTATTCTTTTCATTTTTTTTATTATAAAATATGCTTAAAGCATTCTGATATTTTTTTTAAAATTAACAAGCTTTTTTTTAGTTTTAATTAGCATTAATATGATAAATATGGTAAAAATTTCATTATTATAAAATGAAAATTCTTAAAATTTCGCCGAAAATCTTATCAAAAAAAGTTTTTAAAAAAAACATAAGTAGCAAGTTTATTTTTTTTGAGAAACTTAAATGAGTAATATGAATTATTATTATAATTCTTTTTATAATAACTTTAAGTCAATTAAGCGAAGAGAAAAATACTGAAACAGTTAAATGAGAACTAATTTTTGTTTTAGATACATCACTTAGCATGCTGGCTACTGATGAGAAGGACTTGAATAATAAAAAAATATCACGAATAGATTCTGCAAAAAATATTATAAATAATATAATTGATCAAAATAAATGATACAAATTTTGATTGATTATATTTTCTTGAAAAAGCCATATCATGCTTCCCCCAACCTCAGATACAAATTCATTTAAAACAATTTTAAGCTGAATTAAGCCTGATTCAACCTTATGAAAATGAAATGTTTTAAAAGACACTATTAATAAAATAATTACTCTAAGTAAATCTTCTGAATTAAAAATCAAAAAATCAGTACTAATTTCAGATTGAGAATTTCACGAAGACTTAGTAGATATGCAAAAATTAAATAAACAAAATATTAAAATTATTAGCATATGAGTTTGAAGCCCTGATTGATCAAAAATACCAATAAAGACAAAGCCATGATGATGAGTTTTAAAATACAAAAAATACAAATGACAATCTGTGATAAGCAAGATTAATGAAAAAACTTTATTAGAAATTGCACAAAAATCAGATGGGAAATATTTTAAATCAAAGCAAACAAAAGAAATTTATAATTATCTCAGAAACAATACTAGACTTGAGAAAAAGTGAAATTTTGATAAAATAGAATTTCTCTTAATTTTGATTTTTTTACTAATATGTTTTGAGATGGTTATCAATAGGGTGAAGACTAGGTGCGTGGTGAATGAAAGACTTTATTAATGAATTTTTATAATTTTTGTAATTTTTAAAATAAATCTTAATTTTTAATTTTTAAAAAACATAAATAATAAATAATAAGCTACAGTGCATTTAATAATCATGATTAGAAAAATAATATTAACGGCTTTTGTGCTTACAGTGTCTTCTTGCAATCAAGACTTAATTCAAGAATGGGAAAGGTGAATTGATCTTTATAATATTTGAAACTATGAAAAAGCAAGTAGTGTTTTTGAAATACTGATGACAAAAAGTAATAATAAAAAAATCTCATACAATTTTGCTACCTCACTCTATAAAAACTGAGAACACGAAGCTGCATACGAACAATTTATTGAAATAAAAAATGAGTCATTTTCAGAAAAATGATCAATTGAATATCAAATTTGAAACACAAGTTATAAACTTTGAGAAAAACAGCAACGCATCAAGGCTAAGATAAATTATTATCAAGAAGCTATTGAATATTATAATTTTTGATTAACAAAAAAACCTAAAAAAGATCTTGAAGAAAAATTAAAACAAAACATTGAATTCGTTAAAAATAAATTAGAAAAAGAAAAAAGAAAAAAGGAAATCATGGATAATATTCAATGAAGAAAAAGTCAACAATCTTCTTGAGAAAAAGCTCAAAAATACCAACATACAAATAAAGGCATTCCCTGACTAATAAAAGAAATAAGCAAACTTCAAAAAGAAGAAATAAAACTTCAAAACAATTTTAACAGATTTGGAGATGATGATTTTAGACTTATTTGAGATCCAAATGTTGTAGAACTTGAGTACATTGAAAATATACTTAATGAAAATTATGGGGATGAATATGAGGATAGTGGAGAGATGGATTGGTAGGTGGGGTAGGATGAATTGGAAGTTTTAATTTAAAATTTAAAATTTAAATATTATAACACTTTAAGTAATATCCATTTTTTTAAATGGTAAAATCATTTTTCATAGCATTAATCAAAATCAATGATTTTGAACATAATTTTTTACAAAAGGATGATCTTTGTATTTATCTTGCTTGTTTAAATAAGCTACAAGCTCTAATTTTGTAGAAAAATCAAATCTCTTTACGGTATCAATAATATCAATAAAGCCATCTATTGTCTGCGTATTTTCTGTAATCTTTCAATCTTCAACTAATCAAGCATCTGACAAAGCAGCCTTTAATTTCTTGTTAGAAACCTGAGTATTAAATAAATCAATTCAAAATAATATTTTTGATATTCTTTCTCATTTTCTAAATGCACTTCATTGAATATCTGCTAAATTATTATTGCTATTGCTAGGAATTCACACAATAGTTCAAACTATTTTTCATAATTGATCAGATACAGGTTCTCATTCTTCTTTTCAAGATAAATTTTCTAAATTAAAAGAAGTATATGTAATAAATTCAATTCAAAGTCTATTCCAATCTTGTCAAAGATTTCATACAGATCAAGTCCCTAAATATTTATCTCATCAGTATATAGGATCAATGGAAATTCAAACTTTTCAATTTCAATTTACTACTGTTTCACTTGGTACGGATATCACTCAATTAAGTCACATGTTAACTTCAACTCAATTTTTTCATATTGTTACACGATTATTTGATATTAAAGATCACAGTACCGGATCATTATTTGCAAATTTATTAATCAATTCCTCTTTTTGACTTCAGTTACACTGTACATTAAATGCAACTTGACGATCCTTCATATAAGACATTGCTCAAATTAAATCAACATGTTGTAAGTCAATATTTATCATTCATTCTTCTATAGATTTATCTTGTTTAACAGGAAGGCTTTCAACAAATTGCTCTTCTGTGATTCACAATGTCTTGTTGTTAAACTTATCAATATTTAAAGAAACAATTTTTTCCTGTTTTATAACTTCTTCTGTAAACAATGAAACATCAAACTCTCAACTGTCTGTAATAAATCTTCAAAGATCTCACTGACTTTGAACATTTTTCATTTCAATATATTTTGTCTCTCTAAATTCTTTTAAACTTGTATCAAGAGTTACCTTGAGCGTATTATAATCTTTTCAGGTTATTATTTGTAATTCTCTTATTAATACTTGGTAATTTTCAGCATCTTCATCAATTGCCTCACCATCAGTTTCAGTATAAAAATCTTGAAAAATTTCTGTAAAATTTATTTCTAGTTTTTCAGGATTTTCTCTTAATTCTTCTTCATTTCATCATTCTATATACTTTCTAAGTAATTTTATGTCAGAGTTTCAATATATATTATCAACTAATACAATACTTTCAATTTCTGAAAAGAATTTGGAGGATGTACTTTTGTTGGTTTTTGATTCTATGTTTGTGATGATTTCTTGAACAATATCTCATACTACCTTTTCTTTTAGTTCTTTATGCTTATCGTTGTTAGATAATTGATTTCTAAAATCACTAACACTAGAAAACGGTGAATTTGAGTTTTCTCTTTGGTATCTTGTAAAGTAAGATTTGAAATAAATATCAAAATCTAATTGCACACTATCAATAAACTTTTTCTTTTTATCAGGAGTACTATCTAAACTTCAGGGTTTTTCAGCTACTTTTCTTGCAAATTTTTTTATATCTTTTTCATTTGTATTATTTTCAATATCAGTTTCATTCTCATAATTTAAACTTTCCAACACAGGTTCTTCCATTCAAAAAGCTCCAAAATCATCAATCTGATTTTCTTGCGGTCAACCCGATGAAAAAGTTTCACCATCCCCAGCCATAATATAATATAATTCATATAATTATACATTATTTTATGTTTAATTACAACAACTTATTATATTATTACCATGTTTGCCATGTTTCTTTAATCTCAGGATAATTTCTTTTATCAAATATCATAACTGCATGTTTCCAATGATTTTCTATTCTTGGATCAAAATCTGAAAAATCAGTAACAATATATAATAAAGATGTCGATTCTAAATATCTAAAAAGATTGCTGTGTATTTTTAAATAAACTCTTTTTCTTAATGACTGATTCTTAATAAATTTTCAAGTATCATTAGTATAATCAAACTTTATTCACGAAGGATTAATTGAATAATCATGTAATAAAGTTCAATCTTTTTTTATCAAATGTTTTCTTACAGTAACTGATCACTCATCTTTAAATGGCGGCCTAGCTTGTTCATATCTTGTAGTTAAAAGACCAACATCTATCAAACTCGCACTATTACTAGCCTTAAGAGCTTCTGACAATCAATGTGTAATTACTAATTTTTTCCAATCAAAAAGTGGCTCTTCTCAAGAATCTACTTTTGCTTGTTCTGTTTCATATGCTTTTTGAAAAAATTGTTGAGCAACTGTCTGCATAGAAGGTTTTTTTAATGCCAAATCTCATAATTTTTTTCATAAAAAATACATTATTTCGGATTCTAATTTTCTTCAAAAGGATTCATCGTCATGTGATTGACTTTTTATTCATTCATAAGATTCTGGTTTTTTATTATAAAAATGTTTTGCAAAAAAAGTAATTGACTTCCTATAATCTAAATTATAAAAATCAACTACTCAATTATTTTCCGTCATTGTCAATTTTAAAAATTTATTAAATGCCCCACCGGCTTTTTGATAATCAGTCTTACCTCCAGCCTCCGCCACCCCAACAACACTAAAATCCAAATCCCCCACAGATTTCTTTATCTGAGTCGCAAAACCACTTATCCAATTATCAGACTTAGGAATTACATTATTTACCTGTAATGATTTAACTGTCTCTGCTTTTCAAAACTGAATTCATAAATTATCTAGTGCTCAAGTCATTTTATTCACAACTCAAGCTGATAACAATCATAAGACTAAAGCAATTCACTTAAATCACACTGATCTTTCGTATTTTCTAGCTTTGGGCTTATTAGTTGGTACATTCATAACTAAAAAGACCCCAGTTTTCATAAACAGATTTTTTAAAAACGGCTTAACCAAAT
>CAYWBW010000015.1:0-48430 GCA_964456745.1 uncultured Candidatus Peribacteria bacterium | reverse complement strand
AGGAATTTCGCTACCTTAGGACCGTTATAGTTACGGCCGCCGTTCACCAGGGCTTCAGTCTGTAGCTTGCACCACATTCCTTAACCTTCTGGCACTGGGCAGGGGTCGGCCACTATACTTCCTCTTACGAGTTTGCAGTGACCTGTGTTTTTGGTAAACAGTCGCCTGAGCTCATTTACTGTGGCCTCACAAAGTGAGGCAGTCCTTATCCCGAAGTTACGGACGCTATTTTGCCGAGTTCCTTTACGCTAGTTTTCCCGAACATCTTAGTCTACTCGACTCGACCACCTGCGTTGGTTTGCGGTACGGACAGATACATTTCTAAACTTGAAGTTTTTCTCGATAAACTGGGTCAGTTAACTAATCTGGGCTCTCACCCAAACAATTGGTATCGTGCTTTAGCTCTGAGTGTTCTCGCCACTCATCAACACCTAGACACTTACACAAGCATTCATTGCACTTGCTTAACTTACCATTTTATGTCCTTCCAAGCGTCAAACAAAATATAACTGGTACAGGAATATTAACCTGTTATCCATCGACTACGACTTTCGTCCTCGTCTTAGGACCGACTAACCCCACGTCGATTATCGTTGCGTGGGAAACCTTGGTCTTACGATGTGCTTATTTCTTATAAGCATTTAAGTTACTCATGCCAACATTTTCACTTCTGAACGCTCCACAGAACCTCACAGTTCAGCTTCAATGCGATCAGAACGCTCTCCTACCGCTCTCTAAAAAGAGAGCCCTAAGCTTCGGTTATTATCTTAAGCCCCGTTGAATTTTCGGCGCAGAATCACTAGATTAGTGAGCTGTTACGCACTCTTTAAAGGAATGGCTGCTTCTAAGCCAACCTCCTAATTGTTTCCGTAACTCCACCTCCTTTTCCACTTAGATAATATTAGGGACCTTAGCTGTAGATCTGGGCTATTCCCCTCACGACTATGGCACTTAGCTGTCACAGTCTGACTCCCAAAAAATACAATACGGTATTCGAAGTTTGTGTAGATTCAGTACCAGTATTAATGGCCATTACCTAAACAGAGCTCTACCCCCGTAAATTAACTTTTGAGGCTATACCTAAATATATATCGGAGAGAACCAGCTATCTCCATGTTCGTTTAGCTTTTCACTCCTTACCACAAGTCATCCAACAGTCTTGCAACACTGAATGGTTCGGCCCTCCACTTCATTTTACTAAAGCTTCAGCCTGCTCATGGTAAGCTCACATGGTTTCGGGTCTAGGGCATAGAACTAATTTCGCGCTATTAACACTCGCTTTCGCTTCGGCTTCGGCTATATCTGCCTTAACCTAACGCTCTATACCGCTAACTCGTTGGCCCGTTCTACAAAAAGTACGCAGTCATCCTGATAAATCAAGACTCCTACTCGTTATATGCATAAAGTTTCAGGATCTATTTCATCCCCCTTCCGGGGTGCTTTTCACCTTTCCCTCACGGTACTAGTACACTATCGATCTTCTGTTCTATTTAGCCTTGGAGGGTGGTCCCCCCAGATTCAATCCGGATTTCTCGTGTCCGAACCTACTCAGGAACATTCTACCAAACATAATTTATTTCGCATACAGGGCTATCACCTTCTATGGCCAGTTTTTCCAAACTATTTCGCTATAAAGAATGTACAGATATTGAAGTCCTACAACCCCTGTACAAAGTACAGGTTTGGGCTAGTCCCGTTTCGCTCGCCGCTACTAAGGGAATCTCATTTGATTTATTTTCCACAGTTACTTAGATGTTTCAGTTCACTGTGTATCCTCCAATTGCCTTATTTTTTCAAGCAATGGTAATACGACATAACTCGTATTGGGTTTTCCCATTCGGAAATCTCCGGGTTAATGCTTACTAGCAGCTCACCGAAGCTTATCGCAGCTAATCACGTCCTTCGTCGGAAACAGAAGTCAAGGCATCCGCTTTATGCAACTTAAATAACTTAAATTGTTAAAACTTAAACTCTTGCTAACATTTTATGTTATACAACATAAATCTATTACTATTTATTTATTAAATAAAAAAAATTTGCCGGCTAATTCAATGTTCAACTAATTTTCAAGCTGGCAGATTGTAATAATCTTTAAACCAATTGTCAAACCTTTTTATGAGAAAAATGTTTTGTAGAATTTTGATCTTAATCCTTAAATAATATTTGTATGTAAACATGACATAAAAATGGAAGGTATCATCAAGGCATTTTGGTAGTAATGTATTAGTTTTTATAAATCAAATAATTCTTATCTTAACTGATCATTAACAAACAAACATTAAAAAATAAATTCAAAAATTAAGATTTAAGATTTATTTATAAAAATTATAAAAATTGCAAAAATTAAAAATTTAATGCATTAATTAAAGGTCTTAATTACAGACTATGTGTTTATGTTATATGATTTTAATCTCAATAATCATACAAAGTTAAAATAAGTCTTGCAGTATACGATCAAATTACTTGGTATTTTGGTATATATATTCTAAATGTTGGCTGTATTCAATACATTCACACCATTCATGCTGATGGAGTTGTTGATCATGTTCTAGATATCATAGTTAATCCAAAATCTCAAAATTCTGCATCAGATAGTGTTGGTACTAATATCTGTGGAGGTATTGACTGATTGGTTAATGAATTTAATAAAAACACTGATCAGGATCAATATAAGTCTATTTTAATATTGTTTCTATTTATTGATACTCAGGTATTAGTATCAAGTACTAAATCTTCCGCCTGTATTTGTAAAGCATATCAAGAATTATGTCATTTTAGATCATCTACTCAGAAATAAGATCATGCTATAAGACTTCATGTTATAGTAGTTCATGTTGCTATGTCAGCTAAGTCTATAGATATTTGTCATGTAGAATTTGTTATTTCTATTTTTTGAAAGTCTATAGTGTCTGGAGCTATTATTGATATGACATCTGGAGTTACTTCCATTTGTACCTCGGTATTAATATATCATCAAGTTGCAGTTTCTATGAATACTCAAAATTCAGTGAAGTGATAAGTCCATACTGTAATGTTGTTATTTATAGTGTCTTTGTAGTAACATTCATTTGGGAAAGATAGGTTTGTTGGGATTGAGTTTCAATTGTTACAAGTAGTATCTATTCTAGTCCATTTGGATCAATTTTGTGTTGAATAGTATACAGATCAATTGGATACTCATGATATTGTTACCTTAATCATTTCGTCAAATATAAGAGTTCATGTTATTGATCATACTACTATTGCGCTTCTTAGTGTTCTACCTGAAGGAGCTGGAGTAGATATAGATACATCTGTTGGTGGATGAATTATTCAATCCCATGAAGGTGGAGCAAATACTGTTGTAGAATCTGGTATTTCTACAGAATGTGAATCAGTTGTTGTTATCGTAATAGGCTCTGAAGGTGTTCAGGAATTAAATGTTACTTTTTTAACATCTGAATCTGTAAATCATCATGTTGTTTTATCATTTAAGGCTTGCTGTATTGTTATTCAAGATACTTGTTCTACTGTAGAAGATCATGTGTTTGTTCAAGATGATATATCTAATGTTTGAGTATCTGATAATATTATTTCAGTTACTCATGTGTCTAGAGTAATAGATCATGTTGAGACTGTTTCTATTATAACTGTTTCTCAAGTTTCACTTGAGTGATCTTGTACGCTAGATGCCTGTCATCATATGTCACAGGATCATATTTCTGATTCTCAGATTATGCATCAGGATGCGGCATATGCGATAGTTGATATTGTTATTACTATTAATGATATTAATAGTTTTGTATATTTGTTCATTTTTTTGGTTTATATTTGAATTTTAATATTTATTATTATTTTTAAATTGAATAAGAAATAAACAATTAAAAACAAGCTGTCGTCGGATCATGCATTTTAACATCAGCATTTGCTTGATTACAATAACAATAATAATTTGAAGTATCATTATAAAACATAGAACCCTCTTGAAATCAATCTCATGAACAAGGATCAGCAGTTACTATGTCTGGTGTTATTCATCAATTTACTTCTAAAGTTGAACCAGGAGTTGAATCACCTATACTAACACTTCAAGATCAATTAATAAACATATGACCATTAATATCCATTTTTCATCCAGCCATTGTATAAAAATACATTGTGTTAGCTAAATGCATCCATCTAATAAATGCTCCTAAATCTTCAGAAGGTGATCAAAATGATAAATTACTTGTACTATTATCTGGACTATAAATACCAATCCCAGCTTGTCCATCATTTTCAATAACAAGATCATTATTTCAACTATATGGAGTAGCACCGGAATCTCAACTTTCTATATGCACCGTACCTTTTGGATCTGAATTTCAAATACTAATTTTACCATCCCCCCTTACTTTAAAATAATCCTTAGTACCAGATTTATCTTTAACCATAAGACTGTAATCAAAATTACTTGAACCAGCCATAATAGAAGCACCATAAGATGAACCAGCATTTACTGACCCTCTTATGATTGCTGCTGGTGTATAGTTAACTAATCATTGAACATCAAGGGCTCAAGCAGGAGAAGTTTTTCATATTCAAACATTTCATCAAGTGTAAACAGCATCAGATCAATCAATTGAAAAAGCTCACCCTCAATCCCAACCTCAAGATAAATCTTTACAATTATTTCAAGATTCATCACAAACTTCATTTGCTCTTATTGTTCAATTTACATCTAATTTTGAATCTGGTGTTGTGTCTCCTATACCAACATTACCTGAAGGTTTTACAGTCATATATGGAACTTGTGAAGTAAGACCTTTTCAAAGAACAATATCTCATTGCGCAGCACTTGTACCAATAAAAACATTTCATGGCTTTGTAGTATGAGCATTTGAATATAAAACCATAGTAGCTCAATAACTATCTGACCCTCAACCTGCTTGTAAAGCTAGATATCCACTTCATGTACTATCATCATCTAATCAAATATATCTTGATGATCATGGATTTTTTGACATAAAAATATTACCTTCTACTTGTAATTTATGATTTGGGCTTGTTGTACCTATACCAATATTACCACTTGTTCCTTCAATGGTCATATCAGTACGAGTAGCATCAGCAGCTACAGTTCTAAAATGAGTATCTCATGCAAATGCCATGTTAGCAGCAAGCTCACTATGATCTATATAATAAGTTCTATCTATACCATATAGATCTAATTTAACAGAAGTATCTGATGGCCAACCTGAATATAGACTTAATCCTCCTGTTGATGAGTTGTTACCATAAACAGTAAGCTTGTTGCTTGGTGTTGTTGTTCATATACCTACATTACCAGAAACAGATTCAATAGTCATACTTATAACCTTAGCTGCACCAGATAAAACTTCACCAAAACGAAGATCTCCAACAACATTATCTCGCCACATCTCCCAATAATAATTTAAATTTCCTTTATTTGATAAACGTAATCCTAATGTATCTGCTGTTGAAGCTGGTAAAGCTATTTCAAGTGGAGCTCATGGAGATGTTGTATTTATACCTATGTTACCATCATTACTTATTCTCATTTTTTCAGAATATCAACCACCTGAACTTCTGGTATTAAATTGTAAAGCACCTTGTAGATCACCTTCTACAATTAATCACATTGACGCCATAGGATTCATACTTCACCCTCAAGGTCATCATACATCAGATCTAGACGAGAACATAACTCTTGCATCATTATCAACAGCATATGTTTTTGTATTTTGTATATTAACAATTCAATGATTTACATCACTTGTATTTACATCATTTTCAAATGTAGCCACACCTTGTGTAGTAGCAGATCACACTGTATGTAATTCAGTATCTGGACTTGTTGTACCAATACCTACGTTACCAGCACCATTTACAAGCATTACAGAAGATCCAGACTCTTTAATATTTAACAAAGTACTTGCATCCACATAACTATCTATATCAATCAAAAGACCTTGATCTGTAGCAGATCCACCAATAATTCCAGATCATTCAATTGTAAGCAGAGGATCGTTACGTGCATTTACACCTGATAAATGAACACCTTTAGTATTAGTGATTCAAGAAACATCTAACTTACCTTGAGGGCTTGTTGTACCAATACCCACCTTACCATCCTGCTTAATAGCCATATTAGTAACTTCTCATGTTACTGCTGTACCTGCAGTACCTGTATCAGAACTTTTAAAATACATATCACCAGAATTGGTTTGTAATGCTATTTCAGTAGCAAATCCATTTGCAAGATATTTCTTACCTGAATCATAATATTTATTTCCTCTTAAAATTAATTCATTAGCATTTCAATCAAATCAACCATATGTTTTTATTTGAAAAGGCATTTTTGGACTTGTTGTACCTATACCTACATTACCCCCCTGAGCTATTACCATATCAGGATCACCTGGCTTAGATGAACCATCTGATGCTCAAAAAGCTAATCACATATCAGGATTTGAATGACCTGAGCCAGGGCGTAAATGCTGAGCTCTTATATAAGATGTAGCTCATGGCCATGCTCAATCAGGATCATCAGAATAAAATTCAATAACTCCACCGATATCCCCCTCATTCCAATTTCTATCTGCTTCATTAGATATTCTCAAGGTAGGTGTATTTGTATAAGTATCTGAGATATTTAAAATTGATCATGGGTTTGATGTACCTATACCTACATTCCCAGTATTATCAATAGTCATTCTTTGTGCCCCAGTTCTAATATCCACATCAGCTGCTGTAAAAAAGTTTATTTCAGTCGATGCATTAAGAGATCAAAACCCACCACCAATAAGAGTTCTATTGATTCCTGACAACCCCTGGACTCCAGTAGAAAGAAATCCCTCTGATTCAGTTGTTAAATACTGTGAACCTATTATTGCTACTGATTTATTTGTTGCATTTATTTCATTATCTGACATGCGTATATTTCCATCTATATGCAATTTATTTAATGGACTTGCCGTACCTATACCTGCATTACCAGCATTATTAATTGTTAATCTATCATTAGTTCCCAATACACTATTATTACTAATTTTAAACTTATCTCAATCTGAATTATCAAGTCACATAGCCCATTCATCAACACCATTTATACTCATTCTATAATAAGGATCACCACCAGATGCACCACCAGATCTCATTAGCATATTTGCATGCTCACTAACACTTGCATTACCTGAATGTTGCACATATCCCTGAACAGAACTTCCGGCTGATGAATCTAAAATATGCAATTTTGTTCCTGGACTTGACGTACCTATACCCACATCTCAAGCAATATAATAAGCATCTGATCAATTAAGTCAGAATGGTGAAGCTCATGTGTCTCAAGTTGCTCAAGTATTTCATTGAGGTCCTTGTGCTCAGGTATCTCATGTTAATCATTGTATTCATTGGTCTCATTGTGCTCAAGTTGCTCAAGTTGCTCAAGCTGGTCATTGAGGTCAGGTATCTCATATCCAACCTGTTGATATATCTTTACAGTTATCTCAAGATTCGTCACATAGTTGCTGAGCTCTTATATCTCAGTTTACATCTAATTTAGATCAAGGTGATATAGTTCATACACCTATACTACCTGAACTATTAATTAGCATTCTTGTTTGATTATTTGTACCTATTGCAAGTGAAGCATTAGATCTGTTTATTATGGTAGCTACGTCATTGTATTCTTGCGTTATTGCCAGAGGTCACACTTGTTCATTGTTGTTTCAACTCACAAATAGACTTGATGTATATGCTTCGGGAGCAGATATTTCTATGTTTTTGTTAACTTCTAAATTTGTACTTGGATTAGTCATTCATATTCATACATTTCATCATGTGTAATAAGCATTAGATCAATTTAATCAAAACACTCATTCTCAAGATCAGGAAGTTCATGCCGGTCAAGTATCTCACTGTATTCATTGGATTCACTGTAATCATGTTGCTCAAGTTGCTCAAGCTGGTCACTGAGGTCAGGTATCTCACTGAATTCATTGTGCTCAAGTTGCTCAAGTATTTCATTGAAGTCCTTGTGCTCAATCTGATCAAGCCAATCAAGTTGCTCAAGTTGCTCACGCTGGTCCAACATCTCATTGAGGTCATGGAGTTAGAGAAATATTAGCCAGATCATCAATAAGATCTCAAATCTTATTTATCACTGTGTTCCACAGTGATACAGATAATGGAGTTCATGAACTAGCAGTATTAGTTGATTTAAAATCATCTCATGCTGTTGCACTCACTGAAAGTGCTGCAAATCCTAGCATTAAAGCTAAGATTAGTGTGACTAATTTTTTCATTTTATTTTTGTTAATTTTGTTTTTCTTATTATTATAGCGGATTTTTAATAATTTACAAGGTGAAATGAAACTTTTGTCATATCAAGAAAACCTGTCATTTAATGACGAAATTGTTATTTTTTCATTAAAAAAAAGAAAATTGTAAATTAAAAATTAATCACTACTCCTATTTCTCAAATCTCTCCTGACACTCAATAGCTTTTTTAATGCATTCCTCGGGATCATAGCCTAAATCATCACAATATTTAATTCCTGAAAATATCACATTTCAAAGTTCTTTTTTTAATTCATCTTCATTATGAACAATCTCATCTTTTTTAGCATTTCTTTCAAATCGACAAATATCTCAAAAAACCTTCCCCATCCTAACTATAACCTGAGAAAGATTCGCCCGATCCTCTCACCATATCTGCCGCCCTCTTTCACACAACATTTTAATATTCATATATTTTTTAAATTATTAAATTTTAAATTGCAGCTTTTAAATTAAATCAAAGCCCTCACCCTAACTTTTCCAAGCATAACCTTCCTATCCTCTTCATTTCTACTCTTCATCTTATCAAACACATCAACAGTATCCAAATCAATTCAACAAAATCACAACCTCAGCATTCACCAAAGAAATTTAAGTCTTATTGGAAAAAATTTATAAAAAAATCACGGAGCATCGCAGCTTGCAAAAATTCTAGCTTTTTTTCAATTTAATAGTCATTTAGCTTTTCAATTTTCATAAGAAAATGCAAATCAAGCAGAAAAATTTTGATCAAAAAAATTTCTCATTATTGCAGGACAATCTCACCACCAAATAGGAAAAATAAATATAAGTTCATCTGCCCAAGAAATCTTTTTTTGAATCTCTATTTGAGCATTATCTTGCGGAATATTTTCTATACTTTCAAAAAATAAAAAATTTTGTTTAAGATCTGTTTTATACAAATCTAAAATTTCAACTTCATGATTTCTTTCCTCACTGGCTTTTTTGTATTCGTGGGCAATTAAATGGGTAAATCAGGAGGAGCTTGGGTGAGAAGTTATTATTAGTTTTTTCATTATTTTAGTTACTTAATTAGTTTTAGTCATTAGTTTTTAGCTTTTTAGCTTTTTAGTCTCTGAGTTTTTTTGAAAGTGTTAAATAAAAAGTTCATCATATAATTCATAGTATAATAATTTGCATTAATGAATTCAAATCTCAGATAAAACTTTTTAAGTAATATAAAATTAAATACATTAATAAACTTAAGCAAAATACTTTAAACAAATACTTCATTGGAATAAAATTTCAAAAATCTCTTTTTGTCCAAATGATTAATAAAAAACAATAAACAAACATTCAAGACACTGTTCAGATCGCTATTCAAACTGCTCAGTAAAATTTTGACAATATAAAAGAAACAATAATATTAACAATCATAGCAATTAAAGATACCTTTAGTGGTATTATTGTATTTCATTTTGCAAAATATGCCCTATTTAAAAGTGGAACAAAACCTTGAAAAAGAATTGAAAGTAATAAAAAAGATAATATAAAATAAGTCATCTCAGCATCACTACTCGAAAACTTTCAATAATAAAATAAAAAATTAATTAATGGTTCTCAAATTGCATAAAGTCATATAAGCGCAGGGAAAAGCCAGTATACAGTTTTTTTTATATTTAATTCCAATCTGCTTATAAATTTTTCATTATCATCTGCCTCCTTTGAAAGGTGTACAAATGCAGTTATTGATATTGAAACTACTATCATTCAAAGTGGTAAACTTGCAATATTTGCAGCCAAATTTATTGCTGCTATAGATCAAGCAGTAAGACTTGCAGCTATGAAAGTATCAATAGTAAGTGAGATTTGATATACTCACATTGATAACATTCTTGGAAAAGCTACTTTTGCCATATTTTTAATTTCATCATTAATTTTAATAACCGGATGCCATTTAAATCAAGCTTTTATCAAACTTGGAATCTGAATTAAAAACTGCATAATCGCTCATAATAAAACTCAATATCAAAGTGCTTTAATTCAATAATCTCAAATCCAAAATAAAATACTAAATATTATTCAAGCATTATAAAATATCGGAGCTAATGCTTGAGTTCAAAATTTATGCGATGCATTTTGTACAGAAATAGCTACTGACGACATTGCAAACAGAATCGGAGAAAAGAGCATTACTCTCATAAGAGATACAACCATTCACTTAGCCTCTTTTCCAAATCAATAAACATAAAAATCAATTATATATGGAGCAAAGATAGCTATAACAATTGATATAACTCAAATAGTTAATGTAAGCAAGTTCACCACCCTTGAAGTGACAATATTAGCTCTATCCATTCCACCACCTTCTTTCACCTTTAAATAATATGGCAAAAAAGCCACTGCAATAGTAGAAAAAACCAAAAGAGAGTAAATAAGATCAGGAATCCTAAAAGCTGCAAAATAAATATCAAGCTCTTGACCAGCTCAGAAACTGCTTGCAAGCAAGTGATCTCTATACACTCACATTCATCTAGATACAAAAGAAGAAATCGCAAGTAATACAGATCAAGTGCCAATTAATTTAAATATTTTTGTAAGCATTGTGAATCTAGTTTAGCTGTTTTTTTTGGAAAAGTGAAATAATATTGTGGGTAAATCTTTTTTTGATGCGTTATTAGTGATCAACAACTTTAGATTTAGTGTATAAATTTTTGTAATTTTGTAATTTTTGAATTTTTATAAATATTAAATCCCAATTCTTAATATATCATAACAAAATATATTCCACATTTGACAAAGTGAAAAAAATTACTATAATAGTAGTATTACTATTAACATTAACAAAAATATGAAAAACAAAAAAATTAACTTACTAATTACATGACTTGTATCAGTAGCAATACTAGCATGAGGCTTTTTTGTCTTTAGCAGTTCAGGGGAAGATGACCTAGCCATAACTCCACCAAGCGAAGCAGAGTTATCATTTTTAAATGAAGAAGAAAGATATGAGTTTGATGAATTTTTGCAAACATATGAGCAAGATTTAAATGCAGAAACTGCATATCTTGAATGATGATCAGAAGATGAATCTTTTTTAGAAAACATGAGCTCTTGGAGAAAAAGAGGTTCAAGCACTTGTAGAAACAGTGAGTATTCATGTAGAAAGTTATCATGTTATACTAAACTAAGTTTAGACAAAAATAAAGAATTATTAATTAAATGAGCAGCCCTTTGAACTCTTTATTGAAAAAAGTCTGTATCTTTTAAAAATAAGGCTAATATATATAAAAGTAAGAATAGGAGAATTTATAATTATTATTATAGAATGTATAAAAAATATAAAAATTATGCAAATACCTATAATTGTATGATGGGTAGAACAAACTATACAGTTAAAAAGAATGATGATGCAAGAGCTTATATAGATGAGTGAGTAAGAGTGTCTTTAGAAGATATGGGTAGAGGAAAAAAGTATCCTAGAAGAGTTAATTGGGGTGTTGTTGCTGGGGAGTTTGAAGAAGTTATTAATACTCCTGTGACTGAATGAATCATATCAAATCAAAATATTTGTGAATACATCTGATGATACTTTACAACATTAAAATGAGCTAACGATAACGCAATAAGAGAATGTTCACCAAATGAAATAGACACTAATAAGACAGTAATTGAAACTCATCAAATAATGGGTGCGAACTGTTATGAGTTAAAAAGTATATGATGCATGTCTCCACCTGCTCCAAGTGAAGATCAGGCTACCAAGCATGCGTGGCCATCACTTGAAATGTCTATGGACAATGAAACAACTGGACCATGATGAGTTTGAAATGTAAAATATAGTCAAAATATGCTCGCTGGAACAACGACTGATTTCGTAGCTGCTATTAAATTAAAAGCTACAAATGAAAATGTTATTTTAGAAAAAGCATGAGTTAATATTTATTCATCAGGACAATCTTACAATGAGGTTTATAACACAATAGAATCTATAAATCTTTATGACGACAGTGGTACCATAATTGCTCAATGATCCTTATCACCTAATAATGATAATGTAGTGTTTGAAAACATCAATCTTGATATTGGACAAACAAATGAAAGAATTTATGTAAAATATGTTCTTAAAAAGATGTGACGTGATACAATGGCAGTTCCAATTAATAATTTAAGCTTATGATTTGAAGTATTAAAAGCTAAGTGACTTAATTCCTGACGTCAATTAACAAAAGTATCTGTTAATTGAACTGACAGAGGAATTGATGCAAATGATTGAGCAAGTACAGAACCTTCTAATCCATGATCAGTAGTTGCTGCAAAAATTGCCTGAGTTTCCATTGTTAATTCAGGTAATTACTGATGATCAAGCGTTAATTTAGAACAAGACAGTTCCAATCTTGCTTGAGAATGAAAAGTTATAGGTATAATAAAAGTAGATGTTGCTTCAACAACAAATACTGATGATAGTGGTAATACATTAAAAGTGATCCTGGAAAAACTTAAAGTTAAAATCTCTAAAAATGCTTGAATGTGATTCAGATATCCAAACAACCCTTGAACCCCAATATGGATAGAAAGACTCTGATGAAATCAAGACAACAAGACTTTTATGAACATGAACATTGCAGCATCTGCATGACTATCATCCTCAATGCAAATTGAATCTTATCAAAACAGTGCAGGTACCGGTAACGTTACAGCTATCTGATACACTACAATATATGCAGCATTTAATACAATTCCATGAGAAAACATTGATGCAGAAATCACTCCAGGAACAACAGCTTACTTTGTTGTTAAGGCTAATATAGAAGAAGAGCTAGGTAATGGAAATGATTACATCCTAGTATGACTTGATTCTCTCAACTGAGATACGCCTCCATCGATTTGATCTTCTGCAACCGAATCAGCTTCAAACCTAACCTGGTGAGTCAGAAAAGATTCAACCTCTATTACTTATGGTTTAGAGTCATGAAAAACAAACCTTAGATTAGGTTGAGCTACAGAATCTACCAACTCTTCTTTTCAAATTGATGAAATTGATTAATCTTTAAATCTTGATTCTTTAATAACAATTAAAACCATAGAGACGCGATTAATCGCGTCTCTATGGCTATCTTCCTTTTAATTAAAATTTCCATTGAAATCAATCTACATTTAAAACTATGTATAGTTATTTTTAAACTAATAAATTATTTAGCACAAATATCATTCAAAGCACCTAAGCGAACAAAACAAAACTTTACAACCAAGGTAAAAAATCAAGACATTACAATGAGCACATTGTTTCTAACTTTTATAGAAGAATATATAAAAGATAACATTAAAATTTGATTAATTTCTACTGTGCAAAATAAAGAGCCAGAAATTGAATACTTAGAAAATCCACCTAAAAATATTCAAGATAAAATGGATAATATTTCAAAGATTTCAAAAACTGCAAAATCTAATAAATAACAATCTTTATGCTTATAATTACTGTTTATCCAATTATTTTGAGACATAAAAATGATAAAGAGATTTGAGATAATATGTCATTTAAAAATAAATCATTCTGTAATATTTTAGATCGAAATTTAAATTTAGTTTTTAAAGATTTGAATAACTGAGATTTTGAAGATTATGAGATTTAATATTTATATAAAACAACATGAATTTAAAATATTTAATCCTCAAGTTTTCACAAAATACCAAAATTACCTAACCATTACTCCTCTTCCTCATCACACTCATCAACAAAATCAAAATATTCATTAATCTCATCATCCGTCAAATCTTCAATTTCCCAGAAATCATCCAAATTTTCACATGAAATATTATCTAAATTAGTACTTGAATCTTGATCTCATTGGTACTCTTCTTCAAACTCATCATCCTCTTCATACAATTGATAATCTTCCTCAAGATCATCATCTTCTAACTCATACTCCTCTTGACTAGTTTGTTGTGCTGAACTATCTGTGCCAAACTGACTTTCATCAATACCACCTAAATCCGAATCATCTTCTTCATCTTTTTCACTTTCTTCATAAAGATCTTCATCATCTATATAATCATCACCAATAATAACATCTTCAACCCCCTCCTCATTTTCTTCAATTTTTTCATATCAATATTTATCATATCAATCATCTCACCTTCTACTATATAGATTTTGAGCCAACGTTTCCTTTGTATAACACCAGGTGTAACGTGAAGAAACAGCACTTGTTGATATTAATCATTGAACATTTTCACATATCGATTTATTAATTTTTTGCCTGAACACCTTATCTACAGTGTAACAATCTTGATGTATTTGTTTTTTAGTTCAAGAATAAAATCAATCTATTTGATCGCAAGTATCTTTTTTATCAGTACGAACAGTAAAATATTTTATTTTACTCATGCATTTTGATATAATATTACTCTTAACCGTTTTACTATTTGTATTATAATATCATTTCAATCTATTGCATAAGATTGGATTGATTTCATATACATTAAACTTTGTATCAGTATAACAATAAGCAGTTGGTTTATAATTCTCTGATTGAGAAAAATTTCAGCCCATTCTTTTACAAGTATTATAATAAGTTCTATATCTAAATTTTCAGTATAATTTTTTTCAAAAAAATCTTGAACTTCATTCTTCTAAAAAAGCATCATCAGATACATAAAGCTCAGACTGTTTTGTTAATTCACTATACAAGCTTGCTCATGCTACTATAAGCAATATTGAAATTCCCCAGTATAATATTATCTTTTTTATTTTTGTTTTCATCATTTTATTATATATGGAATACAGCATATTGTCAAGATTTAAATATACTATTTTTTATTAATTTATGTTATAATTTATAGAATAAATTAACATGACTTGATCACTAGCTTCAGTTTTGATTATCATCTTGCTTGCTTTAATACCAGCTGCTATTTGGTTTATTGTATTTGACTCAAAGCATAAAATTAAACTATCAACTTGAATATTCTCATTTTTAATATGATGACTTTCTTCAATCCCTGTACTTTATTATTGAAATCTTTGATGAATAGAAAGTAATTTGATATTCCTAAAAATTACTCATGTTGAAAATTACCAAGACAATATTGTAAATCTTTTTTGATTTAATAACTTTGAAAGTGCAATCAATGCAATATCATGAGATTATTTTTTTATTGCAATAGCAGCATCCTTTTTAGCTTATTTATGAATTTGATTTTCAGAAGAAATAGCAAAGCATATTGTAATAAATCCTAAATTTAGATGAATCTTAAGAATAATACTCTTTTGAATTCTTGCATTTAGCCTGATAAATCCAGATAGCATTATGTTAATAGTAACTGTACTGCTCTGCCTTTGTTTTGTTTATCTGGCTCCTGAATTCATAAAATTTCATTCAATAAATGATTTTGTAGCAATATCTATTTTTGCTGCAATGTGATTTGCATTTTTTGAAAACATTTCTTATTTTTGGTATAAATGGGATAGTATTTCATATGCGACTTGAGCATTTTCAATTTTAGATGTTAATATGTGAAATCTCAAAGATTTATTTAGTCTAGTAATAATAAGAATTACTATTAGCACTATGGTACACGTACTTTGCTCATGATTATTTTGATATTATTATTGACGTGCATTTTTTACAAATCCAATTCTTAAAAAAGATGAAAAAATATGAAAAAAACATTTTATTATAAATTTTCTTTCAAAATATACTAACAATTCTAAAAATAAAATATTTTCCAGTCTAAATATTATATTTTGAATCACAATATCAATATTACTACATTGAATTTATGATTTATTAGTAAGAGTAGATCTCTCAATTTTTGACATATCTTTAATCATTATTGCCATTCCAATTTATTTTTTGTGATGATTTATAGTTTTATTTACAATTCTTGAAAACAAATGCAACCAAGAAGAAATAAAATTTTGGAGCAAGGTTACTGTAAAGAACTAACAGCACTTATAAATTTAAACACATCTAAATAACCTCCCCTATCACATCATCAATCCTCATACTTTTTTTCTTAATCAAACTCGCAGCACTAAGCACTGTAAATCTTCAAAATTTAAAATTTAGTTTATTTACAACCTTTGAAAGTTTTGAGTTTTTTTCATGCTCTTTGTAATTTAATAAATCCATTTGTTTTGAGTCTTGATTTTTTAAATTTTGAAAATTTACTCAAGTAGATCTATATAAAATATTTTCATTAAAAATTTTATCAAAAAGTATAGATATACTATTTATCAAAATCTTTCTATCGCTAACAGGGTGTTTAAACATAATAAAATCTGAATCAATTTTAAAATCTTTTCCTCTAAGGAGGATATTTAATTTTCTAAGACCCATGTTTAAATCAGTAAATTCTCAATCAACAACAGCAATAATAATATCATTTACTTTAGCCTGTAAAGATTTATCAACTATTACCAAATCCCCTTCTTTTATTCACTCTTCTATCATTGAATCTCATTTTACTTTAAGTAAAATAGTAGAATTTAGTTTTTGAATAAGATAATCTTGAAGATGTATATCAAACTTATTTTCTTCACATAATTTTTTAAGTGAACTTTTGTTTACTTAATTAAGATAATTTATGCCCTTTCCATCTCAACCACCTTCCCACTTGCATTTTTCCACATTTTCATGTATCATATACTGAAATCTTAAAATTTACAAAAATGAAAAATACAATTCATTTTACAAAATCAAATTTTAATAAAAGTATTCTATCCTGAAAAGAAGATAGATTGGTATATAGCGATATCGCAGAAAAACTTGGAGATGATCGAGATATTTATCGAATAATACAAGAAGGAGAAAATGAACCTGAAAAGAAGAAAAAAAGAAGGAGAGTTCCTCAATTTAAAAGAGCAACTAAAGCACCATGAAAATCTCCAAGATATGACAGAAAATTAAAAGACGCAGAAAAATTAAGAAAAAAAGGACCAATATCTCAACCAATTACACTTGTATGAAAACGGACAAGAGAGCAATTAAGACTCAAACTAAGCGTAAGAAAAAATTTAGACACTTACGCTAACGACGCAGATATATCACATATAATGTGAATGAAAAAAATATGTAAAGATATTAAAGAATTATTTATAGAATTAGAAGGTAAGCCAAATGAATATTACATAAGTCGTATAATATTATTTATAAAACATTTTGAAAAAACAATGATACTTTTTGAGAACAGAGCCAATGGTGCAGTAAAACAAGTAAGTCACGTAACAAGAAATTCTAAATCAGTCTTAGATGCTTTTGAGGAAATTAAGGGTCCAATAGATGAAATAATTGATCCATACAATAAATATATATCACCAAGAATGCTGTATTGACAATCAAGTAGCAGATGGAAAACAGAACCCAATTCTTCACGAAAGAAAAATTCAATGTGATCAAATCACAAAAGAATACACGAAAGATATCGAAAAGCACATAATTCATTTAGATGGCTATTGAGTATACTTAAAGAGTAATTTTTGATTTATTTATAAAAATTGTAAAAATTCCAAAAATTAAAAATTTATACACCAAATCTAAAGTTGTTACATGTATTAAATATCGCTTCATTGAAGCTATGACCAAATACTTGACTAAACTCATTAAAAAATATATACTTACTCTATACTTACTAAGTAATACCTATGTCTCAATTATTACAAATAAAAGTTCAGGAAAATTTTTTGGAAAAACTAAAAAGAATAGCATCTAGTTTAAACTTAAATACCAGTTCTTTTGTTAAGATGATACTTACAAAAGAAATGTACAAACTTGAAAATCAAGAACTAAGTGAAAACTGATTTAATAAAAATGAAGAAGAAAAAATAACAACATCTATTAAGAAAACTGATAAACAAATAGAAGATTGAACAATTAAATCAAGTAATGTTGATGATTTTCTAAATTCACTTTAATGAAATTTACTAAAGTAATAAATGGTACTAGTTTTATAAAAGCATTTAAACAATATTCAAAAAAAGATCATAATTTTAAAAATGATTTCATTATTTTTTTTAAAGATTTCAGCTCTAACCCAATTAATCCAAAATTTAAATTTCATAAATTAAAATGAGTTTTAAAATGATATTATTCTGCTAAAATAAAATACGATTTAAGACTTATATTTAAATATAAAGAAAATGAGATAGTATTGTATGACATATGAACTCATGACGAAGTTTATAAATAGGATTAATATTAAATATTGAAAACTCCAAAGCTAACTATCATAATACTCGACTACTTAAAAGCAAAATACGTAGTTGAAAATGTAAAAACCTTGATGTCTCAAGATATTAATTTTGATTATAAAATAATAGTCATTGATAATTCATGTAATAAAAAAAATGAAGCATTTCTTAAAAAGAATTTAAATTATCCAAATCTTGAATTAATAATAAATAAAGAAAACTTAGGATATACAAAAGCTCATAATAAAATATCTAATAAAATATCTGGACAATACATTTTACTTTTAAATCCTAATATCATCTGGAAAGATGAGAAAGCACTATATAGAATGCTAACTTTTTTAGAAAAACATGAAAAGGTTTGAATAGTAGGTCCTAAACAAATAAAAGATAATTGAAGTATCAAAACTACCGTAAGAGGTTTTCCAAAACTTTATAGACAAGTATCTAGAAGAACTTTTTTAAGGCATGTTCCATTTTTAAAACAATCTGTTGAATATGATGAGATGAAACATTTAGACCTAACAAAAGCGCAAGATGTTGATTGGATTGAATCCTCATGTCTTTTAATAAGAAAAAATATCTGGGATGAAATTTGATGACTTGATGAAAGCTACTTTGTTTTTATGTCTGATGTTGAACTCTGTTTTCAGGCATGGAAAAAATGATATGAAGTTGCTTATTTTCCTCAAGCTCAAGTTTATTCTAATGAAAATAAAAATGAGCTTAAGGGTTTTTGAGAATTTTTTAGAAAAAAGCTTTTAAGAACTCATTTAAAAGATGCATTAAAATATAAGATTAATCACATTGGAGAAAAAAATCCAAAAAATATTTACCTAAAAAAACAAAAAAGTTCTATAGAAGACATGTGTTTTGATACTCCAATGAAATGAATCGTTCTAGCAGGATGAGCCTGAACAAGACTTGATCCAATAACCAGAGTTACTTCAAAACAACTTCTTCCAATATACAATAAACCAATGATTTATTATCCAATTGAAACTCTCATAAAAGCTTGAATAAAAGAAATATTAATTATAGTTGCTCCTGAAAATGCATGAGATTTTTTAAAACTTCTATGAAGTTGAAAAGAATTCTGAGTCAAATTTACATATGAAATACAAGATAAGCCAAACTGAATATCTCAAGCTTTTATAATATGAGAAAATTTTATCTGAAGAGATAACGTAACTTTAATTTTATGAGATAATATTTTTGAAGATAATATCTCAAAATCAATTCAAGAATTTGAATCTTGAGCAAAAATTTTTGCACAAAAAGTTAAAGATCCACAAAGATTTTGAGTAATTGAATTTGATAAAAATAAAAAAGTTATTTCAATTGAAGAAAAACCAAAAAAACCAAAATCATCCTACGCCCAAACATGAATATACATTTGTGATAACACTGTAATAAAAAAAGTTAAGCAAATTAAACCAAGTAAAAGATGAGAGCTTGAAATAACTGATTTAATAAAAGTTTATTTTAAAGAAGCAAGCTTGCAAGTAGATATAATAGATGGCCAATGGTTTGATACCTGAACTCACGAATCAATGTTTGAAGCGAGTAGCTATGTGAGAAGGAAAGAGATTTGAAAGAATATCACTAAATTAAAGTAATTACCCACTTGTCATTGCAAGGAGATAAGCGACGATGTAATCCACACCCTAAACCTGGATTCCTTCACCTACGCTACGGTTCGCAATGACGTATAGATTAAATACACAAAAAAATGAAAGTAGCACTAGTCCACGACTTTCTTACAAGATACTGATGAGCTGAAAAAGTTCTCCAGTGTTTTTGTGAAATTTTTCCAAATGCAAAAATTCATACACTTTTTTATAATGAAAAAAATATGTGAAAGTTCTTTCCAAAAGACAAAATTATCACATCAAGTCTTCAAAAATATTATAAACTTTTTTTTTGAAAATACACTTTATTACTTTCTAAAATGCCGCAAGCAATTGAAGAATTTGATTTTTCTGATTATGATCTAGTACTATCTTCAAGCAGTGCTTTTTCACATTGAATTATAACAGGAACAAGCACAAAACATATTTCCTATGTACACAGTCCAATGAGATGGGCATGGGATTATTATTTTGAATTTCAAAAAGAAAGAAAATTTTGATTTATTAAAAAGTTTCTATTTTCAAATAAAATTCACAGGCTAAGAATTTGGGATTTTATTGCAAAAGGTAGGCCTGATAAAATCATTGCTGTTTCTAAGCTTGTTCAAAAAAGAATAAAAAAATATTGGCAAAAAGAGTCTGATATCATTTATCCATTTGTAGACATTGATAATTTTTACCCATTATCTGAAAATAATAAAATACCAAGTAAAAATTACTACCTAGTAGTTTCACAACTTGTTTCTTATAAGAAAATTGATCAAGTAATTAAATCATTTAATGAATTTTGAGAAAAATTAATTATTGTTTGATCATGATGTGAAGAAAAAACACTTAAGAAAATAGCTAAAGAAAATATAGAATTTGTATGAGCAAAATATTGAAAAGATATTTTATGATACTACCAAAATGCAAAAGCATTTATTTTTGCATGAATTGATGACTTTGGAATAACAGCAATTGAATCAATGGCATGCTGAGTACCAGTAATTGCAATAAATAAATGAGCTGTAAGAGAAACTGTTATCAAATGAGAAACTTGATTTTTTTATGAAGATCAAAACTCAGAAAGCTTGCTTAGATGTCTAAAAGAATCAAACTTAGAAAACATTTCAAGTGAAGATTGTATAAATCAAGCTAAGAAATTTTCGAAAAACAGATTTGTAAAAGAAATAAAAAAATTAACTTTAGAATATTAGAATAATCTAAATCAAAACTTTCCCTTTAATATTATTAAATTATAAATACAATCTTTTCATAAAAGATATTTCATGGAAGATAAATTATCAAAATTAAAGCAAGAAGCGATAAAGCTAATAAGCCAAGCGAGTGACGAAAATACTCTAAAAGATATTGAAGTTAGATTTCTTTGAAGAAAATGAGAACTCACAGAAATACTAAAATGACTATCCTCTCTTTCAAAAGAAGAAAGACCAAAATTTGGTCAATTAACAAATCAATTAAAAATTGATATATTATCTGAAATAAATAAGAAATCACAATCTTTAAAAGATTCGTATTATGATTCGATCTGAGAAAGCGAATGGATAGATGTAACACAACCAAGCATTTGAAAAAAACACCTTTGACATAGACATCCTATATCAAAATTTATCGAAGAACTTGTAGATGTATTTGGGAAAATGTGATTTTCACTTGCCCAGTGAGACGAGATTCAATCTGAATGGTACAATTTTACAGCCCTTAATCTTTGAGCTGATCATCCAGCTAGAGAAATGCAAGATACATTTTTCATAAAAGACCTAAGAGCAAAAAATAGCGACAATGTAATTGACGAAAGAGATAACTGACTTGTTTTAAGAACCCAAACTTCAAGTGTACAAATACATTATATGCAAGCTCACAAGCCACCAATTGCAGTCATTGCTCCATGAAAAACTTTTAGAAAAGATTCAGATGCAACGCATTCTCCAATGTTTCATCAATGTGAATGACTTTTTGTAGACAAGGATGTTTCTTTGTCTCACCTAAAATATGTACTTTTAAGCGCGCTTAGAACAATATTAAACGATAAAGATTTAGATATAAGATTTAGACTTTCTTATTTTCCATTTACAGAACCATCTTTAGAATTAGATGTAACTTGCCCAATATGCTGATGAAAAGATCAATGATGCAAAGTATGCAAATGAGACAATTGGCTAGAAATTTGATGATGTTGAATGATTCATCCTAATGTATTAAAGAATTGATGAATTGATTCAAATAAATTTAACTGATTTGCATTTTGACTGTGAATAGACAGACTTGTAATGGTTAAACATAGAATTAATGATTTAAGATTGTTTTTTGAGAATGATTTGAGATTTTTAAAACAATTTTAAAATTACACTTACCCTTCTTTTTTTCAAAAAATTAATTAACATTGAGAAAAATGTCACTTAATTTATGTTTAATACTAAACAAAAAATATTCTGATTTCTCATGCTGTTTTTTCCTATATTTTCCTTTGCCTCTAGTATTTGACCAGAGTGTATCGCTAGCATTGAGGATAAATTTGAAGAAATCCAAGATAAAAAAACTCTTTTAGATTCAAAGGTTTATAAAAATAAAAACTTTTCTTGAGAAAAAAAATCAGAAATTATCTCTTATAATTACAGAAATTATAAATGTTCACTTGAAGCTATATGCTGAGCAGTAGAATCATTTATTTTTTATAAATGAGAAAGTACCTTCGCAAGTTACAACAACTCACTAGTTTGATGTTGAAACGTTAGTTTAAAAGATATAAATTTTCAATCCTGTGCTTCCGATATTCAAAATAGAATTAAACAATTTACAGATATAACAAAAATATGTAATGATTTGATATGACAAAAAGTATTAACAGAAAGATCAAGAATGGTTCAAGAATTTGAGATTTATTCTATGCAAAATAAATCATATTTTCTTTCAGCAAAACTTCTTTCAATTAATATAAAAATGAGAAGCTTAGCTTTATCAATGACCAAATTACGAACATTACTTGAGAGAATAATTGACAAAGTCACTTGTTTTCAGCCATAGATTTGATTTCAAATTTTCTTAATTTTTTATGAAAAAATTCTTACAATTATCAATCACAACAATGTTGCTAGCATCTCCAACTATACTACATGCTAATGACTTTTGTAATGATTATTGAATTTCTGAAATATTGCTAAAAATTGAAAGACAACAATGAGATATAGAAGATGAAGTTTTATTTAAACAAAATTTGATTAGTGAAATTCAAAGACAAAATGAGCTTTATGAGTATAAAGATGTCTATCAAGCAAAAACACTCTATCTAAACAGGCAGGATCAAAAATACAAACTTGCTTTTGAAATTATCATTCAAAGCTTTAAAGACGAAGATAAAAACAAAAAATTTAATTCGAATGTTTATAAAGAAATTCTTGATAAAATGACTTCTGAATCAGAAGATCTTTCATTTGATTTTTATATTAATTACAAAAAAAAAGATATCATCGATCAAAAGAAAAAATTTATAGCATCATCACTATTATTTAAAAGTACTTTTCTTGATTGACTAATTTATTCTTGTTTTCTTTGAGAGCAAAGATATAAAATTAATCTAAGTCCATCTGTCAGCATAAAAGATAGTCTAAGTGAATATGAAACAAGATTTGCTTTTTCTGAAACTGAAATAATAAAACAAAGAGAGGCCGCTTTAAAAGCTGCACATAAATATTCAAGCTTTGTTGATAATTATAAAATTCATAAAAAATTAGAATCAATAATTCACTATCTGAAAAGTCTTCAAAAAAGGTTTAAAGATTTTGCAAATCTTATTGGAGTAATGCCAGCTAAATTTGTAAATTTCTGATTTACAAAATAAAGCTAATTTTAAAGCTAACTTATGTCTTCATTTCTAAAATCATCAATAATAACCTTAAGTATACTGATATTTACTCAGACATGATTTGCAGACAATAAAAAGGAGTTAGAAGATATAAAGAAATTATCAAACAACTTTTTTTCAGAAATTTACAACAGCCTAGATACATCATCTAAGTCATCATTCAGACTATCGCTAGAAACCTGAATTTCTCAAAAAACTATTGAAGACCTTGTAAACAAAATTGACAACAGAGAATCTTTCGCAGAAATAACGCAATACTGTAATAATAATTTTAAATGAAAACCCAGATGAACATGTGAAGAAAATTTAGTTGAAAAATACTATAACGAGGAAGACATAATAAAATTGCAAAGTGATTTTTTTCAAGAAAGCCTAAACAATGAAATATGGGCTGACTGAGATATTCAAAATAGTTTTTTTGATTTAGTCTATGATCTTAATATCATAGACATAATCCTATTCTGAGAAGAAGCTACAATTTTTTATTACAAATACTGAAAACTTTGAGACCCCTTTCATTCAAGTTGAAACAAAGACGGTACATGATCTACAAATGCCATTGAACAAATAAACGATTATCTGGCTTGAAATTATGACAATCTGCAAAACACCCAAACTGGTGTTAGCTATTGAAGCCTTACAGAAACTGAAATAATAGAATATTCTTATCTAGAGCAGCAATATCATTGGTCAAATCAAGAAGTTACAAATTCTTTTGAGTGAGGTGGACAAAGTTGTTTTGATCCTCATAGCTTTACATTTAATCAAACACAAATAAATTCAAATCTTGTTGCTAATGATCAATTAACTGCAATGAGCTGAAGCCTGATAATTACAAATAATATTAATACATTGGAAGAATTATGAATTTCAAACTCAGTATTTTTAAATCTCACCAATCTAGATAGTGAAGATCTTTCCATGATCGAAATTTGAGAAGATTGATTTATAGATTTCGTTGATCCAAATGAGGACGATGAAAAAGAGTGTAGTAAAGAATTGTACTGATGACTTTTTTGCCTAGATGATTTGAAAAACGAATGGATTTGCACAGAAAACAAAAACTTTTGCATTGAGATAAAAAGAACAGTTAAAGAGCAAAATGTATTATGAGACAGTTCAAGATACGAATCAAGTAGCTCTTGCATTAATTGTATAGTAAAAATAATGATCAATATTATTGAAGATAATTTGATGTGAAGATCAATTCATCCAAGGGAAAATTCAAATAAAAACTGAAATCTTCCAAATTGGATGTCTGTTTTTAGACCAATGTCAAAAATTATTGATATATCCTATTTAACAATTCCTTGGCTAACTGGAAAAGATCCAGAAGATCTAGACCTAAAAAGAATAAAAAAAGAACGAGAGCACGAAGAAGCCAAACGTAAAAATACCATGAATTGTTTTGATAGAAGTACACTTCAAGATAATCAACAAATCGATACTGTTAGGTATAATATGCAAGAATGTGAAAATGTTCAAATTGCTTCTAAAAAATATACAAACTCATCACAAAAAAAACAATCAAGAGTTAAATCAAGAAAAACCTATTTTGACGATGTTCATTGAAGATTTAAAGAATTTCGAGAATTATTCGAAAGTTGAATTGAAGAAAATATTATAAATATACCTTTTAATAAATGGAAAAATATCAAATCATGTAACGAAATAAGAAATTAATAAATTATGAAAATTATAATAACATTATTAATCATACTCTCACCTAGCATAACATTAGCTAGCTCTGCCAATGTAAAACTTGAACAATACTTAAACCAACAAAAAACTGAAATATCAAAAATTCAAATATTAAAATCTAATTGCACAGAAGATGAATGAAAAAATAAACTAAATACATTCTTACATGAAGAAATTGATAATCCCTCATTAGTATCAGTAATAAATTCTTATTTTATGAATTTTCAATGAAACCATTGTTTTAGTAGAGACTTAGAAAAATTAAAATCTGTAGAAACATTTGCAACTAATAAGATATTCAACCTTAGCAAAACATGTAGTGATAAAAATGATATTGAAAAAATAAAAACAATTAGAAGAGATATAGTTTATGAAAAAAATAACTTTAATCTTAAAACAAGTAAATTTTGGAATCCGTCGATATATTGAAGCTGAAGCTCAGCAACAAAATGCAAAGAAGATCCTTCAGAGCAATTAAATGAAAGTGTTAAAAAATTTAAAGATAAATTTAAAAACTGATCAACTTTTGACCCATTTAGCTTCAAAGAGAATCTAAGTAACAAGTGGTGAGAACTTCAAGAATCAACTGAAAATTCTGAAATAGATAAAAGAGCTGAAAGCAGAGCTAAATCTTGGCTTGAAAAAAATGTAAATTCATATATTCCAATATCTTGATATAGAGCAACATTTTCAGAAAAAAAAGCCAATAAAATTGATGATTCTACAAATAAAAATATTAAAAAATCAGACGAAGGGTTTTTTAGTCTTTTTAATGATATTTCCAATCTCTTTGTTCCATGAAAAAGTGTTAAAACATTTTCTCGTGAAGTAGATCAAGTAGAAAACGAAAAACAAATTATTGATTATAATCTACAAAATATTTGAGAAAATCATATACTTATAAACCTAGAAGAAGACAGTAGTGACAATATTATTTCAGAACTTTGATTATTAGAAAGATCAATAATTGTAAGTAATTGAAACAAACAAGAATTAAAACAAATTGCAGAAACTACTAATCAAAAAAATATTAAAAACTTTATAAAAGTTGTTTTAAATGTTCTAAAAAAACATAATCGCGATGTTAATATTATTCCTGAACTTAAGTATTGAGATTATTAAATCAAATTAAGACGATTCTGTTTAGATAGTAAATAGAATTTTTATTGCTCTTCTGATTCTTGCATGTTCATGTTTTACTTTAAGATTCCTTAAGTGATTTAATTGACTATTCAAAAATAATCATTCTTCAGTAACTGGAATTATCTCTGCTGCACCAGTGCTAAAATGTGTCACTGTTTCATGTGGTAAGCTGAACATCCTAGCACTTACAATATTTGCAATCTTTTGAGTTGCCCCCTCTTCAGGATTAACATGATTCAACTCTCTATAAGCATCTTTAAATCTTTTAAGCATAATTTTTTATTAATTTTAAATTAGGATTGCATTTATACATTATGGTAGTTTATATGTCAATATTATGTTTTTATTGCTTTATTAAAAAAACATAATAGAATCAACTACCAAATTAAATTACAATCCATACTTAACCAATATGAATTATGAATAATCCTGATAAAGTCGATACAACTCAAGATACAACTAAAAAATCAGATCATTGACCAACCAATGATTGAACTGTTGACCAATTAACCGCACAAAATAATCCGCAAACTGTCATTGGCAATACATTTGCAGCTCAACAATTTTTTGATGCTTGAGACACAGAATCAGCTCTAAGAGAACTTGATAATGATCAAAATCAAATTGATAGAGTTCCTAAGATTAATTTAGATTTTTACTTAAAAAGATTAGAGAATCAATTCTTTTGATTAATTAGCTCTGATATTGAAAAGTGAGAAAAACCAAAAATTTCATTATTATGTGATATGGATGCTGACTGATTATCATCATGAGCTTTATTTTACAATTATATAACAATGAGATTTTGAAATAATGTTGATATTAATATCATTATGATGATGATTTAAAAGTAAATATTTAATAGATAGTGTAAAAGATTCAAATTATTTGTTTTCAGTAGACGCCTTTGTCCCTGAAATGGAAAAATGACAATCTAATATTAAAGCAATAAATCAATTAGAAACAATGAAAGCTATTGCTGTTATTGATCATCATGATAGTGATATTGCAGATTTATCTATTAAAGATCATATAGCATGAAACATTGGTCAACTAGAAAATATGCCTGAATCAATTTTTTCATGTGACAATTTTACATACATTTCGCCAAAAAGATTATGAACAATAATTGATCCTTCCAGATATCCAACAGGTAAAATTGCGGAACTATTAATTAAAGGGCTATTGCCTGATAATAATCATTTTCTAAAAAAACATTGATGGCTAGCCGCACTATCAATCTATTGAGATATTCCAAATGCGCATAAATGGTGGAAACAAATTACAGATCAATATTCCCTATCACCTAAAATGACAATACTTTTTAGAGCTCTTAAACTTACAAAACCACAAGATACAGAAAAAATATTATTATCTTTATGAGCTGCTTTAAATCCAACAGATATTTTTAATAATATTGGCAATTTTCCTGAAATATGATCCCAAGTTGATACAATTGTTACAGTTGACGTTTTATCAAAACAAATTTATGAAACAAATCAATGAAAGTGATTTGTTTCATATTTTGTTAAAACTGATATAGCTTCAGCATTAGCCGACGCATTAACAACTTGAAATGAGCAAGTTTATTATCCAGAATCGTTAATTGCAATATGAGCAATGAAATGAGAAGAATTAAAAATTAGCCTTCGCGACAACAGATGATTAAAAAATAAATCGCATGACACAAGAAGATTCAAAAAATTATTTAATGACCAATATTGATGGAATTTGACATGATGATGACAATCTCCAGCTTCTAGTCTTTATTGTGCAGAAAAAAAATTAATGTTTAAAGATAAGCAATATGATGCATTTGAAGCAATATCGTTAGCAATAAATAAATTAATTACTTAGGTCAAGTTTTAATAAAGTATGTATTCATTTTTTAAGCAGATCGTCTTTGCGATGAACGTAATGAAATGAAGTGAAGAAGCAATCCATATGCCAGTTAAATACATTACTACACATGGATTGCTTCGCTTTGCTCGCAAAGACAGATGTTTTGCTTAAAGCAAATTGCTAAAAAGGTGAGTACATACTTATATAAAACAATTAATAAGATCACATACAAATGTATGATCTAAATTATATGTAAAACAAATAAAAATACTTTAGAAATTTAAAAATTCCAAAAATTAAAAACTTATAAACCAAACCTAAAGTCGTCATTCATTTACAACCTATCAATAAAAGAATTATAATTTTTAAAGAAATAACTATTGATTTAGTTCACATCTTCAATTATCTTTCTTGTAATTAAAAATTAACCTGACATTAATGCATTGGATATTTTCATGACTAATATTTTGAATAATACTATGAATGACTATAAAGTTCTCTATTCCCGACGCTTATGTGAGGTATACTGCTGTTATATTACTCGGTCTTCTTGATGCAATTTTTTGAGCCTTAAGAGCTGAACTAAATGATCAAACTTTCAATTCTATAATATTTTTCTCGTGACTTTTATTTAATGCAATATTAGCAATTTGAATAACATTTTTGTGAGAAATTTTATGACTAAATTTATATCTAGCTGCCACTGTAGTCTTTACATTTAGGATATTTCAAAATATCTGAATAGCAAGAAGGGTAGCTCTTGACAAATACCTTGAAAATAAAAAAAAGAAAAAAAGAAAATTTTTATAAATTAATATTAACCTAATTAAAAAAAGAAAAAAATTAGTTTGACAAACCTTTTTTCTTTCATATCCTCTGTAAGCTTAAAATTATAGAGAAATTAGGATCACCTTATATAAATAATCGATATATGTCTAAAGTAAAAGTTGCTAAGAATATTAAACTCTCAGTTAATGTTTCGAAAGTGGAAAATGATAGAATTTTCCTAACTGAAGGTAAGAACTACCCATTCCCCGATCTTTTAGAAGTACAAAAAAGATCCTATGAAGACTTTATTAGCAATTGAATTGCTGATTTAATTGATGAAATTAATCCAATCGTAGATTTTTCTTGAAAAAAAATAGAACTCTATGTATTAGATCATAAAATAGAAAAACCAAAATATTCTGCAAAAATTGCAAGGAAAAAAAATCTATCTTATGAATCATTAATTACTTCGCATGTTAGACTTGTTAATAAGGAAACATGAGAAATTAAAGAACAAGATATATTCTTGTGAACAATTCCATTAATGACAAGTAATGGAACTTTTATTGTAAATGGTATTGAAAGAGTAGTTGTAAACCAATTGGTGAGATCGCCATGAGCCTTTTTTAGCAAATCTCAAAGTGCTCCATGAAAATTTAATGTAAAAATCATTCCAAAGAGATGAGCTTGGCTTGAAATTGAAACAGATAAAAAATGAATTTTATATGCAAAAATTGACAGAAAAAGAAAGTTTCCTGTTAGTCAAATGCTTAGACTTGTTGGATTTGAAACAGATAAAAAAATTATTGACGAATTTGCAACTAAATGACTATGAGTTGAATCAGATTGCATGTATGTAACATTAGATAAAGATCCTGCAAAAACCCCTTGAGAAGCATGTCAATCTATTTATAGAAAAATTAGACCATGAGATTTAGCAACAATGGAAAATGCTAAACTTTTCATTGAACAAATGTTCTTTGATTATTCAAAATACGACATGTGACCAATTGCAAGATATAAATTAAATAAAAGATTTAACTTAGACAGAAAAAGTACGAAAAAAGATTTAGTATTTCAAGCAGAGGATTTTGTTTTAATTATCAAAGAGTTACTAAGGTTAAATCACGAATGATGAGAATGAGATGACATAGATCATCTTGAAAATAGAAGAATTAGATCAGTTGGCGAACTAGTAGCAAACAAATTTAGGATTTGACTCATGAGGATGGAGAGAATCATAAAAGACAGAATGACAATTATTGAATCTGAGCAATTAACTCCTATACAATTAATAAACTCTAGACCAGTAACTGCAGCATTAAGAGAATTTTTTGTTTGATCACAACTTTCTCAATTTATGGATCAAACTAACCCATTAGCAGAACTTGCTCACAAAAGAAGGCTTTCTGCCATGTGACCTTGATGACTATCTAGAGAAAGAGCATCATTTGAAGTACGTGATGTACATACTTCTCATTATTGAAGAATATGTCCAATTGCAACTCCAGAATGACCAAACATATGATTAGTACTACACTTGGCATCTTATGCTAAGGTAAATGAATACTGATTTATTGAAACACCTTTTAGAAAAATTGCTCATAGCGTGAAACATTGAAAAGAAGCAATTGGAAGAATACTTAGCGAATGAGTAGATTGATTAAAAAAATCAACAGTAATAACTGAAAGTAATTTAAAATCAATAAAAGCAAAGGATATAGCAGTAAAACCATATCTAACCAATGATATTTCATATTATGATGCCTGAAACGAAAAAGGATTAATTATCGCGCAAGCAAATACAGAAATAGATGAAAAATGAAACTATACAGCGGAACACACTTGAGCGAGAATAAATTGAAAACCAACTTTTATTGAAACCAAAAACTGTACTCATATAGATGTATCACCTAAACAAATTGTATCTGAATTTACTGCACTTATACCTTTCTTGGAACATGATGACAACACAAGGGCTTCAATGGGTGCAAACATGGTAAGGCAATCTGTTTCACTTGTTAGACCAGAGGCTCCCCTTGTTTGAACATGACTTGAATCAATGATTGCTGATGCAACAGGACAAAAACTTACTGCAAAAGACAAGTGAAAAGTTATATATGCAGATTGAAGAAAAGTTGAAGTAATTTATAAAAACTGAGAAAAAGTAGAATATGAATTGGATAATTATATAAAATCAAATCAATGAACTGTTCTTCATTCTAGATGTGCAGTAAGAACAGATCAAACTATTGAAAAATGAGATGTTCTAGCAAACTGAGCATCAGTGGAATCGTGAGAACTTGCTATATGACAAAATCTCTTAGTGGCTTATATGACATGGAGATGATACAACTTTGAAGATGCGATAATTATTTCAGATAGAGCAATAACATGAAATCTCTTCGACTCTGTTCATATTAAAGAATACATTGCAGACATCAGAGATACCAAACTTTGACCAGAACAAACAACTAGAGATATTCCAAATGTTTGAGAAGGAAAACTTAAAAATCTTGATAAAGAATGAATTATCAGAGTATGAGCTTCTGTTAAAGAAGGAGATATCTTAGCTTGAAAAATAACTCCAAAATGAGAAACTGAACAATCACCTGAAGAAAGATTATTACAAGCAATATTTTGAGAAAAAGCAAAAGATATAAAGGACACCTCATTAAGACTATGATGATGAGAATGATGAAAAGTAATTGATATACAAGTTTATGACAGATCAAAGTGAGACGAACTTGCTGTATGAGTTATCAAACAAGTAAGAGTATATGTTGCGCAAACTAGAAAACTTCAAGTTTGAGATAAAATGGCATGAAGACACTGAAATAAATGAGTTGTTGCAAAAATTGTTCCTAGGGAAGATATGCCATACTTAGAAGACTGAACACCTGTTGATATCATTTTAAATCCGCTATGAGTTGCTTCTCGTATGAACGTTGGACAAATATTTGAAACTCATCTTTGACTTGCTGCTAAAGCACTATGAATAAAGATTGCAACTCCTGCTCTAAATTGAATAAAACCTGATCAAATCACTTCTATAATGAAAGATGCATGAACTAAAGATAAAGTACAACTTTATGATTGAAGAACTTGAGAACCATTTACATACAATACAACTGTGTGAGTCAAATACTTATTAAAATTATGACACTTAGTTGAAGATAAAATTCATGCTAGATCAGTTTGACCTTATTCACTGGTTACACAACAACCATTATGATGAAAAGCACAACATGGATGACAAAGATTCTGAGAAATGGAGGTATGGGCATTAGAATGATATTGAGCTGCTCACACACTTCAAGAAATGCTCACAATAAAATCAGATGATGTAATGTGAAGAGCAAGGGCTTATGAAGATATAGTAAAATGACAAAAAATAAGAAAACCATCTATACCTGAAAGTTTCAGTGTACTAGTTCACGAACTTAGATGATTATGTTTAAACATAGATTTAATAAAAATGGAAAGCCAATGAGAATCTATTTTACTAAACATTAAATCAATAGAAAAAAGTCAGGATTTCGAAGAAATATTACCAAGAGATGAGATTGAAGAATTACACACAAATGAAGTTGAATCAGATGAAAAAATAGAAGAAGAACTAGTAACAGAATGAGACTGAATATCAGCAGAGCAAGAGATGGATGAGGCTAGAGAAAACTTAGAAGATTAATTAATTATTATTATTGTAACCAATAAATCATGAGAAGTGTAAACAAGGTAATCTTAATAGGTAACATAGTACATGACCCTGAAACAAAACAAACTTCAAGCGGTCACTCATTTACATCATTTGTTATAGCTACTAACAGAGAATGGTTAAGCAATGAATGAGAAAATCAATCACTAGCTGAATTTCATAAAATTGTAGCTTGGTGAAAATTAGCAGAACTATGTTGAAAATTTTTGAAAAAATGAAAATTTGTATATATAGAATGATATTTAAAAACTAAAACATGGGAACTCGATTGAAAGAAAATGTACAGGACTGAAGTAGTAGCACAGGATATGATAATGCTAAATAAAAAATTAGATATTGATGATAGTCAATATCAAGACATGGATACACAGCAACAAGATCAAGAACTTGAAACAAGCAAAAAAACACCAGATACACCAAACACATCAAAAACTGAGTGATGAGAAATGAGTCTTGAATGAGACGATATATAAAATTTAATCTTTTTAATTTAAAAATTAATAAACCAGCTCGTAATGCAAAACAATAAATACAAGAAAGTTACTCAAGACGATTTTAATTCAATTGCAATCACCATTGCAAGTTCTCAACAAATTGAAAATTGGTCCAGATGAGAAGTAAAAAAAGCTGAAACCATCAATTACAGAACTCAAAAACCAGAAAGGGATGGTTTGTTTTGTGAGAAAATATTCGGGCCAGTTAAAAATTGGGAGTGTAGTTGTTGAAAATATAAAAGAATTAGATACAAATGAGTAGTTTGTGAAAGATGTTGAGTAGAAATTACAAGATCTATTGTAAGAAGAGAAAGAATGGCACATATTGACCTGGCTGTTCCTGTAGCACATGTATGGTATCTTCGTTCTACACCTTCAAGGATCTGATTGCTTCTTAATTTACCTGTAAAAATTCTTGAACAAATCGTATATTTTTCTTCTTATATAGTTACTGAAACAAACGAAGAAACCAAAAAAGAAGCATTAGCTACTCTAGATAAAGATTTTGATTCTTATAAGAAAAAATTAAAAGAAGAATTTGCGATAGAGTCCTCTGAGTTAAAAAATAAAATAAAATCATGAGAAGCCAAAGATAATGAACTGGAAAAATTGCAAAACAAACAAGCAGACTTTGTTCAAGAAATTGAAGAAAAAAATGCTGAAACAAAAAAGTCACTAGAAACATTGGCTCAATGATCAGTGCTTGCTGAAATCGAATGGAGAGATATGTCTATGAAATTTTGACATGTTTTTTCTGCATGAACTTGAGCAGAAAGTATAAGAAAAATATTAGAAAAAATTGATTTAGATGCATTTGCTGCCATTCTACACGAAGAAATCAAAAAATCATCAGGTCAAAAACAGAAAAAAATTCTAAAAAGAATTAGACTTGTTGAATCTTTAAAACATGCATGAATAAGGCCTGAATGGATGATTCTCTTAAACCTTCCGATATTGCCTCCAGATATTAGACCAATGGTTCAACTTGACGGATGAAGATTTGCTACCTCAGATTTAAACGACCTTTATAGAAGAGTAATTAATAGAAATAATCGCCTTAAAAGGCTTTTATCCATCTGAGCACCTGAAGTAATATGCAGAAATGAAAAAAGAATGCTTCAAGAAGCAGTAGACACACTTCTAAACAATTCACCAAGAACTTGAAAAGCTGTATTTACTACTTGAGAAAGAAGAAAATTAAGATCTCTTTCTGACATGCTAAAATGAAAACAGTGAAGATTTAGACAAAACTTGCTTTGAAAAAGAGTGGATTATTCTTGACGTTCTGTAATTGTTGTTTGACCTGAATTAAAATTAAATGAAATGTGAATGCCAAAAGAAATGGCATTAAAACTTTTTAAACCGTTTGTTATTTGAAGACTTTTACAAGATGAACATGCCTATAATATAAAATGAGCCGAAAGACTAATTCTTAACAATACAAAAATTGTATGGGATATTTTGCAAGAAGTTATAGAAGACAAGTATGCACTTTTAAATCGTGCACCCACTCTTCACAGATTGTGAATTCAAGCCTTTAAACCTTTGCTTATCGAATGAAAAGCTATTCAATTGCATCCATTAGTATGTGTGGCTTTTAATGCTGACTTTGACTGAGATCAAATGGCTGTTCACATTCCACTTACAGATGAAGCTCAAGCAGAAGCTAGAGAAATACTAAATGCTGCTACAAATATATTAAAACCAGCAAGCGGACAGCCTATCATAACTCCTACACAAGACATGGTTCTAGGTATTTATTTTCTTACTCAAGAAATTAAATGAAAAAAATGAGAATGAAAATACTTTAAAGATGCTTGAGAAACTATTTTGGCTTATAGACAATGAGTTATTGATCTTCAAGCTACTATTAAGACAAGAGTTATAACAAAAGATGACAATATTGAGTTAATTGATACAACAGCATGAAGAGTAATATTTAACTCAGTATTACCTGTAACAAAAATCTGATACAAAAACTACAATGTCAAAAAAGGACTAATGTCCTCTCTCATAAATGAAATATTTAATGAATGCTGAGAAGAAATTACTGCCAATGCTGCTGATCAAATTAAAAGAATATGATTTAAATTTGCAACAAAATCATGAATATCAATATCCTTAAATGACTTACTAGTTCCTGAAACAAAAGAAAAGAAAATCAATGAAGCTGAAAACTTTATATCTCAAATTGAAGAAAAATTTCAAGTTTGATTAATGACAGATGAAGAAAGATACAATCTTGTAATTAAAACATGGTCAAAAACAAAAAATGATGTTTCTAACGAAATGATCAATATTTTTAATGAAAATCATGAAAATCATATTTATTATATGATTGATTCTTGAGCTAGATGAAATTGGTGACAGGTGACACAACTTTGTGGAATGAAATGACTTGTTACAAGTCCATCCTGAAGAACAATTGAACTTCCTATTATATCTAATTTTAAAGAATGATTTTCAATACTCGAATTCTTCAATGCAACTCATGGATGAAGAAAATGAAAATCTGATACTGCACTAAAAACTGCTGAAGCAGGGTATCTAACAAGAAGACTTGTTGATGCAGTACAAGACGTAGTGGTAAAAGAAGAAGATTGCGAGGCAACAACCTGAATCAATATAAACCGGTCTGAATCTGAAATAATTTGAGAAAAATTTGAAAATAGAATCTACTGAAGAACTCTCTTAGAAGATGTTAAAAATAAAAAATGAGAAATTGTATGAAAAGCTTGAGAAATTATCAATCATATAATTGTTGATAATATAAGCAAAAGTGAAATATCTGAAGTATTTGTTAGATCAATAATTACATGTAAAATCTGAACATGAGTATGTAGACAATGTTATTGATTTGATCTAAGTAATAACAATAAAGCAGAAATATGAACCCCTGTTTGAATCATAGCAGCTCAAGCTATATGAGAACCATGAACTCAACTAACCATGAGAACATTTCATACATGATGAGTTGCTAGTGAAGGATGAGATATTACACAAGGTTTAACTAGAGTTGAAGAACTATTTGAAGCTAGACCACCAAAAACACCTGCCATACTTTCTGAGATTTGATGAAAAGTAAGTGTTCAAAATAATATTGAATCTAAAAATGTATTCATTGAAGAACAGGACTTTTGAGTTGATGAATATCTTATCCAAGACAATTACGAAATAATTGTAAAAAAATGAGACCCTATAAGAGCTAAACAAGTTCTTTGAAAATCTAAATTTAATAAAAACACGATCAAGGCTAAGCTTGATTGATCTGTTGAAAGCATTAAGCATTGAATAGTAAAAATAAAACACGACAAAAGAGAAATAAGAACATATACATTCAAAACATGAGAATTTCTTAGGGTAGATCATGATGAAGTAATTTCAAAATGAACTCCATTAAATTCTGGTCACTATGACCTTAGAGAAATAATGGAAATAACTGATGTATATAATACTCAAAAATATGTCATTAAAGAAGTTCAAAGCATATACGCACAACAATGACAGGTAATTAATGATAAGCATATTGAGATTATAGCTAAACAAATGTTCTCAAAAATTAGAATAATTGAACCTTGAGACTCAACAATGCTTCACTGAGAAATAACTGATCTTGTTAAATTTAATGAATTTAATGAAAAACTTGCAAAAGCTTGAAAAAAACCTGCTTTATGAGAAAGACTTCTATTATGACTTACAAGACTAGCACTTGCAACAGATTCCTGGCTTTCTGCTGCATCTTTCCAGGAAACAATAAGGGTATTAGTAGAAGCATCAGCTACAAGAAAAATAGATTATCTTGAATGATTAAAAGAAAATGTAATAATTTGAAAATTAATTCCTGTTTGAAAATTATATAAAAAACCTGAAAAAGCTTAAATTACTTAAGTTAAAAAAACATTTTTTATAGTCTTAATCAACGAATTAAGGCTTTTTTTTATTTATTTAATCGTAATATTCTCTTAAAGTATATTTAATAATGTTAAATAAATTTAAAACAGCTTTACCGGCTAGACTTAATTACTCTGAATTTGTCAGATTATTTGCCTTTGAAATGGCTTCTGATGCAAAGCTATCATGAAAAGAATGTAATATTGTTAAGCTAATAGTAGATGAATTATTTATTAATGCAGTAAGATACTGATCAAATGAAAAATCAAATGTGTACATTGAATGATCATTTAAACCATGAGAAGTATCATATTGTATCGAAGACGAATGAAAATGATCTAATAAGATTAAAGCAAAGGATTTAAATAAAATTATAAACAAAGAAATTAAAAATGATGATCCTGGAAAACTACATTGAAGATGACTTGCTCAAATCACTACCACAATGTCTACAAAATTTTCAGTAAGTGATTCAAGGCACTGATGATTAAAAATTAAATTTACTAAAAAAGCCTGAATAGGCAAAGAAAAACATGTAAAAAAGAAGGTAAATATTCATCAAGACTTAAAAAATGAGACAAAAATAAAGAAAATATTTAAACTATCTTGAGAAATAGCACCTGGAAGTATAGAAGAATTTTCTAATCCTATACATGATTATGTTGAGAAAATTTATACTCCAGTAACTATAATTTTTGATTGTAATGATCTTAAGTATATTAACACCGTTTTTATATGAAATCTTCTACAATGGCATTCAAAAATTAATTTTCATTGATGAAAAATAATAATCAGAGATGCCAATGAAGATGTACACGATATTCTAGATTTAATCTGATTAAAAAAACTAATATTATTTGAAAATCTAAATGAAAGTGTCTAATAAGTTAACCATTGCATTAACCGCATCATTATTAACAGTGTTATTTGTAGTGTTAATAATCTTTGTACTGCTATTTAAACTTTGAATAACAAATATTCATTTATGATTTGTGCTAGCTTTTCTAATAATTTTTATAGCATCTATTTATGTTATTTACATTATTCATATGTGAATTCCATTGCAAAGAATTTCCAATGCTATCGCCTCTCTTGTAAAATGAGATGATTATATAGAAATTAAAGTTAAAAATAAGCATGAAATCTGAACCATTTCTCATTTTATCAATCAAGTTGTAGAAAAAGTAAAAAACCTCTCTTGAGAACTTTTAAAATGAAGAAGGGTTATTTGAGAAGTAAATGCTGCTAGCGAAATCCAAAAAAGTATTTTGCCTAACAAAGCTCCTGAATGAATTGTGTGACTTGATATTATTGCGAGATCAAGAGCTAGTTCTGAGATATGATGAGATAATTTTGATATTATACAATCTCTTGCAAATACTCTTTTCTATATTTGAGATGTAACTGGTCACTGAGCTCCGGCAGCCTTGATTATGACCATGGCAAATACTGCAATAAGAGCATACGCAACTAGTGCCCTAAGTACAAAAGAAATACTTACCAAAACAAACTCACTATTGTTTCAAAAAATAACTACAAATCACTTTATGTCAGCAGTAATGCTTAGATGGGATAATGAAAAACAAAAGATGTATTATACTTGAGCTGGTCATGAAACAATCATTTTATTTTCCAAAGAAACTTGAAAAGCAGAAAATATAAAATCATGATGAATAGCTCTTAAAATGATAAAAGAAATAAATCCACTTATTGAAGAAAAAGAAATGCACTTTGTTCAATGAGACATCGCAGTTTTATATAGTGATTGAATCACGGAAGCAAAAAATCAATTCTGAGAAAGATATTGAATTGATAGATTAAGTAAGGTGATCGAATATAATTGAACTAGTGACATTGAAACAATTTTCAAAGAGTTTACAAAAGATTATTCAGAATACGTATGATCTCACCCTCAAGAAGATGATGTAACTCTTATTATTGTCAAAAATACAGGTCACTACTGGAAGAAAAATTTTATTGATGTATGATCTAAGCAAAGTAATAAAACTTGAATTACTTCTATGCAATGGGGATGGGAATAGGGAGGTTAATTTAAAAGTTTTAATTTAAAATTTAAAATCCTGGATAATTCTTAACTTAAAACACATGCATGCATTGACTTTTAAGTATGCATATTTAATATGATCTCCAATTTTTTTAAATATAAAATATATCAATTATGGATAATCCAAAAATTATTAATAAAAAAGAAAAAACTGAAATAGGTAAATGTACATCTCCACGAGATCTTATTACATGGCATTTAAAACAAACATGACAATCTGAATCACTAAATACAGAAGAAACCCCTGATGATGATACGACAAAAATTAGACAAAATATATATAATAAATTAATCTCCTTTCTTAAAATAAATCCAATAACACCTGTTGAAACTGTTTTAACTGATACTCAAAACATGCGATCTTATATAGATGAGATTAAAACAAGGATAAAAGATCAAAATTTTATCTCACTTCTTGAAAAACACCACAAAGATACAATTTACACTGAACAATTGCTAATAGGTTTACATATTTCAAATAAAGAAACTTTTCTAAAACTTTTGAGCTGTAAAGAATTTAGCACCATTGAACTTTCGATAGCGCTTAATATTGTAATGAAATATGAAAACTGAATTGATCAACTTCAATCAATATTTGATATTTATCTAGAAGTAAACAAATCTCCTTCAAAATCAAAAATCGCCACTACTTACCTAGATTCAATAGACTTAGAAGAAAAATACAATGAACATATTAAATGAAAACAATGAATTGAATTTATTAAATCTGTTTTTGAAATATGGGAATTTGCATCTAAAAATAACTCTTCTTATAACAAACTAGAAAAACTTGTTATGTGATTAAATATCAAGTACATCTTTGAAGAGTATGTAAATTCTAAAAAATGACTTCTTAAACTCAAAGCTGCTAATGAAATGTGGGACGCTACATATTCAATAAATGCTATAAATAAAAAAGTAGATTTAGCTAGAAATCAAATAAACATAGAAGATATTCTAAATGATCATACTGACTGACATACAGAAGAAGAATTACCTTTAGTTGTTTTGTGAATCTGGAACGCAATAAAATGGTCAAAAGAATTACAAAATCGTTTTATAAAATATTGTGAAGAAAAAAATATAAGTTTCAACGAAGAAGAGGCAGATCATCTTGATGATCACACTATTTGAAAATTAATACTACTTGCATCCAGAGAAACAATAAAAGATTTAGAATAACAATTATTAATTTTACAATACTCTACTTTAAACAACACTCAACTGCATAGCTGACAAAGCCCACTCCTTTCATTTACCCAACCTTTGTTTAATCTGCTGCTCATTATCACATGTTAGCACACCAAATACAATTGGCTTTCAAGTTTTTATCTGAAGATTTATTATTCAATGAGTAACTCAATCACATACATGTTGATAATGACTCGTACCCCCTCTTATAACTGTTCAAATTACTATTATGACGTCAGCTCAGTTCTCAATAGCTTTAAGTGCTCAAAATGTAAGTTCTAAACTTCAAGGAACTTTAATTAAACTAATATTTTTTATTCATTTTGATTCTAAAGTATTCTTACAATCATTAAGCAAAACATTTACGTATTTTTCATTCCATTCAGTAAATACAATTGTATACTTCTTGTTTTTGTCAAAATCGCCTAAGTTTTGTGGATCGTATTTTGTTTGCAATTTATTTAATATCAAATCAAAAAATAAGTATCTAGGCTTTTATTCTAGTTATTCAATCTTTTGTTTTTTTAGCAGAGGTATTACTTACAACCTCTACATCAACATCAATAATATCCTTGTTCTTTTTATTTTGCTTTCAGGTGCCACTATCGTCTTTATTTATAAAGACTTGTTGCAAGATAGCAAATGCAGTCGAAACTCACCAGTAGATTCAAATCGCTGCTGGCAAAGTAGCAGTAAAGACAGCTATCATAATTGGCATAAAGTACTTCATCATTTTACTCATCATTTGCATCTGCTGTTGCATCATGTCTTTACTTCAAGAATTTTTATCTGGTACCTGTTGCCCATTAAATGACAAACTCATCTGAAAAAACTGCAAAGCTCATACCACCAATGGAAGTACATATATATTTGGCTTAGTAAGATCAAGTATGCCAAGAAAGTTTGTATTAATAGCTGAATAATCAAATGTAGCAAATTGACTGTATAATAAATAAGCACTATTTGCATTTAAACCGTCTCTAATTATAAAAAATATAGCTATCAATATTGGAAATTGAATAAAAAGAGGCAAACATGATCATAAAGGATTTGCTTTATGCTTTTTCCAAACCTCCATTGTTTCTGTAGCAATTTTTTGTTGATTTCACTTATACTTTTCTTTAATTTTATTTAATTCTGGCTGAATTTTTTGCATTGCCTTTTGACCCTTTAAAGCCTTATGACTTGGTGCAAGCAAAATTAGCTTTATCAACAATGTAAGAAAAATAATTCCAAATCATAAACTCATTCAAGGTCAAATCTTGATTAGAAAAATCAAAGCATTATAAATTGGTTTATATATAAAAGCGTTCCAAATATATTGTTTAAAAAATCATGGTTTTGAAACCTCAAAAGTAGCTTCAAACTCTTTTCAATTATCTGTAATAGCAATAAATTTATAATTCCCCTCTTGCACAAAGGTATTTAAATTATTATCTCATAAATTTATTTTTTTATTCTCTCATGCTTTTACAACAAGATCACTACAATCTTCTGTATTTACTCTATCAGTAATATCTTCTTTTTCTCATTGGATATTTCTTTCAATGCTGAAATAAAAATTTGGACAACTACTCTTAAATGTCACATCTTCTTTTGTTGAATTATCAATATTGATTTCTACAATATCTCAAATTGTATAATTTCAAGCTGTAGAAAAAACCAATCTACTCTCAGTTTGTACATCTGGCTTTGGCATAAACCAAAGTAATACAAGGTAAGTGAAAGAAAATATAAAAATAAACCTTAAAATTTTTTCCATGAATTTGCTTTTATTTTATTAAATGCTTTATTTATAAATGGTTCTAATTCAACTGATTTCATAGCTAGGCTAGCAACATGTGGGAAAAAAACAATATTTCATTTAATTTTATCTTCTTTCATGTAAACCTGAATAGCTGATCTAAAAATTCTCTTAATTCTATTCCTATTTACTGCAAGCTTACTCACTTTTTTACTTACAACAATCGTAATTTTAATATCCTCTGAATAAATGTACTTCATTATAAAAAAAGGCATCCTAACATTCAAGCCACTTTTAACTATCTTTTTAATATCTTCACTTGTATTAAGCCTAAGAGCTTTTGGAAACATTATACTAAGAGTTAATTAGACTCTTTTACCGTAGTAAATTTTTCAAACTGTTAAACTATATCTTCATTTAGATCTTCTACTCTTAAGAATATTTTTTCCTCAAACGCTAGAACTTCTATGCATAAATCCATGCTTTCTTGCTCTTTTAACCTTATTTCATTTTCTTTTATAATGATACGGAAGACTCATATTTATTTCTTAAATTAAAAATAACTTGGCTAATCCTAAGTATTTTTTCTTCTAAGTCAATTGTATTTAAGCATTTTGAATATATACTAATTTTAAGAAAATTATTTAAGTTTTTTGTTATAATTTAAAATTTTAACATAAATAATACCATAAATAAAATATGAAAATAAATAATGAAAAAAAAGCCAGCATAATGTTAGTAGTTGTAATACTATCAACTAGTATTATGATACTTTTTTTAACTGTCTCCTCTCTTGCAAAGCAGTACAGAGACCAAATTTGAAAACTCGCTTATTGAATAGTAGCTCAATATTCTGCTGAAAGTGCAATGGAAGAAGCTATAGTTAAATATTTTGAAAAATCAGAAAAATTATATAGTTGATCAAATATTATAATGAATAGGAGGTCAGATGTTATATATTGAAAAATAAAAGATAAAAGACTCTGAAAAGTGATTAATAAAAATTTAGAATCAAATGAAGTAATAGATAGCGATATTCTTGTTGATTTTTCAAAGAAAAATGTATGAGAAAACATTATATGAATAAATCATGTTTGAGATGTGTCAGTTAGTGCAAGTAGGCTCGTAAATAAAGTTAAAACAAGAATTAATCCATATTGATCATTTGAATTTAGACTCACAGCTGAAGAAAGAGAAATCAACTGAAGCTGGAGTCAAGATAAAATTAAACAATTAAGGCTTAAGTGGAGTCTTCCAAATTGAGAACAGGAAAATGCATGACTTGATGTTGTTCAAGCTAGGTGGCCTATTGCTCAACCTTGAAATACACAAACTCACAGAATCTGATTTAGCAATTGATCAGATAATCTATGAAATTCTGGCAGCTATATTTTTGGAGACCTATGAACTGTAGATCTTCCAAAGGAAGCAATATTCAATCTTCCAAGTGATGAAAATTATAAAAGCTGAGATTATACCATTACAAAATATGAGTACATATTTATATTTAAAGCAAGGGTGTTCCCCATAATACTAACAATTGAATGACTAGATGAATCTTGAGAAAGTGTAAAACTTCCTAGTAGATATGCATACTTCAAAACAGAAGCAAAAATATGATGAATAACAAACAAATGAGAAAACTATCTATGATCTGATGATATTTATAAAACCTATACCAAAAGAATAGAAAGTAAAAAAGAAATTTATACAAATTATGATTCTAATTTTGATTATGCAAGAAATTTTATGATTTTTTAGAAGCATATTAATTTTCCCTTTACAAACCCTTGAAATATCAATATATTTCCTCTTGCATTTAAAGAGAATGCTTTTTAACAAGTTAACTAACAAACTTGAATAAATTTATCAAAGAAGCAATATCAGAGCTTCACAATGTTACATGGCCAACCAAAAATCACGCAATAAGAATTTCCAAGATTACAATATGATTTACACTTAGTGTAGCTATTGTTTTATGAGTTTTTGACTATATGTTATCTGAAGCATATACATTTATTGCGCAACTAAACCCTAAGAATAATGTACCAATAGTAAGAGAACATACTACAGACGGCTCTTGAAATATTTTATTATCTTGAGCTACAATTTCAACATGATCTAATATTGATATATTAAAGGATGTAAAGGTTGAAATAGAAGACAATAAATAAAATTTTAGAATTATTAATTTCCTATGACAAATACAAGTACAAGTGACTCAGTATACAATAAAGAAACTAGACAAGATCCAGGTCAATGAAGAAACTGGTACGTTCTTCATACTTATTCATGATATGAAGATGCAGTAGAAAAAGCTCTTAGACAAAGGATAGACACAATGAATATGCAAGATTATATATTTGATGTCATTGTTCCAAAAGAAAATGAATATGTGATAAAAAAATGAAAACCAGTTGAAGATAAAAAAAGAATTTTCCCATGATATGTACTGATTAATATGATAGTAACAGACGAAAGCTGGTATGTAGCTCGTAATACACCAAATGTTACATGATTTGTTTGAGCATGAAATATTCCAATCCCAGTATCTCCAGAAGAATTTTGACTTATCATGCAAAAAACTGAAGATAAGTGAGGTAAATTTAAAACAGATTTTGAAATTTGAGATATAGTTAAAATAATTGATTGACCGTTTGCAACATACGAATGAAAAATTGGAGAAGTAGATGATGTAAAATGAAAAGTTAAAGTTTTGGTTGATGTATTTGATAGAGAAACATCAATCGAACTTGATTTTACTCAAATTAAGAAAAAATAATGCATAATAAAAATATCCCAAACAAACTTGGGGCATTTTACAAAAACATTAAATTTGTAGATCTATTTGCTCTAGTATTAGTTTTGATTTGAGTAATTAATTATATAATTAATCAACCAAACTTTTCAAATGACTTAATAGATACAAGTGAAATAGAAGAACTAGAGAGCAGTTTGCCAAATGAATCTAGAGCAAAATTATTAGAAAATTTAACAATTCAAAAAGAAGAGAAATTTACATTACTATTTTCAAAATTTGATATAGCATCAATCATTCTAGAATGATGAATTAAAATAAATGTATTAGATTGAAATAAAATATATTTAACCTTATATGAACTTAATTGAGGATTAGACACTTACATAAAAGTAAAAAATTCAGTTCAAAACACAATTAAACTAGATAATGATAATAAAAATGATACTAAATTTGAAGCTAATAACCTGTGAACATATTCATTTTATTATAACAATGATCGCAAAAAAGACACAGTATTTCTAGTCTCACTAATAAAATGAAAAGTATGGTGATTTGAATACCCAAAGGAGAACCATGAGGCGATGAAAACATTTACAAAATCAATAGTTGACTATCTAGAGTAAATCAGTAACTTAAAATACCAATAAACAATAATAATCATGGCAACAGTAGTAAAAAAAATTAAATTAGTAATAACCTGATGATGAGCAACTCCAGCTCCTCCAGTTGGTTCTGCGCTTTGACAAGCATGAGTACAAATTAATGACTTTTGTACACAATTTAACGAAGCAACAAAAGACTTGAAAGGACAACAGCTCCCGACAAAAATTGAAGTCTTTGATGATAAAAGTTTTAAATTTGTTTATACACAACCCCCTGCCGTAACTCTAATAAAAGAAAGATTAAAATTAAAAAAATGATCTTGAGAACCTCATATAAATAAGGTTTCTGAAATTAAAGAATCTGAGCTTAAAGAAATTTATAAGAAAAAAGCCCCTGATTTAAATGCAAATGACGAAGAAGCTTGAGTAAAAATTCTTGCATGAACTTGTAGGTCAATGGGTGTAACTGTAAAATGGGCAGCTTAGAGAAATTTATTTTTTTATTTGTATCTTCATATTTCATAGATAATATAATTAAGTTGTCGTTATTTAAACAAATTAATTCGTAGATGGTGCCATCGCCAAGTGGTAAGGCCAGGGTTTGCAAAACCCTTATCCGCCGGTTCGAATCCGGCTGGCACCTCCATTCTTCGCTTTGCGATGAGGGACGAATCGGAAATGGAAGAATGCCCTGCGTAGCTCCGTAGTGGTTGGCAAAGCTTCGAATGGCACGCCATTTTTTGGAAATTGCGCAAGAAGCGAAGAAGGACAAAATACAGCACTAATCTTAATCACCTATTAATTTTTTTGACTTATGCACTAGATCTACATTATTAGAGTCCAAATAAGCAAAACCAATTATATACATGATCAACTCCTCACTTAAAAGATAATCTTTAGATTTCTTGAAGTATGGTCATACCAATTCCGCTTAATAATTTCGAAATTTAGAGTTAGTAAATTTTCTAATTCATCCATGTAATCTTCAATATTCATAAAAAATCCAATAATTTTTTTATAAAACTCTTCAAATGTAGGATAGTACTTGTTTTTCATTATCTTCTTTCTAATAAATCTCCATAATCTCTATATGAGATTTAGATTTGGTGAGTATGGCGGTAGAAACTCAAGTTTTATTAAAAGCAATATAGCAAATGCCTGAGTCTCATAGGATTTATTATATCTAGCATTGTCTAAAAATATTGTAATTTTTGGATGCTTGTTTTGTGGATATTCTTTTCTTACTTCTAGCAGAAATGATTTTATCATTTCTGTGTCACAGTTGTATTCTGTAAGTAATATTGTTGGTATAAGTGAATTAGCGTTTAATGCACCTATAATATTCAATCTTCTTCTACCTGAATTTGATAAAACATTTTTTGTTCATAATTTACCTTTTTCCTGCCAACAATAATCATTCTCGTTATTATGCATTTGGTGCATTGGATCAAGAAATAACACAATATCATTACTGTTTTTAGCTGATTCTACAGTCTTGTTTATAAGCTCAATCCATTCAAGTTGAACTTCTACAGGTGGTACCTTTCAAGGAATTAATCTTGCTTTTTTGTAAAACAAATTCAGTTTTTTTTACAGTATTCCCAAAGCCAACTAATTCAAAATAACATTCAATGAGAAGTGTTTATCCAGTCTTGTAATTCTTTTATTGTTGATACGTTTTTATCATCCACATGTTTAACAATAGACTCTTTAATTGCATCTAACTTAGAAGTTCTTCTTCATTCATAATTAAGACTACAAATTCAATCTAATCATTTATCAACATAGATATCAGTCCAATCAGTTAATGTATCATTACAAACATCTACCATTGGAGCAATTTTAATATTTGTCATTCATTGATATTTCATTTCTAAAAACTGCAATCTTCTATATATCTTGGCTGTTTTTTCTTTCTTTTTGCGATTCTTAATTTCTTGATACTCCTGATCTGAAATTTCAAATTTTCTGTACATAAAAATATGGATTAATTATATCCATACTATATAGGTTCGAAATTATTTAGCAAATTTAGTATATATTTAAATAAACAATTAACTACCTCGCAGCAAGTTGACGAGGTATCTTTCCAGGTTAAATTTTAACTTACAATTCTCGCTATGAAATAAATTCAAAACCTGTCATTTCGACCGAGCTTGCGAGTGGAGAAATACCTTGTTTAGTGTATATAAGCCAAATCACGCCATGAAGGATTCATAGCTTTGATTAACTTTTCTTTTTTTGATCTATTCCACTTTTTAAACTGCTTTTCATGCTCTATTGCAGAGAGTATTTCATTGGTTTCTTCGTAATATACTAGCTTGTTACATCAATACTTTTTTGTGAATCATTGAATTAATCATAATTTGTGTTCAGAGATTCTTTTTTCTAAATTACTTGTAACTCATATATACAGAGTTCATGACTTACTTGCGATGATATATACGTAATATAATTTCATTTGTCTGCTGTTACGTTACTAAAGGTATCTCTCCACTTCGCTGCGCTTCGGTCGAGATGCCTATTAAAGGAAAGTGTCAAGATAAAAACAAAAAATCGTATC
>CAYWBW010000014.1:0-51883 GCA_964456745.1 uncultured Candidatus Peribacteria bacterium | reverse complement strand
AAATTAGTTAATAATTTTATCGATAAGTGTTGCACTTCAAAGTTTATTTTAAGCAACAATTACCCAATGTTCTCAATCTTCTGTAGAATGAAATTCTATTTCATTAGTAAATCAGTCTAAATCAGCTCATAAATATTTATATTCATAACTATTCGGGTCTTGTAAAAATACTTTGCTTCAAAATATTACAACATTTTGTTCTCAAAGTTTTCCAATTATTCTAAATAAACTTTCTTGCTCTTGATTGCTTTCTTTTTCATATTTATCAAATATCTCATAAATTCATTCAAATTTATATTCAGGGAATTCCAATACCAGTTTTTGAAGTAAGCTAAGGTGATATTGTTCATAAACTCTTAATATTGAAGGATTTGATTTAATGTCATTTGGGGTATTTAATAATGCGTTTTTAATATTTTTAAAATATGCATTTAATAGTAATCATATTTCTTGCATTCTTCTTTAATTTTCTTATTTTATTTTCTTTTTTCTTTTTTTCTTTTTCTAATTTTATATTATCTTCTTGTAATTTTGTTTTTTCATCAATTAAGCTTCACTCCTTTTTTTCTTGTTGTGATTTAACCTTTTCAATTTTTTTCTTATTATCAGCTTTTATTTTTTGATTTAATTCATTTATTTCTGAATATGGAGACTGTTTGTTAAAGCTATAATTAACATTGTCTCATCATCTGCTTGGTGTTGGATCTATTGTCTTCCAGGTTCCATCGTCACTACAATAAATTACTTTTGCATGTACGGAATATTGGTTTTCTTTGTAATGAGCTGGTCATGTTGTTATCGCAGATGCTATGTTTTTTTCGCGTAAATGTGCAACAAATCTAGTTGCAGCTAGGTTACATATTTCCGGATGGTAAGATTTTCAATTATATTCAATTTTAGTTTCTTCTATTGCTTTTACTGCATTATCAAATTCATCTAATCTGTCATCTAGCTTTTTATCTAGTATGTATACCGATGTGTCTTTATTGAATCTTGCAAGCTTTCTTGCCGTATTGTTTCGTGATTTTTTTAATATTGGATTATTTGAAATTTCTTCAAAAATTTCTTGCACATCTGCGGGGTATGTTCAGTCGTATAATTTATTATAAAGGTGTGGATGAGAATTTGGATTAATTTTACATTTATTACTTTCTGTTTTTCCAATTTTAATGCTAAAATGAACTGCTGGTCAAGAATGTTCTTCTGTTTGAATGTATATTAATCCATATTGATCAATTAAAAAATTATATTCTAAATTAGGGTTAGAAAGTTTTAGGGAGTTTGTATTTATTGTGTAATTTACAGGGAGCAGCAATTTTGTTGTTTTTCACTCTATTTTACCAGTGTAGGTGTGTTTTGTTTCAAGATTGGTATTACTATAATTAGAAAATATTGGACTATGACTTATTCATGAGGCAGATTGAGTATCAAATGTATCTATTATTGAATCAATACGCATTGAGTGAATCGGCGGACTTATGTCTCAGTTTTCTATAGGTTTTGCAATAATTTCATTATCATTAAATCATGTTTTAAGGGATTTTAAAGGAAGGTTTGTGTCCAAATTTTTACCTATCAAAGTTGTAATTATGTGTTTAATTTCTTTAATAATTCATCATATAAAAGGATTATTGCTTAACTCAAAATTAAAATATGACTTAGAAGGATGTAAATTTATATTTTTATTATTTGCTAGCTCATAATTTATTAACTGATCTTTCCTTTTCTTTTTTTGATTTTCTTGATATCTTATTTCATTGATTCTTGTTTTTATTTTTTCATTTCATTTTTCAACTATTTCTGCAATTGCTAATTTTTTTTCTTTATTTAGTTTTAATATACATGCATCGATATGACTCATTTCTGAATTAAGTTTTTTTCACTTTTTATTAAGATCAGTTTTTTGTTTTTTTATTTCTAATATTTCTCTTTCAATTTTTTCAATTGCATCATCTCACTGCACATATAGATTTGCAATTGTGTCAGCATTTATATCTGAGGTATTTGCTCATTCTTCTTTTTGAGATTGTGTTTCCAATTCAGTTTGTTTATTAACTTGTTGTTTCTCACTTACTTTTAACACTTGTTTATTGGTCTGATCAAAAAATTTATTAATATTTTTTATTTTTTCTTCTAATTCCATTTTTCTAATTTCTTCAATCCTATTCCTAATAGCGGATAGATTGTGTTTAGTTGCATTGATTAATTCCTGGTCTGTTAAATCTAAGGCTAAAGCTTCCAAGTAAGCAGACTCAGCATTTTCAAGTTCTCATTTTTTTGCATAAGAATTTCCAAGATTAAATAAAATTTCTCATTGAAAGTTTGTGTTCATTAGTACATTTTCAATTCCTCTTTTGCTCTTATTCGATATTTGCTCTAATCATATTTTTTTTGTTTTTTCATAAATTTTTTTTCAGGCAGTATTATCTTCTGTTTCTCAAGAAGTTTTATTTTTTAAATATCTTTGTTTAGTAATTTCAGCATTTTCCTTTCTTATTATTTTTAATAAGTTTATGGCATCATCGTGTCTTCATGCTTTATAAAAAGAAAATGCGAGTTCTGATTTTACTTTTAATCTTAGCAGATTATCGTCAAATAAACTCATAAAATCTGATTTCAAATAGGGGACAGGTTTTCATTTTATCAGTTTTATTTTTTTTGAACTAAATTCTAAATTTTTTTCATATAATTTTATTGCTAGGTTGTAGTCTCAATTTTCAAAAGCTTGTCTTGCTTCATTGTAATATGGACCAGTATTTTCAAAATACTTTTGATATATGGATGGATTATTTGTATCTAAATCTAAAACACTGTTTCAATATTCAGTATCAATATGTCATTTATTATTTGAGTCAATTATTGCACTAGATCAGCTATATGAAGCAAGTCATATTGAAAGAAGCAATATTTTTAGAGTTTTATTATTCCTGATTCATTTCGAAATTCATGATAAAAACCCTGTATTTTTTACAGTTTTTTTTCATTCAATTTTACTAGGTCCTGAAATGTTAGGATTTCACAATTTTTGTTTTTGTTTTTTGATTTAGTATATCAATTAATTATAGCATTAATTAATGAAAAAATACAGAGAAAATGTGCTATTAAATCAATACTATATCTCACTAAACACAAAATCAATCAAATCCTTAGTTGTAGCAAATCGATTAGTTGATCAAAGAAGTACAAATAATATTTCCTTTTGATCCTTTTCTATAAGTGTTATTAAGCATTGTCATGCTGCTGGTGTGGTTCATGTTTTAACTCATTTTATTTCTCATCAAAGTAGGTGATTGGTTGTTTGAAAAGAAACAGGTCTTCATTTTTTTGAATAAAATGCTCAGGCTTTTTTTGATACAGTTTCTTTTATAAATTTATTTTTTAATACCCTTGTGGCTAAAAATGATAAATCTTTAACAGAGGAGTAGTGATCTACAGAATCAAATCATGTTGGATTATCAAATTTTGTATTTTTTAAATTTAGCTCATTGGCAAATTTATTCATTTCTATAACAAAGCTTCTGACATCTCAAGAGTGGTGCTGAGCTAAGGCAATTGCAGCGTCATTTCATGAAGGTATTAGTAATCATTCTAATAAATTTTGAATAGTAAATTTTTCTCAAGTTCTAATTCAGATACTTGCTCAAGGTGTGGCAGCTGCTTCTTTTGAAATAGTTACAATTTCATCAAGTTTATGATTTTCAATTATTAAAAGGGCTGTCATTAATTTTGTTAAACTAGCCATTGGAAGGCTAAGATTTTCATTTTTACCCCAAAGAATAGCTCAGCTCTTTAAATCAAAAACAGCTCAAGCTTTTCAGTTAATATTTCTTTTTTTACTTATAATATCTTCTATCGGAGATATATTTAGATTTTTTATATCATTGTAACTTTGATTTTGAATACTTTGAACGCTTAGCCAAAAAGAAAGCAAGAGTTCGTACATCAGATTTTAGTTACTCAGATTTCTTATTTTTAAATCTACACTATTTATCATTTCATTTGTTGTTTTTAGAGTAGTATCAAGAGAGTCAATTTTTTTATCTAATGCAATAATATCATTTTTTAAATTTTTAATATCATTTTCAATAAGTATAAATTTCTTATTATTCAAAGCTTTTTCTGCATCAAAGTCTGTTATAAATTTTCTAACTTCTTTTAATGCTTTAAGATCTTCTTTGTAGGCAGAAAACTCATCAACATCATTTTTTATTTCTTGTACAATTTCTCAAAGTATTTTATCTAATTTATCAACATCAATACCAATTTCATTAACTTTTATCTCCACTTCTTTTATTGGTCAATCAGTTAAGCTTTTAGCAATTGAATCTTCAAGTTTATTTGTTCAAGCTCATTTTAAAGATTCTGTAATACTTTTTTCTACTTCGATTTTTAGAGTGCTAAATTTCTTATCAGCTTCATTAATTTTATTATTAATACTAGAGAAATTCTTTCACATTTCACTGATTTTTGCATCAATACTTTGAGCTGAAGATCATTTGCAATCTTCTTCATCTTCATAACACTCCTCGTCTCATTGATCAAGTTCTATTCAAAGTGCCTGTTCTATATTATCGATAGTAAGATTTACCTGAGCTAGTTTGTCATCTAATTTTTTAGATTTAGAAGCTAATTGGGAATTTAGATCGGAAAATACAAAAAATCAATAAATTACTCATGCAGCAAGGAAAACTAAAACTCATACAAGACTATAAATTGGAAGTTTTATTGTTTCATTTATATTTGGATCAAATAATTTTTTTGTTATTTCCTGAATTTGTTCATTAGAGAAGTTTAAATTTCAAAGATGTTTTCAAACTACTCATGGACTCAATCCTTCTCAGGGTTTGTTTACTCATAAAACAACATCATTGTTTTTTCATACACTTATTGTATCTCAATGATTAATTGGAGTAGGTCATCAAATTTTTTGTCAATTTACAATAACAGGGGATGGCCCAGTACCTGGACTAATAGTTTTTACTCAAGAGTTTCAGTTTGCAATTTGTGCAGTGTTTTGATCAAGGTTAGGATGAACTATTTGTGCACTTGGATTTGATCCAATTTGTATAGGATTATTTCAGCTTATTGCTGTTTTTTGCCCTGGGTTTTGTCATTGTATTTGTGTTAGCTCCATAGTTTAAATATTATTTTGCATATTCAGAGGCTCTAGTCTCTCTGATAACATTAACTTTTATTTGTCATGGATAAGACATGTCGTTTTCAATTTTTTCAGTAATTTTTAAAGCAAGATTTTTTGCTTCGTAATCATCCACTTCTTCGGGCTTAACCATGATTCTTATTTCTCTTCATGCTTGTATTGCAAATGCTTTTTCTACTCATTCATATGATAATGATATGTCTTCTAATGTTTTTAGTCTTTTTATATAAGTTTCCATTGTTTCTCTTCTGGCTCAAGGTCTTGCTCATGATATAGCATCTGCTGCACAAACGATAAAGTCAAGAGGACTTTCAATTGGAAGGTCATTATGATGTGCTCATACGGCATGTGCGATATCTTCAGAAATTTTGTATTTTTTCAATATTTCATATCATATAAGTGCATGACTTCATTCGATTTCATGATCAACTGCTTTTCAGATATCATGAAAAAATCATGCCATTTTAGCTTTTTCAGTATCTACTCAAAGCTCTCCTGCAAGACCTGCACATATATATCAAACTTCAAGTGAGTGCTTAAGTATATTTTGACCGTAAGAAGTTCTAAATCTCAATCTTCACATTATCTTTATAAGGTCTGGATGTACTCATGCAATTCATATTTCATTAAGAGCTTTTTCTCATAAATCTTTAAGCATTTTATTTGCTTCGTTTCTTACTTTGTCTACGACTTGCTCGATGTGGGCAGGATGAATTCTTCAATCTTCAATTAATTTTTCCAAAGATCTTTTGGCAATAAATCTTCTAAATAAATCGAATCAAGAAATCATTATTGAGTTTGGAGTATCATCTATAATAATATCAACTCAAGTAGCAGCTTCTAAGGCATTAATATTTCTTCACTCTCTTCATATAATTCTTCATTTTAATTCATCAGATTCAATGTTTACTACTGTTATAGTGCTTTCTGATGCTACCTCTGAAGCATATTTTTGGATTGTTAAACCAATGATTTTTTTAGCTTTATTTTCAGCTTCTTCTTTTAGCTCTTCTTCAATTTTATTGATTTGTCCAAGAAGTATCTTTTTTGTACGTTTCTCGGTTTCTTTTAATAATTTATCATGAGCCTCTTTCTCAGTTAGTTTTGCAATTTGTTCAAGTTTTTTAACCTGTTCATCATTCATGAGTTTTATCTTTTCTTCATGAGCTCTTTTTCTTTCTTTAAACTCATCTTTTTCCTTTAAAAAATCTTCAATTTTTTTGTCAAATTGTAGCTCTTTTTTTTCAAGGTCTTTTTCTTTAAACTCAAGGTTTTCAAGCTTAGATTCAGCTTTAACTTTTAGATTTAATGACTCTTCTTTCAGTTTCTCACTTTCTTTTTTTGCACTATCAATGATTTGCCTTCATTCTAATTCTTTTTTTCTTAAATCTTCTCCTGTGTCATTTAATTTTTTGTTAATTTCATTTAACTTGTTTGCCTTTTCTACTAATTGTTCATTTTCTTTTTTTTGTGAGAAGAAATATGCAATAACTCATCAAACGATCACTCATACGAGTGCATAAACGATTTCTAACATAATTTTGTTGTTAAGTATCTATATATTTAGTCTATTGCTGAATTATTAATAAATAGATTCTCAGAGTTTTTTTAATTTCGATGAATAATATTTTTGCACTAATGGTTATGATAATGGTCTAGTTTTACGCTAGTAGTTCACTTTTTTTAAAAACTGAGAAAATCTATTTAGTTTATAAGTTCAAACAACTTATTCTACATTACACCGATACTAATAGTTCTTTAATAAATAGTCAAATTCTCAAAATTTAAGTTTAATAGTTTAAAATGGTTAGAATAAGCGTTTTTATGTGACTTAAATTATTGTTACAATGCATCTATCTTTTTTTGTTCTCAAGTATGAAAGCTTTAAGAAAAAAAGTCATAATCTTTAGACATATATTTATAATGTGGGTAAATCTTATTTTACGAATTTCTAATTTACTAATTACCACTCTTGATATAGGTTTATATCTGATATTTAGAATTTATGAAAATAATAAGAAAAAAAACTATAGAAGTAGATGTATGATGAATTTGAATTTGATGAAATAATCCAATTCGAATTCAATCAATGACTAATACTCAGACTTCAGATATTAACTGAACTGTATCTCAGATTGTTGAACTTGTTTTAGCTTGAAGTGAAATTGTAAGAATTACTGTTGACGATTCAGACGCTGCAAAAGCAGTGCCATTTATAATAAAAGCATTGCGAAAAAAATGAATAAGTATTCCTATTGTTTGAGATTTTCATTTTAATTGACACATCCTTTTGGATAAATATCCAGATATGGCTAGCATGCTTTCAAAATATAGAATTAATCCTTGAAATGTATGAACATGAACAAAGAGAGATGATAATTTTGAAAAGATTATAAAACTTGCCTGTAAATACAAAAAAGCAGTACGAATATGAGTAAATTCTTGATCACTAGATCAAGATTTGCTTGATAAAAATATGGAAGAAAATTCAAAATTAAAAAATCCTAAGGAATCAAAAGAAGTTTATGTGAAAACTATGATCAAATCAGCACTTATATCTGCAGATTTAAGTATGAAGTATTGATTAGCAAAAAATAAAATTGTCTTATCTGTTAAGATGTCAGATGTTCAAGATATGATAATGGCTTACAGTTTATTATCTGAAAAAACGGATTTCCCACTTCATCTTTGACTTACAGAAGCCTGATGAGAGACTTGATGAATTACTGCAAGTAGTGCGGCTTTGTGAGTTTTGTTGCAAAAATGATTGTGAGATACTATAAGAGTTTCTATTACTCCAAGTCCTTGAAGTTGAAGATGTTTGGAAGTTGAAGTTTGCAAATACTTGCTCCAGTCAATGGGGTTAAGGCATTTCAGACCAATGGTGACATCTTGTCCTTGATGCTGAAGAACGGCTTCCGATAAATTTCAAAGACTAGCTAAAGATGTTTCTGATCAGATATGACATAGGATTATAAAATGGAAAAAGAAATATAAAGATTTTGAAAACACTAAGATTGCAGTGATGTGATGCATAGTAAATGGACCATGAGAAGCAAAGATGGCTGATGTATGAATATCCCTACCTTGAAAGTGAGAAGATTTGATGATGCCAGTCTATTTAAAGTGAGATTTTTTAAAAAATCTAAATTGAGATAATGTATTAGATGATTTTATGAATATCATAGAAGATTATTTTGATAGACATTTTAGAAAAAGAATATAGAGTTATTGTGATTTTAAATTATTTAATAAATTTTTTTTATATAATTTAAACTAAAAATTAACAATTTAAATGTCTGTAATTAACAACAAAAAAGTAAGTAAAAGAGAGTTAAATTCTGATATAGATTTTATTTCAGTAGTTGAAGATCAAGCTCCTGAACTTTGAAATAAGGATTGAAAATGAGAAGCTGATGAAAATACTTGAGAGTGATTGGTTTATTTTTGTAAAGTTTGTAGAAATGTGTTAGATATGGTGGAGGAGTGAAGAGCTAGAAAATGAAAGAAAGTTGTTCCGATTTGCCCAAATTGCAAGATATCTGTAGTAAGGTGATCAAAGATGAGTGTGAAAAATTATTTTAAGATAAATGATTAATTAAAGATTATAATTATTAATAAATAAAATATGATTAGTTTAAAAAGAAATTGAATATGATTTTTAATCCAAGAAAAGGATGTAAAATTTGCGATTGAGTCTGATTGAGAAAATTTAGATTTTGAAACTCATTCGAAAGAAAAAAAAACCAAGTGTAAAAATATGTCTTTTGATTGGCCATGAGAATATGAAACAAATGGAATAGGAATTAACTGAATAGAAATAAATCTTGAGTGATTAGTTTCATTTAATGTTTATGTTTGAAAAACAAGCATTACTCATATTCCTCAAAATATAAACGAATTAAAAGATAAGTTTTTAGATGAAATGCCAGATACTGATATTTTACTTGTTTCAGTTTGAAGCGAAACTGATCTTAAATTTTTGAAAAATTTAATTTGAAAAATTGAACCAAGAATTATAATTTTTTGATGAGAAAATTCAGATGCGTTAAAAGAAATTTTTTCAGAATCTCAAGCCGTAGAAGATGTTAAAGTGAGTTCTTTGCCTGTTGATAAGAGTGAGTATTATATATTGATTTAGGTTGTAAAATGTTAAGTGATTAAAATTTTTTAGTTTAATGAATTTAATTCTTAATTTTTTTAAATAAATATTAAATGGCAATTTATAAATATAATTTTGATTTACAAATTAGAAATTATTTTAAAAATTCTAAAAATTAAAAATTACAAAAATTATTTCAAAAAAGTTTTATTGCGTCATTATATATATAATTAAAGTATAAATAAATTATTAGTTCCCATAGTTAAACGGTATAATAGCTCCCTCCTAAGGAGTAGTTGTAGGTTCGATTCCTACTGGGAATACCAAGACGTTGATTCTCATTTTTTTAAAAATTTCTGTACTTCAATTTGGCTTTCTGATGAGAATAATGGAAATAGCTTAGGGGTGTGAGACTTTATTTCTTCGTAAGTAGGCTTATCTTCAAATATCATTCAAAATACTAACTGTATAAGTTCAGGTTTTTCTCTTTTCATAGCCAATTTGTCTAGGTGTGTGATTGCAATATTTGATATTTGCTTAAATTCCTCTTTATTGAAAGTATTTTTATCATTTCAGAAATTATTCTCTAAATATGTAATTTCAATTTTCATATCTTCTAATTCTTTGTTTTTAGATTCAAGTATTTCAGGGTATTCTGAGTATTTATCAATATTATCAAGCACAGTCCTGTGTTTTCTCTTTAAATTTATGATCTCAGCAGTCTTTCTATCGCTTGTTTCTTTTATTTCTTTCTCTCGTATTTCAAGCATGTAATCCAAAATATCATTGTAGCAATCTACAATCTTCTGATCAGGCTTTATTGATTTGATATAATTTGCAACAATTGAATTTAGTTCATTTTGGTCAACTTTATAGTTTTTATGCCTAGCTGATGGCTTTCAGTTGCACTGATAATAATGATAATATCTTCAAGTTTTAGATCGTGATTTATTTGGTGTTAGATGTTTTCAGCATATTGGACATTGCATTACTCTTGAAAAAGGATAATCAGGATTGTAGTTTTTTCTTTTTTTGATCATTTTTTCTTCCGTAAGCTCTTTTCAGTGTAAAATTCTAATTTCTCAATCTTCCATTTCTACAATCTTCTTTCGTCAATGATTTGCTTTATTCCATAATTCAATACTTATAAGTCATGGATAAGGTGTTTTGACTGGCTTATTTCAAGTCCATTTTTCAATTCTTATTCCTGCATAGATTGGATTTGTGAGTAAATCATATATTCTTTGAGGATAAAGCTTAACTCATCAAATAACTCAAATAATTTTAGTTTTATCTGCATTCTATCTATTTTTTGTTCTTGATATGTATCACATAGAATTAATTTCATTACATATCTGCATATCGCTATATCAGTTTATTTTGAGTTCATACATCTTTTTCATAAATATTGATTCCTCTGGATTCTCTACTTGGATTTTTTTCTTCTTTCAATTTTCATCAATAATAGTTTCATTTTGAAATCAATAATTTGACTCTCTTACTTGGTATCACCTCTTTGCATTGCGAATTTCTTGCCCAATTATTCTTTGTAGAATTTTCTTTCTTTCATCTTCAGCAATAATTGCAAGTGTATTTTCTGCATATTTTCATGGGTTTTCTATTGCCCAGTCATAATTAGAAGTATCAACTCATTCTACATCTATTACATTAATATCATCTTGTATAATTCAATGAGTATCTTTTAGTTGTACTCAGAGTTTTTGAGTTCCTTTTTTAGGTTTTCATATCAAACAACTCCTCACCTTGTTCATCTATCAATCTTATGAATTACGCAAAAAGATACTTGTTCTTTTGATTTTTTTATATACTCAAGCATTTCAATTAGCTTTGGTCTTTTGCTTTTAGTTCAAGTAAACTGCTCTCTAAAAAACTTAACAGGTTTAATGTCATTGCTATTACAATGGCTTAAACAAGCTTCTTCTTGATTCTCAAGTGTTTCTCACTGTTGTCCTTGTTTGCTTGTGCTTGCTCGACAATAAATTACTGCTGTTTTTTGTTTCATAGGATTTAGATTAATCAATTACTTTGAATAAGTCGTTTGGAGTACACTTGAATGCTTTCATGAGTTTATGAATAGTAGTGAGTTCAATTCTTTTAGATTTTCAATTCTTAATTGTTGATATTTGCTGTCTGCTTAATCATGTAATCTCTGATAGTTCAACTGTTGTCATTTTCTTTTTTTCAAGAATATTTTTCAAATTTATAATAAGTTTCATTGCTGTAAAGTTAGCTTGACATTAATATAATAGATATGATTTATTTTTTCAAGTTATTTTTTGCTTTTACATAAGAATCAAAGCACATATTACCAATGGCAAATAGAGAGTTTCAGATTTTCATTAGTTTCTTGTCAGATAAGCCCTTATTTCAAATATGTTTTTTCATTATATTTAAAATACGATCATCTCTATTTGCCTTTAATTCTATTGCCTTGCTCATTCTCCTAATTCTAATTACATTCAATTAAACACCTCTTCAGCTAATTTACTTTTTTCATCTAAAGTAATTTCTCAAGCATTCTTTTCTTGCTTTTTAAATCTTCACTTATTCAGGTGTGTATTTTTATCGTCAATTGCGTCCAGAGTTAATTTATTGCTATCTTTAAGCTCTTTTTCACCTGTCGCATCTGTTGACGCAATTATTTTAGCGTCCACAGTCTCGTCAATGAGTTTTACAGCTTCTACACTTGCTTCCTGAGTTTTGGACGCATTTGACGCAATATTTTCTTGCTTGTAGAATTTGATGTATCTATTTCAATCAGAATTTTTTCATTTATCAGTTAATATTCATATATCAGATAGATTTGAAGATACTCAGCTAATTGATCTTGATAATGCCTGAGCTGTTTTTGGAAAACTTGCAGGTGCAGTTTTATTCATAACAAATAGTATTTGATCAAACTCCTTAAGAAGCTGACTTGGAGTTCACTGCCACTCAGTCTTATTCTTCATAAATGCAATAATTGTACTAGCAACAATATCATCTTGGACTACTTCATAATTTTGCTCTTGGATATTATTGTCATAAGCACTTAAAAAGTCCTCAATCTTAATTCAAATGCTTTTAGCAATTGCACATCCCCACTCAGCGAAATCAGCCATTCTAGGCAGAACTTTAAGTTTAATTGTAGGATAAATAGCCAATGTTTTAACAAGTGAATCAAATATTCATCAGAGAATTATTGGAAGATCTTTTTTGAAGTCTTTCCAAATAGTTCTTTCCGACTTTCTTTTATCTTTGTCTATTTTATCAAGTTCAAATATTAGCGATCTATCAAGTAAATCTGATTTCGTAGAAGATAAATTAATTCAATTCATAATAATACACCTCTTGAATGAATATATTACATCATCATTATCAGTAAATAAGGCTCGTTTTGAAAACCCCTCTCAGGTTACACTCCTACACAAAGTATCGGCTTGTATTTGAGATATTTTTGACAGGTTATCAAATGGAATTATCCAATTGTGATCTAAGACTTGAGTAAGTTCATTATTACTTGTAGGCAATGAAACTAATTCAAGTATAGATGGATCTACAATTTTTCTGATTATTTTAGATGAAGTGCTTTTTGATGCTCACTTACTTCAATAGAATACAATAATGGGATGTGGTATAGATGGAATAAACAATGACACCAAATAAACTAAAAATAATAATTCATGTTCTTTATGCTTAAAATTCAAATAATTAAATACTTTGTTAATATCTCATCAGGTAGTCATTGGCATAGCTTGTGCCTTTTGATGATTATATCTCCTGAATAGAATCAATCACTCTTCAGATAATTTCCATCAGTTTTGATTAATTTCAATACAGCCATTCTTCTTATCTGCTAAATCGTAATAAATACTATTACCTGCTCATGCTATTCTATTTGATAATTTGCACTCTTCTCAATTATGTAATGCTTCGGATTCTATTACAGCAAGTGCATTTCTGACATCATCAGATCTTACAGTGGTTTTATATTTGTTCCAAAATAGTGATGATAGATATATTTCAAATTGCCTGCTTTTGCATAGATATATTTGAAATACTCATTTGAGTTTTATTTGAGCATAGGTTTCATTTATTTCATTATGAAATAACTTGATATCTTTAGAATCAAGAATCAGTTTAAGAATTTTATCAGCCTTTGAAGCTGATTTATCATCATCTGCATCATTAAACTGATCATCTTCTGAGTACTCAACCTTATCAGGTCAAATATATTCAAATTTCTTTATTGCCTTATCAAAATCATCTTTACTCCATCATTCACTGATCTTATTATTTATATCAACTGATTTTGCTCAATCTGCTATTGGTAAATTTACTCGTCTAATTTTTCTATTCAAAACTTGTGATAATTTTACAGACGCTTCATTTCATGCCTTATCGTTATCATACAAACAAATAATGGTTTTATCTTTGCATAGATTCTTTATCATTTTCATGCAACTTGAAACTCATCACAAATTGATAACTATATTCTTATATCCAAGTTCTATAAGCGATAATCAGTCAATTTCTCATTCTGCTAAATAAATTTCTTTTGATTCTTTAATTGTTTCAGGATCATAAAGCAATCAGTTATTTCATCATTTTATAGACATTGATTTAGGCAAGTATAAGTCTTTCGGTAATTTCTCTAAATCAGCAGGAAAGAACCTGATTTTCAGTCAGATAAACTTGTAATCCTCGTCATACATTGGAAATGATAGGACAGATAGATTAGTATTATGATTTGTTCAATGTTCTTTGTTGTACCTTTCAATTCTTGATACAAAAAAACTATTGATTAGTCATACTTTCATTTGCTTAAGCGAATCTCAAGATATTCATCTGCTCTGAAGTATTAATTTGGCTTTTCTTGAGTCCAAAGCTTTATCATTAATGAAGTTATCTGAATATTTGAGTTGATTTTCAAGTTTCAATAAATCTTCATATTTTGGAGATTTTGGTTTAACTATCTTATTATTTACAAGAGTTGGAATATTATATGTTCTTGATAGCTGATTACAGGCTTCTAGGAAGTCACAATTATGAAATTGCATATAAAGATCAATTGCATTAGATCATTTAACTCAGCAGGCTTTGAAGCAATAGAATCACTTTAACTCATTCACGCTCAGAGACGGTCTGATTAATTGATTCTTATGCTCAGATCAGAAACACTCATAGTTTCATTTATCTCATTTAGATTTAATTCAAATACTTGTAGAAAGCTCTTTTATTGAGATATCTTTTAGTTTTTCCAAATTGTATTTATTTTTTATTTTCCATTTTTATTAGGTTATTTATTTTTATTTAAAGTTTTTGTTTTTAGTAGCAATCAAATTCTTGAATATCTTTATTGAAATAAACGCCACCAGTTTTAAATCTTCTCATCTGAATATTATTCTGAACTTTTAGCATACTTACTCAATAAGCTAAGGCATCAATAATATCGTCATGTTTTCAACTAGGAAATTTAAGCAATTCTTTTTCCAATTCTTCCATGATTGATCTCTTGTGGTATATCTTTCATATTGAATATCTTGCCTGCAAGCTTGATCTAATTCTTGCTTCTTTTTCTGAGCTCGGAATTACACATTCTAATTTAAAGATTCTATCTCTAAGCTCCATTTGTTTTTCTATCTCTTGTATTAAATACCCTTGCGTGGAAGCAGACTCTATTCATACAACAGATGGCTCATATTCTCTGACCACATCAAATAGATGATCTATTATTCAAATAACAGACAGTCTTTTTTGGACATAATCAAGTACATAAATCTTGTTTCAGTCATCAACATCAATTCAAACAGTAACAATTGCAGTGTAATCAGCAGTTTGCTTTTGACTTATTGCAGGATCAACAAATGTTATGATCTCTAGTTTTGATTTATCAACATAATCATAATACTTGAACATATCTCTTGTGAAATCTCAGGTATCAATAGGCACTGGGTTTTGTTGATACAATGCTTCAAAATCCCTAAGTCATATCTCTGATCTCACTGTTTCTAAATATGGAGTACTGTATTTATCCTCCCATAACGATTCTCAAATATCTCTAAAAGACTCATAATCCGTAGCAATTGCAGGAAAATTCAATATTTCCCATTTTTCAGTTTCAATACGTTTTTTTTCTAACTCTTCTTGCCTTGCAAGTAATCTTCAACTCAAATCATCTTCATGCCATCTTGTCATAATCACTATAATAGCCGCATCTGCTTCCTGTCTAGTAAAGAATGTAGAGGTGTACCAATCCCAAACATTTTGAGATATAATCTCAGATTCTGCCTCCTCTCTGTTGGATACTGGGTCATCAATTATTCCGATGTTAAAGCCTTTTCATGTGATAGCTCATCATACTCATGAGGCTATAAATTTTCATCATTGCCTTGTTCACCAATCTTTAACTGATTTTGAGTCATCTGATAAACGAGTATTGAATACTTTTTGATAATTATTATCGAGAAGTAAATTTCTTGATTGTCTTGAGAAAGTTTCCGATAGAGATGCCGAATATGATGTAATCATGACGTTCTTGTCAGGATGTCTTCATAGATACCATGAGGGAAATAATATAGATGCAAGATATGACTTGCCAAAGCGAGGAGGCATATTTATCATTAGCCTTTTAATTTTGCCCTCCTCTACTTCTTGTAGTTTCTTAGCGACAATTTTGTGATGCCAATTTGCTTTATATCTTCTGTCAATTAGTGTTGAATAATGAATTAAATCGTTTTCTGCTAGTGTCCTTGCCAATGGTGTAAAATTTTTATAAATCATAGTTTATAGATTAAATTATTAGTAAAATATATATAAAAATGCTTGATAATTTTGATTATCAGGCAATATAAAGATTTGGATATTTTTTAGCTATCTCTCTTTCTCTCCTCATTTGAGGCGACTCAAGTAGAATTATTTCAGATTCCTCAGATTCCTCATTATTTTTAATTGCAATACTATCTTCCTTAGCTTTATCTCATTTTATCTTTTGAAATTTATTGATTTTCTTATTTTTATTATTTGCCTCTTGGCTTGCTTGATAAATAGCCTCAAACTCATCTGATCCCTTGATATTCTTGATCATTTCATCAGCTTGCTCAGGCTTCATATCGAGATCAATATTTTCTCAATGTTCATTAGCTCAAAATTCATCTGTAAATTTTGCTTTTATAAAATCAAAAGCAATCTTTGGTGTTGACTGGATTCAGGTAAAAAGTGATTTCCTAGCTTCTAAACTTGGAGTAAATCTTAGTAATTTAAATTCCTCATCAAGTTCTTCATTGTCTTTAATAATCTCATTAAACTTCTTTACTGTGATATCTGCATGTAAACAAGCTTCTTGAATTGTGCATCAGTAAGAAAATCCTTCCTTAAGCTTAGATACAAGCTCTGTACTAGTATTAGAGCCTGCATCTACTTCTTTGTTTTTGTTTTCTGTATCTGATTTTGAGATACATTCTTCTTTTTGTTTTTCTTTTGAACTTTTCATAAGAACTTTTGTTTTAATTTTTATTTCTTTTTTTGTTTCCGATGATGATGTTTTTGATTTTTCTTTTTTTCCGATAGTGTCTTGGTTTGAGTTTTTCATTTTGATTTTTGTTTAATTTTATAAAAAGTTGCAATTGCTAATTTTAAATTTTAAGATTTTTATCTATTGTTTTGTAATTTTATTTTGAATCATTTCTTTTCTTACTTTATCAGTCCAATTATTTATATTGCTTATAAAGTTTTTCATTTTTATCTTGTTTGGCTTATTCATTTCAAGTAGTAATGCCATGCAACTTTCTCAAATAATATCATTTATATTATAAGTTTCAGCTAAAACAATGAATAATTTTCTTAGTTTTCTGAATTGAGATTTAGATAATTCAAGTATTATTTTGTCTTCTTTAGTATTTTGATTGTTTGAAGTCATTTTATTTCTTTATGGTAATTAAAAAATCTGTAAGGCTCTTTATACATTTTTTTAATTCTTTCTGCTGATCTTTATTAGGAAATTCTTTTTCTGAAAGTATGTATGTAAAAACCATATCAATTACTTGAATATTTGTTCTCAATTCAGCATATAGCTCAAATTCAGCTTTATTTATAGTTTCCTGTAGTTGTTTTGTTGATAAGTTCTTCATATCTTTTTCTAATCAATGGAGTTGTATTACAACTCTATTCACAAAAGACTTTAATCCTATAATTAAATGAAATCAAGCTTAAATTACTAAATTATGATAACTACTAATAAACCTATTGTTCTAGGCTATTGAGATGCAATAGAATTTCTAAATATTACTCAATCTTATTTTGATAAAATCGTAAAAAAAGATTTGATCCCATATCAGCAAACATCTTCTTGAAAGATATTTTTTAAAGAAGATTTGGAAAAGTTTAACGAGAGTAGAAAGGAAAAGAGTAAAAGTGATAAGAGAATTAAGATAAGTAAAAGATAATTATTTATTAAGTATTTTCATTTTTCATTTGCTCTTTCATTAGCTTTTTATAAGCATAAATAAACATTGCCCCAAAATTTTGATCAGGTCTTATGTAATCTTTCCAGTTTTTATTCCATTTAACTTTTCTATCTGTTTTTTCCCAAATATCTTTCCAAACAATATCTTTTCAAGAAAGTATTGCATCATTAACAATTTTAAATAATGGATCATTCACATGCCTTGTTCAAGTTCACTTAGTTGCAATAATATGTGAATCTTCAGCTTTTTCCAAAACACTTTCAAAATTTTGATATCATCAGCAAGATCAAAGAAATACCATCTTTGCAATTGGAGGTATATGTTCAATAGTTTTTTGAGCATGATATGAATGTCATCTGTGTACAATTACAATTGATTCCAATGGTGGATCAAAATCTTTCATTGAATTTTTTATATCTTCAATTCAATTTCATTTAGACTTATTTCATCCGTCATATTGAGGTTTGTTTGCATAAATATATATCTTCTTTTTTGTTTTTGGATTATAACTAGAAATAACTACATGACTTTCTTTCTCTTGAACTTTCCAGTTAGAGTCATTTTTATACTTTGACATAAAATTATAAAAAGATCACTTTCAATCTTCATCATTATAAAAGAAATATTGTTGTACATTTCTTCAAGCTGAATCAAATAATTCATGTGAGCTTATTTTTTCTCTATTAGGTAGTTTAAACCTCTCAGGTAAATTTTTAAACCATGGGTCTATTGCTTTTTCTGCATATGATTTTCAAATTAATCATAGAAGTGTTTGTATATTTTCATTTCAACTTTCATATGATTCTTTTAATAGTCATTCTAAAGTAATTAACAATTCTCTATTATCTATCTGTTGCATTATTTCAGCTAGTGCTACTCAATCTTGTAATTTAGCATTATTTATAATATGTTCTAAAAACTTTGAGAGTAGCTCTGCCCTTCTCTCATTTCCCTTAATTGTTCATAATACATCATTAAAACGATTATAACTAACAGAAGCTTCAATAAATGTTCAAAATCACTCAAAATTTTTATCCGTAACTACAACATCATAAATATCTTTTCATTCTTTCTTCAATTTTCATAGAAATCTATCCAAGATGCCATTATAGCTTGATTGAAATATTTCTTCTCTTCATGAATAAATTAAATCATATAAATTTCATAAACTAAGATTGTTAATAATTCTATATCTTAATTCAGGAAATGTATGCAATTGATCAACAGACTGAGCGATCTTTAAGGCTGTTAATCTATCTTTTATACCTTTTTCTGTAATTTCTCTTTCTGCTCATTCAATTGAAGATAATGCCATTTTCTTTAAAAAAGGTATTAATGATTTTTCTTCTTCGTGCTTATTAATAACTCTAAGTCCTGACCATGGATCATTTTCAGATGCTATAATTAATGCTTTTCTTGAAGATTCTCTATTAACAATTTTATCAAATATAATAAAGAGTGAATCTGGCATTTCGATAGCAGCATTAAGGAGTCTTTTTTTATCATTTATTCATTGCGTTAAATAATAAAAGTCAACAGATGCAACACTTCTATACCATCAATTCAGCTTTGGATATATTTCAAAAAATACCCTCAAATACTCGGTATCAGTTCATCTAAACATTGATAGATTATTTATCAAATGCAATGTTATTTTAATTCATTTAACACTAAGAGATTCAAGCATATTCATATATTCTTCATTTTCTGCTTTTTCCAAAGTAAATTCTTCAAAAGGATAGCTATATTCATCAATTTCTAATCAAAATCAGACCAACCTTTCTAAAGAATCAAAATAATTGCTATTAATTCATATTTCAAAAGACATTTCTTCAAATAAATTGTGTCATATCTTATATCACAATCTGATTAATCTAATCACTCAATCTATATACTTTTCAGATGATCATTTTGATAAACTTAAGTTTTCAATAACTAATCAATTAGAGAAATCAAGTGATTCACAATTCTCATTTAATCTTATTAATCAGTCAATATATGCAATTGATTTTCACTTATCTAAAGTGAGTTTTTCTACAAGCCCTTTGTCAATTTTGATTCAATTTGATTTTAATTTAATAATTGCATTTATATATTTTTTACTTTTATGTTTTTCTCAAAAAAGTACTCATAACAAACTTCACATGTCTACGCCATTTTCATTTAATAAAATAACAGTGCTTACAAACTGACGATCCATAGCCATATCAATAGATAATAAATCAGCCATAAAACGTATGTTTTTATTTTTCAGCAAAAGAAAAACATCTAAATACTTTTGATTTCTAGCCTTCTCGATTGTAAAGCTTCATATTGTAAAATTATCAAGTTCTACACCATTGTCTTTTAAATACTTTAGAGCTTTTACAATTTCCGGATTCTTTAATGCTTTTAGGACATTTTCATCCTCAAACATAAGTATACTTATAAATATATTATCTAAAGATCAAAAAGCCTTGTTAAGTATACTAAGAACTTCATTTATTCTATCATAATTAGCTATGAGATTATTTTTAAAAAGTATATCTCATCTTACAAGTCTATTAATTGTAGCTATATTGACTCAATGTTCATACAAAGCCTTAATTCAATTTAAATAATTTGGATCTAAAAAATTCTCTCTAATAATTATATTCCCTTCAATCATATTTTCTTTAATAAATTGATAAAAAGGACCTTTTTCTCACTTTATCCTGTTTTCCTCCTCTCGAAAAAGCAAAAACTGCATTTTATGAAAATCTTCAAGTTCTTTAAATTCCATTGTATTATAAGCATCAAATTCTCTATTTTTATCTCATTCTTTATATGCTTCAATGTCTTTTTGTAATTCTTGAATTATCAATATAGTTCAATCATATATTATTTTTTGTTCATCATTTAGACTATTTATATCAATCAATCATAACATTCTGCTATAATCTACCAATCTATTTCATACTAAACTTAGAAGATTCTTCTCTTGCGAATCTAAATCTTGTAATTGTTTATCTAAATCAGATACATTCTCTACATTTTCATCAAGCCTTTTTAATTGGCTATCTAGTTCTTCAAGTTTTATTCAAGTCTTTCATTTAACCAATTCAATTGGATCTTTATTTGCAAAATCAACAACCTCTTGTTGGTTATTCAATAAATAAACAAGATTATTCTCAATAAAAGCCAATGAATTAAATATATTTTTCATTTATATTTTTATAAAGATTCAATTTTTCAAATAGCTTGAATCTTTTCTAGATTATCTTCAACAATATCAAGCTTGCTATTTAATCCTTTTAAATAGGCAATATTTTGCTTTTTTTGTTCAATTATTTTTTGTTTTTGCTGTGTCTTTATTTTTGTATTCATTTTGTAATTAAAATATTCTTATAATTATAGCACAAAAACACTTCAAATAACAGCTAAAATACTTGTCATTAACAATAAATATTATTTCAAATATTTTAAATACTGCCTTGGAATATCAAATATATTTGATATGATTCAAAAGTTCATACTGATAATCAATTTAATCCTGATATTATGACTAAAAATCCAATAAATATAGCATATATAGATGGTGCAAATCTCTATAAAGGGATTCAGTCCTTAAATAAAGAGTTAGATTATGCTAGATTTAGAAAATGGCTATTACACAAATACAGAATCACAACTGCATACATCTTCATGGGATATATTCCTCAGCAAGAATCATTATATAAATATCTAAAAAGTGCATGATTTACACTTATATTCAAAGAATCAATTACTCATAAATGAGAAGTAAAAGGAAATGCAGATGCTGAAATGGTATTGCAATCTGTTCGTGATGTATACGAACAAAAACCTGACAATGTAGTTCTTGTATCAGGAGATTGAGATTTTTCTTGTTTAGTGGATTTCTTAATTGAGAAGAAAGTATTTAAGACAATTTTGATTCCAAATAGTAAATTTTGCTCATATTTACTTAGAAAGAAAAATGTATCAATGGCATTTTTAGAAGATAAGTGGATAATCTCAAAAATTCAAAAAAGCGAAAGGACCCCTCGCAGGCATTAGTGTCCGTACAAGGTCTCCTTTCATATTGTACATCAATTGTACAGTAAAAATGTTATAAAATCCAGTCTTTTTTCTAAAAAAAGCTTTTTTGGCTAAATCGACTCTGGACGCAATTGACGCAATTTCCCATGAAAGCAATAAATTTAAATCTAAGCATAGTTCAAAATTAGCTTACCATAGACATCAAACAGTTCTTGCCACCTCTTTATCATTTTTGTAAATTGAGTGTGTAGATTGCTAGATTCAGCATACCATTATATCTTGACAAAATTATTTTAATCATATTAGCAATAATTAGCTAATTGTCAAAATAATACTTGACTTTGTAGTATGGTAATAATATATTTATTATGTATAAGAAAATTAAAATATCGTACAAGGTAAAATTTTTTAAATTTGAGTCAATACTATTTAACATAATTTAAAATACAATTTAAATTTTTATTATTTAACCAAGTTATTATGTACAAGGTTTTTATTCAAACAAACAATAACGGCAAAAAGCAAACTACTAATAAATCATTTAAGTCTTACTCGGATTACGAAGATTTTATATCTAAAAATCCAGATATATCTTGAATGATAGAAGATGCAAACAGGTCTTTTTCTGATTTCTGATCCTACATGGATTCTTATTTTGATCAAAGGTTGTCAAGCTTTTTTTGAGATAATTTGTCAATCTGAATTTGATCAAATTTTTTGAATTCATGAAAGAAATTATTAGACCAAAATGCGTTAGATACTAAAGAGGTTCAAGGTATTGATTTTTGAAAATATGAACAAGTTGTTAAAGATTTAGAAAACAAATATCAGGAAAAAGAGCAGAAGAAATCCACACTACAATCCTGAATAGATAAACTTAAATGATTTATTGAAACATTTAAGAAAGCTTGAGATAAGGATAATCAAAAGTCAGCTCAAAATGATTTAAAAAAATTAGAAGAGAGAATGAAAGAGTTTGATTAAACTAAGTATTTCATTCAATTGCTTAACATATGTAATACTATGTAGCTTTTTTATGAATCACAAAGTAGAAATCATTTATTAACATTAATTTAAAAATAGTTATAGCAAAAATTATACTATTTATGAAAAAGAGTACTTGTAAAACTAAAATATGTAAAAAACAGAAATATCAAGTTGAATAGTTTTCCTGACCTAAAAGAAAAGTCTACTTTTGCATGAACTTGAATGTAAGGCACTTGAGGAATGTAATGAATAGGTATCTAGTCAAAATATTAAAAAATAAAAATTTTAATTAACTTTAAATAAAAATGTTAAAATTAATCAATATAAACAAATCATACTGATCAAATCAAGTTCTTTTCGATATCAATATCAAAATATGAAAATGAGATATTATTTGACTTTTATGACCCAATTGAGCATGAAAATCCACTACGTATGAAAATAATGACATGATTTTTAAAACCTGATTCATGAAAAGTTCTAATAAATTGAAATAGTATCTTCGATGACAATAACTTGAAGTCAAAAATATGATATCTTCCTGAAACAAATCCATTATATTGAGATATGTGAGTGGATGAGTTTTTAAGCCTTACTGCTGAACTAAAATGGCTTGACAATCCAAAAAGGGAGGTCGAAAGAGTTATTGATTTAGTATGATTACATTGAAAAAAGAATCTGTTTATTTCAACTCTATCCAAATGATATAAACAAAGAGTATGACTTGTATCTGCTCTTATTTGAAATCCTGATATTATTATTTTAGATGAACCTACAGAATGATTAGACCCTGCTCAAAGAGATGAAATTAAAAAATTAATTGTAAGCCTTTGAAAGGATAAAACTATTATTATCTCTTCTCATGTTCTTACTGAAATATCAAGTATTATTAATAGGGTATTTATAATTTCAGATTGAAAAATAAAATTAGATGAGAAAAGTGAAAACTTATGAAAAATGCAAGAATGAAGAATGAAATTACATATTTGCTATGAGTGACGATTTTCAAGTACAGTACTTTGAAATCAATTTTCTGGTATTGAGATTGAGGAATCTGAACAAAATGGTCTCAAAAAAATTGAAATATTAACAAAAAATGATATTAGAAAGGATTTATACAATTTTCTTAAAACAAAAAAAATCAATATTTTTGAATTTTACTCAGAAAAATACAACTTAGAGGATGTATTTTTTGATATTACTAAGTGATAAATCAAATACAAAAATAATTAAATTAACAAATACGAACTATGTTTCAAATATTAAAAAAAGAATTAAAATCAATTTTTTCATCACCATTGTCGTATATAGTATTAGCAATATTTATATGATTGTTAGATTTTTTATTTTTAAAATCTTTTTTCCTATGAAAACTTCTTACTTTAAGATATTATTTTGATTTACTTATTTGGTTTTTAATTATTTTTATTCCTGCAATTTGAATGAAAACAATGTCAGAAGAATTTAGATCATGAACTATTGAATATCTGATCACAAAACCAATATCAAATATTTCATTAATAATATGAAAATTTCTGAGCTTAATTATATATTTTTGATTATTTATATTTTCAACAATTATACTTTATTTTAGTATAAGCTCTCTATGAAATATGGAAATATGAGTATTTATATCCCAACTGATTTGACTTATCTTTTTATCCTTATGAATGTTTGCTGTTAGTTTTTTTGCTTCATCAATTACCACTAATCAGGTTTTTGCTTTTTAATAGCTGTATTTGTTAATTTTATACTTGTACTAATATGAATAGATTTTATACAAATATCACTTCCATATTGAATTGCTAACGTGTTTATGCAACTATCTTTACTTCATCATTTTGATAATTTTTTGCGATGAACAATCAACATATCTGACATAGTATATTTTCTATCTGTAATTTGAATATGTTTGTACCTTTCATATCTTTCATTATCACGATATCAGCAAAATTTAAAGGTATGAATCAATGTATTTAGATGAATTGAAATGCTCATTATAATATGAATATTTATTTTACTAAATCTCATAGCATGAAAATTAAATATATACGCAGATCTTACAGAAAATAAGGTGCATACTATATCAGATGCAACTAAGGAAATATTATGAAATACCGAAGAAATAATTGACATTAACTTGTATGTATCTGCAAATCTTCCACCACAACTAAAAATACAATATCAACAAGTAAAAGATCTTTTATGACAATTTAAGAGGTATTCAAGTAATATAGTTGTGAGAGAAATTCACCCTGTTCAAGATGAAAAAGAACAAGACACATTGCAAGAATGAATACAACCTATACAAATACAGGTATTAGAAAATGATGAGTACGCTATAAGAAAATGATATTTTTGAATCTCGTTAAAGTATTTGTGAGAAAAAGAAATAGTATGATATTTATGAGATACTTCAAACCTTGAACATAGCTTAATCTCTAAAATTCTAAAATTAACAACTGAAGAGAAAAAAGAAGTGTTTATACTTACTACTGATGACATTGAAAAAAAATCTTTAGAAGATGTGGTTCGTTTAATATGACAAGATTATCAAATAAATTATCAATCTGTATGAAGTTGAGCTGAAAGTTTGTGGCACGAAGATGATAAGATATGGTTAGTAGTTAAATGAAAACAGGAATTTCCTGAAGTAGTTTACAATAGTTTGAAAGAAAATTTTGATTGAGATAAAACTATATTGTTATTTTGGCAGCCATATTCCGTTGATCTAACCAAATGACTATATGCAAAAAGAATAAGTTCAAAAATGGATGGTTTGTTAAAAGAAAGATTTAATCTAAGCATATGAACAACATTACTTTGAGATACAAGGTATAATTCTTCATTAAGCTTTAAACAGTGATTTATAAGTTATACTCTACCATATCCATATTTTATAAAATCATTTATTCAAAAAGATCTTCCGATAAGTCATTGAGTAGAAAATGTATCTTTACCATTTAGCACTGAATTAAAATGATGAACTGGTGGTTATAAAATTAAAGATATTTTAAAAACATCTGAATATGCATTTGAAGAAAATGACATAAATAATTTAAGTCCTGATAAAAAATTAAGCACATCTAGATATGATCTAAAAGAATTTACGGTATGAAAAGTATTTATTAAAGATGACTTTTCTCTAGTTGCTATTCCTAGTATGCACATATTGGATATGGTACAATGAAGTGATTTAAGAAATAACATTTTTTTTGTTTCCAATCTTATTGATTGGTTATGATGAGACAAAAGACTTATTGAAATAAGGGCAAAGAATTTAAATTATTCAATATTTAATGTCGATAATAGTCAAAAAAATTGGATCAAAGCATTAAACATTTATGTTGTGCCTATAATGTTCGTATTAATTTGAATATGAATCAATTTGTTTATTTGACATAAAAGAAAATCTTAATTTTTATCAAAAAATTCATTCACAATTAATCTACAATTATTATGAAAAAAAATCTTATATTAATATCAATATTTATTGTTTTATTCTGATCTTATTACTTATTAACAAATTTGGATGATATGACAACGAAGCAAGATTGAAATTATCCATTTGACTTTCTTACTCTTAATTATGATCTGATTATATACAAAAAATGAGAAAATAATTGATATGAGATATTAAAAAAAGATGAATGATTTGACTTAAAGAAATACAGTAATAATAAAACATATAAAGCAAAGAAGTGAATTGTAGAAAGTCTTATATCCAATATTAAATCTATAAATTTTGATAGAATTGCAGCAAAAAGTAAATCAAGTTGGAATAAATATGATTTAAATGATTCATCATCAAAATTGATTATAGACAAAAAAGAGATATCTATATGAAAAAGAGAAAATTTTACAAAGGAGTATGTTACAGAAAATAATAATGAAAATGTATATGTCATAGATAGATCAATAAATATGATGTTCAAAGATGCAAATAATTTTATTGATAAAACAATTTATAAAGTATGAGACGATATCGACACTATAAAAACATTTGATTGAGAAAATAGAAAAGTTTACAATTTAACTTGATCATGATGGACTTTAGATTGAAACACAATAGATGTAAATAAACTTCTTACTCTTGAGTGATATTCAATAATAGAGAACTTACCTGATGAAAACATTGTTGACTGAGTAATTAAATATTTCGCTTGAAATGAATTAATAAAAGAGATCCAAGTTTGGATTAATAATGATTCTTGTTATGTTGAAATGGATACATGAGAATATTATTTTTTTAATAAAAGCTTTTAGCTAAATTTATCTAAATAATATCATTGCAATTAATAATATCGTTCATAAGTATGAGTATTATAATTACAAATATCATCAAAAGCATTTTGTATATCTCAAAAAAACTACTTCAATACTTTTGATATTCTACATATCCTTTTTAATATACGTTCTCTCACAAGTAATGCGGCTAATGATTAATCAAAACTGTATTATCAGTTTCATGTGCTGTAAGATAAAAAGCTCGTTATATAAAATTAATAGCATAGAGCCTTGGTAGAATTTCAAATGGAGCAATGGTACTTAGGATGAAATAAGTTATATAAATAATAATATAACTGATTTTGCATAAATATAAAATTTAAATATGATAATATAATGAATATCGATTGTTGAAATGCTACAAGCTTGAAAACAGGGGGTTATATACTAAAATAAAAAAAATAACACAATTTGCTTGATTTATTGGCTTAGGCGTGATATAATTTTATGAAACATAAGAAAAAAAATAATTTAACATAAAATAATATGTTTACAAAATCGCTTATTAAAGCCAGTTTATCTGTACTAACTTTACTACTCTTTTCTTGAGTAGTGCAAACTACTTATTGAGAATATTCTAATTCTGAATTCTCAAAAAACGTAAAAGTAGCATTTTGTAATACTCCGCAAAAATCTAAATTTATAGAATTTGATATTGATGCTAGATGAACTCATGATATTTGTTATGAGGTAACTAACAATTGAGATGAAGAAACAAATTTTATTGTTGATTTTGTTTATTGAAAATTAGATTGAGATGGAAAATGATTTAGTTGTGCCGCTTGATCTCAGCCGAAAGAGTGATTGTCAAAATATATTCAATATGATATATGAAATGCTGTTTCAATTCAGCCAAAGGAAACTAAGGAGTTTAGGGCTTATCTTGATTTGCAAAATGAAATACAATGACTTAATCATGCATGTCTTACTTTAAAACAGACCAATAGAGAAAAGCTTTCATGAAACTTAGATGTAATGATGCGAACGGTTTATAGAGTTTCTGCTAATATAATATGATGAGTATTTTTTGATCTTGAGAATAAATGAAATTTCATTTTACCTGATTGATTTACACTTGTAGAAAAAAGATGAGCTGTACATATTTTGCAGGATTGAGATAGGAGAGTTTATATTGAAACACCATTTAAAAATGATTGAAATCAGCGTATTCGAATTGAACAAGTTGTTAGGGTAAATTGAAAAAATTATCGTTATTCATCAAATCAAAATGTTGATTTAGCTAAAGGTCAAGAAAGACTTATTAGATTTGAACTTCCAAAATTTTCTACTTTTGAATGAAATTTTAAATTTGAAATTAAAACAACAAAAACTCCTATTTTTCAAGTAGGTTTAGAATGAATAACTGATGAAATGAAGAAGTCTATAGTAGATGAATTATCATTTGATATTAGATTTATTCCTTTAATGGTTTACTCAGAATTATTAGTATTTACACTAATAGTAATAGCAGTAATTATAATAGTATGATCTATTATCATGAGAAGAAGAAGAGCAAAGCAGAAATATGAAGTATGAGCAAAAGAAACAATTAACTCTATAGCAAAGAAATTTTGATGTAAATGGAGCCAAATTGCTTGTTTAAATAATATTAAAGCACCTTATAATATAAAAAAGTGAGATAAGCTTTATGTTTACAACTTTAAAAAAGTTAAATAATTTTAAAAATTAAATATTAAAAATGAAAACATTACTACAATTGAAAATTTCATTAATCACCCTATTTGCACTAACACTGTCGATAGTATTTCCATGAGGAGTGTCATATTGATCATTTACTTGATCGCAAGCCTCTAATTTTGAAGCTTCTGTAAACATTGAAGAAATTACCGGGCTTACTTATGATTCGGGTTATATGACCACTCAGTGAGCACTGAAATTATGATGGTGATTTGATTCTAATGCATATATTTCAGGTTTTATAATAAATGAAGTACAAGTCACATGAGCTTCTTCTTGAACAATTAGAAGTTTTTCATGATCTACAATATGAAATGTAAATACTAGAGATTTTACTGTTCCATGACCTTTAGAAGATGGAGCTCAATATAAGTATACATTAGAAACTTATATAGAAACATGATGAACTATAATATCTCAATCTTCTTGTGACTCAAAACCTGATTGTGAGCAAACAATACTTTTTTTAGAAGAATGAGATCTTACTTGATTTTGTGATAATTATGAAGCTTACGTTGTTGATGCTCCTGTAAATTATTATGCTACGTGAGAATGAGAACTTACTGATATTGTTTATAGTTCGTTAAATGATTATGTTACAAATATATATGATTTGTGAGATTCAAATAAAGCATCCAATCCTGTTACAGCTAAATTCTGATTAGATGAGGGAACTTATTATGCTAGTGCTTCTTTTTGAATTACTTGAAAACAAGCTTGAAAACCACCTATAATAGCAGTACATGAAAATACTGCATGGAATTATGGTGGACATACTAGTAATAGAGTATATGTTAATGCATATGTTACTGATGAAGATTGAAGAGCTGTTGTAAATTGAACACCTTGTTCAATTTTAAAAGACAATGGTGAAAGTGCTACAAGTATGTCGTCTACTTCGAATTGATTTTGTAACTGAAGTGTAGTGTTTTGAGCAAGTGAATTTAATACTACTTCTAATGATACAGTAAATTTAACTGTACAGTCAAATAATGGACAAGTAAGTGATCCTTATGCTGTTACTTTGGTTAAAGATGTTGTGGATTTGAATTTAAATGATCTTTGAGTTTGAGCAATTATGCCAAATGCCCAGCTTTTTCCATGAAAAACTTTTTCTATTCCAATTTATGCAAAGTATTCTTGAACTATATCTGCATATGCATTTGAAATTACTTATGATGATACAGTTTTTGAGCCGATTACATCTGGATGAAAGCCAGTGATTACTAAGCGTCAATTTCCAACTGATCCACTTTCATCATTGATTTGAAATGTTATTGGTGTAAGTTCTGCAGATGCGGCCGTAGGATGATGATTAACTAATGGTCAGTATAATTATGTTGATTTGAATATGAAAGTAAGAGATGATGCAACTCCTGGTGCTATTTGAGATATAAGTATACAAGTAACCAATTTTGAAGATGAAATTGCTGTTCAAAAGAAAAGTTTAACAACAACAATAGTTTCTGATATTGATTATGCATGAGAAACTTCGTATAGTCCTTGAAGCTTAATAGTTAGAACAGTAGGTGCAAGGTGAACATTATTTAGTGCACCTGAGTATCAATTGTTTAATTATGAACCTATTACTGGTACTGATATAACAACGCAAATAGTAGCAACAAATTATAGTAGTAATGATACTTCTGCTTCTGTTTCACCTACATGTGCTAATACAATATGATCTAGTATTGATGTTAGTGCTGGTTGTTTGGTTACTGCTATATGATCTTGAGCATCTTCTGTAGATGTATCATATGGTTGAGATACAGAGACACTTTATTTTAATGTTTATCATCCAGACATGTCTACTTTAGATCTTGTGTATGATGATAATCTTCAATATATTGATGTTTTAGATGAATATCAAACTACAGAAGTAAAGCTTAATGTAACTTTTAAAGATGATTCAAATCAAGTTGAGGTAAATGTTATTAATAGGGCTGATTTAAGTGTTATTGATGGTGATTTTACTGTAACTTGAAATGAAATTGATGCTTGAATCGGTAATAGTTGAACTTGAACTGTTATAGTAAAAAAAGCAGATTTAAGTGCTACACTTATTTCATGAAACTTGCAAGAACCAACAGATTCAAATACAGCATTAATAGAAAAAATTATTGTCTTACTCCCAAAAACATTTTCAACATCGTTAACTACCATTTCAGTTGTTCCGTGATCTACTCCTCAAATAGAAGCAAAAGCTTATATGAAATCGATTCTTAGTACACCAGATGATACAATTGAGATTTTTACAAGAGCTATGATTGATGATTGAAATTATATGCCTTTAGATGCAGCATCGCAAGTAGATCTCTTCCCTGCATATTTTTCTTGAGGAACACTAACATGAGAAAGTATTATTAGTGTTGATACGGGTGCGCTCCTTGCGAGTCCTGAGGCTTCGTGACTTTGAATAGTCTATGCTCAGCTTAAAGATGATCCAAGTGTGGTATGAAAATGATATGTGTGTGCAGAAGTTCCAGATCCAAAAGATTTACAGGTTATGGCGCCTAAGGTGTTAGCAATTAATGCAACAGATCCTATTACTGATTCTTCTTTTTGAAATTTAAGTATACAACAGTCGATTACAGATGTGGTTGCAACTTATTCTGGTTCTGCATTTACAAAAAATTATTATACAAGTGCAATTTATACAATAACAAGTTGATCATGAAAATTTGCATTAACTTGAGCATATAATAATGAAGTAATATCATTGAATAATTGATTTACAGAAACTTGAGAAGTGTTAGTTACTGTTAATATATGATCTTTTGTTCTTACTTGAACAGTTGCAGTTAGTGTGAGATGAGTTGATTATCTTGAAGTTAGAGATTTTACTGAGCATTGTTCATGATGTGCTGGTTGAACTATTAATGATAGTGCGATGAATATAATTGAGGGTACTACAGTGTATCAAAATATATATTCACATGCTAGGCAATATTATACTAATTGAGCCTATACTACAATTGATTCATCTAATAAGGTTACAAGATCTGAAAATTCTGATAATATTGAATTTGCTTCTTCAACAAGTAATAGACTCTTAGTGTCTGCTTGATGAATTCCAGAAGACAATATTGAGGTTACTTATACAAGTTGACCTTTTTCAGCTACATGACTTGTTAGTGTATCTGGATCAGTTGTTGATATTGAACAATTGGTCTTAACACGATCTGGAAATGCACCAAAATATTTACTTAATTGAGCAATAGATAGTGCTTCTAAAACTATATATTGATATGTAGTTTTAAGTGATTCAACAAGAAGATATATTACTTGAAATAACGCTTCGATTTGAGGTTTGATACCAGGATTGTTACAATTTACTGAAGATTCAGGTAGTTGAGTAATAACTATAGATGCAGATAGTTGAGAAATGATTCTTAGAGCTAACTGAGAAACAAGAATACAATCAACAGTTGTAAATGATGCTTGAGCAACAACAGCACCAGTTTGGTCTTGAGCTATTGTTGGTAATCTAACACCTTTAGTATGAGATATTGATCTTTGAAAAAATAATGATATTGCTTTGGAGGAAGATTGATGAGGAACATTGTCTGTAGAAGTTAGAGTGAATTGAAACAATACTCCGTTATGAGCATTTTCTGTATTTGTTGATTATGATGATTCAAAATTATTAGCTACTGATATTACAAAATGATCATCTTTACAAACTACTTTTAGTTTTGCAAAAAATTTAACTTTTGATACAAATATATCTCCAGGTAAAACAAGAGTGTCTATGTGATGATATGAAGAAGCTTCTGCAAAAGCATTATGAAGCAATGACTTGATTGCTGTTATGCATTTCGATGTACTTTGAAGTCTTGATTGAGTATGACTAACATGAGAAATAGGGTATATAAAAAATGGTGATGGTAGTATTGATATTAAAAAATCTGATTGAATAATATTTGCTTGATCTTGATTGTTTATTGATAATCAAGATAATCATATTGTATTTAATGACAGTCAGGAGTTAGAAGAATGAAAGTCATTCTATGCAAATATGTTTAATACCTGAATTTTTGACAATATATCTGCATTTTTCAAATGATTATTTGAAGTTTGAAAAGAAGTATCTAAAGATTCAAAATCTTTTAAGGCAAATATATTTGATGATGTATATGTTAGCAGCTGATGAGAAATACCAAAAATATGAGATATGGATAATTCTTGTTCTGTAGATGCTTTTGATGCCAGAGCTGTTATGTTATTTTGACTAAGGGATCCTGCATTTTATCCTTTAACAAAACGTGAGCATATTTTATGAGATGTTAAAATGACTTTAGATTGAAATCCTTGAGATGATACAGATGGTATTTTATGATCTGATGCAATTTTAATAAATAGGGCAAGTCAAAGAAATTCTCATTTTCTTGAATGAGTGACTGCTAAAGCAAATTCTTGATGAGATGTAACTTTTAGAGTTTATATTATTGATTATGAACAAAATCCAGTTATTAATGATCCAGCTACTATTGTCGAAATAGAATACACTCCTCTTTGAGCTTGATGATCTTGATCATTGCTTTCTCTTACTCATCCAGTTGGTGAAAGATATTGGGAGTGAACAGTGGTCTGAGCTCCTTCAACTGGGCAAATTGCGGTTTATTTTAAGGATACTGCTGCTTCAGATGCTGCTGACGTGATTCAGAAATATAGTAAAATGTGGAGTCCGGCTCCTTTTAAGCCATTAGCTGATTTTAGCAACGAAGATACTGAGTGAAACTTTAATACAATATTTTGAAAATATTATCCTGTATGATGTGGTGATGATCTAAATTTTCCTCCAACTGAAATAGATTTAACATCCTATAAAGTAGCTTCTTGAGGTCTAGTTGGTGCAGTAGTTTGATGAATTAGTACAATTGCTTATGATTGAAATGATAGTACATATGAGCTTGTAAGTTGATTTTGAGACAATGCAGATTTTACAATTGATGGATCTACTCTTAAGCTCGCAACTTGAGCAAAAATATCTGATTATAAGATTAGAATTCGTGCAACAGACGCATGATCAATAAATTGAACTAATAAAATGTCTTATGAGGAGCAGTTTACACTTACTTCAGGACCTCCTTCCCAAGAACCATCTGTTATTTGAGTTTCTTTAAGTATAGACGAAGAGCAAATTCATCAATTTGATCAATCTGATTTCACAGGAAGCTTTATATCTTGAGCATCTTGAGCTGCGATGACTGCAATTAAATTTACATCACTTCCAACTAATGCTCAAATTTATAGTTGAGCGGTATCTTATAGTGGATACTCATTAGTTTGATCTTGAGTTTTACTCTCATGATCATGAACAGCATTTACTAACTCTGGTATTGTTATTCCTCTTGCTAATATTTGAAATTATTACTTTGTTCCAGATGTTGATTATTTCGGACCTGTTACATTTCAATGGAATTGATATGATGCTAATTCTAATTGGTCTCTAAGTGATGCAGATATTACCTTTTCAATAGCATGATTGTTTGATACTCCTATTATATGATCTTGATCAGCTAATCAATGATTCAGGTCTTCATGAATTACAGTTTTGAGACAGACATCAGTTGATACAAGTTGAGATATATATTTTAAGATTGTAGATATTGTTTGAGGTGAGTTATACTTTCCTTGATGAGCAGTTCCAATCACAACTGGATCTTTTATTACTGAGACAGAATGATATAATTGACTTGAATTTTTATCAACTACTGCAAATAATTGATCTTTTAGCGTTCAAGCTTCCAGTTCTTGATCAGATGCAGGGTTATCTCCACAAAGTGCGATTGCTACTGCCTTGATAGAAGTAACTCCTGCTTGAGAAGTAAATTGTTGATTTAGTTTAGCAAATGTGGATTTCTCTGGTACTTCAGCTCAAGCTTCGGCATTTAGAATGTATTATGATACAAAATCGGTTACTTGATCGTATTTCTGGTGTGAAGATCTAAGAGCTTCTGATACTGAATGATGGCAATATAAGATTTGAATTACTGATCTTACTAGATCATGAGCCACTTCAACTGCTTATACTTTAGCATCAGATGATGGTACGATAAGAATTTATCATACTGATGAAACTATTACTCCTGAATATATATGAAGTTGATCTCTTGGATTTAGTTCGGAAATAAGTTCAGATTTAACAAAAGATTATTCCTTATGACAGAATTTCCCATCTGTTCCAACTGTAGACTTTCTTCTTATGGGTATAAAGTCTGTTATTCCATGATCATCAGACATTCAGTGATACTATAAAATTAAGCCAACGATTTCAGTTGATGTGCCTGCATATCATGCTGTTGGTACTTATAAGGGTACTATGACATTAGATCTGTCTGACTTTACATTCTAAATTTAAATAATTAAATTATAAAATATAAAAAACTAATAAAAAAAAATGAAAAAAAATATCAAAAAATATTTATCAATCATTACAAGCTTACTTCTAATATTGAGCGTTGCATACAATGTTAGTGCTAATACAGGTAGTACTGTAGATGTTAGTATTGATATTGCATGAGACTGAATGAACATTTCAGCACCTAGTTTTCTTGATTTTTGATCTTGAACTGTTAAAAGTAGTGCATCTTATTTGGAAGTTGATTTATCAACATATTCCTGATGAAGTTTGTATTTTACAGTAGAGGATTTAAGATGAGCATCTTCTTGATATACTGTTGATTTGAGTATTCAAGGTAATATTGAAAACTCTTGAGCTACAGCTACAATTCCAAATTCAAATTTCCTAGTTACACTTTCTTGAACAAATTGAATTATTACTGTGCTTGATAGTAAAGAGTGAACTTGATGAGTTGTTCCAACTGAAGTTGTAGTACCTAATTCAGCTTCTATTCAACGTGAGCCTTTAGGTTCATCATTACCTTTGATTCAAAGAGTTTCACCAACTACTCCAGTTTCATGAGTTTTATGAAAATATTGAGTTCAGCCTAAGTTTGAATTAAAAGTTCCTGCTGCGCAATTAGTAGGTGAATATAGTGCTGTCTTAACTATGACACTTGTAGCTTATTAAGAAAAATAATTTTTTATATTTTAAAAAAAGCAGAGCATTTGAGCTCTGCTTTTTTGTTGTAATAAATTTTATAATTTAAATAACAATAGTTTCACCATTTTCTTTAAGCCATTTTCTCTCTAGTCTATAATTTGGCAAAATGCTTCCAACAAGATTCCAAAATTTTTTATCGTGTCACATTATTTTAAGATGGCTTAATTCATGTACTACAAGGTAGTCTATAATAGGTGTGGGGCAAAGGATAATTTTGTAATTATAATTAATATTTCATTTAGAACTACAACTTCACCATCTAGTTTTTTGGGATTTTATTGTGATAGTGTTAAATCTTACTCACATTTTTTCTGCAAAAAAAGTGCTTCTATTTTCTAAATGAGTTTTAGAAACTTGTTTTAAATAATTTTCAAAAGTATTTTTGATTTCTTGTTTTTGATTTTTCTTTGATACAGAGCAAGCCAAAATTAATATATTTCATTTTCTAATAGAATAAGAATTTCAAATCATAGTCTTGTTTATTTTGATTGTTATTAGTTCTCAGGCAATAGAGATTTGTCAGTTGTTAGAGATATCTAGTGTTCTTAAGTTTTTGAGTTTGTTTAAATGTTTTGATATCCATTCAAGTTTTGACTCAATAAAATGCACAGCAGATCCATGAGGAAAGTATTTTGGAATAATAATTTCAAGTCATGAGTGTTTTTGAATTTTCAAGCTTAATCTTTTTGATTTGTTACTAAATCTTACATTGTATTGTATGTTGATATTTTCAAGACATTGGATTTCCATGATTTATCTTAAATATAAATAAAAAACTGGAGCCATCAGCGAGATTTGAACTCGCGACCCCTTCCTTACCATGGAAGTGCTCTACCAACTGAGCTATGACGGCATTTAATAATATAATAATTAGCTTTTGAAAAGTATCAAGTATGAATAGTTGGAAAATTTGGTTAATTCCCAAAATGTATCGCTGGAACTAAATATTCTAATTTGATTTAACGAATTGATCTAGATGTATTAATAAAAATTTAACAACTATATGTTAGATTGTGGATAAATCTTAAATTTTAAATTATCCACCAAGTATAATTTCTTATATTAATTATATCTAAAACCAATTTTATTTATAGAAATTAAGCCTTAATATTTTATTATAATATTTGATTTTGTATTAAGAAATACTTGATATTTTGATATAAAATGTGAATAAATTCACATATTTTAACAACAATAATCATGGAATTCTTATATAAGAACATAAAAATTTGAGAAAATGTATAAAAAAATCAATATATTGACAAGAGTGTCAATAGTAGAAGATTGAGAATATCAGTGTTTTGTGCTATTATTTCTTGATTTATAATAAAAAATGAAAAACAAAAATAGAATATTTCTCCTATTATGACTGTCGCTTACTATTTTCAGCACTAGCTTAATAGTGATCCAGATGTGAATATTTAAAGCTGATATTTCTAGAGTGCAAGATCAGGTTGATCAAGGTATAGTTGTGTCAAAAGATCAAGAAGCGGAAACAGATCCACTTATTTGAGACACTCAAGATGATGGTGAAAGTTTAGATTATATAGATCCAGCTGTAGAAACAGGGGATTTATCTTTAGATTATATTGAACCTGATCAAATTTTGAATCAGGAAGAAGGAGCTCAAGTTGGTGAAAAAGAAGATTTAGATGAGGAGGTTGATCTTGAAAATTTTACTTGAAGTACTAATGAAGATGATCAATTGACACTTGATACAAGTATGGATGGTATTGAGACTGATATCGAAGAAACAGAGCAGGTTGATCAGTGAGATGATATTGAAACTTTTAGCTGAGAAATTATTGATCAAAACGAAGAAGAACAAAATTCTGATAATACTGATGAGCAGGTTGAAGAAGATGATAATGAAACCGCTGATTACTCAAATATTTGAACATGATCCTCCGGATTCACTGTTGTAACTGAAGTTATTAATATTGAGGATATTAATGAATCAGAAGAGTTAACGTGAGATGAAAGCAGTGATATTTGATCAGAAAATCTTTTTAATACGAGTCAGCAAGATGAATTAGATGACAATCAAGAAATAGAAGGTGATATTATTACTGATCAAATAAATGAAAATGATTCAAGTACAAATCAAGGTAGTGAAACTTGAGATCAAAATCAAAATTATAACAAAGAGGTTTATATTTCTGATGAAGTAAAAAATTGAATAAGCAAACAAATTGAACAAGATTTTATCGAGTATCTTGATTTGTTTTTAAGTTGAGATATAAGTGAAGCTGATCTTGATTTGGATGAAAGTGATTTTTCAGTATCATGACTTGATTCTTTATCTCACAATGTAAGAACAAGATTGCGTAAGGCTAAGGATGAAGAAATAAGAAAAGATAAGATTATTGATGATATTGAAGAAGAGAAGAGAAAATTATTTTCAAAGTTTAAAAATCTTCAAACACAAATTTATGATATAAAAGAGTGAAAGCAAATTAATGCAAATTATAAAGATATGGATATTGGTAGCGAAGAATTTAAAAAATTATGATGAGCTATTGCATTAAAAAAAGATGCAGATTTAGATTGATTGCCAGATTATATAGAAAATATAATAGATAGTAATATGCTTTTAATTGATACTGATGGTGATGGGTATTCTGATTATGATGAAATCAGATCTCTTACAAATCCAAATTGAAAATGAGATCTTTATCCAGATATTTACAAAAATTCTTGAAAAGCTTCTTTAATCAAAAAAGCAATTTCATATGGTTTATCTTTTGTTGTTGCATGAGCGAATTTTTGATGAGATGAGATTATTACAAGAAGAGAGGCTGTTAAAATAGTTTCCTCTGCACTTTTTGCTAGTGATGTTATTAGCTTTAATTGAGACGATTCAATATTTGTTTATGATGATATTGTTTGAGATGATGAGTTTATGAAATATTATAAAGTATGACAAAGTAATAATATGTTTGATGGTATTATTGCTTATAAGTTTTTACCTTGGGGGTCTTTCAACAGAGCAGAGTTTATAAAAATGATTGTTAATTGAATATGACAACCACTTTCAAAAAATAAATATAAATGGCAGGATACCGAGATGAAGAATTGGTTTACTCCATATTTATCAACAGCAAAAGATTTTTGAATCATTAATACTTCAAATATATCTAGGTTTAGACCTCATGATAAGATTACAAGATATGAAGCTATTAAGTTTTCTTTAAAAGCTTTGGAATATAAAAAAAATAATAAATAAGCTATTTAATATGAATCTATATAGAATTATTAAAATTATCGGTTTAGTATGATTGATTATATTTTTTTCTATTAGTTCTTTCGTAGGGGCGAGTTCTACTTTCACTTTTCCTGAAGCAAATATTGAAATTACTTGAGATAGCGTGTATTCTTGATGATTTACATTAATTTCAGCTTATCAATGATGAGAAATTCCTCCTAGGTATCAAGAATATATTAAATGGGAGGTATATGAAAATTGATCAAAAATTTATGAAAGTTACTGAGAGAGTCTTCTTTTTCATCCTGAAAATATATGAGAACATATTATTATTCTCTACAATAATAATATTGAAGTTTCTAGTAAAATTATTTTAGTTGAGCAATGACAACCTTCTGCTGTAGAGGATTATAATTATAAAGAAATTTTTCTATATGGATCAATTGAGCAAGCAATAGATATTACATGAATTGAAACAAGTTTACTTTCAAATGATTGAATTTATATAAGAGATAATTCCTGATCTTGAAAAATTAATATTTGAGAAGACCTTAACGCTGATATATATGTTAAATATTGAAATGATTTTAATCATATAAACCTTGATATAAGTTTTCCAGATAATTTAGAGTTTATAGGTGCTAATACTTCATGATCATTTATTAATCTTTGGAATCAAGCTTGAGTTGAGAATACATGATCTAGTCTTATATCGATAAGTTGAAATGTTGAAGAAAATGATTGATCATTTCCTAGAGATAGCGAAAAATTAATTAGTTTAAATTTTAAAGCTAAAAAATCCTGAACATGATTATTAATTGTTTGATCAAATTTTATTGATGAGATTGTAAATATTCAATCTTGAGGTTTTTATACACAAGAGCTTTCATTGGCAAGTTCTTATGTAGATTATAATGTAAGATTACAGGAGCTAAATTTTATTGAAAATACTTTATATAATAAGTCTTTAAATGTAATGCTAGAGCATATTAATACTTTAGATGCTGAAGATAAGATTGTTTTGTTAACACATTTATTTTCTGCTTCTAATATAAATTGAGCGAGTAAATTAAAAGCTATTTCCCAGGTTTTGTTAAAAGAAGAAATTACAAATGATCTTAAGCCACAGGCTTATAATCTTTTGTTTAATGTAATTGAATTGAGTGATTTTGATTCATGAGATGTTAGTGTTTCAGATGCACAGTTTATTTTAGAAATTTTATCCCATATTAAGGAGCTGTGAATTGATAATATTAGTTCTGAAAAACTTTATCCTTTTAGCTCAATTGTTAATAATACATTTCTTTCAGATCTTTCTTTGATGCACAAAGGGGTTAGTGAAATATCTACAATTGTTTGAGATTTTTTGTCTTGAAATGCGCTTTTAGTTCCTACATGAGTTGTTTCTAAAGATATTACAATAGAAGCTAGTAGTCAAAATGATTGAGAGTTAATTCCAAAACTTTTTATAGCTTTTTGAACTCAAATTAAAAAAAATAACTGACTGTCGCTAGTTACTTGGGAAAATGCTATTATTGAGCCATTAAGAGAACATCTTGTTCCAAGTTATATATCCAAACTTGATGAAGTTTCTATGTGAAAATTCAATATTTGGAAAACTTACAGCTTTGCCTGATCAAATACTCAAAATATTATTTTTTGAAGTGATGATATTAAGTTATTGCTTCCAAGATGAGATTTAACAAATAGTGATATCTATTATTTGAAATTAAAATATTTTGATTATCAAAATTCTCAATGGATAGAGGAAACATGAGTAGAATTTGAATTTGATACACAGTATCCTGGTTATTTAATTGTTAAAAATTTAACTCATGGTTCTGAGATTGTTATTTGAAAAAATAATTTTGTTCCAAGTGCTATGTTTGTTACAAATATACTTTCTTGACAATCTCCTTTGGAGGTGTGATTTAATTGATGATTTTCAAGTGATCAAGATTGATATATTGAAAGTTTTTATTGGGATTTTTGAGATTGAAATGTATGATCTTGAGAAAATGTTACACATACATATTATGGAGCATGATCTTATAATGCAATACTTACTGTAAAAGATGAATATTGAATTGATAATTCTAAGTCAGTTTTGATTAATGTTACAAATGCTTCTCCAGTGTCAAATTTTACAATGAACAATACTGCATGAGAAGTCCCTTTTAATGCTGTATTTGATGCATCAACTTCTACAGATTCGGATTGAGATATTGTATTGTATGAATGGGATTTGTGAGATGGTACAGTAGCTATTTGAAAAATTGTTTCTCATCAATATACAAGTGTTTGAGAATATACTGTAAAATTAAATGTGACTGATAATCATTGACTTGAGTGACTTTCTGCATCAACAGTATCTGTATTAAATAGAAAGCCAGTTGCTAAATTTGATATGAATATAAAAGAATGAAATGCTCCACTTACTGTGACTTTTAATTGAACTAAATCTAGTGATTCAGATTGATCAATATCGTCATATCATTGGGATTTTTGAGACTGAACTTCTTGAAATAATTCAAGGATATCACATATATTTACAGAAACATGAGATTTTGAAGTAAAACTTACAGTAAGAGATAATAGCTGATTGTCTTGATCAGTGGTTAAAAATGTTTCAGTTATTCCAACAAGAAAAGATAATGTGTTGCCTAAGGCAATTTTTACTCAAAGTGTGAAAAGTTGAAAATCTCCTTTATCTGTATCATTTGATGCTAGTAAATCAACTGATTTAGATTGAGATATAGCAAGATTTAAATGGTATTTTAGAGATTGATCAATTTGATACTGATCTAAAATTACTCATAAATATACAGATCTCTGAGAGTTCGAAGTAAGACTCGAGGTTAGAGATGATATCTGATGAGTTTGATCTGCATCTTGATTGGTAACTGTTACTAATACAAAACCAGTTGCAGCATTTGATTATAAAGCTGATAGTGTAAATAAAAAGCTTTATAAGTTTGATGCTAGCAGATCAAAAGATGAAGAATGAAAAATTAAATCATACAATTGGGATTATTGAGATTGAGTATTTTCTAAGTGAGTATCTGTTAAACATGTGTATAAAACTTCATGAAAATTTAAAGTTAAGCTTACTGTAGAAGATGAAACAGGTCAGAAATCAGAATTAACAAAAGAAATATGAATTGAAAATATTAAACCAGTAGCAAGCTTGATAGCAAATAAAATATCAGGTCCAGCTCCATTGAAAGTTGATTTTGATGCTTGAAAATCTATTGATAGTGATTGAAATATTATATTATATAAATGGGATTTTTGAGATAAAGATGTTTGAAAATGAGTTAAGATTAGTCATACATTTATAAAATCTTGAGATTATGATGTTTCACTTATTGTTACTGACAATGTTTGAGCTACTACAGAGAAGAAAATCCAAATATCTGTTTGAAATCAAAAGCCATTTGTTAATATAGTTAGTAATAAAAAAGAGTGATCTGTGCCTTTAACAATATCTTTCGATGGATCATCTTCATCAGACAAAGATTGAAAAATTGTATCATATGATTGGGATTTTGGTGATTGAGAAAAATGAAAGTGAGCAAAGTTGTCTCATCAATATAAAGCTTGATGAGAGTTTACAGCTAAACTAACTGTAGTTGATAATTATTGAGCAGTATCAAGTAAAACTATAAAAATAAAAGCTATAACGCTAGAACCAGTTGCTAATTTTGTTTTTAATCCAAGCACTTGAGCATCTCCATTAAATGTAAAATTTGATGCTAGTAGTTCAAAAAGTCCGTGATGAAAAATTATATCTTATGATTGGGATTATTGAGATTTACATAGCTGAACTTGAAAGATTGCATCTCATGAATTTAAAGAAGATTGAACTTATTTAATAACGCTTAAAATAAAAAATGAAGAAGAGATGCTAAGTAAAATTGTTAAAAATTTAGTTATAAAAAATAATAAACCAGTTTCTTTATTTTCAATTAGTTCTGACTCTACTGATAGTTTATCAATTAATTTTGATGGAAAAATATCTAAAGATGAAGATGGATCAGTAGTTTCTCATGATTGGGATTTTGGAGATTGAACAAAAGCAACAAGTGATACAAGAAATTATAGGTATGAAAAGCAGTGATCTTATATTGTAACTTTAAATGTAAAAGATGATAATGGTGCGCTTAGTACTATTGCTAATGAGCTTGTATTAAAGACTTGAGAAAAACCAGTAGTTAAAGAGTTGGATAGTTCAGTTGCAAATATGGATTGAGATAAGGATTGAAAAATAAATCTGACAGATTTCTTCTTATTTGTAAGAAAATATAGTGATAAAAAATTAAATAAAACTATAGATTTAAACAATGATAATAAAAAGAATAACACAGATTTTTCTATATTTATGTATCTTTACAACAAAGATAAAGATTTAATAATAAAATAATCTTAATCTGTTGATTGCATTTCACATTCATTTAAATCATTAATTAGGTTTTCAATTTCATCTTCAGAAAATCAATGTGCTATAGCTCATTGTTCAATTGATTCAAATGCGGCGATGTGACATCATGCACATCAAAGTCAATATTCTGAAAAAACCTCAAGTGTTTCAGGATGTGCTTCAATTACCTCAGAAATGTTATCATCTTTATTTATTGTCATTTTGAGTTCTTAAACCCAATAATGCAACAATTTCTTGGTATTCATCTTTATTTTTTCTTTGCAAATAATCAAGTAGTTTTCTTCTTCTTCAAGCCAGTTTAACAAGTCATAGTCTAGAGTCAAAATCTTTTTTATGTGTCTTGAGATGTTCAGTGAGCTGTTTAATTCTTTCGGAAAGCAATGATATCTGTACTTTTGTACTTCATGTATCTTTTGCATGCTTTTGAAATTTTTTTGATGTTTTAATTTTACTGTCTTTCATAATTAATTGTTTTATCTTTTTATCATGCTTTATAAAAAAGGTATTTTGGCACTTATGCTTTATTATTTCTAAATAAAAAAAGAAAGCAAGTAGTTTTTTAGTTTTTTATTCTAATTTATACAATAAAATAATTCTTTTTTGATACCAAGTGTGTAATCTAGTTTAGATTTGGTATATAAATTTTTAGTTTTTTTAATTTTAGTGTATGCTTTTTTAAAAAAGTAAGTAAGCTTATAAACCAATAAGGTTAATCAACTAATCAATTAATAAAGTGGATTTTAAATTACATTCAAAATATAAAGTTTCTGCTCCACAGCAGGAAACAGTGAGTAAACTTGAAAAATGAATAATATCTTGAACTAAAGAGCAGATACTTCTTTGAGCAACTGGTACTGGGAAAACTTTTATAATGGCAAATATGATTGAGCGTCTTAATAGGCCAACACTTATTCTTGCTCATAATAAAACATTGGCAGCACAGTTGTGTAGCGAATTTCAACAATTTTTCCCAGATAACTCAGTTTGTTATTTTGTGTCATATTATGATTATTATCAACCCGAGGCTTATATTGCTAAGACTGATACTTATATAGAAAAAGAAACATCAATTAATGATGAGATCAATAAATATCGTCATAGTGCAACGCAAAACTTGCTTAATAGAAGAGATACAATTGTTGTAGCTTCTGTGTCAGCAATCTATTGAATATGAGATATGAAAACATATGAGGATTTAGCTCTCGTAGTTAAAACATGAAAGAAATATGTTAGAGATAATTTACTTAGAGATTTTGTAAATAGACAATATACAAGAGCTTTTTGAAATTTTAAACAAGGGCAATTTAATGTTTTATGAGACGTGTTAGAGATATTTCCTCCTTCATGAGATAATGTGTTTCGTTTTGAATTTTGGTGAGATGATTTAGAATCAATACATGAGATTGACTGATTTACTTGAGAATTAGTTGCAGAGCATGAAGAGGTAAAAATTTATCCTGCAAAACACAATGTAACTCAGAAGGAGAATATTGAAAGAGCTGTGCCATTAATTACAAAAGAGTTAGAAACAAGGTATCAAGAGTTTTTAAAGAGAGGAGATTATGCCTTGGCAGATAGAATTAAAACAAGGACAGAATATGATATAGAAATGCTTAAAGAAACATGATATTGTAATTGAATAGAGAATTATATTAGATATTTAAGTGATTTAAATCCCTGAGAATCAACACCAACACTAATAGATTATTTCCCAAAAGATTATTTGTTATTTGTCGATGAGAGCCATATTACTGTTCCACAGATATGAGCTATGTTTGAGTGAAATTTATCAAGAAAGAGAAATTTGATTAATTACTGATTTAGACTTCCATCTTGCAGTGACAATAGACCACTTAAATTTGAAGAATTTGAAAGTAAGGTAAATCAAGCTGTATTTGTATCTGCAACTCCTTGAAAGTATGAATATAGGGAAAAAGATGTTCCAGCTAATATAGTTGAGCAAATAATACGTCCAACTTGACTTCTTGATCCTACAATTGAAATAAGACCACATGCTTGAGAAATGGATATTTTACTTGAAGATATTAGAAATGTAATAAAAGCTAATGAAAGAGTTCTTGTAACTACTGTTACTAAGAAGTTTGCCGAAGAGCTTTCTGATTTTTTTGTAAAAGCGGGTATTAAAGCAAAATATTTACATAGTGAAATAACTACTTTTGATAGGATTGATATACTTAGAGATTTGCGTCTTTGAAAAATTGAAGTTGTAGTATGAATAAATCTATTAAGAGAATGATTAGATTTACCTGAGGTTTCTTTAATTTCGATATTGGATGCAGATAAGGAATGATTTTTACGTTCAAGAGATGCACTCATTCAAATTATATGAAGAGCCGCAAGGAATGCACATTGAAAAGTGGTAATGTACGCTGATAGGATCACTAAGGCAATGGATTGAGCAATAAAAGAGACTAATAGAAGAAGAAAAATTCAAGAAGAATACAACAAAAAGCATTGAATTACACCAAAGACAATTATTAAGGATATTAATAATATAAGTATATGAGAAGATCTTGATCAAATAAGGAAAAAAGGTCCTAAAATTAAAAAGGATAAAATTAAAGATTGGATTAAAGAGCTTGAAAATAAAATGCAAATTGCTGTTGAATCTTTGGATTTTGAAGCTGCCGCAGAGTATAGAGATGAAATTGAGGTGCTGCAAACACAAGTATAAGTTTTAAAATGATTAAAAAAGATTTTATAATCATAGGTTCCTGAATAGCATGAATGTCAGCTGCAATTTTGGCTTCAGAAAAATGATCTGTTTTATTAGTTACTAAAGAATGGGATTTGTGTTCGTGAAGTTCTTATTTGGCCCAATGATGAATTGCAGCCACTAATAATTTTGATTTACATATTCAAGATACTTTGAAAGTGTCTTGAAATACATCAGATCCAGATGTTGTAAGGTTTTTTGTTGAAAGAGCTGCAGATGCTTTTTTATGGTTAAGAGATGAGATATGAGTAAAGTTTAATGAGTTTGCTACTATAGAATGATGACATAGTGAGAGAAGAGTAAGAACTACTTGAGATGATTCATGAAAGGTTATGTCTGAAGCTTTGGCAAAACGTGTAAAATCAATTGATAACATTGAGATACTAAAAGATTTTCGTGTAGACAAGCTTTTAAAACAAAAAGATTTAAGTATAAATAAAATAATATGAATTTCTTGAATAAATCTCAATTTAAATGAAAGATCTGAGTATTATTGAAAATACATTGTTTTAGCAACTTGATGAAATTGACAATTGTATGAAAAAACTACAAATCCAGTTTCACTTACTTGAGATTGACTTGAGCTAGCTAAAAATGTTTGAGCAAAGATTGTTAACGAAGATTGGGTACAGTGGCATCCCACTTGTTTTAATGTTGATAAAAATCCATTACCGCTTCTTACAGAATCTTTGAGATGAGAATGAGCTTATATAGTAAATAATGTGTGAAAGAGGTTATTGAAAAAATATCATGAGCATTGAGAGCTTGCTCCAAGAAATGTTATTTCAGATGTTATAAAAAATAAAAAAGAATTTTCATCTTGAGCTTTCTTAGATTTGAGACATAAGCCAAAAAATTTTTGGAAAACTAGATTTCCAAATATTGTTAAAATGCTTGAGGATAATGGGTTAAATATTGAATTAGATATTATTCCTATTGTTCCTGCGCAGCATTATTTATGTTGATGAGTAGAGGTTGATAAATATGCTAGAAGCTCTGTTGAGTGACTTTATGCAATATGAGAAGTGTCTTGCACATGACTTCATTGAAAAAATAGATTACCAAGCAATTCATTGGCAGAATGCATAGTATGGGCAAAGAGTTTTGTAGAAGGAGTTTGTAAAAACTAGGTGAAATTAAATGTTATTATAAAGGGAATTGACCTTGTAAATTATAACAATTAACAATTCAATAAATTATGCTAATAGAATTAGAAGCAAAAGTAAGGCTAAAAGATAAGGATAAAGTATTAGAAAAGTTAAAATCTTCATATACTTTTATTTGAGAGAGTATTAAGAAAGATTTATATTTTTCAGATAATTTTTGATCTTGTCCATTATTTAGATTAAGAGATGAAAATTGAAAATTTACAATTACACAAAAAGATCATTTTATAAAAGATTGAATAGAAAGGAATAAAGAAATTGAGTTTTGAGTAGATAATGATAAGTGATTTATTAAATTTATAGAAAAATTGTGATATATAAAATTTATTTCAAAAATAAAGAATTCTCTTCTTTTCAAGAAATGAGATTTTAATTTAGAATTATGTGAAGTAGGGGATCTATGATGGTTTTTAGAAATTGAAACTATTAGCTGTGAATCTAAATTGAAAGAAAAAGAATCTGAGCTTTTATCTATATTTTGAAAGTTTTCTTACAGACAAGAAGATTTTGAGAAAAAAAGATATATTGATTTGATTAATATCAATATTCTCCAAAATAACAAAAAACTGCAATAAAAAATAAGCAAAACTATTTTAGAATTTAAAAATTAATATTTATTTATAAAAATTCAAAAATTATAAAAATTCAAAAATTTATACATCAAATCTAAAGTTGTTATTACTTATTATGTATCAATAAAGTAATTCCTATTACTTAGGAATATCAATAAAAAAAGACTCATATTTTCATAGTAAAAATATGAGTCTTTAATTTTATTAATACAGAGAAACGCGATTTATCACGTCTCCATGCATATATGATTATTTATTTACACAAAGTTTTTTCTTGCGTACATAAAACTACTTACTATTACTGAAGCGAATATTGATATAATTAACATAGTATCTCAAAGCCCCGCACCAGGTAGTTTTGTTGCCAAAGGTTTTGGCAAGCTTACTACTTGAGTACTACTTGTAGTAGTTCATGCTGTTTCCTCTCATTTTACAACTTCAAACTTTCAAACGTTTTCTGTTTTTTTGTGTTCTAGGACTAAAGCCTCTTTATTGTTTTCCATAGTTTTTTGGTTAATTATTAATATTAATTATTTAAGTTTTGCTTTAAAGAATATTGTTGTTACCTCTCAGGCTTTAACAAATTCTTTTTCCCAAGTTAGTGTTCAATAAGTGTGTATAGCTCATATTGCTGATATGATCTTGATTTTTGCAGGAAGATATCTGAATTTAAATTGAACATCTTTGATGTCATTTCAAGTATCGTTTGTTATTACTGCTTTTACTACTGAATCATCTCATGATTCAATTAGATTTGTAAGAGTGTTAATTCAAACACTGAATCCTCATTGCTCATAGCTAACATCTGGTCAAAGTTGAATGAAATTTACGAAGTTATTGTTTATATGTTCGTAACTATCCAATCAAAGTGAGGAGTCGGTTATAGCAAATCTTTCAACAGCATAACAAGTATCATCTCACTTAGGACTAGCAAGTATTTTGTATGAAAAATCATAGTTTTCTCAAGCTTTTATTTCAGAAATTGTAAATGTTTCAGTTTTTTTATTGTAATTTGTGTCAGATGAAAGGAATCTTGAGTCAATACAGTTTGAATCAGAAAGCATTTCTCTTTTGATTTTTATATCCTTAATAGAATCTTGAGAAGTGTTTGAAATAGTAGTTTGAAATGCCATTTGTTGAACGCCAGTTGATTCGATCTTTTTAGCATGTCTAATGTCTCATGCAAATCAGTATCATTCATCATTATTTGATTTTATCTGGCTATCAATTTTTAATACTCAAGCAATTCACATTTCTGCAACAATTTCTTCCGTTTCCTCTTCGCTAAGTCCTTCTGGTAATGTGTCTCATGGAAGATATTTTTTCCACCATCTATAACCTCATCATCAACCTCAAAATGATCAATCTCATAGAACGAAAGTATCGTTATCATCATCTTCTGGTAGTCATGAATCTGAATCTGTTACATTAATTATAAATGGTAAGATTTCAGCACTTACTCATCAGTCAGTTATTTTTATTATAATATTTGCATATGTTCACGTATTTGTATCTCATGGAGTTCAGCTTAAACTTCAATCGCTTGAATTAAAACTTGTCCATGAAGGTTGATTTTCTATAGAGTATACTCAAGCATCACTAGCATTTGAAGTTACAACTAGTGACATAGTTTCTCATACTACAACTCATATAGTAGTGTTTTCATATGTTGCACTTATGCTTAGTGTTGCTTCTTCGGTTACTTCAATAGAAAATGCAGATAATGAAGCAGAATATTCTCAATCAGAAACTGTTATAATGATGTTAGTATGTGATCATAGGTCTCAACTTTCAGGAGTACCGCTTATGTTTCAATTGCTTGTATTTATACTAAGCCATGATGGTAAATTTGTACCTGAATAAGTAAGAGTATCACCATCAGCATCAAATCCAGTAGGAGTAAATGAATATCATTGTCCAACTCATACTGATGTGCTCGGTGTTCAACTAATTGTTGGAGCAGTATTTACATGTATAGGAGATACTTCAATTGCAAATGGTAAGATTTCAGCACTGAGTCATCAATCAGTTACTTTTATTACAATACCTGAGTATGTTCAAACATTTGAATCTTGAGGAGTTCAGCTCAAACTTCAGTCAGAGGTATCAAAACTTGTCCATGATGGTTGATTTTCTATAGAGTACACTCAAGCAACACTTGCATTTGAAGTTACAACAAGTGACATTGATTCTCAGGATGTGATTCATATAGTAGTATCTTCATATGATGCACTTATAGTTAGCTCTGTTGCCTCAATAACTTGAATGGAAAACATTGGAAGGTTTGCAGATCCTGTTCAGTCGCTTACTGATATAACAATACCAGTGTAAGTTCATATATCTCAGTCTGCAGGAGTACCACTAAGAGTTCATCTGTTTGTTTCAAAGTCAAGCCATGATGGTTGGTTTAAAATTGAGTAAGTAAGATCGTCACCATCTTCATCAGAACCAGTAGGAGTAAATGAATACTCTTGTCCAACTCATATTAATGCGTCAGGTGTCCCCCCAATAGTAGGTGCGTTATTTGATTCTGATCAAGTACCTGATCAGTTAGTAACTTCAATATCAAATGCATCAAGACTTACTAAATCTGTGTTATCACTAACACTTATTGTTATTTCTCTATAAGTATCTTCATCTCAGTCTTGAGGAGTTCAGCTTAAAGTTCAATCACTTGTATTAAATGAAGCCCATGAAGGTTTGTTAGATATTGAAAAAGTCAAAATGTCTCAATCGTCAATATCATTTGCAGTAGGAGTAAAGCTGTATAGTGTTCATACTTCTACAGTTGTTGCTGCTGTTCAGCTAATTGTAGGTGCATTGTTAACTGATACTACAGTAACATCAATAACAGTGATAATAAATGGATCACAACTTGCTGCTTCTTGCTCTCAGTCAATAACTTTAATAGTAATACCTTCATAAGCTATTCATCAATCATCAGATCATGGAGTTCAAGTAAGCTCTCAGTTTTCAGTATTAAAGCTAGCCCAAGATGGTGTGTTTGTAATTTCATATGTTAATACATCTCAAGTGTCAGGATCTGAAGCTGTAGGTTTAAAATAATATGTTTCTCATTCATTTATTATAGTTTGTGGACTACAAGCAATACTTGGTCATTGATTTGTATTTCAAATATCAATACTAAAAGAAGCCAAAGAAGCAGATCCTCAATTGTCATCACTTACTGTGATTATGATATCTGCGTAAACGTCCATTTGATCTAATGATGGAGTTCATGTAATAGCTCAATTAGTAGTATTAAAACTTGCCCATTCAGGAATGTTAGTTCCAGAGAAAGTAAGTGTATCTTCGTCAGGATCTGAAGCAGTTGGAATAAAGCTATAAGCTTCTCATTCAGCTCAAGATGTTGCAGGATTTCATGATATTACAGGATTTTGGTTAACATTATTAACAACTAAATCAAATGCTGCCAATGAAGCGATTGTGTTTCAATCACTAACATTAATAATAATACCTGTATAAGTTCATTGATTAAGATATCAAGGAGTTCAGCTCAATTCTCAAGTTGTTTCACTAAAAGTTGCCCAATCTGGTTTGTTTATAATTCAAAATCCAAGAGTTTCTCAGTCATCATCATTAGCTCAAGGAATAAATAAATATTCCTGACCCTCATCAACACTTGTATTAGGAGTACCAGTAATAGTAGGAGTTCTATTATAATTTTCCACAATTATATTAAAAGACATACTATCTTCATAAGTTCAGTCACTTACTGTTATTGTTACATTAAAGAAAGTTCATTGATCATTGTATCAAGGAGTTCAACTTAATTCTCAAGTATCTATATCAAGACTTGCCCATTCAGGAAGATTAGTTCCAGAGAAAGTAAGCACGTCTCAATCAACATCTGTAGCAGTTGGAATAAAGCTGTAAGCTTCTCATTCGTTTACGCTGGTAGATGGTGTCCCCCCAATAGTAGGTGCGTTATTTGATTCTGATCAAGTACCTGATCAGT
>CAYWBW010000013.1:0-52161 GCA_964456745.1 uncultured Candidatus Peribacteria bacterium | reverse complement strand
TCATTTAGTGCTTGAGAGAAAGCAACTGTTACATGATCTATGATTGTTAGTACTGAACAAATATGTTTGTACCTATCTATAGATATATGAACATGAGCTAGCAACTCAGACACTATTTCTTTTAATATTTCAAATCCTTCTACTGATATTACTAGTGATGCAGGCTGAACCGCTCCTACTTCATCAATAAATATAAATGGATATTCTAGTATATTACTAGATACAAATCTTATAATAAGCTCAACTTGAATCCCTGTAACAAACTTGGCCTGAATTGATTCAATATGAAATCACATAGGATGATCATTTACTTTTATAAGTGATAATTGAACTTGAACAATTAGCTCCATCACTATTACTGAAACATGAACAATTAATGAAAAAAATGAGCTTTCTAACTTCTTAATTTATTACAAAGAAGAAACATCTTGTTCAACCTGATCCATACCTGGATGAGCAAATCTATTTAGTAACACATGAACATCATTCAATTGATCTGGTAACACTACCGTAACTTGATCTATAACAATATGAACTGACCAAACGTGTGTATATTTAACTGTAGACATAGGTAATTGAGCTAATAATTCAGATACTATCATTTTTGAGATATCGTCACCTAGTACAGATGTTATATTTGATTGAGATTGAATTAATAACACTTGAACTGTTAATCTAATTTGAGATTCATGTATATTTATATCGTCCACGTCATCAGTTGACTCAGATAATAGCGGAGGTGGTGGATGATCAGTTCAATCAATGTATACTACTACATCAAATCCAATCAACGAAGAAGAGAATGATAATGAAAACTCTTTTACAGTTGAGGTAGATCTTGATGAAGAAAAAGAAATAATTACAGAAACTCTGCCATCAGAAGATGATAATTCTGAAAAAGACTCAGTTACAGAAAACATATCCTTAGAAGACAACAAAGAAATATCTAATAATATTATAAACAGTGATTCTGAAAAAGATAATAATCAAGACAGTGTAGACACAGTTAAAGAAACTGTAGATAATAATAAAAATACAAACTGAGAAAATGATGAAATTGAAGATCAAAAAACCAATACAGAAGAAAGTATTAATCAAGACTCAATTGCTAATAATACAAATCAAGATGCAATTATAAGAGATGATAGTGCCAACCAAGATGAAAACACTAGTGATACTGACAATGATCAAAATATAGATTGAAAAACTACAAATACTAACACACAATGAGATTCATTTGTTGATTACATGATTAATGATATTTTCTGAGACCGGGATTCATTATTAGGAAATATATATAACAATACAATATGAAACATATGACAATCCAATTGAAGAGCTACAAACAACTCTTCTATTAAAGCTTCGCAATACAATAATTCTAAATGATCATCTTCAGATAATGATATAAATAAAGACAAAAAATTACTAGATAATGACTCAATAGTAGATAATTCCACAGAGTGGGTATCTATTGAAATTCCTCAAAATGAAGATGAAACTAATTATCAAACCCATAAAAGTAATCTGTCACTTGCGAGCTTAATTAATAATATATTTATTGGAGATGATGAAGAAACTGAAGAAGAACCGGCCTTTCTAAACAACCCCCTCCTTGCAGAAGAACAAAAATCAATAGAAAAAATTCGATTTAAATCTTTGAGGGTAGTTATAAAAAATTCTGCTCCTTCATATTTTACATATCTAAATCCAAAATCATTAAAAAATTGTATCGATTCAGGAGCAAAGTGCTGAGTATTTAATCAAACTCAATATTCTCTTAAAACTATTATAAAAAACTGATGAGAAACTCCATCGCAAATAGAATATGTAACAACAATTAAGAATGCTTTCGAATGAAAAGAAGTTAATAAAACAAAATCGAAATTCATAATCTCACCTAGAGTAAATTTTGAAAACTATTATGAACTTAAAGAGGTTCCACATGTTTGAAAATTAAATGTGAAAGTTAATGCATTTGTTAAACTTGAGAATTGAGATAGAAAATTCCTAGGTTCAAAGAAAAAATCAATTATTATTGTTCCTGAATATTTAAGTATCATCACAATAATATCAATTATGTCCCTATGATTTGTCTACTATAGACAACGAAGATTTGAAGATCTTCTTGAAGATTAAGTGCATAACTATATTTACTTGCTTTTATTATATTTTTCTGGTAATATATAACTATATACTATTAATATAATTCTTCTCATTATGAAAAAGGAATCAAATTGAAATAAAGGAAACTTAAAAAGAAATATCATAGATCTTCAAAATCTAATAAAAAAACTTATAAATAAACAAATGGACAATCAATGATTCTCTTCAGCTGAAGAAATGTTATATGAACTAGTTCAATGATTTAAAATGCAAATTACAAAAAAAATAAAAGTATACTGAAGCGAAATAGTGTTAAATAGTAAGGTTAAAAAAAATGGTAATATTATACTTGATGTAGATGATTGAGTCATAACAATAACACCAGAAAGCCCACACTGATCACAAATAATTGATTTTATTAATCTTCTTTCTGATTACAAAAAAGCTATAAATCACAAAAAAAATGTGTAATTCTTGTTAAAACGCTTCCTTAAAAAAACTCTTACTATCCATTCCTAGTTCAATTAGTTTACTTTGGAGATCTTTAACTATTGAAATAGAGCCACAATAATATCATTCTGCATGAGACCAATCGATATTTTCTTCAAATATTTTTTTTGTAATATATCAATTATAATATCACTTCTTATTCTCTCTTGATAAACAAATTTCATATGAAAAATTAGAGTATTTTTCAGATAATTTCTTAAAATAATCTTCATAATAAATGTCACTCTCATACCTAACTCAAAAAATTAACCTGACAGTTTTACTTATTCACTTTTTAAAAATATCATCTAAAAAACAAATGATTGGTGGCATTCATATTCAAGTTGCAAAAAAATATAAAACATTTTTTTCACCTCTTAACTTAAAATGTCCAAAAGCTCATGAAAAAACAACAGTATCAAACAATTTTAAATCAAATATCCACGATGTTCATACTCAATTAACATTTTTAATGCATAATACAAGTTCATCGTTTTTTTTATCATAAGATTTAACTGAATAAGCTCTTTTAACTTTCTTTTCATTTCCATTATCTATATCCATCATTACAAATTGGCCTGGAATAAAATCCATTTTTCATTCGAGCCTAAAAGTAAATTCACTAACATCATTTGTAAATTTAATTATCGAAATCAGTTTTGAATTTAAAGTGTTCATAAAACATATAAATTAATTTGTATTTTATTAAAATACAAGCCTTAACATACTTTTTATACATTACAAGTCAATATCGCCTTTAGTAAGCAACAATGATTTACTCATAACCTTATTTGTGTTATAATAAAATGATATAAAAAATAAATGTAAATCTTACTTACTTTCTTTTATGAGCATAGCCGCATTAATTAAAAAAAACGATAAACAAATTTGAATAAATTGGGTAAATAGCCAAGATGTTAGTATGCTTCTGATTAAGTATAAAATAAATTCAAAAGAGTATTTAGATAAATATTGATATAAAATTATTCAATATATTTGATGAGTATTTAAATGAAGTTATAACATATGAGAGTGTAAAATTAGAGCAAAATTTCTTCACTTTCTTGAAAACCACAATATTGAAATAAGTGATCTATATGTTATATATTTATCTTTAAAAAAAGAATTAATTACTCAAATCTCAAAATCAAATCTCTATAACATAAAATCATTAAATTTAATAAATGAATTTTTTGATTCAAATATTGAGTGAGTTATAAGAGAATACTCAAAAATACACTTTCTCAAAATAACTAAATCAAATGCACTAGCAAAATCTCATAAAAAATTACAGATTTTTGACAAAATGAAAGATCGTTTTCTATGAATCACCTCGCATGAAATGAGAACACCACTAACTGTAATAAAATGATATTCTTCATTAATGCTTGAATGATCATTTTGAAAATTAACTGCAAAACAAAAGGGATTTGTTGATAAAATATTCAATAATGCTTGAAGCCTAATAGTACTCGTAGACAACATGCTTGATGTAACCAGATTAAAATTATGAAAAATTAATCTTAATATCTGACCAGTTAACACAGGAACAATAATTAACTCTGTAATAAAAGAATTATCATTAATATATAAAGACAAAAATCTTAATATTTCATTTGAGAATAAAAACAAAATAAATCTTAATATCAAAACAGATGGAGAAAAACTTAAACAAGTTTTTATAAATCTAGTTAACAATGCTTGTAAATTTACTGCAGCAAATTGAAAAATAAAAATTGCTGTTATAAAAAAGGAGGCAAACAAGGACTTAATAACGTTTTCTGTATCTGATTCATGAATTTGAATAGATAAAAACAAAATAAAAACTATATTTAATGAATTCTATCAAATTGACAACTACCTAAAAAGGGAGTATGAATGAACATGACTCGGCTTAATGATCACAAAAAATATTATTAGAAATTTAAAATGAAAAATTTGAGTAGAAAGTGTTAAATGAAAATGAAGCAATTTCATATTCACAATACAAACTAATCTTTAAATTATGAAATCATGAAAAATTTTAATAGTCGAAGACAATAAAGATCTTAACGATCTTTATGAAATTGTGTTTTCTAAACACTGATACAAGGTAACAATAGCAGAAGACTGAAACAAAGCATTAGAGATCGTAGCCGAAATTGAACCAGATGTTGTACTTCTTGATATAATGATGCCAGTTATGGATTGATTTGAATTCTTAGAAAAATTCTATGAGCAAGTTGCCAACATACAAACAAAAAAAGAAATTATCATAGTAATAAACTCAAACCTTTCTCAAGATGAAGATATAAAGAAAAGTTTTGAATTATGAGCAAACTATTATTTGAAAAAATCAGATTATACCCCATTTACACTCGTGAGTAAAATAAACGAAATTATGAAAAAAGAAAATAAGGATTTTACTAATCTATTTTAAACAAATTATTCTTTGTTAAAATTCCTTCTTCTAAGAAAGAGCTCCAAAAAGAACACTATCACTACAGCTACAATAATACTCACAAATTTTCAAACTGTATCAAAAAACAAAGCAGGTAATCAAAAAAGGAAACAAATTATAATATAAACAATTACCGAGCTTCTTCTTGATAATCATTTTTCAAGCAGTATATGATGAAAATGTTTTAAATCTCATTTAAAAAGCGAATTTCCATCTTTAAATCTCCTAAATAAAGTAAAAAAAGCATCAAAAAGTGGAATTATCATAATCATTAAAGTTGTGGCTATTTTTCATCAAGCTATTACAGATAAAACTGCTAAGCTAAATCAAAGAAACATTGAACCGGAATCTCACATCAAAATCTTTGGCTTTTCTATATCAAAAAAGAAAAATACTGTACAAATTGATGCAAAAACCAAAAACACAAGTGCCATATCATTTTGTGCTACAACTGAAGATTTTGATAAAAAAAATAAGATCCATCCAGCAACTGCAGATACTCAAGATGCATTTCAATTAATTCAATCAATCCAATTCATTGAATTAATCATCAAAATTATCCAAAAGAAAAGTAAGCTATCTGCTATTAAATAAAAACTTCATGTTCATATATGTAGTTTATAAGTAGTAAGATCAATTTCTCATCAAAAAGGATGTAGTATTTCATTAATTCAAATTCAACTATAGATAATAATAAGTGCACAAAAAGCCTGAACTACAAGTCTAATAAGTGGATTAATATGCTTAATATCATCAATAAATGATACTGTTACAAGAATTAGACTCGAAATAAAAAATCAAATAAAAGGCTTATTTATAGGAAGTATAAAAAAAGAAATTCAAAAAAATATAATTGGAATTATCACTCAGGCTGCATAAGCTACAGGCTTTCTGTTAAATCAATATTTATTTGGCTTGTCAATTAATCAAATTTTTGGGAAAATATACATAACTAGTAAAATAGAAGCTAGTGTGAGTAATGCTGACATTAATGCTAAATATATATAATTCATCAACTCTATTCTACTAATTTTTGAATTTTTGCAATTTTTATAATTTTTAATAAAGTTTAAATAAATAGCAAAAATCCTGTCATCCTGAGCATAGCGAAGAATCTGATTGCTATAAATCTAAGAAAAAACATATAGGGAATATTTGCGTAATTTTGAGGCGTAACTCGATTAATCTTAGGTTTTTTAAACAATATCAACCAAATCATCACCTTGATCGTTAACGATTTTAACAATGCTTAATCATAATGATTTAAGCATTTTATCAAGAGTATTGTTGAATCATCGTTCATATATATTATATGTAGCTTCTGGTAATAATATTCATGCATCAACTCATGCAAGTAAATGGCTATCAAGACTTACTCGTGTGCATTCAAAAATTTTTAATATTCCTCAATCGTTGAACATGGTACCTATATTTCAACCATGATACTCATGTTCAGGACTTAGACTCATAACGACATTTCAAACTTTCTTACTTTGTTTTTCTGACATACTTGTATATATTATAATTTATAATGGATAACAAATATACACATGTATACATAATTGTCAAACTATAGTTTAATCCAAAATTCGAGTAACATATCACATTTTATAATTTGATAGTAATCATATCCTTCGCTATGCTCAGGATGATAATATTTGATAATAATATCAATAATACTATATTATAACATAAAAAATCTATGATCTGATATCTAAACTGAAACATGAAATATATTTGAGAAAAATATATTATATTAAACGTTAATTGAGTATGATACAAACTTTGGCTTTGAACGGAGAATATTTCTAACATTGTAGAAAAAAAAGAAAAAGATTTTTGGGTTCACACAGTAGTTAAAGAAAATGAAATTTCTCTTTATTGATTTTTAGAAAAAGAAGCACTGGATTTTTTTGAAATATTAATTTGAGTAAATTGAGTTGGTCCAAAAACTGCATTAGAAATTCTAAACCTGCCACTAGATGTCTTGAAATCTGCCATTGTTAACTGAGACACAGAAAGCTTAAAACAAGTAAAATGAATATGACAAAAAGCTGCTGAAAGAATAATTCTAGACTTAAAGAGCAAAATAAACCATATAGTTACTATGGATACAGGATCAACATGAAACAAAGAAGATAATGATATATTAACAGAAGCCATATTAGCCCTTGAATCACTATGATTTGATAGAAATACAATTGTAAAAAAGATAAGAAATGCAGGGAAAATGGAAAATGCAGAGGAAATGGTTAAATGGTTTTTGAGTGAGGAGTGAAGTTAACTTAAAAGTGTCATACTTTTTTTGAAAAAAACTTAATTTTTATTTGGCCTATTTAAGCCATGTTATTAGTGGTAAGAAAAAAATGGGGTCTTTTTAGAGGAAAAATGGAAATCTGAAATTATAGATCAAATTCTTGAATTGAGAAAATAGTTCAATGCCAATTTATGCTTAGATGAAAATGAGATATACTGACAATGAGGATTTCATAGATACTTTATTGACAAAAATGGAGAGATCAGTTTTAGCAGAGGACACTGTAACTTTATAGACCGAGATAAATGCTGCGAAATAGCACAACAGCTTTGATTTAGGATTAATTAAATAAACACAGTGAGTATTTAATTAAGAAATTATAAAGATATTCTTTAATTAACTCCTCGCAAATATAATACATTCTTATTTTCTCTAATTATTTTGCATTTTTTTATTCAAAAAAATGGTAGTATGCCTATTTCTTTACAACTTAGCAAATCATACTTCATCATATTTTACGGCTCACATGATTTTTAAATTTTAAATTAAAACTTTTAAATTACCCTCCTCCACCTCTTCACGACAAAATCAAAGCAGAAACTAAAGCATAAGAAAGAACAATAATAACTATACCAATTATTACATTTATGACTATATTCTTTCATTTTGTATTCTGATCATCTTCTCAAGATGATGTTATCATTAAAAATCATCAATAAATAAGAAATCACACTGCAAGCGCTCAAACAAATCATAAAAAATATCATAATACTCATGATAATTCTCATATCAATTTAGCCACATTTCTTTCTTCTCATGTTACAGGATTTCAAAGCACTCCAGCATAAATAAATACTTTATTTAAAAATATTAAAATCATTCATATTCATATCCAAGTAATTGTTTTTGTTTGATTTTCAATAGCTTCTTCTTTGTCTAATGAAAATATTGTTTTAATTCATACGGTAACTATCATAAATAAAGCTATCAACGCCACAAAAGTTTGAAGATAGGAGATAAGTCATTCCATCTCCAAAACTCAAGTCTTGGCTGCTTCTGCAGACATTATTGCATCTCAAGGCCTTACACCTCACCCTCATCAATAAAACACTGTTCTCAGAAGCGGATCAGCGAGTAGTATCAATAATAATGCTATTATACTCCACCTCAACTGTCTTTTGCTTTTGTTTACTGTATCTTCATCTCATTGAGAAACCACCAATTGAAAACCAGCATAAAAAGCCCATATAACTGCAGTGGTTCACATTAATTTTCTCATAAGATCAACTATTGCTAATATTCCCCCCTCTACGAACTTAGTATCTTCTCTTAAATTTCAACCAAATGCATCAAATCTTTCTGATAACCTAGTATCAGATTGATCATCAAAAGGAATCTCTCTTATATCTCAATTAGCAAATACCAATGTTGAGATCAAACTTATCGCCAAAAAAATAATTATTTTTTTCATTAATGGGGAATAAAAGTTGCAACTATTGTATAAGAAACAATTATGAGCAATAAACCAAGCGCAGCATTTTTAATGGTAGCCTTAGCTTTTGTTGAAGCATCATCATCTCAAAGCGAAAAAATATAATAAAATCATGCAAGAACTATAACTCACAAACATCAAAAAGCTAAAAATTCCATTGCCCAAGCTATAATTCACATTATCTCTGCACTCATGTCGCTAGCAGCATTTTCATTTGGTCATGAAAATCAATGATTTACATATAAAATATCCTCAATAAATCTCTTAAACACCAGAATAACAATAAGTCAGATAAATGAGTAAGTAAAACTTCTTTTTTGCTCTTCTATAATTGTGTCATCTCACTTTGATACCACCAATCTAATTCAAGATATTGTCATAACTATCACTGCAATTCATCAAGATAAAATTGTAAAATATTCAATAATACTATTTACTAAAATCTCAAGCTCATCTATGTTTCACAGCTCTGTTTTGTTATTTCAAACTGTAGGGTCAAATACTTCTCATATAGGCTCTGCAATTGAAATAAGAATAAGTCATAAAATTAAAAATCATACCTTTACTTTAAAAGATGATATAACATCCTCATCTCAAGCGGCAACTGTTAATCAAAAAATTAAAATTACTAAATATATTAAAGCCAATGGTAAGAATATAGATTTTGCTATTGGTAAAATAGTTTTAATTACATAAGCCTTAAGATTGCCTATAGCAGTTAAATCAGCAGAATCTGTTTCTATAGAAACAAGATTTATATCCTCTATTTGCTTATCCCATTCGCTTGGCAAAGAACCAGATAAGACTGGTTGATTAGTAAAAAGTCAAAAAATAAATATTGAAGCCGACAAGTATCATACAAATTTTTTCACATTACATAGCTACTATATCTGACATTGATAAAAGAGGTACCATTACAGCAACTACAATTCATGCAACTAATAATCAAACCACTACAATTATAAGCGGTTCAATAAGTTGCATAAGATTTTTCACAAGAGAATCAACTTCACTTTCAAAATATTCTGCTACTTTGTTTGTTACTTCTGATATACGACCTGTTTTTTCTCAAACTAAAATCATACTTGTAACCATACTAGGAAAATACAAAGTATCTTTTTTCATATTTTGAGCTACACTTAATCACTGCTGAACATCTTGTACAATTCTAAGGATTCTAATTTTATAAGCATTATTTCATATCATATTTGAAGTAAGTCTTAAACCTTCAATCAAGTCAATTCAACTACCTGTAAGCAAGCTAATTGCTGAACAAAATTTTGCAACTGAAATTTTTTGTTCAAGCATTCAAAAAAGTGGAATATATAATAGTGCTAAAGATGTATAATAAGATCAAATTTCTGTTTTTTTCCAATAACTAAATACAACAAATGCTAAAATACATCACATGATAATAAGTACTCAATTGTTAAATCACAACCATCACTCTTCTAATAAAAAATCAGAAGTGCTTATAAGTGCCTGAGTAATTTCAGGAAGTTCTGCTCACATTGAAGAAAACATTTCTTTAATTTTTGGAATAACCAATACCATGATTGCATACAAAGAAAGAAGTACAACAAGCAAAATTACAATTGGATATATCATTGCTCACTTAATTTTTCATGTAATTAAGGCTGATCTTTCAATTTGATCAGATAATTTTAATAAAATATCTTTTAATTTTCATGATTCCTCTCAAGCTTTAATAACTCAAATTTCAGCATCTTCAAATATTTCTGGATAAGCAGCCATCGAACTAGCTATAGTAGAACCACTTGAAACTCTTCTTATAACATTTTCTAAAATTGTTTTAAACTTTGGAGACTTTGTCTGCTCTTTTAGTACAACTAGAGATTCTATTAATGGCACTCAAGCATTTATCATTGTTGCAAACAATCTGTAAAAAACAACCTTATCTGTAACTGTAACATCTGAAAATTGTGCTAAATAATCATCAGCCTTTTTAAAAGCTGATCTCTTATCTTCCTCCTTTAACATTGATTCAATTTCTTTTGGGGAAGTAGCCAGTTTTATTTCTATTTTTTTCTCGTTTTTATCCATGTGATTTTAAATAACTTTTATTCAATATTTGCAGTTTCAAACACCTCATTAACAGTTGTTAATCATGCAAGTGCTTTAATTAAACCATCCTGCATAATTGTTATAAATCATTTACTTTGAGCTTTCTCTAAAATCTTTTGTTGAGATTCTCATCTAATAATCATTTCTTCAATATCTCTGTCAATTGTTAAAATCTCAAAAATACCCATTCTTCATTTATATCATGTATTATTACAAGCTTCACAACCTTCTCATTTAACCAATTCAATTGAACTAGTTAATTTAGATACATCAATTCACTCAATAGCAGGTAAATCTTTAAGTTCTTTTATAATCTCTTTAGCAGTTGCCTCATCAGCTGTATACTTTTTTGCACATTTCTGACAAATCTTTCTAACAAGTCTTTGTGCCTGAATAGTGTTTACAGAAGCTGCAATCAAAAAAGGTTTTACTCACATGTCTATAACTCTATTTATAGTAGCAATTGCAGAGTTCGTATGAATTGTTGAAAGTACTAAATGTCATGTCATAGCTGCTCTTAAAGAAATCTCGATAGTTTCAAGATCACGAATTTCTCATACCATTATTATATCAGGATCCTGACGCAGGATAGACCTAAGTCATGTAGCAAAATCAAATCATATTTCATGCTTAACCTGACACTGATTTAAAGCATGTAATTTATACTCAACCGGATCTTCAATTGTAACTATATTTACCCCAGGTTGATTTAATAATTTTAAACATGAATAAAGAGTTGTAGTTTTTCAAGATCATGTAGGACCAGTAACCAGTATAATTCAATTAGGTTTATTAATTCATTCTTCAAATCTCTCAAGTCACGATCATCTTATTCACATTTCTTTAAAAGTAGGAATTTGTTTTGTCTTATCTTGTATACGCATCACAATCTTTTCTCATGTTACGGTTGGCAGTGTACTTACACGAAGATCTACTGATCATCAATTTTCAAGAGTTGTACTTATTACACCATCTTGTGGAATTCTAGTCTCATCAGTTTTCAATCATGACATAATTTTAATTCTAGCAACAAAACTATCATGAATATTTAAAGGATATTCAACAACAGAATGTAAAGTTCAATCAACCCTGCATCTAATTCTTACATTTTGCTCATTTGGTTCAATATGTATATCCGAAGCAAGTAATTCTATACTATGCAAAACCAATGATGTAGCCATATTTGGTGTGTTTGCTGATACTATAGCTTCAAAAAGTGAATCTAAATTTTGTGACATATTTTTTTATTAAATTTTCTTATATGAATACATAAAAAATTGAAGACTTCTTCACCTAACTCAATCTGATTTATCATTAAAGTTTAAGTTAATAGATGAAGTTGTCATAACTGGAAGCGGTTGTCATTTATAATAAAATTTATCATCCAATACTCAAGATACATGAATTAGATCAATGATCTGTTCAAATTTAATGTCAGTAGCAGAAAAATTTACTGAAACCGAATATTTATCATAACTTACACTTTTTCAATCAATTAATATTTTTTGCTCCACAGAATCGCTTAGTGTGATAGAATTTAATATTACTTCATTTCATTGTTGTGAAATAGATAAAAACAATTCTTCAAAATATTTTGCAATATAATTTCTTGATAGCGTATCTGGAAGAGCAATGTCGAGTCTTTCAAAAAGTTTTTTACTTCTTTCTTTTAAACTTGCCTTGTTAGCTTTTGTAAAATCATTTAAAAAATTGATCTGATAATCAATTCATTTATAATCTCATGCTCAAGAAATTTCCAAATTAGCATTTTTTATTAGTGTAATTCAATTTTGCATTGCTGTAATCTGATCTATTAAATATCAATTGAACACAAACAGTACAATAAGAGTCATTACTGTAATATGAATTACAAATCTAACTGAAACATGTATAATATTATTTCAATTAAACATATTATTAACATGTTTTAAAAGCTCATCTTTTTTAGCCTGCAAAGTATTATCATTATTCATTATTGCTTTGATAGTAAAAACTTAAATTTAAAGGTGACACCATTCATCAAACTTCTTTATTTGAATTAATAGTTTTTGAAAATGTAGCAATACTTGCTCAATGAAAACTATCATGATCATTAATTGTATTTACTAAATTTATAAGCTGATTAAAAACTTTTCAAGAAGGATCGGTAACCAATCATGATACTGAAATTTTTCAATCTTCATCTACAGAAAAATTATTATAAGTAATATAATCTAATATCTCATTATATTTGAAAGTATTAGTAGTAGCCTCTTGTAAGTCTTTATAAACCTCCTTCCAATATATCTTCTCTTCAATTATAGAATTAAGAACATGCTCCTTTTCAAAATATAATTTCAAGTTAGCTAGTGATTGCTCGGTCTTAAATAAATCTCTTAAATCATCTGTAAGCTTCTTATTCTTTCATATTTTTATCATTCATGTTTTGTCATTATAATATAAAGATAGTTTATCTTTTATATCATCTGTTAGTTTTTTATAATTCAAACTTTTATAATATATTCTTCATGGAATATCAACAAGATCCCTATCAATTTGTCTCTTAAGAGAATCCAATCTGAGCCTCTTTTGAGACAGAGAACCTTCTGAACTATATATCTGAGCTCATAAATTATTAACATTAAAAATACTCAAATATATATTTTCCTTATCAAGTAAAATTTCAAAAAATATATAAACTCAAATTGAAATATTAATAAACACTATTAGCGCATAAGGCATTAAAGAGTTAAACAAATTTAAGAAACTCATATAAACTGTCTCTTTGCTTCCTCACATTTTAACCTCAGAATCTTTGTCATGTTCAATGCTTAATTTCCTTCATTTAATCTCTTTATCTTTTTCTTCAATTATTCAATGAAATATATCTCTTCACATTTCTGAAAAAATATTTGAATCACTTTTTTTACTTCTTACTTTTTGAACATTGTTATTGTTTATTGCTGAAGAAACATCTTCAATATTTTCTTGCTCTTTTAAATTTCCAATTATTTTACTTTCTTTTACAGGTAATTCTTGTTCAGTTTCTTTTCAAATACTATCATTATCACTTGATTCAACCTCTCTTACCAATTTAGATTTTTGATCAGATTTATCATCTAATTTTCTATCATCCATATTTTTTTCAGAATCTATAGTTATATTTTCAGCAAATTTAACATTTGAATTATCAGAATTTTCACTTTTTGCTTTTATAAATTTATCAATAAAAGATTTAACTTTTTCTAATCACCCTTGTGCAAAACTTGTATTAGTGGATACATCCTTTCAAGGATCTTCTTTTCATAACAATTTAGTATTTGAATTTCACGATTTCAATTCTGGTACTTTTAAAAACGAATTAACTCTTTGCTTAAACAAATTTGTTTTTTCTTTTGCTCAAACCTTTACTCATTCTATTTTAGAAGCAATTAATTTTTTTCGTAACTTAGCTCATTGTACTCAAGCATTAATTACTTTTTTTCATGTATCTTTTAATCTTCAAGTATATCATGCCATCAATTCTGGTACAGATAATAAAGAATCAACTCACTGCTTAAAAGTTTGTTTAATGGTTTTCTTGAGATCTTTTCTTGGCCTACTTGCTCTTTCTAACTTCTTAATTTCAAACTGTTTTTTCCTCTCATCTTTAAAATTCTTTAAATGTCAAATAAACGACTTAAACTCATCAACAATGGAAACATCATCATTTTCATGATCTTTTTTGTTAAAGCCTTCTTTTTTATTATTTAACATATAATATTTATATTTCAGATAATTATACCAAAAAAAGCCCTATAAGTAAAAGAGCTAAGCTTGCCAAAATATAACTAACATTGTATTTTAATGTTGATTTCTTTAAAAATTACTTGAAGCTATTTTGTAATTCGTAATTTTTTAAAAAAGTGACATCTGATTTTCAACATCTACAACTGGTCTTAATTTATCCAATCTTTTAATTAAAGAATTAAATTCATATTTTTTAAAAACTCTTTCAACATCTTGAGAAACACTCTTAAACCTGCATCATTCTAAAGAAAAATCATTAATATCAACATCTCTTCTTATAGTGACCATTTCTTTTCATAAAGCAAGTCACGACCTTCCGTTAACCAATTTTTCTTTCATTTTTCATTTTAACAAATCAAGTGAATCATAAATTCATTTAACACTTCAATATTCTTGAATTAATTTTCTTGCTCATATTTCTCAAATTCAAGCAATTCCTTTAATATTATCACTGCTATCTCATGCTATCATTTTAAAATCAACTATTTGAGATGGCTTAAGTTCATATTTTTCAAAAACTTTGTTTTCATCAAAATAAACTGGATCCCTGTATCATTTATTAGGAAATACCACTACAACTTTTTCATCATTTACAAGTTGCATCGTATCCATATCTCAAGTTACAATATATGTAGAAATATTATCTGAATTGCTATTAATTTCTGCAATAGTTCACATAACATCATCTGCCTCAAAATCTTCTACAGCAAACATAGGAATTCACATCAATTTAACCATTTCATATATATCTTCCATTTGTCCTTTTAAATCTTCTGGACAAGGTTTTCTTTGTGCCTTGTAAGCCGAATCTTTTCTATGTCTAAAACTTTTGTATAAATCAAAAGTAAATGCAATATAATCTGGAGACTCTTTTTCAATAATGTTGAGAGTCATTGAAGCAACTCAATAAATAGCATTTACCAACTTTCAATCTGAAGCGGTTAAATTAGAAATAGCATAATAAGCTCTATAAATTAAATGATGACCATCAATGACAATAAATTTTTTTTTCATAAAATCATAATTGATACAAATATCTTACCTAATCTTTTTAGAATTTCATAGAGATAAATCCCAAATGTCCGAAGCAGATCATGCTAAAAAATTTTCACTAAAAACAAAATGAATAAATGGGTATTTTCAAAACTCATCAAGAATATCAGGCCTTGTGTTTAAAATTTTATGTCATGAAATATTTACAGATGTTGTTGTAACTGGTTTTCAAAAATAACTTGCAGGCTTATAAGCATAAGCTTCATTTTCAATTCTAATGCAAACAGTGTCAAAGTTTGAAAAGTAATTATCAAGTAATGACTTTTTTTTTACAATAAAAGAACTTTTATTACTATGTGATAATATAAACTCTTCATCTTTCTTGGAAATTTCACAATACTGCTTTGCTTGAAAAATAGAAGAAAATAAAAGTGAAAATGGCTTATTTCAAAATCTTTTCTTTATCTTCTGAATATTTTTAATTCATTTCTCATTATCATAAGTGGTTGAAAATCAATAACATGTATCTGTTGGACACATAACAACAGATCAAGATTCCAACTCTTTCATAAAAAACTTATTATTAATTTACATTATTAAAACAATACAATGATTAAGTTAATTCTGCAATTTTAAAAATCGTAATTTCTCACACATATTAAAACAATGGTTCATCAATAATTCAATTAAGCAAAAATTTCAAACTAGCAATTACAGATTCAAGCTCAGAAGTATTTTCATTTCAAATGTCTTCGACAAATTTTTGAGACAACACAGCCTGAAGTGCAAAATATATATCCTTTGAAGCCTCTAATTTTGTCATAGTAGTTTGTATTCAATTTTGAGTAAGCGCTGGAGCACAAATTACAGAATACACATCTTGCCCGACAGGAATTCTACACAAATTCAATTCAGGATCTTCTAAAAAACTTTGTAATCTGTGAGCCCATTGATCATCTAAACCCAATCACATATTTCACACAAAATCTTTATAAGAATCATAAACTCTTTTGGCAGCAATTCATGTTCATTTGCTAATAGATATTATTTTACTACTAAGTCACTCAGGGGCAATAAAACAACTAATCACCGCATTATCAAAAAATGTATTCATTTTTTCATTTTTTTTCACCTCTAACTCTAGTCATCAACTGCGAGCAATTCTTAAATAATTATTCCAAATCTCTGGAGATGCAGGTCTTAATAAAGATACTGATTTTTTTGGTTCAAAAAAAATATCAGTATCATATAAGGAACCTGAATCTAATTGCTGTCTTAAAGCACTTGATAGTGCTAAAATTGTTCAATTAAAATTTTCAATATATTGTAATATTTTTCAAGCATCATCAAATAGTTGTAACTTATCTGCCTGATTATTGGTAATATTTAAAGTTTCATCTTTAAGCGTAGCCTGAAAAACATAATCAGATCTTCTTACAAAGACAAAAGAATATGTTCTACCATCTCTGGATTTTAAATATATTGGCGATTCTTGTCTTCAAGTATTTCACATATTTTGAAGTCTCTCATACAATACTGCTGTTTCAGCTAAGTCTATTTGAAAATATTTATCCAAAGTTATACTCAAATCATTATCACTACTATAAGGATCTATCATAATATCGTTAGCAACATCCTTAAACAAAATATCTTTATCATTATTTTTATGGTGAATAAAATTTCATCATCAAAACCATGAATGTCTTAAAGCTGATGTATCTTCATCTACCGTAAGCTCCATAAATACTGGTAAAGCTCATCTTTCAAATAAAGCTCTAGAAACGCTTATTAATTTGTTTTCTGATATTAATTCATATCTATCATCCAGTGTTCTTTGATTCATATATTATTAATGTTTAAAAGGTATTTAATCAAAAACTTGTCAGTAAATTTTATTATTTTTACTTAAAAAAATCGATTACATAAAAACGCATTATTGTTTCCACTTACCACACTTTGACCAACTTCAACAACACCCTCACCTCCATCCTTAATAATTTTGCCCAACAATAAAGAAATATTATTTATCGTAGATTCAATCTTACGATGTCTTTTAAACTCCACATCTTCAAGAAACCGATGTGATAAAATATCTTTAAGTGCAGAATAAATATCTTTTTGAACTCCTAGCTTTGTCATTGTTGTCTGAATTCCGTTTGGAGTTAAGGTTGGAGCACAAACTACTGAATACACATCTTTCCCAATAGGAAATCTACACAAATCTAATTCAGGATCTTCTAAAAAACTTTGTAATCTGTGAGCCCATTGATCATCTAAACCCAATCACATATTTCACACAAAATCTTTATAAGAATCATAAACTCCTTTAGCAGAAATTCATGTTCATTTGCTAATAGATATTATTTTTCCATTATTCAGTCATTCAGGAGCAATAAATCAATTAATTACCGCTTGATCAAAAAAATTATTTCTACTTATATCATCTTGAATTAATGTGCCAAATCATCATGTTTTAATTTTTTCTAAATAATTATCCCAAGACTCAAATTGCCTAACTCTTAAAGGTGATAATGATTTTCTTGGCTGAAAGAAATCATCTGAGTCAAAAAAGACATTAGAATCCAATTGTCTTCGTAAATCCCCTGCTAATATTAAAATATCTTCTCACTGATTTTTTTCAATAAAATTCAAGATTTTTCAAGCGGCTGCAATCTCTTTTTTTTTTATAAAACTATAATTTTCAACATTAGATGTTTCATTTTTCAAAGTAGCCTGATAAGTATTATCATTTCTTCTTACAAAAACAATTGAATACACCTTAGAATCATCTGACTGTAATAATATTGCTGTTTCCTGTTTTCAGGACTTTCATATATTTGCAAGATTATCGTATAATTTTTTGATTTCATTTGCACTAATTTTAAAATACTTTTCTAAAGTTACATCAAGGGAATTTTCACTATTATCAGTATTTGACAAAATCCCACCAAACATTTGTCTAAATAGTATATCATTATCTTGTATACTATTATGAATAAAATTTCATCATCAAAACCATGAATGGTTTAAAACACCATTTCTATCCATTTTGAATTCCATAAATACCGGAACTGCTCATTTCTCAAATAAAACTCGAGATGCATTAACCAAATCATCATCTGAAACTCATGTATATCTTTCTAGATTATTCATAACTAACAACTTTTACATAAAAAAAATAGTAACAAATACTATAATTTATTATTTCAAAATCAATTTTATATAATTGATTTTAATCACAAAATATGACTATATTTCAAAATTTAAAATCTTTTTATTTTACGCTTTCTCTTGATTTAGAGAAAATTAATTGCCTATCTTCAGATACGATAATTCAAAAAATCTTAATATTTCAATCTCAACTTCATAAATTGCTTACATCTTCTATAAAAACACAAGCCACTGGTTCAAACGGATACGGATCTGGATCTGATGTTTGTGGATCAGGTAAATCAGTAATCACTGGGTAAGATGGCACAAAATCATCTGGATCAGGAGTGAGTGAAGGGTCATCATCGTCTGAGTCAGGAGTGAGTAATGGGTCGTCATATAAATCTTGAGCTAGTGATGAATCATCATATGTGTATGGAGGAAATAACATATCACCATCGTCTGGATAAATTGATACATCAGTTTCAGGAAAGTCGCTAAAATTAGGTAATATTATATCTAACTGATCAATATAATTTACAAAAGATTCTTTTGTTATCTCATCATTCAAATAATCATCATAATATTGTAACAGATTATTCAAAAATTTTGGTGACCCTTGCAACCTTTCATAAAAATCTGTACTTTTTCAAATTTTGGCTAAAAAATTATATATAGATGCCTTTGCCCATTTGTTTTCTCAAGTTCAATTTTCAAATTCAAGATAATCTGGTATTTGATTTTTATTTTTATCATTCATTTGACAATCTTGAAGAGATAAAAGTCTTGTTGTTATCAAAGTAAATTCTCATCTCGTAATTTCTTCCAATGGGCTAACATAAGAATCTTCTTCAAAAATTAATCATATATCAACCGCTGTTTGAATATAATCCTTAAACCAATGCTCATTTTTAACATCTTTAATAGTATTTCTAAATTTATCAATTTTAATGTCAGATTGTCTAAGCAGTATAGCGACTGCTTCTCATCTAGATATATTTTTATGAGGCCTAAAAAGCCCATCGCTTAAATATCATGTTACCATACTTAATTTTTTAGCCTTTGAAATACAAAAGAAAAACCAATCATAAAGATTTACATCAGGAAAAGGTTTTCTTAAAAATCCTTGCTTATCTTCTCTAGTTGGTCTAGTACAATCTCTACAATCAGTTGCTCAAAGAACTATTTTTACAAATTCTGCTCTTGATATTTTTCTTCATGGTCTAAAGGTTTTATCCGTATATCATTCAATAATATTTCTTCTATACAGTTCCAAAATTGCATCTCTTGCTGGATGATCAGATGCAACATCTCAAAATGGCAATATTCATTCATTGGAAAACTGTTTAATCTGATCAACTGTAGTTATTTCAGAACTTTTAACTTCAGCTTTGGTTTTTTCTAAAGAAGCTAAATATACTGGAGATAATTTTCAATCAAATTTAACAACTTTCATATCTCAAGCTTTAAAATTTGGAATTATATTATTAGATGAAATGGCACCATCCTCCTCTAGCTTAACTCAAATATAAAATTCAAAAATAACAATTCAATTAAATAAAACTTCAAAAACAAAACTTGAATCTGCTCACTGCTTGATTCTCACATTAGCTCAATTATATAGTATTACCTCTCATTTATTTGAAATAAGTGCAAGCTCTATTCAATTCTTATTAATCACCATAGCTCAATTATAATTTTGAATTCATTTAAGAATTGCAAGATCTATGTCATCATCTTGATTCACATCTTTTATAAATATTTTCGAACTTTCATTTTTTAAATCCAAATCTCAATCAACCTCTTCTAGTGCAGCATCTTTTACTAAAGTAAAAATATTTATCTGAATCTCATTTCATTTCATAATAGAAATTCTAGAAAATTTTCAATCTTCTGAAGCAAAAAATTCTAAATGATATCATGGTTCTGGAATTATTTTTTTATTAATTAAATCAATCTTTGCTATAGAATCTCAAGAAGAATCGTAAATATTTTTATAATTTTTTATATCGTCTCTATCTATCTCAAAACGTCAATTTTCATCTGTATAAAATGTCTCTCAATAAATGCTAAAATCATCATTATCACTAATCAATAATGAAACTGGATAATTATCATAAATAGGATAAATAGTTCATACAATTTTATCATGGTAATGAGTTAACAATGAAATATCAGGAGAAAAAACTTCAATTTCAACTTCTTGAATTAAATTTATTCATATACTGAAATCTATAATTGAAGCTGTTACATTAAAACTTTCAAGTCTTTGTCTAGCAGGAATCACAATATCATTTCAAATACTCTCAAAAATTCAATCTCAATCAATATCCCAAGAAACAACTTCATCATCACTTCAAATAGAAATAACATTATCAATTAGAACTGGTATAAGCCTTTTTTCTTTCTTATCTGAATTAATTATAGATATAGTCTGAACATCTTTTGCACTTAAAATCCTATTAACTGAACTGGTTCATATAACATCGTTTCAAATTACTCAATTTATTTTTGCAAAATACCAATTTCTATCTAGTTTAATTCTTAATTGAGAATCTTCATATTTTTCTATTTTAACTAACGCTCAAGGCTTATCCTGGAGTGTTTGCACCAATCATTCTGGAATCTCTCATTTATAAATTACATATATAAGTGACTGTGTAAAATCTTCCATAGAATGATCATATCAATTTATCTTATCTTTCACCTCAATAATATAAGAACTTATGTCATCTTCATTTTTCCATTCTACAATAAGCTCATTTCAAATGATTTCTGATCTAAATAAATTTACAGCTCTTCTTTGTATATCAATTGAATCAAATCACATGACTTGCACCTCAGATCAAACTAAATCTCTATTAATTCAATGAAATTCTTTAAAAAAGACTGAAACTCAAATCCCATAAGCAAATCATAAACCCTGGTTCAGTTCAACGGGTTGCGGAACACGATTTCATCCAAATCATCTTAACTGACTCTTAAGACTTTTCACATGAGTTTTAGTCATTTTATTTGTAAGAAAACTTGTTTTATCTCATTTTAAATTAATATCAGCTACATTCTTTGAAATCTCATGTTTGTAGTTATCATCTTTATTACTTATCAAATTGGATTTTCATATTTCTAAACTATTTAATACCGAATCTTGAAGCACTAATAAATTACTAATATTAAGCTTGCTAGTATCTGCCCTATATCAAATAAGACTATTTTTAATAAAATTAAGATTTTCAAAATCAGGTTTATAAGATTGTTTATCAAAGTTTAAACTGTCATCTATATCATCTTGTGTATCTTTTACCTTATTATCAATAGATTTTTGAATACTTTTGATCTCACCATCAATTTGTTGCTGAGCTCATGACTTAAATTCATGCAATTCATTTTTCAAATTTGTATTAATGCTATTCCACTCATTTGCAATATCTTTCAAAAACTTATAAATATCTTCTCATGTCTCAAGCTCTAAATTCATATGAGTATTTACTCAAATCTCGCTTATTATAGAGTAACTAGCTTCAGGATATTGTAAAAAATTAAAATCTTCAGGTAACATTATAGAACTACTTCTATTAGTCATTCATTCAATTATCTCTTTAAGCATTCACTCTTCATAAACAAAAAGTCATTTTTCAAAAATCAAACAATAAAGTTTTAAAATAAGCTGAATGCTTTTTGAAAGATCAATTAAAAATCAAGGAAAATCTGGTAAAGTTGGTGGTGGTGGCAAATCAGGAAGTTGAGGTGTTTGTATTGCAGGAAAATGAGGAAGGTCGGGAAGCTCTGGAAGAGGAGGGAAATGAGGAAGTTTTGGAATCTTCAAATTTCCAAAATCTAAAGGAGGAAGATTTAGATCAAATGTTAGTTCAACAAATTTAAAACTAGGAGCTGGCAAAGGAATTTCAACTCAAGCCTGAATATCAGAAAGATCAAAAACTATATCTGGCCAAGAAGGAAACTCAATAATCGGTGGAGTTGGAACAATAGAGAAAAATATCTTTGCCATTGAAAAATTTGATTGATAAGTTGTTGCCTTACAAGGTTCACATGAACTTTTATATCATTCATAAATTAAAGTAAAATTCTTTAAAAGATCTAAAATACTCTTTATGGTTTTATATAGCTCAACATATTTTTGTGCTCTAATCTTATTTCTAACAAACCACCCACCAAGAATATCACTAAAACAATTAACTATTTCAATTGCTTCATTAACATACATTGCTCGCCCATATCTATATTTTGCCAACATTTTTGGAAATCTAGAATATGACCTAAGGGTTTCTAATTCTTTCTCTACAGAATCCACAAATGCCTGAGCATCCACAATATCTCTTGCTTCACTACAATTTCAATAATCACTTTTATTTGTTCTATAGTCTTCAATTTCATATGCTGCAAATTCAGCACAATCTTTCGCAGATCACATTGCCCCAATTTTATCAACAATTGTTTTCTTAGAATCTACCAACCAATCATCCATTACAATAATAATCGAAGCTAAACGAGAAATATCAACCCATGGAATATTTAATAAAATTTTCTCTTTTTTTACAGTCAAAAATGGAATTTTTTGAATCTCATTAAATGCATTGTCAAAACTTGATTCTACTCATTTTACACTGGAAGAAAGATCTTTTTTTGCATCACTAAAATCCTTAGTTAATTCCTTTGCATTCTTTCGCTGCTCATTTCACACTAATATTCATTTTGACTCTTGATTTGATAAATTTCAAGCTGGAACATTATCTTTTTTAAACTTTTTGATAAGATCAGATTTAGTCTTGTCTCAAGTAACATCTACTTTAGAATCATCATCTCACATTCACTTCATTGATCAAGGAATATCCGGAAGAACAAGTTTCATCATCGGCAAGGTAAGAAGTTTGTTAGAAATCTCTTCAACTTGTTTATCAGCCCAATCTGATAAAAAAGTTTTTGAAAATCCTTGTACAGTATTATTAGATTTTGGTTCATATAACTTTGGAATAAATCATTCAATTCAAACAGAGTAAGCATTATCAAAATCTTGCTGATTTGTATTTGAAACAGTATTTTTGAAATCTAATTTTCATTCTTTATTAAAATTATCCAAAGCCTCACCTATTTCATTATTCAAATCAGCCTTTTCATCTTTCTTACAAATAGCTCATTCAATTGGCAGCGTGGTTGCAAAACACATAGAAGATGAATTCTGTGCTGTTGCTGTCATTGAACTTCACAAACAATAAGAAAATCATAAACCTCATGTAATCGTAGGAGAAAGATAAAATCTAAACAATCATCCCATACCATAACACGATCCAGCAAAGCAAGGTATTGCGTATGGCCTCATTGCCATTCAAAAAACTGGAATTCATCAAACAGGAGTCTGTGTTAAAATTCATACTGCTTCTCAAATTTCTGCTCAAACTCCTGCTGGAATTGACACTTTTCAAGGAACCATGAATGCATAATTCATTGGAGCATTAATACAACCTCACTTACTACAAGTTAGATTTGATATATCATTTGAAAGTCATGCAAGCATATTATTAATACCCTCGATACTATCATTAAACTGATCCTGAACACTTTGAGAATAATCATCTTCACTGTTACCATCTGATCACCATATCTGTTTATTAATATCAATTAAATCATCTAATCAATAAGCTGCTATTTCACCATCTTCATCCTCTGTTGCCAACTCTGTTGACTCTAATTGATAACCCGATCTTCAGCTAAAAATTGGAACTAATTTTTCATGTTTCCCATTAAGAATTACATGTGCGTAATTATAAGTTTTATCTAGTGAAAATCTAAGTGTTTTTTCGTTTTCCTCATTTCATTCTGAATAAATTACACTATATCTTCAGCTAGATCCTCAATAAAAAATTAAAATCTGACTTTTTGAATTTGATAAGATAATATCTCTAAGTCAATCTCTATCCAAATCAAATATATCTAAATGTCTAATTGAATTTGCATTTACATTTATAGAAAACTCATCATTTATAAATTTTCAATTTTGATTTCTCAAATATTTCAATCTTCAATTTTCAAGAGCAATTAGTATATCCTCATCTCAATCTCAATCTATATCATTTGCTAAAATTGCATTTACATAGCTTTCAAAATAAGCCAGTGCTCATCTAGATATAAAAGATCAATTAGATCACTCTAACAAATTTAAATATCATTTTTCATCATATATAAGCAAATCTTGATCAAAATCTCAATTATAATCTATGGGTTCAATTTCTAAAACATCATAATCTCAATTATATATTTCTTTTCATATAGTTTGATCATATCAGGAAGCATCTTGCTCTACTCACATTTTATAAGTTGGGTCTCAAACAACAATGGAAAATATTCAATTCTCTGATTTCAAACTTTCTCAAAAAATTTGATTTCACGCCATTTTCAAAATTGCTTTTTCATCATAAGAAAATCAATTTCAAAAATAATTTCTCTCAGTTCAACTTCTTTCTGAAAAGCTTGAAGATTTAGTACTAATTTCATAATTTCACATCGATAATTTAAAAGAACTAGAAACATTTTCAATCTCTGCTTGTTTTATATCTAAAGTGAAAATCTTTTCTCAGTACAAGTAAAAAACAACAGAAACTCAATTTATAATAGAAACTATCTCACTATCTAAATTTGCACTATAAATATCTGCTTTTTGACTAGAAAATCATCCTAAAATCAAATCATCTATGTAAACATATTCTGTATCTCACGAACTTACAACTCTAAGATTCTTTCATGTCTCAAGATTTATTTGTCATTTTATATTTCACAAATTTAAACTCCAAGATCATTTTTCTTCAAGACTATTTTGATCATAAACATAAAATTCATAAAAAGAATTGTTAGCAAGTCAAACTTTATAATTTTGGTTATTTATTTCAAAACTTCAGTTATCTTTAAGTAAAAAAGATAAATCTAAAATTTCAGTATTTAGCGTGGAAGCAACAACTACCGTATTTCATTTTTCAATGAAATCATATGCTATTCAAAATTTCTGATCTGCATAATCATTTCATATTAAATATCATGAAATAAAATTTGAATTTTCAATATCGTCTTGAGATATTTTCACCTCCTCTACTGGCTCGCTAGCTACTTGCTGATCTGCTACAACTTCTGGCTCAATATTAAACTGTAAATTTATTTTCTTAGGCTGAAAATAGTCAGATGAAACTAAAAAAGAGGCTGTTTCCTCACTGCTAGCCACAAAACTTTCTGCAGTTCAATTTTCAATATATAAAACATTGTCTTTAAGCAACACAGTTTCCTTGCTTGCTTTTAAAGAAATAGGTCAGTTATAATTTATATGTCCTCAACGCTCATCAACTGTTTCAACTTTGAAAAAGATAGCATTGTAGTCAGAATTTGGAAAAGATTTATCACTTAATTTTACTACTTTAAATGCAATTTTATCAACAATACTAACTGGTATACTTGCTTGCAATCATGGTGTTTCTAAAGTTAAATATCAATTCAGATTCTTATGTCATTTCACATTTATTTCTAAAGCATTTCAAAAAAATGGCACTTGTATTCAAACTTTATCTGTATTTATATCTTCATTTAAAACCTCAATTCAAGAACTAGAATTAATTGTAATCTCTCTAAAATCATTAATTCAAATCCCATTTTCAACAATCTTCACAATAATACTCTCTGTCCTATTTACAACTGAAACAATATTTCTTGGAAAATACTCAATCTCTTCATTTTCATTAACATCTTGCTCATCTTCATCTCAATAAATTCCAACTGTATTTTCAAAATTTTCTCAAAAATTTTCTAATTTCTCTGAACTATTTGCTAAAAATTCTTCAAAATCCATATCTCATCCCGGGCCACATGACTTAAAATCAAAATCCTTTATGTCTTCAAGCCAACACTCTATAGCCTCAAACCATTCAGGCAAAGGTACTCAAGTAATTGGTCAACATTTTTCTTCAATATCTGAACCTGTATCATCTGCATCAAGAAATCAACCAGTTCAATAAATATCTTCTAAATTTATTGCATCCGAACTTAAAGCCTTAAAAGAAATTCAATCTCAATCTCAATAAGAATTTCTCAAATAAAACAACTTATAAGGCTCAGGTTTACTGAAATCAAATGTCTGAATGTTTTTTCATAATCAATGCTCTAATAAAATTGATTTATATTTTTCATTAATATTTAAAGATCTCCATTGTGAATATTCATTAAAAGTTCCTTCAAGAACATTAGCAATATAATCAAGATCTGGCGCTGATCATGGCTCTGTGTCTAAGCTCATAGCATTTTCTAAATATTCAAAATATTGAGCTAGATATCCAGACAAGCTTTCAGCATTAAAAAGATTAGGTAAAAAAATTACCACTTCTCAATTATTTCACCTAAAAGACAATAAATGTCTTCAATCAATAGGAACTGACCTTATTCTTGGTGATGATGTAATTAAATCTATAATCTCCTCACTCGGTTGATTATGTACAACCAATGAAGATATTGTAACAAAGTCGCTACTATAAGGAGTATGACAAAGCGTATATGTTGGTATTCATCAAATATCAATAGGTTCTGCTGACTGCTCTCCATTATTAAACATACTAGAAAACTCAACTTGTTTTGAAGAATAATTATCCAAAGGCGTTCAACGAACTCTAGAGCAATCTTCTGCCTTCTCTATTCAAGGATAAACATTAATATTGTGCTGCCACCTACGTTCAACAAATTTTATTATTTCATTTTTATATATCTCATTTATAGATTTTATATATACGCGGGAAATTTCATCTTTAATAGTAATAAGTTGAGGCAAAGTATCTCACTTATCACCATCCCATCTTCAAGTAATTTCTCTAAAATCATTAACTTTTTCTATATATCATTTTAAAACATCTGTAAATCTTGGAAGAAGTTTTTTAATTTGATTTATTGCGAAAACATCATTTTCAATATTCACATTTTGAAATCTAGAATTCATCTTAACATCTTCTGTTTCACCCATTTCTCACCAAAAACTAGTACTTAAACCTGAAAGCATTTCACTACTAAATTTTTTGTAAGCAATACGAAAATCAAACTCTGGAATTTTTAAATATTGCTTTAAAAGATCTTTATTAACAAATTTATATTCTTCATCTAAATCAGCAAAAAGTATTTTATCTTCATTACTAATATTTCAAGAATAATAAGAATTTAATTTATAAAAGTAATTTTGATAAAAACTCAGATTTCACATATCTCAATTCTTAGGTCTAATAATTCAATGCCAAATTTCTGCTTTAGCATCAGACACTTCATCTTGCCTTTTAAAATATCAAGCTTCATCAAGAACAAAATATTTATCTACAAAATCTGTATATGGGAAAACAGATTCCTTTAAAGATGTGTTTTGCCTTACTTGAACTTTTGCTAGTGGAATATCTCAAATGATTACCACTCAATCCAAATAACTCTCAGTATTTCAAGAAACTTCTCAATCAAAATATAAATGCTCAAGTCTTTCATACACACTTCTTTCATCTTCACCTGCCCCAAGTCTATAAATAATTGCCTTAGAATTCTCAAGACGAGTTCATATTTGAGAAGCCCATCTTTTTATTTCAACTCTTACATCACGATTTACATAAATATTGTCATCAACAAGAATTGCAACAAGTTTTTTTCTTTCTAAATTACCTGCAAAATGATTATTTGCGCTTAATAAAAAATTACTATATCAGTAAAAATATGGCAAAATTAGAGCAAATACAAGGAAACTGGACAATAATTTCTTCAATAATCAATTCATTTAAACAAAATCTAATAATTTTGATATTTTATCTAAGCCTAGGAGCTTACTAAGTATTTATAAAACATTCCAATATAGAAATGTGAACATACTCACCCATTGTCAAATTTATATTAATAAATGCTTTTTTAAAAGGCAAAAAAACCTTTTGACAATTGACTAAATATTTATACAATTTGCTAGCAATTTTTAACTATGTATTCCATGAAAGTAGTATTTATAGAAAATATCCAATGAATAGCCAATGCATGAGATATTAAAGACGTAAAGCCTTGATATCTTAGAAATTACTTAATTCCAAACAGACTTGCTGTACCAGCTTCTGATTCAATTATCAAGGAAACAGAAGAATTAAGACAAGCACAAGAAAAACTTAGAAAAGAAAGAATTCAAGCTTCTATCGAACAAAAAGATAATATAAACTGAAAAACTTTTGAATTCATATCAAAAACAGATTGAGTAAATTTATACGCATCAATTACCGAAAAAGACATAATTAATAAATTAGACGAAGAATTTAAAATCAATCTAGACAAAAAAGCTATAAAAAACGTGAAACTTAAAACCACATGAGAACATCCTATTGAAATTTCACTTTGAGATTGAGTAACAGTAAAAGTAACGATTAAGATTTCTTGAGAAGAAGAGAAAAACGACAAGAAAGGTAATAAGAAGACTAAAAAAAGCGAAGAAGAGCAGGTAAATGATGAATTAGAGAAGCCCACTAAAGATTCAGAAGAAAATAAGGAAATTGATTTATAGATTTTATGCTGTTTAAAATTTATCATTCTGATTTTAAACAGAAAAAATAAAATGATGTATTTTCATACATTCCATTCTTTCACATTTACGGGGGAGTAGCTCATCGGTTAGAGCAGTTGGCTCATAACCAATTGGTAGCGAGTTCGATTCTCGCCTCCCCCACCATCTCAGACATTTAGCGATTTTATCAATTTGAAGAGCTTGTTTTCCGCAAAGGAAAGCACCTTTTCTTCTTTGACTAAAAAGTTCGACCAGATAATTTTCGATAGTTCTCATCTTTGCTCGTAAGTTAGCTTTTTCCAGTAAGACAAGGGGTTTTTAAGGAGTTCGACCGTACGGCATGCATTCCGATATCATCGGCTTATTTTTCAATCTAAATTTTGAAGTCAATCTTGGAGTTTAGTTTTTTCTGATTGGATTTCTTTAATTTTCTTTTCAAAAACATCAGAATTAATTGAAATAATCAAAAAAGCAAAAGATCTAGAACATCTAGAAAAAATGCAAATTGATTTCTCTTCAATTACAAAGGACTTCAGTGAGAGTAGTAAGGATCAAATCAATCAAGCGATTCAAGTTCGAAAGCAAGAGTTAGAAAGTAATAACAGTAAAGAAACTCCAGATCCAGCTTGATATAAAAAAGACAAAGAAGATTGATCCATAAAGCAAGATTCAGAAAAATCAGACTCAATCAAACAAGCCTTCAGGGAAAAGTGAAATCCAGATCCAAAAACTAACCAAGAGACCAATGAAGAAAAGTAATTATCTACAAAGAAATAAAGGCAGGATTACACATTCTAAATTGATGAGCTTTAAATATTGCCCAATGCTTTACAAGCTCAAATACCTAGATGAAAAAGTTGAAGAAACTGAAAGTGATGCATTAACATTCTGAACTGCATTTGATCTTTACATACAATGAGTAGAAAAATTCAAAGAGCAATTTTGTATAGTTAAAGTAAGATTTAATGCAAAGAAAAAAATTGAATCTACAAAATCAAAACTTCAAGAGCTTCTTGATAAAAAAATTGATAAAAATTGAAAGGAAAAGAAATTAACTGAGCTTCAAGAAAAGAAGGTGTCTGAGTTAAACAATGAATTAAAGTATTTATCCGAAGTAAGAGATAAGAAGCAATTAACTGAGATTATGTGAGACAAACTTATTCATGCGTCTATCGAACTATCACTTCAACCTTTGTACTTATTTGATGAGAACACAGCTCAAACTGAAGTAGAAATTGAATACAAGTGACACAAGATTGGATGAACTCTAGATGAATTTGATAAAAAAAGATGATTAATCTCTGATACTAAAACAGCGTGTTCAATAGACTGACTTAGAAAAAGACTTTATTGCATGTGATTTGATTGAGATACTCCTATTGATAAATATAAGAGTCAATTAACCTTTTATCAACTATTGGTACATCTTAAACATGATATAATTTGTGATTGAGAACTCAAAGTAGTAACAAAAGAAGATATTCCAAAGTCTGAATTCCTATGGGCTGATAAAAGAGTTTTGCCTGAATACAGACCAGTAATAATTGAAGCACTTAATGAAATGATTGAAACTATAAACTACTGAGTTTATCCAACAAGTCCAAGAAGCAAATGTGTAAATTGTCCTGCGTATAGAGCATGTAAGTATTCAAATCAAACTGAACATACTCAGATAATTTAGGAACAATAATACAAAAATAAACCAATAATCCGCCTTTAAAAACATCATCGGCAAACAAACCTATGACATTCTCAAGAACTGATCATGGGCTTGTTTCTTCTTCCCTTAAAAGTGGATTTAATAAATAAATTTTTACAAAAATAATTAGAAATAATATGAATGAAATAACAGAAAATATAAACTGACTGGAATTAAATATAATTCCAAGTGAGAAGCATGAGTGGTTTTTAACTACAAAACAAGTGGCTGAATGATATTGAGTAACTGAAGAAAATATCAGACAGCACAAACTAACTAAAAATCAAGAGCTCATAAATGGCAAACACTTCAGCGTTAGTAATACTAACGGGCTTACTTACTGGACTAAGAAGGGCATAATCAGACTTTGATTTTTTATAAAATCGGAAAGAGCAAGGTCATTTAGAGACTGGGCGGAAGATTTTATAATTAATGGCAAAAAGCAGTACAAGCTTCCAAGAAATTATAAAGAGGCACTTGAGGAACTAATAGAAAGCGAAGAAGAAAAAGAAAGTTTACTGCTTCAAAATGAGAGACAAAGAGAGATTTTAAAAGAAGCAAAACCTAAAACTGATTTTTATGATTCTGTATGAGATGCAAGAAATACAATCTGAGTTAGTGAATTTGCTAAAATGATATGATCTTGAGAAAAGAAATTATTCGAGTGGCTCAGGGATAAATGATATTTGTTTAAAAGAGGCTGAGTGAATCTCCCATATCAAAGATACTTGGATCAAAAATTATTCAAGGTAAATGAGAAGACTTACGAGCATCCTAATTCTTGAGAGACAATGGTGAGTTGGAAAACAACGATAACTTGAAAGTGACAAACAAGAATACTTGAGGAATTTATAAAAGATGAAGATAACAAATGAATAATAAAAAGAATAACTGACTCTCTATTTTGATAAATTATTAAACAAAAGAATTATGACAGATTGATGGATAAAACTTCATCGTAAGTTTTTAGAAAGCAGTATTTATTTGGATTGAGATTCATATCTAATTCAATTATGGATTCACATTTTATTGAGTGTAAATCATAAAAAGAAAAAAATCCTATTTAACTGAGAGGAAATTACAATTAATGAATGAGAATGAATATTCGGACTTAATCAAATTACCAAAGATTTAACTAGATATAAAAAAGAGACTTCAAAAATCTTCCAAAAAAATAGGTCAAATTATTATAGAAGATTAAAAATCCTAGAAAAAATAGGCAATATCGAAACTCAAAAAACTAATAAATTTACGCTTATTAAAGTCAAAAATTGGAATACCTATCAATGCGAGTGAAACTCAAACGAAACTCAAACAGAACGCCATCGAAACTCAAACGGAATTCAAACGAAACAAACAAGAATGAATAAGAATGTAAATAATGAAAAGAATGATAAGAATATTGAATGAGAAATTTCAAAAAATAATTTTTCTCCAAATTCAAAAGAAATAATTCAAACACCTAAACAAAAAACTCAGGAATTTTTAAGATCAGTCGAAACTGAGTGAGAGTTATACCAGCAATTTATAGACTGGTGTGTTCAAAGATGAATTGAAAAAACTCTCGCTCAGATTGAAGTGAAAAAGTTTTATAACTACTGGACTGAAAGAACTCCATCTTGAGATAAAAAGCACTGGGAAACCTGTAAGACGTTTGAGGTTAATCTTAGATTGGCTAACTGGTTTAGAAATTATCAAAAATTTAATTGAGGCAATTGCAAAAACAGAAATTCAGGTCAAAAAGCAATCGTAGAAATTTAACTGAAATACTATGTCTAAAGCATTAATACTATTCAGGAAGCTTATAAAAATCATCTTAAAATCCTGAGAAGAAATCTTCGTTGATGCTGAAAAAAGAAGTGCAATCGAGAATCTTTGGCAAAATCGGCAGATAATCAAGCTCATAGAGCAGTGAAGAACCATTGATTCTATAATGATTGCAGAAATTCAAGAGGTTTGAACTCTGCCTGATTTGTCGAAGATTCCTGAGCCATATAACTCGAAAATTCAAGCAAGAAGCAAAATGTTCAGAACTAACATTAACAAAGATCCTTCAATCGAAATAATTCTCAGTTGGTACAGCAAACTTCGCAACTGAGAATCGATATAAATCGAAAAACGAAATTAACAAACAAAACAAATGAAAATTCAATTTATAATAAACGAACTACCGCCACCGCTAAATCAATGTTACAAACCAAGAAAATACTGATGAGGAATTTATCTGACCAAGAAAGCTAAAGACTGGAAAACCTACGCTTGATATTCTGCAAAAAATATCATGTCGCTTAATAAACTCGATTTGATTGAGTGAAATATCAGGATGAAAGTTATGATCTACTACAAATACAACCGAGATATTGATGCTACGAGCAAATTACTCTTGGATTCACTTGAGAATGTTGTTTATAGAAATGTCAAAAAAATTGTGGATTTGCATATTAAGAAAATGTAGGATGTGGTTAATCCGAGAGTTGAGGTGGGTATTCATTATTAATTTAATGCAAGGGTTTTTCACATCAAGTAATTAACAACTTTTCTTAAGTTTTATTTTTAATTACAGTTCCTTGATGAAAGATCATTTGCCAATTTTGATTACGATTTTGCCAAATTGAACTGCGAAGTGTCAAAATTGTTTCATTGGTTTTTAAAAATTCTATTGATGCTTTATATGTAAGAAGCACTGTATCGTGAGCGATTGTTTTGGCTTCAAAATTTGACGCCCTGTATCTTTCAAATTTTTCTTCTTCTGAATTTGGCAAAAGCTCAACAAAGTCTTGCTTAGAGTATATTTTACCGAACATTCCAAATTCAACGAAATCATCAGCTAGTAATTCACTAATTCTTTTTGCCGATCTGCGAACTTCAGGTTGTAGTAATGAAACTTCTAATTCCTCTATATGTTTTGCGATCTGATTATCCATAGTTTTATTGTTTTAGAATAAATATTAAAAGTGTAACATTCTTTAAGAATTGAGCTAAAATTTTCTATTTTGACAATTTTTATTTTGTATATATTGAATACTATCTTGTGCAAGCTGTTCAATTTCATTCACTGAATCCAAGACTAACTCATTTTTTATTGGTTCAGTTTCTAAGGTGTTGTAGTGAATCTTCAGTGCATCAAAATCTGTTATCAACTGATTTGATTTGGGATATAATTTACGCTTATTAAATCTTTCTTTCCAAATATTTTCATTACTACAAATGACTAGAATGGAAATCAACTCTACTCCTTGATTCTTTAACCATTCTTGAAATTCATCAATTTGATTATGATGATGATAGGGATTATCAATAATTAAGGTTGTATTATTCTCAATGCCAGTTTTTATCAATTTCCTAATAATCTTTTCACAAATAGCATTTCTTAATTTATGATTATTTTCATTTTCTGCAATTGAATCATAGATATCATCTTTGCGAATAATTGGAATATTTAATCTTCTACTCACTTTATTTGAAAGAGTAGTTTTTCCAACGCCAGCCTTGCCTCTAAATAAAATTATCTTTGTCATAAAATATAAATTGCTCTCCGTATTTAATATTTAACCCAAGTTTCACCTAATTATTTTCTGAATCATACAAAAAAATTATAATAATTTACTTAAAACATTCAAGCGATCCAAGTTCTGTAGATCTCATTTAGCAACTATCCACCCAACCAATTACCCCCATAATAGTACAATAAATAACCAACTATTATGTCATCAAAAAACACAAAAGAAGAACAAACTCAAGATATAAAAATAATTCCCTGCATCGTAGATACAAAAGACTTCATTAAAAGAGATAAGCTGATCGCATTCCAAAAAGATTTAAAGAAAGATAATCCTGATGAAATTAAACAATTTGTCGCAAGGTTAAAAGAAAAACCATTCTCAGCACCGCTTCTTGTGTGGCAATGACATGACAAGATACTCGATGGTCATCAAAGAATAAAAGCACTAAACCTGCTTCACGAAGAATGATTTACCTTAAAGGATGATCTTATTCCTGTAGTGCTTATCAGTGCTGAGACTGAAGATGAAGCAATAGAACATGTACTTGAATATAATAGCAAATATTCAGAAATATCAATTCCATGACTTGAAGATATTTTGTCTAATTTTGATATCGATACGAATAATTTAGCAATATCGGAACTTGATAATATTAATATTGCAGATATTGAACTTGATGAATGATCGGAAGATGAAGTTCCTGAGTTGAATGATACTGATGAAATATATGTAAAGAAATGAGACATATTTCAACTCTGAGAGCATAGATTACTCTGTGGTGATAGTACATCCCCTGAAGATGCAAAAACTCTTATGGATGATAATAAGATTGATTTTGTATTCACAGATCCTCCTTACAATATTTGATATGATTTCAATAATAATTGAATGGTTCAAACAGGACAAAGAACTGCAAGATTTTGAGAAATCAAAAATGACAAAATGAGTGATGAGCAATTCTTTGAATTTATTCAAAAAGCATTTTCAATTGTAAATGAATACTTAAATCCATGATGAGCTTACTACATATCATCATTAAGAGATTGTACAATAGTATTCAATCAAGTTCTTGAAACATTTGAAGATATGCATATCCAATCTTGGCTTATTTGGGTAAAGGAGAATTTTAATATCTCGAGATTAGATTATCATCCAAAGCATGAAATAATTACTTATTGATGGAAAAAAGGCAAAGCTCATAATTGGCATTCAGATAGATCGCAAGTTGATGTACTAAACTTCTCAAGAGAAATATGATCATCAGTGCATCCTACTCAAAAACCAATATGCCTTATTGAATATATGATGAGTAATTCATCAAAAAAATGAGATAATATCTTGGATCTATTTTGATGATCATGAGCCACATTAATTACAGCAGAAAAGATTTGAAGAAAATGTTTTATAATTGAGCTTGATGAGAAATACGTTCAAATAATAATAAAAAGATATCTTGAATACACAAAAGGTCAAAGAGCAGTAAAATGTCTAAATAGAGATTTTGATTTCAAGAAAATAATTAACTCAAACAATGCCGAAACAAAAACAGTTAATAAGAAAAAAAATGATGCCTAACTTGATTACAACTGATATATGTGAAGAACAAAAAACTGTGGGCGATGTTGCATGCCAAAGAGTAATTGTAATTGCTGAAGAAAAGTAGTAATAAATGAAGATATTCTCTCAAATCTTATTGATGCTTTTTCCAATTGATTAACAGATGAAGAAGCTTGTATTTATGCAGGTATTAGTCCTGCTACTTTTTACAGATATATCAAAAAGAATAACAAGTTTTGAGAGCAAAAAGAACTACTTAAAAAGAAGCCAAGTATTCAATCAAAAATAAATGTAGTAAATAGCATCATAAATCAAAAAGACATAGACAATTCTAAATGGTGGCTTAAGCATAAAAACCCTGATGAATTTTGAGATAAATCTAAGATTGAACATGAATGAGCTATTACATACATAGATCATATGAGAGAGAAAATTAAAAAAATTAGATGAAGGAAAAAATAAATTTACTAAAACTAAATGAAATTAAAATTGCTGATAATTTTAATGAAAATAGAGTTAGTGAATTTGAAATGAAACAATATGTTTATTCTAAATCATATTACGATTTAGAATTTTTCAGTGATTATTTTTTAGATCATTGGAAACAAAAAAATTGAGAAGTAATTGAAACTCCATTTTTTCATAAAGAAATATGGAAAGCATTAGATTCATGAGAAAATGTGAATTGTATAATTTCCAGATGACATTGAAAAACCACTACAATACTTATTTGGATTTTACATGCATTAATTTATTCAAAAGCAAAATCAATTCTTTATATTGCATCAAGCGGTCTTTGAGAAGAAAGTATTGGCAAGCTCAAATACGAACTTGAAACAAATCAAGACATTAAAAGAATCTACTGAAAACTCATCCCTGAAGATGAAGAAAAGAAAAAAGATAAACTTTCTAAAAAATGGAGACAAAGAGAATTGGAATTCCTTAATTGAAATAAAATTCAAACTTTATCAAAATGAATGACAGTCAGATGAAAACGTCCTGATAAAATCATCTTTGATGATCCACAAGAAAATAAAGATGTAGAAAATAAAAAGATTGTTGATAAATTTAATAAATGGGTATTCTCTTCTTTATACAATACTCTACTTCCCTGATGATCAATGGTAGCTTTATGAACTATTATTTGAAATCTATGCCTTGTAAAATATCTCAAAGAAGAAAAGAAATGGATCACCATTCAATATGAAGCTTGTGATGAAAGTTTCAATAACATTCTCTGGAAAAATATGTGGTCAAAAGAAAGTTTAATTGAAAGAAAGAAAGACATTTGATCTGCAATATTTAATCAAGAATTTAGAAATATTGCATTATCTAAAGAAGCCACAGTCATTAAAGAATATTGGATTAGATATTGGGAAATACTTCCAGATGAATTTGATTTTATTATTATAGCAATTGATCCTGCAGTATCTGAAAAAGAATCAGCTGATTTTACTTGAATATCGGTTGCAGGATTTAAAAATAACAAGATTTATTTTCTCTATGCTAAACAACACAAACTTTCACCAAATAAACTTATTGATTTAGTTCATTCGTTGAATGAGAGATTTCAGCCTGATAAAATTGTTTATGAGAAGAATAAAGAAGAGTCTTTATGAAAGATTTTAAGTACTGAAGATTTGCCTATTGATTTGATTCATGCTCACAGGGATAAGAGATCAAGGCTTTTATCTGTGGCTGGGAAGATTGAGTTTTGAGAGGTTTATTTTAGTAGTGATATGGATGAGCTTGTTTATCAGCTTACTAATTTTCCTGATTTGGAGCATGATGATGTTATGGATTCGGCTGTGTATTGTTTGATGGAGAGGGATCTTTGTGAGAGTCGGGTTGAGGTGCTATAAAATTAAAGCAAGTTTATCTAATAGCATCTTTTATCGCTTCAAAAGCAGGAGTACTTCTAACCATAGCAGTTACATGCTCAGGTACTATTTCTCATGTTAATATACTACGATGTTCAGGAATTCTATGTTTATCAATAATTATTGGTCATTGATCAGTATTAGCAATCAATTGACTTCATACTCTTTCAGACGTTATTCCTGTTGGAGTACTTTCTTGATGTGTTGCATCTTCTACCTGTAGTGTTTTCTTATTAATTTTTCAATCCATATTATTTTGTAATTTATTTAATTGAAATTTTTAAATCTATTTTTTATATTATCTTATTCTTATTCTAAATCTGTGGATAGTAAGTCATTAGTATCTATATCTTTAGCAATTTGTACTCAATCATTAACAATTTTTACCCATGGCAATCTTCAAGATGATTTAATTTTTCCTGACATTAATTCTGCAAGTCTTGCATCATGTTTTTTTTGAATTGAACTTAAAATATGTAATGCCCTACTTGGTAAGCGTCTCCTATAAACATCAAAAGTTGATGGTTTAATAATTCATTTTCTTCTAAGTGATTTTTCAAGTTCTATTATTTGTGGAAGTAGTTCTAATTCTTTTACTGCTTTACTTGGCATTAATTCTAATCGCAATTGTTCTAATCTAGATTCTGATAAACTATTTCATTCTTGATTTAATTTTGCAATTAATCAATCTCTTACTATTACAAGTTCAACTTCTTCATTTGGATTTTTATTATTAGACTTTGTAATTCATTTTTTCATTTTATCTCAAACTTCTTTTCATATTTTTCATTCTGATGCCAGTCTATCAACATAAACAAGCAGTACTCCAATATCCTTAATATAATGAATATGTGGCTTTGGAGCCTCACTTATTGCTATTGTATCTAGTGTTATCCTATTTTGCATAAAAAATTAGTTATAAATACAATTTTAGTTTAACACTATAAATATTATTCATAAATTTGCAAGTCTTTATAAATCTTTTATTTTAATCTTTCAGATTAAGAAAATTATGAAACTATTTCAAAGTTCTTAAAATCATAAATTATGATCTCATTATCTAGATAATCCAAAAACTTCTTAAATTCTTTTCATGGAATATCCAAAGTTTGAGTATTTACATTTGGATGAAATGAAAGGTGCTCATCTTCTAATATTTCTTTATCAAAAATCACTTTTACATCATTTTCTTTATTGTAGATCAAAGCAAATGGAGATACTGATCATGGAGTAATGTTTAATTTTTCTTTTAATCTTTCTGGACTTGCAAAAGATAGTCATTTATTTGCTCAAACTTGTTTTGATAAAGTTTTTAAATCCAATCTTTTTTGTCATTCAAGTACTGCAAGAAAATAATTGTCTTTTTTCTTTTCTTTGAGAAGTAATGATTTAGCAGATTTTCATTTAAACTGTTTGTCAATCTCAATTCATTCTTCTATTGTATAAATAGCTTTATGGTCATGAAACTCATGCTTTATACCGAGTTTATTTAAAAGTTCAAATACTTTTTTATTCATTGTTTAAATTATTTTTTTAAGTTTTATTAAACGAATTAATCAATCATGCTCAAATAACTAAGATTAATCAAAATAAATACACCATCAAAAATTCCTCTTTAAAAATTATTACAATAAGAAGTGTTCCAATAACTGGAGTTAAAAATGTAAAAGGTGCTATAAAACTAGCTTTTTCAAAAGATAAAGCCTTGAGCCAAACAATATAAGAAAGACCATTTATTAAAGCTCAGTTTACAATTATTGGTATTAATGAATCTTTTTGAGGCAATGTAAAATCAGAAAAAATCATCATTGAAACAAATGAAAATATTGTAGCAAAAACAAAGAATAAAGTTGTTACTGTAAAAGGTTCATAATTTACTTTTTTACTGAGTACAGAAAATAATCCAAATGAACTTGCTCAAAGAAGTACAATAAAATCAACAACAAGATTATCTAAATATACTTCGTTAATATTTCATTTTGTTAAAACAATTATAACTCAAATAAATCATAAAAGCAGTGAGAGAAGTAGTTTTAAATTAAGTTTTTCCTTCAAAAATATAAGAGAAAACAAAACTATAAAAATTACCCAAGTATATTGTAATACTAATACTTCTAATCATTTAGCATGTGCATATCAATAATAAAGAAGTAGATAATAAACAAATGTTCACAAAAAAGATAATCAAGCTATCTTATAAAAATCATTCACTTTATATTTTTTAAATTCATTTAATTTTCACAGAGATATTGAAGATAAAAATACTACTACCATTGAAAATAATGAAGAATAAAATAAGAATTGATAATTATCTAAATTTACTTGTCCAATTTTTGATACTACTGGAATAAAAGCCCATAGCATTATACACACAAGTATTAACATTATTGCCTTTGTTTTATTGGTAAAATTTAGCATTTATAATTTAGAAAGTTTGTAAAATTAATCATCTTTTGCTGTAAGGTGAATTATTTCTGGAGGTATTTTTCTTACTTTAATTTTAGTTTCATTTTTTAATATCATTTTTACAAGTCGATGAAGACCATCTAAAGTTAACCACTTTCACTTTTTATTTTTCATAATATCTATGGGATAAGATGCATCACAATTATATATTTTATCCCTATGATACACATATTCATCTAAATTACTTATCACTTCGTTTGGTGTAATAACTATATTTCAATCTTCATCTTCCCAAAATGGAATATCTAAAATCCACTTAAGATCATTGATATCCATTTCTTCAGTTGGCACATCTAATGTCCATAATTTATTATTATCTCTCCAAAATGGTAAATCAAAAGAATGCTCTTCGTGATTTGGATCAACATATATATCATTTTTTGATTTATTCGAATTGTTTTTTATAAAAATCAATTTATAAGTAATTCCATCTTTCCATTTAGGATTATTCCACTTTTTAAATCAAAATTTCTCACAAAATTTTTGCATTGGAATGTTTTCAAAAGCTGTTTGAGTAATAACTCAGATAGCTCATTTTTCTTTTGCATAATTAATACATCTTTGCACTAATTCTTTTCAGATTTTTTGTTTTTGATATCTTGGTTCAATAAATATTTCTCTTATGAAATAGAATCATTCTTCCCACCATTGTTTGTCAATTGAGCAAAATCATACAAATTCATTATCTTCTTTTGCAATTAAATACAAATTATCTTTATCTTTAAAATTTGTTTTAAGTAGATTAATTGTATCATTTGCACTCTTGTCATATTTAATTACAAAATCTCAATATATGGAAGTTTTATCTTTTAGGATATCTATTTCAGATTCATTATTTATTGTTGAGATTTTTATGTTGTTCATAATTTTTACAATAAGCTTTAAGATAAATATTTTAAAAACCAATCACAAGACAATTTAGAAACTTCATCAATATAACCATTAAAACTATGATCTGCTCAATTAATAATTTCTATTACTGAATCTTTTGATAAATATCTAATTCATTTTTTCGACATAGATAGAAGATCTAGTTCTTCTTTATCATTAGGATTATTTCAATGAATTATTAATACTGGACAATCTACCGTTGATAGCAATTCTTTTTGACTAAATCCTTCAAAATCTTTAAGTGTTTGCTTTCAGATTTTTACTATTTTTCTAATTCTAGTATCATCTACATCTTCCAAATATCATTTGGTTTCCAAATCATTTAATTTATCCTTTCCATAATATTTAAGCCAGTCATATTTTACACTATCTGACCAAGCTCAAAGTAAAATTATTGTAGAAATATCTGAACTAAAACATTCAAGGCATAGCCTTGAACCCCAACTATATCAGAATAATCAAATATTTTTATATCCCAAAGATTTAACATATTTTATTGCTGAATTTAAATCATCTTTATGTCTTTCTATTGATATTATTTCATCATCACTTTCTCAGCATCAACTGAAATCAAAAGATAGAACATTATACAATGATTTATTTATATTATTTGCAATACTATCAAATCTTCACTGAGATGATTTATCATTAGTGTATCAAGGACACATAATAACTATTGAATCAGAATTTGATTTATATAAGTTTCATACCAGATTTAAGCCTTTTGAATTTTTGAAATTTATTTTGTCCATATTAATTTATGTATAGTTTTCAAAGTCTCTGATACCTCCTTATTTTCAACCAATATTCAGAAAGCATCATTAAATAAATTCAAAAGTAGTACTTTATTTTCAAATATACAAATTGAAGAATAAAAATTTCACACATCTTTAGGAAAAAATCTTATTTCCCTAGATTCATTTTTACTATTTTTATGTAAATTTTTATGAACATCGTTATCCTTACAGATTCACTTAAGTAATATCTTATTTTTTGTTCTTTTTTTAATAAATGATTTCATAAAATCTTGTCACAATTTATTTTCGAGGTCATCATGAGCTCAAAATTCTAATATTTCAGTTTTACTATCTAAAAGTGTTGAATAGACTTTTTTACATCAATCAATTCATTCAAAAAATGTAACTTTTGGTTCTGATGTATAAAGGTTTTTAAATTCTTTTAATAATGGAACGGCTTGTTTTAATAATAGTTTCTCCCTATTTAACTGTTCTTTTTTAGCTTTTTGTAAATCATCAGGATCAGCATAAAAATATTGAATTCTTCATTTATTTGATTTTCTTATGTATCACTTTTTAAGTAGTCCATCGAATAAAAACAATACAGTAGATTTTGGTATTCATACTTTTTTGGATATTACAGATGCAGGCTGATTTCAAAATTCAAGCAGAGCTAAATAAACATCTACTTCTTTTGAATTAAAACCAAGATTAATTAGGTATTGTTTCATATTGTCATCAAGTTTAGTTGACAGTAATACTATACCTAGCAATTGACATTAGTCAATAAATTTGTAATATCATCAATATAAACTAACACAATATATAATGACAAAATTAGATTACCTTAAAAATACTTGTAAATATGAATCATCTGCTACAGTTACAGATGTTAAAGAAACAGAACATTGAATAGCTTTAATATTAGATCAAACTATTTTTTATCCTCAATGAGGATGACAACCTTCTGATACCTGAGAAATAATATGAAAAGACTGAAGGTTCGTAGTATCAAAAGTGATGCTAGATCAAGATTGAATAGTTAATCACTTTTGACAATTTACTCAGTGAATTTTAAAGAAAAATGATAAAGTAGAATTAATTATTGATAAAGAAAAAAGAATATCAAATGCAAAATTACATTCAGCATGACATCTTATTTCATCCGTTGTAAGTGATGTATTAAAATTAGATATTACTCCATATAAGTGATATCACTTTCAAGATTCACCTTATGTTGAATGTCATTGAACAATTGAAAATAAAGAAGAAATAAAAGAGCAAATACAAAAACAAATAGACATTCTTATTGATAAAGATTTGAAAATTAATATTGAAGATTTAGATTTAGAAGAAGCTAAAAAAAGATGATACTCAGCTCCAGTTTGAAAATCTGTGAGAATTGTTTGATTTGAATGATTTGAATCAAATTGATGTTGATGAACTCATGTAAATTCTTCTAAAGAACTTAAATGACTAATAATAAGAAAAATATCTTCAAAAAAATGAAAGACTAAGATTTGTTATGTATTTTCTTAATTCCACCAGCCTAACACGCAATTAAATCCTCCAATCAAAAGTATAAAATAAAATTCTACCAAACTCATTTTATACAAAAATGCCAAACATAACATTCCTCCTAAAATCAACAGACTTCGAAAGCACAAAACAAATAGAAGAAATAGAATTCTCTACAGAAGTAATTGAATACGATACAAGTCCATTACTACTATCACGTCTTGCAGACAGTTCATTCCTAATCCAATGAATAATAGATAAAATAATCTGATGAACAAATACAAAACTCATTTGAGAAAATAAAAATATAGAGACCTTAGAAAAAATAAAAAATACTCTTATTAAATACTGAACAAAAAACCTTTTCATAAACTGAAACACTTGGTTTGAAGTAATTAAAAATAATAAATGAGAAGTTGTAAAGCTTATTCCTATAATAACAGATACAATAAGACTTCTTCCATGATGAGAATGAGCAGTGCAAAAGATTTGAACTTCTGAAGTTTATTTCAATATATTTGAACCAGACATTGAAATTAGAAAGAGAAAAGAACAAGATTTTAAACTAACAAAATCTAAAAAAGACAAACTAACTCCATCTCTAATAAATGGAAAATACATTACTTGATACAATCCAAATCTAAATGACGTAATTCTAGTAAAAGACATAAACATAGATTCCAAATACTACTGAAAAGCTAAAATTAAAAGTATTGTAGATCAAGTACTACTTCTAAACTACATAGATGATTTTTTTGTAAAATTCTTTGAAAGATGAACCATGAAATCAATAGTATTCTGTGATAAAACATGAAAGCTTACTACTACTGATAAAAAACTTCTTAAAACTGAATTTGAAACTAAAGCTAAATGAATTAAAAAAGCATTTAATGCAATGATAATATCATGAGATATTGATCATATAATATTAGACTCAGATGTTGATCCAGTTAAGTTTAATTGAATGAGACAAGAATTAAGAAAAGATATTATTGCCAGACTTAATATCCCATATGATATTATTTATACTGATAATTCAAATAAAGCATCAATACAAACATCAAAAGAGTTATTCTACTCTTATACAATTAAACCTCTTCAAGAAATATTTATTGAAGTATTAAATGACATTGAGATTTACAATAACTGAAATTCAAACTCAAGCTCAAATACTACTCCAGATATCAAATTTGAAGTAATTGATACTAAAGATACTCTTGAAGAATCAAAAACTCTTACAGCTCTTAAAACTGCCTGAATTATTACAGCAAATGAAGCTAGGACACTTTCTAATTATGAACTTGAGGAAATACTTTGAGGTGAAGATCTAGAAACTACAAATAATCAAGCTACTGATTTGAGCAAAGAAGAAAAAGAAGAACTTATTAAAAAACTCTCAAATGTCTAAAGAAAAAGCCTTTTTAAGGCAAATTAGACGTGCTCAAAAGCCAAGTCTGAAAAAATACATATTGAAATTCAAGAAGGAACTTGATAAGTATTTCAGAAAACAGTTAAAAGCTTATTTGAAAGAATTAAAAGACCAAAATATTGAAATTATTGATCAGAAAAAAATCAAAATCCAAAAGATTGATATTGATATTCCAGAAGCGGAAAGGCTACTCACTAAAGTTTGGACAAAGCTATTATTTACTGCATCCATTAAAGCAATGGCTGATTTATTAGATGAAGTAAAAGTAGATTTATCTTTCTGAATTGATGATCTCTATGCTTTAGAATTTGCTAAAGAGAGAGCTTGATCAATGATAACCAAAGTTAACAATACTACTAAAAAAGAAATAAATTGAATATTAAATACATGACTCAAATCTGGAAAAGATTATCCAACTCTTGCAAAACAAATTAGAAAAAAGTTCGTATGATTTTCTAAATTCAGATCAGAGCTTATTGCATCTAATGAATTAAAAAGTGCCTATGAACAATGAAAACTAGCTCAAGGCAAAGATTTTGAGAAACGTTCTTGAGCTGATATGTATAAAAAATGGGTTACGCAATGAGATAATAGAGTTACTGATGAGTGTAAAAATGATTCAGGTGTTTGATGGATTCCCATTGATGAGGATTTTCCTACTGGTCATGAAAGACCTCCGAGATTTCCTTGATGTAGGTGTGGGTTGGAGTATTTGAGTTGAGAAGTTCTGAAAGTTTAATTTTTTTAGAGTAATGAATTTTTTATTTAAAGAAAAGATTCATTATTAGTTTTAGGCTCTAGTTAATAAATCCTCCAGTATGTCATTTAAATGTTTAATTGAAGATTCAAATTTTTCATCTAATCAAGTTAATTTCAATATATGTTTCAGTTTAGTTACATCTTTCTTAGAAATATTATTTAATATTGGTGGAAAAGCTCATAAATGTTTATGAATATCATAACAAATATTTTTTCGATTATCGAAGTATGATTTTAAAAGTTCATTATATTTTTCTTCTCATATAATCTTTATAAGATCAGAACTGCTTTTAATAAATTTGTTCTTTTCAAAGACAGATGATATCAAGTTAATCATTAATCAAACAAGCGAAGAGATAGCTATTACAAGACATGTTTTAGCTTGTTTTTCATAGTCTAACCAAGAAAAAACTCAACCTGCAGATGAAGATAATACAAAAATCAATGCCTTTCTTGTAATAGATACTAAGTGTTCATGAAAATCTATAAAATATGGAGCATATGATAATTTATTTTTCCATTTTACCAATCATACAGCAACAAGAGAGCGTAAATGAAATCAACGAGCAATGTCAGGAATTTCTTGAAGTTCTGAAAATTTTTGAAATGAATAATCATTTTGAAGATTTGTGAGTATTCATATAGCCTTTTGAATTGAATCATATTTTTCTTTAACCTCTTCACATTGTTGCCTCCTTCCTGTGGGTAAAATATCGGTAAATTTCACAAAATAAATTTAACATTTATAAGTCTGCATTTTATATAATATTGCATAGTTGTCAACTATATGTCTTTTTAATTATATAGTGAGGGATTTTCAGTTTATTTTTTGTTCATTCTCAAGTTTCTAAATAATATCAAATTTCATTCTCATCCCAACAGGCAACTTTTATTTCTCAAAAACCAATTACACTAAAAAACATGATCAACAAAACAAAGATTTACAAATCGGCTGTTAAAAATGTTGTCATAGTTCCTGTTCTTGCTCCAGATGAAGTAGATAGAAACTGAGACATTATAGATGAAACAGAAATAACAAAAACAGCCTACGAGTTTATAAAAAATCTTAACAGCAAAACAGTAAATCTAGATCATGAAGATTGAACTGATCTAAACTGAGCTGAATATGTAGAAAGCTATATTGCTCCAATAAATTTAAACTTCTGAGACTGAGACATGATCCTTAAATGAACTTGGCTTGTATGAATTTATCTTCCAGATGAGATTTACAAACAAGCATTAGAATGAGCATTCTCATGAATAAGTATGGAGTGATATTGAGCAAGATGATAATCAGCAAATAAAAACTTAATAAAAATATTTAATCCAATAATCAACATGGCAAAGAAAATCAAAGATGTCATCGTAGATAGAATCAGCCTAGTAAGCAGTGATAAAACTCCTGCAGTTCAAAAAGCAACATTTAGACTATTCAAATTTTTTAGGTGAAATAAGAAGTTAAATAAAGATCAAATAGAAAGATTAAAGAAATTAGAAAAATAATAAAAAACTAAAATCAAATATTTAAAAAACATTCAAAATAAATCAAACTAACTTTTAATCCCATGAACAAATTAATCAAACTTATTAAAACAACATTTACAGATCTTATAGACTTAATTAAAGAAGAAAACTTTGAACAAGCATTTCACTGCTACAGAACAAACCAAGCTTACATGAATTGAAGACAATGCTACAGCAGATCAAACAGCATGAGAAATCAAGACTGCGTATGAGTGAAATGCTGACACTAATGCTTTCACAGACGCTGAGCAAACTAAGCTTTCATGAGTAGAAGCTTGAGCAGATGTTACAGATGCTACTAATGTTGCAAGTGCATGAGCTGTGATGAGTTGAGATGTTGTTGATGGATGAAGTGCATAATCAAGTTTATTAGTGTGTTAGTATTTTAGTTTGTTAGAGAAATATTTCTCAATATTTTAAAAAGTTAACACTTAAATATTCTAAAAAACTAATAAGCTAAATGATTAATATACTTGATACATGAACACAATAAAACTTCGTAGGGACACTGCATCTAATTGGACTTCAACAAATCCAACACTGGAACTTTGAGAATTCTGATATGAAACAGATACTCAAAAGATGAAAATCTGAAATGGTTCTACAGTATGGAATAGTCTTGATTATTACATTGATCCAAGTGCTTGATGATGATCTAGTCCTATTTATTGATATTATTCATGATGATATTCATCTTATTGAAGAGTGAAGATAATAGATTATATAGATTGAACTCTATTAATATGAAACTGAGCTAATAAATGAGAATTCACTAGTCAAAGAAATTGACTCCCTTGAGTAAGATGAAGTATTTACTGATTCTTCTGATGATGAAACTGAGATAGTCAAAGGATTGATTATATTGATATTACCACTACTACATGAAATGCATTATACAGATGAACAATGTCTGCAAGAAACTTTTCATGTTGAGTGTCATGACCTGTATATTGATATTTCTGTTGATGATCAAATTCTAATGTGATTTGATACATAGATTTATCACTAACTTCATGAAATGAAATTGATAGATGAGATTTATCTGAAAGTAAACAATCACCATGATGAGTTTACTGAAGTAATTATTGATTTATTGCATGATGATACACATGATCTGCTTACTCTAATGTAATTGATTACTTTGATATAACTACTACATCATGAAGCACCAGTGACAAATGAGACTTAGTAGAAGGTAGTCAATGACCAACCTGAGTATCATGAGATACTTATTGATTTTACTGTGCATGAGAAGCTTCATGATGATTTAGAAATACTATTCAATATTTAAATGTCACTACTACATCTTGAAACTGTTCTGATAGATGAGACATGGCACAAACTAAATACAGTTGTTGATGAATAGAAACATGAGACTATTGATTCATTTGATGATGATGAACCTGATGATATTACAACACCATTGAATACATAGATATCATTGCAACTTTCACATGTAATGCAATGGATAGATGAGATATTACTATAGCTAGAAATTGACTGGCTTGAATTTAATAATCATCTTTTTTTAAAAAATAATGAAATTTAAAAAACTAAAACACTAACAAACTAATCTAATAATCTAAAAACTAAATTTATGAATTCACTACAAGAAGTATCAAGCAAATGGCAAGAACTAAAATCAAGTTTCCTAGAAATGTCTAGAATCAAATCAGATTTTGACATACTTAAATTTACTTTAGATAAAGAATGACCATTTATAGCACATCAATGGCACTTCATTGCTAAACAATACATGATATGTCTTTCAGAAATCAAAAAAGAATACATTGAAATTGAAAGACAAAAAAGAAAAATCACAAGATTAAATAAATCAAAATCTAAAGATTATGATTTAGATATTTTAGATTCAGAAAATATTATTGATTCCTCTGAATATAGATTAAGAGATCTAATTGCAAGAGCAGAAAGATATGAACAAGTAAGACAATATCTAACAAAGAAAAATTGATGACCAATTAAAGATCATCAATATCAAAAAGAAGAACCACTCTATTGGGAATGGAATCTAGCTAATCAAGCAAAACAAAAACTTATCTCAAGACAAACTGGACTTTCTAAATGAGTGGTTAATGCTATTGATATGAGTTCAAGAGAAAATGATTTCTTTCCTGAATACAAAACAAGATCATTCATAAAAAACTGAACTCAAATTGACTGAAATACAATCAACGAAATGGCAAAGCTTGATAATAAAATCTCTTATTTAGAAAAAGAGAAATTTTACCTCCTCCCTTTTGAAAGCAATCAAGATAACAAAGACAAAAATAAACCCAATAAAATCACCAATAAAAATAATAAAAACTAAAATGAATAGTGATAATAAACAAGCAATCAAAGACACAGTTCTATCATTTAAATTAAGCACAGTTATTACAACTGTAGCTGTAGTATTTGCAATCTCATCAACCGCAATAAATATTCTCAATAATATTGATAACAGAATTGAAGTAATTGAAATTTCTCATAGTGATATGACCAAACATTTTGATGAATGTGAAGCAGAGATAGAAAAACTAAAACTAGCAGATCAAAGTCATGAATTAGAATTCACTAAAGTTATTTCAGAAATTAACTCTGATATTAAAGCAATAAAAATAGGTGTTAAATCAATTGAGAGCAAAATTGAAGATACTCATTAATTAAAAAAAAATTCATGGATGCACATGTAAATGACTACCTGCAACAATCACAATCAAACACCATCTGAAAACTAAGATTTTGCCTACTAGCCCCAACAAGTCATATATGAAATAATTCAGAGCAGACGGTATTATTTAATAGTAAATTCTACAGACTCCTATTTATAACTACAAACAAATGAGAGTTAGAAGAACAAATCACAGCTACAAGATGAGAATTTGTGTGACTAGATCTAAAGGTGTGAATAATATTTGAATCAATCCAAATACTTTGAATCTGTAATCAAGTATGCAATAAACTCAATTGTACAATAAGACTTTGTGAAAAGTTTAAAAACTAAAAATAGCTCATGAATTTCATTACACTAGAAAACCTAAAAGAAGAGTTAAATATCACGGAATCATCTGATGATGAAATTTTAGACAAATTTATTAAAAGAACTTCAGGTATTATTGAAGATTATATTTGATACACATTAGATCAAAGAATAATCACAGAATATCATAACTGATGAGATATTATTTTATTTGCAGAACTTCCAATTGCAGATGAAGCTTCAGTAGTAATTACAAATAAAGATACTTGAGATTCTTATACTATTGATTTTATAAATTGAAGAGCAATATCATTAATTCAAACTCCACCTGAATGATCAAACAATATTAAACTTGAATATCAGACATGATATGATGATGAATCCAAGATTCCAGAAGCCTTAATATTTGTAGCCATAGAATGGATTTGAGAATATTACATGAAATACAAATCTCAAATCTGAGATTGAAATCAAGATCTTCAAGTAAAATCTAAAAAGATTGATTCACTTTCAATTACTTATTTCTCTCAAGAAGAAAGTAAAAAATCTGATATTCAAAATAACTTTGAGATTTTGGATGGGTATAAACTCAAGGATTTTATATAAGCTCATGAAAAAACTAATAACTCAAATGCTGGACACTTTTCCTACTTCAATTCTTACAATTGAAAGAGCTACAGAAGTAACTAATGAAATCTGAGAAAGAACTAAATCGTGGAGCAATTTATATTCAAATATTAAATGTATTTTTTCATTAAGAAATCAGTCTTGATCAGAAAATGAATGATGAGGTAAATTCAACATTAATGCTAATTTTACAGTAAGATTTTCTATTAATGATATTTGAAACAACATTAATAATGTTTCTGTAGATAATAGAGTCAACATAGCATGAATAACATATAAAATAGAGTTCATCCACTCTATTGCCGAAGATCATGCGATTTTTTACCTGAACAGATTTGATTAATGCTAAAAGATGTCTAATGTTAAGTTCACTATTAATAAAAAATGAGTTAAAGATTTAGAAAAGAAATTAGATTTCTCTCTAGAATGAGCTGTGCAATTTATTGTAAATAAAATACAAGAAATAACACCAAGAGATTTAAAAAGACCTCCTTTAGATCCGAGTAGACATGTTACTTGAACACTTAAAAGATCTATTGGTTATCAAAGAATTTGATCATTAAAATATAAAACATGAAGTAAGCAGTGATCTAAAAATACAAGAACTTGAAAAGATGCAAATGTTTACTGAGAAAAATTAGAATTTTGAACTAAATATATTAAAGAAAGGAGTTTTATAAGAAAATGAATTGAAGATAATATAGATGGAATAAAAAGAGTTTTTATAAAATTAACAAATAAGTATTTAAAATAAAAAATAGGAAATTATGTCTCAAGATTTAACAAAGAAAAACACTGCTCAGATAATGTATGACCGACTTATTAATCACCCTGAGTTTATATCTCTTGATCCATTGCCTCAAGTATTTTGGGAAGTAGCTAAAAGATGAACTCCTAATCCTGTAATTAATATTTCATATATTTGATGATCAAGCTTAGAAACTTGAGTAAGAAGTGAACTGTATCAGTTTTCTATATGGTGTGATACTATATCTGAAATTATTGATATTAAACATGTATTAGTTGAGATATTTAACAGATGGAAATCATCAGATATTGAATATTGTAAATTAGACCATAATAAAGCAATGTATGATTCTGATTCAAATAGTTATTGAGAACATCTTGGGTTTAGGATAAAGGTTTTTGATCCTGCGTATTAAATTTTTATAAAATGACTTACAATTATAATATAAGAAAATAATTGGTTAAATCTTTTTTTGCAATGCTAAGAAAAATATTCCTTCATTCTAAAATGA
>CAYWBW010000012.1:0-53605 GCA_964456745.1 uncultured Candidatus Peribacteria bacterium | reverse complement strand
TATATTTATTTACTGGTTTGTAGATAGCCCAGCATTGCAAAATGAGAAATTGCCTATAAAGAAATAATAGTCAATTTATTTGACTTTTTCAAGCATATTAATACAATTTTCAAGATCAATTTTTATTAATGTTCTTAACTTTTATCAATTAACTTATGTGAAATTACATCGTATCTGAGGAAATAACAATGGAAGATTTACTTAAAGAAAGTGCTGACATAGTACTTCCGCAAGTTTGATCTTTAGTTAAATGAACAGTTTTAACAATTAACAAATCTCAAGTAATTGTAGATGTTGATTGAGTAAATTTGTGAATCATAGCATGAAGAGAGTTGAATGATTCTTTTAATACTGCTAAAGATATTAAGGTTTGAGATGACGTATCAGCCGTTGTGTTAGAAGATGAGAATGAAGATTGAGTACTTATTTTGTCTGTTAGGAAAGCATGACAATTTAATACCTGGGATAGACTTAAGAAGGCTAGAAGTTCTTGAGAAGTTGTAATAGTATCACCTAGTCTTGCAAATAAGTGATGATTGCTTGTAGATATTGATTGAATTAAATGATTTATTCCTGTTTCTCAATTAGCACCTGAGCATTATCCAAGAGTAGAAAATTCTGATACTAATAAAATATTTCAAAAACTTCAAAAATTAGTATGAGTTTCTTTAAGTGTCTGTGTTATAAATGTTGATGAGACCACATGAAAAGTTGTTTTATCTGAAAAAGAAGCAAGAAAATGAGATCAAGATGTTACATTAAAATGACTTGAAATATGAAGTGTAATAAATTGAAAAGTTACATGAGTGTCTAAGTTTTGATTTTTTGTTACATTTAATGATCTTGAGTGACTTGTGCATATATCAGAGATAGCATGGTGACATGTGAGTGATCCGTCAAAATATGCTAAGGTTTGAGATAAGATTGATGTTAAGGTTATTTGAATAGAATGAAACAAGGTGTCTCTTTCATTAAAGAGAATGCACGATGATCCTTGGGTAACATTAACTCAAAAGTATGTAATTTGAGATACAGTTAAATGAGTAATTAATAAAGTATCTGAATTTTGAGCATTTGTTTCACTGCAAGAGGATGTAAATGGTTTAATACATTTATCAGAAATTGAAGAATGAGCTAGCGATGCTAGAAAATATTTCTCTGTGTGACAAGAGGTTGAAGCTGTAGTTATTGAGATTAATCCTGATGAGCACAGGATAGCCCTTTCTGTTAAATGAATGCTTAAGAAGATTAAAAAATCTGATGCTAAAAAGCCTGCAAAGGATGAAAAAAATGAGCTTAAAGATGAAAATGAAGTTAAAGAGGTTAAAAAGAAGGAGCTGAAAAAAGATGCTAAAGAGGAAAATGTAAAGGATGATAAGAAGAAAGATAAAAAAACAGAAAAGAAAGAAGAAAAGAAGGCAGAAAAAGTTAAAAAGGATGCAAAAAAAGAAGATAAAAAAGAGGAAAAAAAGACAGTAAAAAAGGTTGAAAAGAAAGTGAAGAAAGTGAAGAAAGAAAAGAAAGAAGAAAAAAAATAGAAATCATTTTTAAACTAAGATTTATAGTCTGTAATTTGTATTGTAGGCTATTTTTATTAAATATTATAAAATAAATAATAATAAAGAATGTCAATGTGCAAAGCTTAGTTTTCTCTCTTGTTTGTGGTATAATAAAGGGAAAATAAAAATAAATGGAAATATTAAAAACATTGTCGTTTAATGATTTGTCAAAAAAACATCAAATATTACTTATTTGCTCTGCTATTATTGTTTTTATACTAATTAATATTATTGATTTTAAAGATTTTAAAGCACAGGTAGCTACAGATACTTGAGCTAGTTTAATATCTGATAATGCTCAGGAATTGATAATTGAAGATGATACTATTGATTTAGGAACAAGTGAGCAAAATTTGGAGAATACTGATTTACAAGTATTAAAAGACTTGCCAAAAGAGAAGGTTGAAAATGAATTTTCTCAAGATTTGTTTCAAGAAAAGGAATCAGAAAACACAGTAGTTGTACCAGAGCAAATTGACATTACTAAGACAGGGTCTGAGATAGTAGAATTGCAAGAGCCTCTTGAGCCTGTGTTAGTTGAAAATCCAGTTTTACATGAAAACATAGAAAATAATACTTGAGAAAGTGAAAGTTGATCTATTGTTGAAAAATTGTCTGATAATCAAGTTCAAGATGAAAGTGAGCCATCTGAAATTTTAGAAGAAGCTTATCAGTCAGAACAAGAGATTGAGGTTATTTCAAATACACAAGTTGATCAAGACAAGAAGCAGGAATATTTATTAAATCAAAATAGTCAAACTACTACAGAAGAAAATTCATTATTTCATTATGAAGATGATTTGGATGTAAAAATAGAAGAAGTTGTAGAAAAAATTATTTTACAAAATACAAATTCAAATGATGATCTTCCAGAAGATGATTTTAGTGTTTCATGAGATGAGATCATGAATTTTAATAATCAAGTAAGAGAGGATAAGTATCAAAAAGAACTTTGACTTCAAAATCAGAAAATTATTGCACTTGAAGAAGACAGGCTGGCTCTTGAGGAGAAACTTGAGTCACTCGAAGAAATATTGAATGAAAAGAAATATTTGTCTAATCAGTTGATGAGTAATCAAGTTCAATGAGAAAGATCTTATAGAATTATAAATGATGAAATTGAGGACAGTAATCTAGAAAAAACGCTTGAAGAAAATCGGATTAAGAAAGAGGCGCAAATGATTGCAAGACAAAAGCTTTCAATTGCATTAAATAGATTTAAACATGATACGGATTGAGATTGACTTTCTGACCATATTGAAAATCAGATTTGAACAAATTATAGATTAATTGATTCTGATTTTGATTGATATTCTGATTTAAAAGAAATTGAAAAGTGATTAAATCCTATTTGAGAAAATGCTTTATTTATTGATTTTGAATGAACAAAATCTAGAACACAATCTGTGATTGTGGCAATAAAGAGATCCTTGGTGTTTTTAAGAGTTTGAGATTTATTTGCTTTTGATGAAGAGATTTTTAGAGATGAGGCTTTAAAGATTGTTATAACTGCTTTGTATCCAAATGAAATATATTTAGATCAAGAGTCATTTTCTTGAGTTTATATTTTTGATGATATTGATTCAGATGATTTTATGTCAATGAGAACTATCGAGATAGCTCAGAAATATAAATTACTTGATTGAATCATAGCAGATAAATTTAAACCATATTCTACTTTTTCAAAAGCTGACTTTGTAAAAATATTAATTCAAGCAACTTGAAAACCTTTAACAAAAGAAAAGAGAAAGTGGCGTGATACAAATTATGACAATTGGTTTACTCCATATTTTTCAACTGCGGCAGAGATGTGAATCATATCAGGTTCAAGCTCTAAGAGGATTCAGCCACTTAAGGCTGTTACTAGGATAGAAGCTTTGAGGATGGTGGTTGAGGCTATGAAGAAAAAATAGGATTTATCACTAATCCCTCTGAAGCACAGCTTTAAAAGCATTCTGAGGAATTTCAACATTTCAAAACTGTTTAAGTCTTTTTTTTCATTTTTTCTGCTTCTCAAGTACTTTATTTTTCCTTGTAACATCTCACCCGTAAAGCTTAGCAGTTACATCTTTTCTAAGCGCTGGTATGGTTTCTCTTGCCATGATTTTTCATCAAATGACAGCCTGCAAAGCAATGGGGAATTGAGTTCTTGGTATTATTTCTTTGAGTTTAAGTGCTACAACTCTTCACACGCTTTCTGCTTCTTCCCTGTGAAGTACTATCGAGAGGGCGTTAACCATTTCTCAATTTACTAAAATATCCATTTTTACCAAGTCGTCTTCTTTGTATCAAATCAGTTCATAGCTCATTGATGCATATCAAGAACTCATTGATTTAAGTTTATCAAAAAAGTCGCTTACTATTGTAGCTAGTGGGATTTCGTAAACTAATAAATTACGATTTTCATCTATTGCTGTAAGATTTTTATATATTCCTCTTCTTTTTTGGCAAACATCCATTATTGCTCATGTAAAATTATTTGGAATTATTATTTCTAATTTTGCTATTGGTTCTTTTACAATGGTTAAAAATGATCTATCTGGCATTTCTTCAGCACTTTGAATTTCTTTTATTTTTCCATTTCTATATGTTATTTCGTATTTTACAGAAGGTGCTGTTGTTATTAGGTCTAGTGAGTATTCTCTTTCAAGTCTTTCTTGTACTATATCTAAATGTAATAGTCATAAAAATCCACATCTAAATCCAGATCAAAGTGCCATTGAATTTGTTGGTTCATAACTAAGAGAGGAGTCGTTTAATGACAATTTTTCTATTGCTAGTCTTAGATTTCAATAATCATCTGCATTTGAGCAAAATATTCACGCAAACACCATTGGTTTAACTTTTTTATATCAAGAAAGGCTTTTTGCTTGAAATCATTGTTTTCATGAATATACAGTGTCTCAAACTCTAGCTTCTCTTGTTGTTTTTAACCCCGTTGTTATATATCAAACTTCTCATGCTGTTAATTGATCAGCGGTTTTATATTGTGGAGAAAATATTCAAACTTCTAATATTTCAATATTACTTTTTGTTCATAGTATAAGACACTTATCTCATCTTTTTAGGCTTCAAGATACTACTCTAACAAAAGCAAGTATTCATTTATATTGATCGTAAATTGAATCAAAAATTAGTGCTTTTGTTTCATTGTCATCATTTATCACTTCTTTGATTCGTAATCATGCTTCTTGAGGGCTTGGGATTATTTCAATTACTTTATTTAAAATACTTTCAACATTGGTTCATTCTTTAGCTGAAACTGCTAGAATATCTTCTCTCTTGCATCAGATAAGATTTATAATTTCATTTGCAACTCTTTCAATATCAGCTGCTGGAAGGTCAATTTTGTTTATAATAGGAATAATTTCAAGATCATTTTCAATTGCTAAATATACGTTAGAGAGAGTTTGGGCTTCAATTCCTTGAGTTGCATCTACCACTAAGATTGCTCATTCACAAGCAGCCAAGCTTCGCGAAACTTCATATTGAAAATCTACATGACCAGGTGTGTCAATTAGATTTAACTGGTATCATTTCCAGCTCAATCTTACCGGTTGAAGCTTAATAGTTATTCATCTTTCTTGTTCTATATCCATTGTATCTAGCATTTGACTATTTTTCATTTCTCGTTTTTCCAGTTGATTTGTGATTTCTAGAAATCTATCAGCAAGAGTTGATTTTCAATGGTCTATATGAGCTATGATACAGAAGTTTCTAATTTTATTCATAAAGTTTTAAAGTTTTGAGTAAGATATTACGAATTAGATTTTAAATCGCAAATTTTATTAAAGATTGTCTTATAATACAATTAATCTTGATAATGAATATTATTACTTTAATATTACCTTAAATAAGGTATTATTAATAATTTATTTCTTATGTCAAAGTTAGTAGTTGAGAATTTTGCAATAGAGTTTTGAGACTCATTTTCTTCAAGTGAAATATTGGATCAGGATTGAATTTTAGATAAATTAGTTCTCTGTATTGAATGACCAAAATCTTATAAGAAACAATTTTGAGAATTTAAAGAAGTTTTAAGTGACGCATATTTTAATAGTATTCAAAAAACTTCTGAAAAAGCAGAAGCTTTTGAAAACACAATTAAGGTAATAAATGAGAAATATTCAAATATTTTTAAATGAGTAAATATTCTAATTTGACTTTATTCAGATTCTTCACTTCATGTTACACAAATTTGATGAGCAGAATGTTATTTGATAAGAAATAATAGAGTTTCTGTTGTTTGCGAAAGCGAACTTGCAAGCACTTGAGAGAATGATGAAGATGAGGATCTGTTTATAGATATTTCTTGTTGAAGTTTGCTTAATGACGATATGATCATTTTTTCTAGCAAGAGACTTCTTCAGCATTTTACATCAGATCAGCTTGTAAATGCTTTTGCCTGAGTGGCAGAATGAAATGATTTTATTAAAGAGTATTATCAAAGAGAGGAGAGTTCAAATAGTTCAGTTTCTATGCACCTTAAAAAAGAAAGTGTTTTCTCATCAAGAGCAAATAATCTTCCAGGTTTTTGAAAGAGTTATTGAGAGAAATTTGTAGACACGCTACAGTCTTCTGTAGATAAACTTGTTTCCTTTGTGGTTAACAGAACTAATTATCCATATGAAACAATTCAGAAAACCCTTATAGCGTCTTTTTGAGTACTGGTCATTGTTTTCTTTATTTCGATAGTAGCATTTTCAAGTCAAAATACTAAAGAGAAAGCAATTTATGAGACAAGTAAGATTTGAATTTTAAAAATTGATAAATTGTTGGAAGTAGCAGAAAGTAGAGCTTTAATGCAATCTGTTTCTGAAGCTAATGAAATTTTAAATGAGGTTGAAAAGAGTGCTAATGCTATCTTAAATGAGTGAATGTTTAGAGAGGAAGCAATTATAATATTAGAAAAAGTTCAGAAAATGAGAGATGAAATTAATAAAATAACGAGATATAAAAACATTGAAAACAAGGTTTTATTTGATTTATCTAATGTTGATAGCACAGTAAATCTTAATTGATTTGCTCATCTTTCTTGAGAATATTTTGCTTACGATGAAGATAAGTTTTACAAAATTGTTTTAAATAAATTTGAGTGAGAATATCCTTTTGTTGAAGATGAAAAAATAAAAGACGTTGTGGTTATGAAGGATATGAATCGAATCATTGTGTTTTCTGATAGCAACACGCTTTATGAATTTGATTGAAAAGAATTTGACAAGATTACAGTTAGTGATGAATTTTGATTAAGAGATTATGTTTGATTAGCTTCATATTCTAGGTTTTTATATTTGTTAGATGATTGATGATCTTTTACTTGAACTTGAGATGATGCAGGCGATACTAGGGTTTGACAAATTTGGAAATATAGCAGATGAAAATCAATTTATTCCAATGCTAAAGCTTATGTGAAAGATGTAGATTTTAAAAATGCATTATCTTTAGCAATAGATTGAAGTATCTATATCTTATTTAAAGATGGGCTTATCATTCAGCTTTATAGTTGAAAAGAAGTTTGATTTTCGTATACATGACCAGTTGCAGCTATAAAAGATGCTTCTGAAATTTTTACAGAGGTTGATTATTTAAATCTTTATTTGTTAGACAGGGTTAATAATAAAATAATAGTACTTGAAAAAACAAGAGAATGAGCAAAAATGAAAAGACAATATTTGTTTGAAGATACGGTTATTACCTGATTTTTCGTTGATAAAGATGAGAGAGAAATTGTAATAACATGAAATAAATCATTATATAAATTACCTTTATAAATCAGTTTTAAAGCTTAAGTTTAGTTTTGCAATACTGAATCCCAATCCTTGTCGTTCCTTAAGAGGTCAGAATTATAGGTCTTTTAGTTTATTTTAAATTATATTTATTTTTGTAAAATATTTTGTATAACATTGCAAAATTCGAAAATACAGCTTTAAACAAAATAAGTATTGTAAATAAACAGAAAAAAAGTAAGATTGTTTAGACTTAATTTTTTAATATGAAAAAAGTAAAAATTTACATTTCTTGAAAAAAAAGACCGCAATTTACAAGGATATCAAAAGCGGCTACGGTATTTTTTAAGCATAGGATTTTTAACAAGGATTTTGATCTTTCTAAATGATGAATTTCACAGTTTTTTGATAATAAGAATTTATACACAATATTTGCGCATTGTGGAACTTGAGACCTTATAGATGATGATTTACAAGATTTTTGAGCAAGGTTGTATAGAAATGCTATTTGATTTAAAAAAGAAGGTGATTTTGAGATTAAACTCATTTTTGAAAAATGATTTAAATACAGTTTAAGATATTTTGTAGAAAAATGAGCTCTAATGGCTCAAATGAATGATGATTATTTTAAATCAAAAAAAGAAGATAAAGAAAAAAAGAAAAAGTCAGATTCCATAAAGCTTGAATGAATATTTTACAAGAAATTATATGATATTGTATGAGCAATAGATATTGCCAGAGAGTTAACTGCAAAACCGTCTAATGTGGTAGATCCAGATTATTTAGAAAAGTATATAAAAGACAATTTAGAAAAATCAAAAGGGATCAAGTTGAAATATTTTTGACAAAAAGAAATTGAAAAAGAAAAAATGTGACTTTTTTTAGCTGTTAATCAATGATCAAAATTTGATGCTAAAATGGTGGTTATGGAATATGAACCTAAAGGATCGAAATGAGATCCAGTTGTACTTGTATGAAAATGACTTACTTATGATTCTTGAGGCTATTATTTTAAGTCTAGTCCACATATGAATGAAATGCATGCTGATATGGCTTGAGCAGCTGCTGTAATTTGAGTTATGGCAAAGCTTAAGAGTCTTTGAGTAAAGAAAAAAGTTATTTGATTAGTGTGAATAACTGAAAATATGATTGATAAAAATTCATATAAAAATTGAGATATTTATACTTGAAGAAATTGAACAACAGTTGAGATAGGTCATACTGATGCTGAATGAAGATTGGTACTAGCTGATATGATTTCTTATGCAGATGATACATATAATCCATCGTTAATTATTGATATAGCTACTTTAACATGAGTGTGTATATATGCGCTTGGGGAAATGTATACTTGAATATTTTCTGATAATAAAAAATTAATTCAAAAATTCCAAAACATTTGAGAAAAGGTTAATGATTTAGTTTGGCCTCTCCCTTTGGATAAACATTGCAAAGAGTTAGTTAAGTGAAAAATGGCTGATATTTCAAATACCTCTAAACTTTCTTGAACATTATGAGCTTCTACAGCAGCTGCATTTATTTCAAATTTTGTTAAGGATACAAAAAAATGGATTCATTTGGATATTGCCTGAACTGGTATGAGGGGGAAGATGAAAAAATCTTATGATATTAAGAATTGAGTGTGAACTGGAAGTTGCGTGCATATGATGCTTGAGTATCTTATGGAAAGATAGAGGGGAGGGGGATTTTGTAATTTTTATAATTTTTAAATTTTTATAAATAAATCTTAATTTTTAAATTTTCAAACATTCAGTATAAAATAAGCTAAACTTTGTTTTTAAAATTATTAGGCAATTATCATAAAACTAGCTTAAGATTATTGTTTAAAAATTATTATTTGAGATTTATTTCAAAAATTTATTAAACTAAAAAAAGTACCAACATTTACCAAAACAAATGCAAAAACTACTAGTAATAGACTATTGAAGCCAATATACACATTTGATTACAAGTAAATTTAGAAAACTTTGAGTATACGCGGAAATTATATCTGCTCCAAGTGAGTTTTCATATAACGAAATTTCGAAGTTAAAGTCTGAAATTGATTCTTGAGTTTTAAGGTGAATTATTTTGTCTTGATGACCTAATTCGGTTTATGATAAGAATAGCCCAGTTATTTCAAGAGACTTAAAAATAGTAAATGATTTTTTTGATATAAATATACCAATGCTTTGAATTTGCTATGGACATCATTTGATTGTTGAAAGTCTTTGATGAAAAGTTAGGTCTTGAGATATAAAAGAGTATTGATTATCAAAGATTAAGGTTAATGTTAATTCCAAAATTTTTAAATGACTTGATTCAGAATTTATTGCTTGGATGAGCCACTGAGATGAGGCTTCGATTTTAGCTGATTGATTTGATACAATTTGATCTACGGATACTTGTTTAAATGCAGCTCTTGAAAATGCAGAAAGAAAGATATTTACTTTACAATTTCATCCTGAGGTTAAACATACTGAAAATTGAAATAATATATTAGAAAATTTTGTAGATTTATGTGAAATATGAGATAAGTGGTCATTAGATCAGTTTTTAGAAGAAGATTTAAATGAAATAAAGCAAAAGGTTTGAAACAAAAATGTTTTTTTAATGATTTCTTGATGAGTAGATAGTGTAGTTGCTTATTTTGTATTAGAAAAAGCAATTTGAGCAGATAGAATTTACTCTCTTTTTGTTGATACAGGATTTATGAGAAAAGATGAATGATTAAAAGTTAATCAAGCCTTAGAGACTGCTTGAATAAAGAATTTTCATATTTTAGATGCTAAAGATATTTTTTTTAAATCTCTTAAATGAATTGTGAGTCCGGAGGAAAAAAGAAAGATAATATGAGATTTATTTATTGAAATACAAAAAAAAGAAGTTTCTTTACTTGGTTTAGATGGTGATAATTGGCTTTTGGGTCAGTGAACAATTTATCCAGATACAATAGAGTCAGGTTGAACAAAACATGCAGATAAAATAAAAACTCATCACAATAGAGTTCCAGAAATAGAAAAAATGATAAAGAAGGGGTTGGTTATAGAACCAATAGCTAAATTGTATAAAGATGAAGTAAGAGAAATTTGAAGACTTCTTTGAGTTTCAGAAGAAATTGTAAGCAGACATCCTTTTCCTGGTCCTGGTCTTGCTGTAAGAATACTATGCAGTGATGGCAGTATTGATGAGAAATATAGAAATTCTGAAAATGAAATTAATGATTTTTCTTCAGATAATTTTTATAAAGCTAGGATTTTACCAATAAAATCAGTGTGAGTTCAGTGAGACAACAGAAGCTTTAAGCATCCAGCACTTCTTAGTTGAGATTTTAAATCTTGGGAAGATCTTTGAAAATTATCCACAAGTTTAACAAATAAATTTAGCTCAATAAATAGGGTATTGTATTTGATAGACGGCTCAATATCAGAATCTTCTTGAGATACAGTGTTAATGAAATCTTCTCTCATAGAAGACAGGGTAGCTTTGCTTCAAGAAGTTGACGAAATAGTTTCAAGATTTTTAATTAAAGAAAATTTACTTAAGGAGATTTGGCAATTTCCAGTTGTTTTAATTCCCGTTTCAAGTTCTTGAGAAAAAGAATCCATAGTTTTAAGACCGATTGAGTCTGAAGATGCAATGACTGCTAGTTTTTACCCAATTGATTTTGATAGATTAAAGCTTCTTTCGGATGAGATTTTAAAAAAACATTGAAATAAAATTGAAAATATATTTTATGATATTAGTAATAAGCCGCCTGGTACTATTGAGTGGGAGTAGGGAAAAGATTTTATGAATATTTTAGAAAAAATTATAAATCATAAACGGGAGGAAATTGCTTCTCAGAGTAAGGAGCTATCTTTAGAATTCTATAAAAAAAACTGTAAAAAAAGCACCAGAGATTTTGTCTCAGCTATAAAATGAAAATTAGATATATCCTTAATTGCAGAGGTAAAAAAAGGGAGTCCTTCTGCATGAACCATTAAAGAAGATTTGGATGTTGAGGCTACTACTAAACTTTATAGAAGATATGCTAGTTGCATTTCAGTTTTAACAGATGAAAATTTTTTCTTTTGATCATTTGAAAATTTAAGCATTGTTAGGAAAAATACAAATTTACCGATTTTATGTAAAGATTTTATCATAAGTCAGTATCAGATTTACAAAGCTAGATATTATTGATCTGATGCAATACTGCTTATAGCATCTGTGTTAGATGTTGACCAGATGCAGGAATTTTATGATCTTGCATTGAGCTTAGGATTAAATGCTATTTTTGAAGTTCATGATGAAACTGAATTAAAAAAAGTTTTAAAAATTAAAGGTTTAAAAATCATTTGAATAAATAATAGAAACTTGAGTACTTTTAAAACAGATATTCAAAATACTTCTGCTTTAGTTAGTGTGCTATCTGACATTGTTGAGAAAAAAAAATGATTAGATGATTTGATAATAATTTCAGAGAGTGGTATAAAGTCAGCTTCTGATTTGCTTTCATTAAGATGACTTGTTGATTGAATATTGGTTTGATCAAGTATAATTTGAGATATTAGTCCAGATGATAAGATTTATGAGCTATCATGATTGCCTGAAGTAAAAATTTGCTGAATTACAAATATAAAAGATGCTCAAATGGCAATGTACTATTGAGCTTCATATTTATGAGTAATACTTGCTCCATCAAAAAGAAGGGTTGGTTTAGCTTTTTTAAATAAGCTTTATGATTTTGTGAAAAATCAAGATCCTAATGTAAAAGTTGTTTGAGTATTCGTTGATGAAGATTTAAAAATCTTGAAGGAGTTTTTAAAATTTATTGATATTGTGCAATTGCATTGAGATGAAGATGGTGATTATATTGAAAAATTAAGAGAGCTTTCTGATAAGCCAATATGGAAAGTTATTTGAGTTAAAACAAAGGAGGATTTAGATAATTTGCCTAATTCATGTGATAAAATTTTACTTGATACTTATTCTGATAATTTGAAGTGATGAACAGGCAAGAGTTTTGATTGGTCTTATATTATAAAGAAGTGACTCAGAAAGCATGATATCGTATTAGCTTGATGAGTAAATCCTGACAATATTTTAGAAGCTAGAGAGTTTGCAGATATTATCGATGTGTCTTCTTGAGTTGAGCAAAAGCCTGGGAAAAAATCTAAAAAGAAGCTTAGCAGTTTGTTTGTTAATTTAAGAGTTTAATAATCCGACACTTTAATATTGTTTTCAATTTCACTTTTTCTAAAAGTGATAAAAGCAATAGTCCAAACTGCAGAGGTAAATATTGTGAATCCAGCTAGTAAATATGCAGATGATCATATAAGCATCGCTCAGACTATTAGTCACATAGTTAGTCAAAGTCATATTAGTGCAAAACTGGTAAATAGCTGTGTTATGAAAATAACGATTACTGGAATAAGGAGTATTAGTACTATATTTAATAGTATTCTTACAATAATAATAAGCATGATTCCCCAAAGGAAAAAATTGTGTTTGATATTTCATAAAACTAGTTTTGAAGAATTTTTTATTCATCAGATCATGTCTTTATTTTCTAAAATTATGAATTGTTGAGTAAAAGAAAATAAAAATGTAACAATTATTCAAGAAAGAAGCATGAGTGTGAAAAACGGAATAAATACTAGCCAAGTTCATATTCAATAGTTTCTTATTACAAAGCTGGATTCTGTAAAAAAAGCTATAAAAGAAAGTGGGCTAAGAAGAGCTGAAAATTCAAGTAAATGAAAGAATTTATCAAAGGCAACTGCTATTCATCATCTGGCTTCTTTTCATAATTTGATTTGAGCAATATAATGAACTAGAGCAGCTTCACATATGATAGGGGAGAAGAAATACATTAAAGTACAGAAAAAAGATAGAAATACCAAAAATGAGGTAAGACCAGCATGAAGTTTTATCCAAGTCCAGGCAGTATCAACTATCCCAAGAAAATCTATATCTCACTCTCACAATATTGAATAGTGATTAAAAGCTTGGATCTGATAAGAGATATATATGACTCATATGATAACTGTAAAAAGACTAGGAAAAAATCAATATTTAAAAAGTTTCTTCTTGTTTTTACTAGTAATGTCCCAGGCCTCTCATATTATTTCTTTGTGCATGAGGGGGTGAATTTAAAAATTTAACAATAAATACTATCTAAATACTTTTACTTAAGCATTATATTCCTTTCGGATGATAATATCAATTTGTTTTTAAAAAGTAAGTGTTTATTGTATTTCAAGCATTAGAGCTTATATCAAAGATTAAAGTGTAATCATCTCATTGACTGAATACCATGTATTTTGAGTCCGTGTTTTCTAAGCTTAGTGGAGTATTTTTAGCTTTAATTTCCTTAATATTAATTTGTTTTTCATTTTCTTCAATTCTGTCATCATACCACATGTTAGTCATCTCTACCACGTCAGAGTTGTATCTCAATCTCAAGTTTTTTCAAATAAGGTTTTTTCATAGCGTGAATACTCTTTTTTGTTGAGGGTAGGTAATTATTACCTGCTCTTTTTCCCAATCACATTCTCAAATATCATTAATGTTACAAGATTCAAGAGTGATTCATTCAAAGTCATCAATCTTATCTTCAATAAAGCTTGAGAGAAATCATACTTTATCCAATAAGAAGTATAATGGATCCTTGACCCAGTCAGGTGTTTCTCATATTTCCCTTTTTCTTTCTGTTGTAGCAGTTTGAAATAATTTGTTTGAATTAATTCATCATAAGAATATAAGTTCTGTTTCTTTTTCAATTTTTGGTAAATTTATTGCCATAGGACCAGAATCAATTATTAGTTTTCAATTTTCAATTTTTAATCAATTCTCAATTTCTGATTTTCAATTAATAGTTGATTTTCAATTGTTTATTTCTACTTCTCAATATTCATCTCTTACTATGTTTAGAGCTCTAGGGTGTTCTATGACTGCTACTTGGCCGTCATTTCCAATAATTACTTCTTCATATTTATTGTGACTAATTTTCATAATTGACGCTGAATCTAGGAATAAATCTTCATTGGTTTCTTCTGTAATTTTTATTCTTACTTCTCATTTACTTTTTCATTGAAGACTGGATGTAATTGTTCTTGGTGATATTGCCTCATAAGAATCACGTTTTGATTTCTCGCTTATTGTTCAGACTAAAAATGCTCACTGGAAAGCAACTCATCATCAAGGAAGTACGACATAGTAATACGGACAGTCCATAAGAGCTGATATTATAAGTCATACTACTAGTCAGATTCAAAATGTTGCCGCTCATAGTGCCATAGAGGCTGCCATGAGTGCTCATTGACTAACAAGATAATTTACAATTACTTTTGTAACTATTTGAGTAACAATTGCTTTAGCAACTGCCATACCTGCTTGCTTTGGACTTCATCATTGTAGTAAGGTTGCAAATCATGCAATTAATCAGCCTACCACAGTTCATCAAACAGCTGAGCTGTCTAAGCCAATCGAAGATCCATCAATTCATGTATAGTCTGCGATTGCAGTTCATGCTGTGTTTCAATATTCTGAAACAAGATATGTTGTTGCTATAGATGTTCAAGCACTCCATGCTGCACCTGATTTACAATTAGATTCAGCATTTTGTTGCTCTTCTTCTGTAAGATCTGATGTGTCATGACTAGAACATCAGGCGTAAGCAACTATTCATGCAAATGCAGCTGATCAAATTGCACTTCACATTGGAGAGGCGGAATCTGAAGAGCCTCATCATCATTCTCATCATCATTGACTTGTTGATCAATAATCTATTGAACTTGCTCATACTTCTGCACCACCACCTCATGTTGGCGATGATATTGTGATATTTGACACAGCTTCTCAAAGATAGCTTCATGCAACTCCGGCTACTGCTGTAGTTAGTCATGTTTTAACTGTATTACATCATGGTTGATTCGCACAAGCCATGGCATGTGATATTCATTGAGATGCTCAAGCTAGGAGTGCTCGGCCGTGTTTATCGTTAGATTCAAGGTAATTTGTACCTGATTCGTCATCAGATTGACTGAGGTCTTCACTATTTCGTGTGCCTTCACCAATTCTGGAATCTGCTTGATCTGATGCGTTATTTTCATTTGTATTATTTGATTCTGAAGTATTGTTAGTTTGATTATCAGAAGAACCCCCAAAAGTATCTTCAAACCAATCAGAAATATTATTAAACGTCTCAGTCTCAGTAATGTCAATAAGTGTATCAGTGCTATCAGAAGCACCGATTCAATTGTCAATATTGGTCGAAGAAGTAGTATCATCTGGATTCGTATCTTGTTGTCATGCATTAGTGGTTTGGACTTGTCAGGCATTTGAATTTTCTTGAGGGGGTCATGATAAATCATTTAAAGTTTCAGTAGTTTCTGCTAAGGGGTTTTCTGCACCTGCATTTAGGTCCTGTGAAGCTTGTGTATTTTGTTGTGTTAATTCAGTTTGAGCTTGTTGAGCCAATTGGTTGGGTGCTGATGTTGTAGTTGGATCAGCGGTGCTGGTTGTGTCGTTTACAATAGTTTCACCAGCATTTTGTCCTGCGGTTAATTGTGTTTCATAATGTTCAGCTCCACTTGTTAATGCTTCATAAACACTATTGGATTCCGTTTGGTTGGCAGGGGTAAGTGTAGTATTTGTCACTCCTGGTGATTGTGTGGTAGTATTGGATAATGATGTATCCATTTGAAGTGGATAATTAGCTCAAGGATCTACAGCAACAGGAATAGAAAGAGGAGGTGTATCAAGAATATCTGGCACAATTTCAGTAGTTGTTGCAACAATCTGTTCTTCTGAAGGAAGAGTAACAGGAATAGAAAGAGGAGGTGTATCAAGAATATCTGGCACAATTTCAGTAGTTGTTGCAACAATCTGTTCTGCTGAAGGAAGAGCATTTATTTCCGCCTTAGTTGGAGCAGTGATATTATTAAAACCAATAATTGGAGCAGCAACAGGAGCAGGGTCAAAGCCAATAATAGGAGCAGGCATTAATGGTTCTGGAGCTAATGAAAGACCAGGTATTTGTGTATCAGGAAGACTTCCATCATAATTTATAATTGGAGTAACTAATTGACCTTCTGGATTATAACCAGCTCCTGGTGCAAGAGCTGTACTTGTAACATCCACTACACCAGCTTCCATATTCTGCAATGCCAAACTAGTAGCAGCAACACTCTGACCTATAACAGGAGAAAAATAAGCATCACAATCTCAAGGAGTTGTTGTTCAATATGCTTCAAGTAGTCATCATTCTGGACATTCAGGTTCTCATCAGTCTTCATAGTTTATATCTCATCCACTTGGAGCTGGATCTTCTTCTTGTTGAGTTTCTTGCTGTACTTGAATAACAGGCTCCGGTTCTGGAGGAGGTGGTGACATACATCATGCATAAACTAGCTCAAAACAATTTTCCCCTTCTATGAGATGAGAATCTATATCTGTCTGATATGCATTTAATTCTTCTGGTGCACATTCTCTTATTGCTTCCTCTCTAGCTAATGTTAATGTTGGGTAGTATCAGTTGTATTCACATATCGTATTGTTTTGATTTGCGCTTCACCCACCTCATTGTCATCCACCAATTGAAGTTTGACTAACTCATCATGGAGCAGAGTCGCCAAATATATTTGTTACATCATCTGCATATATTTGTCTAATAATATTAGAACTAAGACTGCTAATGGAGTTAAATGTAGGATAGAAAAACAATAAAAAAGCTAAGAAAAAACTTAGAGATTTTTGAAATATAAAGTAGGCTAAAGCCATATTTTGATTTTGATTTTTTTTCATTTATTTTTTTATTTCTAGTAATTTTAGCATAAAATGGATAAAAAGTTAAGATTATGATATTGACAGAATGGTGGAAATAGGGGCATGATTTTAAATCAGCATAATCTTTCAATGCAACATCCCTACTTGACAAATACATCATTTACAACTAATTTATTATTGTACAAAAAAAACAATATTTATGGTAGCCGACAAGCTATTTTGAGAGCTTCTTGAAAACATTCAAGAGTTTAACCCTGCTTTTGACGAAAAATTACTTCGTAGAGCATATAGTTTTGCGAAAGAAATTTTATGAGAAGAAAAAAGGCTTTATTGAGATTATTTTATTGTCCATGCTGTTTGTGTTGCTAGGAATGTTTGTAGACTTCATGTTAATGATAGTATTATTGTAAGTGCTTTAATTCATGATACAATTACATTTAACCCAGATATTAAAAGTGATATTGTTAAGCAGTTTGGTTTAGAGGTTTCTAGCATTGTAGAGTGAGTAAATAATCTTCCAAGTGTATATGAACTTTGTGTAAATGAAAATCTTAACAACGAACATCTTAAGAAATTTTTTGTTTGAGCATTGGATGATCTGAGGATAATTTTTGTAAAAATTTCTGAGATAATAGACAATGTTGATGTCTTGGAAAATGTAGAGGAAAATAAAAGAAAAGAGATTGCACAGGGGATTATTGATGTTTATGTTCCAATTATTGACTTGTTATCTATATGAGAGTTTATCTGAGAGCTTGAAAATAAGTGTTTTAAATATATTGATTCAAAGAGTTATGATAATTTATATGAGCAATATTGAAAAAATATTTTATTATTTAATGATAAAATAGATCAGATAAAAGAAAAAGTGATTTATGAAGCTGAAAAATTAAATATCAGAATTTCAATTTCTTGAAGAGCTAAGAGTTTTTATTCCATATATAATAAGATGAGAGATAGAAATATATCAATTAATGATATATCTGATCTTATTGCTATCCGTGTGATTACTGAGTCACAGGTTGAATCTTATACTGTTTTATGAATAATACATTCTATTTTTAAAGCTAAGTATGACAGATTTAAAGACTACATTTCTTCTCCAAAGAATAATGGATATCAAAGTATTCATACTACATGTTTTGATTTGGATTGAGATTTAATTGAGTTTCAAATCCAAACAAAAGAGATGACTCAGTTAAATAAATATTGACTTGCTTCTCATTTTCTTTACAAGAAAAAACATGCAAAATTTTGATGACTTTCAGAATGAATAAAAGAAATATTAGATATTCAAAATAAGAATTCTGATTGAAATTTGTATTTGGAAAAATTTAAAAATGAGATTTTATCTAATCGAATTGTTTGCTATTCACCAAAATGAAAATGAGTTAATTTACCAAAAGATGCCACTATATTGGATTTTGCATATAAAATTGATCAAAGTTTGTGAGATTGTTTTAATTGATCTTATGTTAATAAGGTATTTGTTGATAATCCGATACATGTGCTAAAAGATGGAGATGTTGTGAATATAATCAAAACTGATAGTAAAAATACTAATTTTAAGATTTCATATATTGATGATCTGAAGACCAATACTGCGTTTGAAAAGATTAAAGAGCTTTTTAGATCACAATGATGAGATGTTAGAATAAGCCTTTGAGTGTTTTTATTAAACAAAGCACTTTCTTCTTTGTGAGTAAAATCTTTGGAAGAGATGTCTAAAAAAGCTAGATTTTTGTTAAAAAAATATTGTAAAGTAGGAAATTTGAGTGATATCTATCAACAAATTTGAGATTGAACACTAAATACAAATGATATTGTTTTATATTTATCCTGAACTTATTATTTAAAAAATGTACAAAAGAAAGCAGAGATTGATGTGTATCTAAAAGTTATGGATTTTAAAACTAGAGTTTTAATAGTTGAGCTTTTTTATAAATTAAATACAAAAATATATTCTTTCATAACCAAAGAAGATCATTATGAAATTGTTTTTTATGTAGATGATTTGTCGCATTTGCAATATATGATTTCTGAAATTAAAAGACTTCCAAACGTAAGTAGTTTAAAAAGATGAATGCCTTTTAGGCTTGTGATGTTTTATTTTGTATTATCTTTCTTTGCTATTTTTGTTGTCTTAAGTCCTTTTCTTATTTCTTTTGCGCATGCGAAAGAATGACTTTGAAATAGTGTAATAACTAGTTTACCTATTGTAATATCTTTTGTATCTCTTACTGTTATCTTGTATTTTTTAAAGTGTAATGCAAAAATTACACTAGAAGATATTTTTAATTATAAAAAATATTGGTCTATTATATTTGTTTTAAATACAATAATTCTTTGAATAGCAATATGGCAAAATGTTTATTTTCAAACACATTTTAACTGAGTAGTATTTATTTGAATATCTTTATTTATGTATTTTTTAATAATATTTGAATATTTTGATTTTAGAAATTCTTTGAGAAAATAGATAATATAATAGAATGTTTTTGTAAAATCATAATTAAAAAAGAATTTTTCAAAGCCTGACTTCGTTTGCTCAACATGCAATAGCTAGTTCAAAATCTTGCGACATTCACATTGAAAGGTATTTTATTTTATTGTACTTTTTTTTTAATTTATCAAATGTTATTTTCATTTTCTTAAATTCATCTTCGTTTTTTAAAGCTTCTCATTTGGAAGCTATAGCCATTATTCAGATAGGATTAATATTTTTTAATTTTATAATTTCACAGAAATAATTGAAAAAATCTCAGGGCTTAAATCAAAATTTTTGCTCTTCTCATGATATATTTATTTGAAGATAAATGTTTTGAATTTTATTCTGTTTTTTTGCTTCTTTTGATATTTGTTTTGCGAGTTTTAAGTTAGAAACAGATTCAATGACATCGAAAATTTCAACTGCTTTTTTTACTTTATTACTTTGAAGCGGCCCGATAAAATATGATCTAAATTTATTTAATGTTATTATTTTATCAATTGATTGTTGAATTCTGTTTTCAGCAAGACAAACATTTGTTAAATTATTGTCTTGTATAAGTTTAGCAATTTTTTCTGTTTCTTCTGGATTAAAGTATTTTGTTACTATAAGGATTTGAACATGTGGATATTTATTTGTGATTTCTAAATACTTTTTTGGAAAACTCATTATCTTGTATAGATTACAGTGACTTTTATAATTCAATTAGGATCTTGCTTGATTCATACTCAAATTTTCTCCCATATTGGATCATATATTCTTTCATGACTTTCAACTTCATCTAATATTCATTTCCATATTGAGTGTGCTACAATAAAGGTTCAGGCCTGATTTCTTATTCATGCGTTTGTGATCTCATCATTAAATGATTCATCTCATGGTCATTCAAAATCAAAAAAGTTTTTTTCTACCATTAGATCAGTCCAGTTTTGTGAAATAGCATGTAGTATAGAACTAGGCACTAAGAGTTCGGCTCTTTTTAGATTTATTCTTTCTGTGATTTGTGTTCTAAGATAGTCTAAATTATATTCTTCTATTGGAGATGAGGAAAATGCTTCCACAACAATAAGATATCAGTCTTTATCTATTGAAAATCAAACTCAAAGCCTGCTCCAGTCTTCATCCAAAATATTCTTCCTATGACCAGCAGATCTCATAAGTCAAAGGTGTGCGTATTCAACATTTGCCTCTCTTGCGATGTTTTCAGATACCTGGCTTTTAATTCAGAAATTAAATCTTAGGTCGTTGATAGTTTTTCATTCTTTTGTCCAATGTGAAATGTGATCATTATTTGCTATGTAATTAGCTCTTTGTTGAGCGAGTTCATTAAGAGATGGATTTAGCATTAGTCTTTTTAATCAAACTAATTTCCTATCTTTATTTATCAGACCAATCATTTGAGATCTATAATTTGATAAGTTTATTTCAGTTAATCTATCATGCTCTGTAATTGTGTCTCTATAATCTGGGATAAGAGGTATGGATCATTGCTCATATACAGGAATATTTAATCATGCGATTCATGATGAATGGTTTATTTCAATTATATAAGTTCAATGCTGCTTAGGCTTATATAAAAATTCAAATTCTGAAAGGACTGGGAATATTTCTACTCAATTATCATTTTTTATCATTTTCTTATTTGCTCCAATTAACACTGATTCAACTTTATTATTAGGTAGTATTATATCTGATTCAGTTTTTATGTCATTTTTTGCAATTGCTTTAATGCTTATGCTTCATCAAAATTTGTAAACTGATTGTATTTGTTCGCTTGGCTCAATAATTGAATTATCTATAAGTGAATAATGATGTTTCACAATATTAATTTTTTCATTTTGTGAAATAGCCCAAGCAGAATCTTGATCAAGTGAATTTGGAGAAGAAGAATTTGTAAGTGATATTTGAAAAAATGCTTCTCATTGAGAAAACCCTTTAAACCACATTGGATTTAATTTTATATAATTATCTTTTTTATTAATGTATTTTACCACTTGATTATCTCATTGTTTTACCACAAGTCTGATCAAACTTCATGTTCATTCCCATTTGAAATATGTGTCATTGTTTTTTATTTTATATGAAAGGTTTTTTGGAACTGATTTGTGACTTGTTTTATATTCTCGTTCACATGTAATCTTTACAACGTTAATGTCTCAAAGATAAGAAGATCATGATTTTCATGTAATAATTCAAATTTGTTTTTCTCACGAGGGTCACATGTCAACATCTACACTAAAGAATCAATTTTTTACGTAGGCATAAAAAGGAGATTTGCTTCAATCTTCTTCAATAATAAATGCAGTTACTTCTTTTATATTTTCTCAAATTGTTCATCTGATATTATAAATCTCATTTTCTCTAAATACACTTTCTAGTTCACTTTCAAGATTAATTAAATTAAAAAATCATTTATTTATTTTGTTTGTGTGATCTGGATATTGGCATGTGTCAGTGCTTTTAAGTATTTCTTCTGCAATTTCAATTTCTCAATCTTGTTTTGTTAGCTTGATCGGAATAAGTACAGCTTCCATATCAGAAATTGAATAAAAGGCTTTTTTTGATAGCCTTATTTCTCTATCTGGATTATCAAGATTGTTATCATTTATTACGACCAGTACTGATTTTAGATTATCAGTATTCATGACTTTTACTCTAGATCCTATTGGAAAACTTCTATGTGAAGCAGTGAGTTTGTTGTTAGAATATTGTTCTCATGAAGTGGTTTTCTTTCATTCAAAATCATTTGGATACATATCTGCTAGCTCATTGTTTGATTTTTTTTCTTGGTTTTTTGCAAACTTGTATATTATTTGAGCAAACTCTGCTCTGTTCATTTTTTTTCATGGATAAACAAGTCAATTTGATGGATAGTCTAATATTCAATTAACTTTTGCATATTGCATATAGGCTGCAAACCAAGCATCTTTTGGAACATCTAAAAAAGGAGATTGGTTAACAGTTTCTTCAAATGAAACATTATTAGTTTTTAACAACATTTTTAAGCTTTCAGCTAGATTTACAGTGTTATCTGGTTTAAATAATCAATCACTATATCATTTTATAATTCATAGATTTTGACCCACTGAAAGATATTTTGCATACCAGCTATTTGAGTCTGTATCTTTAAAATTTAGAGCAAAATGTGATTCGTTTACTGGTATTTGAGCTCAAAGAAGAAGTATTTTAAGTGCCTCAACTCTGTTTACGTCTCTGTTTGGTTTATAGCTTCAATCTGCATATCATCAAATAACACCTTTTTGAAAAAGATAATTTACTGCTTTATAGTTTTTATCACTAGGTGATATATCAGAAAAAGGAGAACTTGAAAAAATTATAATTGGAAATAGAAAAGAAATTATAGTAAATAAGGTTTTCATAATATTTTTATATTACAAAAATATTATGCATTTTTAGTCTTAAGGCAAAGCTTTTTTATAATTTTTTCTTCGTTAAATTTTTTACCAGTCCAAAGTTCAAATTGCTTAGAAGCTTGCGCAAGAAGCATTTTATCTCATGTAATTGTCTTTGATCCAGATTGATTAGCTCTCTTGATAAATTCTGTGTTTATGGGGTGATATATTGATTCAAATATTATTTGATTTTTATTGAATTCAATATTGGGAATTATTATATCATTAGAATTATCTCACATTCATACTGAGGTCATTTGTAATATTATGTTATAGTTTTTAGATTTAAATTTTTGAATATTTGAATAATTTATTCAAAATTTATTAGCAAGTGTTTCTGCTTTTTTTTCTGTTCTATTGAAAATGGTGACATTATTGCTTATTTGTTTTGATGCAAAGCAGGCTGCTGCTGCTGCTCATCCAGCTCAAAGGATGGCTATAGTTAGTTTTCAATTTTCAATTTTCAATTTTCAATTTTTAATTGATTGTTTGATTGGTGATAAAATTCCGTAAATGTCTGTATTGGTTCAGTGTAGTTTTCAGTTTTTCCAGTAGACAGTATTTACTGAATCTAATTTCTTTGAGATTTCATCTATTTCATCTAAATACTTAATTATATCTTTTTTGTGTGGCATTGAAACAGATAGTCATGATATTTTTTCTTTTCTTACTTTGTCAATAAATCATCAAAGTTTTTCTTTCGGGATTTCAAAAATTTGATACTTGCTATCAATACCTAATTGTTCAAATCAGGTATTGTGTATAAGCGGGGATAGTGAGTGTTTTGCTGGAAAGGCTAGTATTCAGTATTTTTTCAATTTATACTTTGTTTAATTGCTCAAAAACTTTAGTGCTAAGTTCTTTTGATATTTTGGAATCTCATTTGATAAAGTCTTTTGAATTTTCTCTTCCTTGACCAAATCTTGTTGCTCAATAGGAATAAAATGCTCAAGATTTTTTTACAATTCATAATTGAGTTGCAGTATCTAAAAGGTCTCAATGTCTTGATATTCATTCATTAAACATAATGTCAAATTCTGCTCTTCTAAAAGGAGGGGCTATTTTGTTTTTTACAATTTTTGCTTTTGTCTTATTACCATTTAATTGCTTGGCATCTCAAGTTCATGATTCAATTTTTTCTCATTTTCTTACTTCTACTCTTATTGATGAGTAAAATTTAAGAGCGTTTCATCATGTTGTAGTTTCAGGATTTCAAAATACAATTCATATCTTCATTCTTAATTGATTTATAAAGATTATTGAGCAATTAGTTTTTGAAATAATTGCAGTAAGTTTTCTTAAAGCTTGTGACATAAGTCTTGCCTGAAGTCACATGTGCGAGTCTCACATTTCTCATTCTATTTCAGCTCTAGGAGTAAGTGCTGCAACTGAATCAACAACAATAAGATCAACTGCTCACGATCTAACAAGGGTTTCAACTATTTCCAATGCTTGTTCTCAGTTATCAGGCTGGGAAACATATAAATCATTTACATTTACTCATATTTTAGTTGCATATGAAGGATCAAGTGCATGTTCTGCATCTATAAAGGCTGCTGTTCATCATGATTTCTGAATCTCTGCAATTGCATGAAGAGTAAGAGTTGTTTTTCAAGAGCTCTCAGGTCAATAGATTTCGATAATCCTTCACTTAGGATAGCCTCATCAAAGTGCAACATCTAATGATATACTTCCTGAGCTAAATTTACCTATGTTCATTTGATTTTTCTCTCAAATCTTCATGATTGATCATTTTCAAAAAGATTTTTCAATTTGTGCCAGTGCGTTTGCAAGTGCTTCTTGCCTGTCGTCTTGTTTACCGCTTTGTCCATTTTGCTGTTTGTGATCTGCCATAATAGTTTGGTTATAAAATAATTCTTATTGTAATGATAGCTTGTTAAAAAAACGTTAAAACTTCTACAATAAATATTGTAAAACAATAAAATTTTAATTCAAGTGTATGATGCTTTGTATCTTTCATTATCGCTCAAGATTACGTTGGCTCTTGTTTACTACATCTATTTTTATGCAGCATTTTTGAACTTCGTAGCAAATTTCTCTAATTGTTTCAATCAATTATTATTTTCTAGATCTGGTTCATAAATGTTTTTACTTAATTTATCAGTATAGCAAATAAATATTTCCTTTATAGCTTTTCTTTCTGCAACTCATTTAATATGTGAATTTAAACTACCGTATTGAAATCAAAATGTATTATAGAAAATTTCTTTCATTTTTTTTGAACAAATATTTATATTTTCTTGCTTAGGTTCATTTTTATCAGAAAATATATCATCATTGCGTGCAAGCAAGCTAAGTTTTGAAAAATCTGATGTCCATTTTGTAAATGTATCATGAAGGAATTTTTGACTCGGTTTGTTGTGTTTTGATACAATTGCTTGATTTCTAATACGATCAAATAATGATTCTTGCATTTTTAGAATTTTAGAATCAATATCAAACATTTTACATTGTTTTTGATATTCTAATTGATTTTGTGAGCTTCTTGCAAAATCAAATATTTTATCTATAAGCAATCTTTCTTTAAGTCATATTTTTAAATTTTTCTGATTTTCTTCTTTGAACGGAATTAAGTGTTTTGAATCATTATTAAATGATTCTTGAACATCACTATCTGTTATCATTAATCTTAATTTACCTTTAACAGGTTTTGGAAAACTATTGAAAGTGCTATCTGTCTCAAGGCATACAGTGGTTTTTGTTATTCAATTTCGTCATTGTCTTCACGATCTTCATAAAGCTTGCATTTCAACTCTTTTATTTTTTGCAAATGAATTTAATGAAGTCTGTAGTCATCATTTTTTTTCTGTTTCATTACTTATTTTAATATCTGATCATCTTCATATCATGTTTGTTCAATTAGTTATATTTCGTGGATCTCAAGCTTTTCAAATTAAATATTCTTCAGGCTTTTCGATTCAATCTTTTCAAAGATTTATCATATCAGTTAAAACTTGATGTTCTAGATTCTTTGCCTTCAAATTTTCAGATACTTGATTCGTTTCTTTGATTGAGCTATTTATTAGCAGTGTTGGTAATCAGTTTTTGTATCATAAATTAGCTATTTTTGCTATAGTATCTAAATGATCCTTTCTCTTTTCAATATAAGTTCTTGGGTTATCCATTCTTACTGATGATTTATATGGAGCAATATCAAATCAATCCAATCAGAAAAAAGTTTTTAGCTTTTTTCTGTCAAGATTGTTTCAAAATGTTCATGAAATACAATAAACTTTATCAAACAATCTGTTAAATAGATACGGATATGCCATCTGAGCCAGAGTTCATGTTTGATATTCTGGAAGATTAATGCCATTTCTTAGATATAAAAATTCAGTTATACCATCTGACCAAGAAGTTCAATGTCTTATTCTTCAAGTGTTTTCTTTATCAATTGGTATGATCTCATTATTGATTATTAAATAATCTTCATCTTTTACTAATTTGCCAGAAGTTTGAGCAGATCGAAGATAGGTTCATATAACAATGTCATTAATATAGCGAATTCATGCTATATGATTTTTAGCCATTTGAACAGCATCTTTAATATTGTTTGATATTAAGTCCTCATGTTTATCAGCAAAGTTGAGTATTTTAGGGAAATTTTTTGATGGAATTATATCTTTCATTTTATACGACACTTTGCATCAATTCATAAGTTCATCTATTGTAATAGTATCTCATTCATCTGATATGATAATATCAAACATGTTTTCATTTACTGATTTTGGATTTGTCAATGAGTTGATCAGATATCATGATCCAAGATCTTCCATTGAAACATATGTAATTGCTGCATTTGGAAATTGACATTTTTTTGAATTATATTCATAGTAATCTGATTTTATTCAAAGTATTTTTAATAATTGCTTGAAAGTATTATTGTCTCTTTGAGCTAAGGGTCTATTATTTGTTGCAATAAATACACGTTTTCATAAAGAGGCGTGGTAAGCCGCTTTCATGAGGATGATTGCTGATTTTCATTCTCACGTTGGTATTTGTTCATAAAATCATTTTAAATCTCACATGTAAAAATTCTCTGCATTTATCAGCATTAATGCTGATATTATTTGACTATTGTAAGGATAAAAAGTTCATTTAGATATTCAAATAAATAAATTTCTAATACATGTAAAAAATATTCTTTGATGTTCTGTTTTATTCATGGTTCTCCTTTTCATTTTTATTGATCTTAATATTTTAATGTATTTATCAATATTAATGCTGTTTTTTAGTAAATCATCTCATAATCGTAAAACATCTTGATAAATTGCTATCGAGTCATCAATTAATTCTTCTTTTGGAAGTAGTGAGTTATTAGAAGTCTTTGTCAGCATGTCGGTCCTTAATATTTCTATTGGTTTTTCTGGAAATAGTTTTTTAAGTTCTCACATTTCTGCAATATGGGCAGTACGATTTTTTTCTTCTATTATTGCTTGTGCAATTTTGTCTTGTTTTAGACTATTTTTTATTTTTCTTTCCCACTCCTTTTCTTTTTTTGTTTTATTTATTATTTTCTTGCCTTTTACCCTTCTTGCTCTTCATTTTTCTGTTTCCTTCCTTTGCTCGTTTTTTTTATCTATTTCTATTTTCTCTCTATCTTTTTTATTAGTATAAATATCATTAACTTTATCTCTTACATTCTTTTCCATTATTGTAATTTCTCTCCTTTCATTTTTTTGACTAATGACATCTTGTTTTTTTCTTTCCTCTGCAATTATTCAATTTTTTCTTGTAATATTTTTATCCTCACAATACAGCCAATACAGACGCTCAAAATTAAGTCATAGCTCAGCGCAAATTAATTTTACTATTTTATATGCAAAATCAACATTTCAATTACATCTGCATTCAGCATATGCGACGCATCATAATTTTCATCTAAGATGCATTGGTAATGTGTTGAATCTATTAGTTTGTTTTGTAGGTTTTCCAGATGTCCAAATATTAAAATTTTTTTTTATTTCAATAATTCATTTAGTCAAATTGTAAGAATTTAATAAAAAAATATTTCACCATTTTAGAAGTGCAAAATCAAATCATATTGATAAAGCAGTTTTTTTGACATCTGTTCTAGCAATAGAGTTATTTCAATTGTAAAGTAATTTGGATAAAGTTTCTAATCATAGATTTCATTTTATGTATTTTAATTTTTCTTCATTTAAAAGAATATTTTTTATGAAAATAGTTTTATTAAAATTTAATTTATTTAATATACATGATTTAATGTATCAATTATAAATTGATATTATTTCATCTCTACTGAGTCAATTGATTGTATTTTTGCTTATTCTGGTGCAGAAATTGTATTGAGCAATTTGATTTATTTTATTTCTAATCTCTATTGCATTTTTTTCTAATTTAAAATCATCAGAAGCAATGTATTTTGAAACATTTATTGCTACTTGTTTAGCTATAGAGTTTATATGCTCATTTCAAACAATTTTTCTATATTCTTTTAGGTATAATTTAGTAGAGCTAATTGATCATTCGATATCAGGATCAAATAATGACAAATGTCAATATTCTCAAGATTTATATTGTATTTGGTCTTTTAGCATAAATTCTATTTTTGACTTTTATTATTTAATTAGCTTAAATTGGTATGTTAATGTAACATTGCATTATCAGAAGTCAAAAAAAGATTAAATAAATTCTATTTAAAAATCCCTAGAAATTATAAAATAAATCGATACAATCTTTTTGTTTAAAATTAAGTAAAATATAATGCAAGGTAAATCTGTTTATGCACAAGAGAAAGAAAGCCAGGATCATACACTTAGGTATATCCATATTATAACAAAAAATGTAATTTGAATTCTTAATAGAATTGCTTCTTTAATGAGAAGAAAGAACTATAACATGGAAGAAGTTAGTCTCTCTTTTGATAATGAAAATAAGGCACATTTTATAATTTCAGTTGATTGAGAGTTGTTAGATGTTCAACAGGTGATTCATCAGATAAATAAGCTTTATGATGTATATGATGTTTATGATGCAACGCATTTAAAAGAGAGTTTTTTTAATGCATACTATGTTACTGTGAAAGATGAAAAAGATTTTGATAATTTTAATACAAAACCGATTTCTGTGATAAGGCAAAATTGAAATATTAAATGAGTATTTTTATTAAATCTTGAAAATTCAATAAGATTTAATGATAAAGTGAAAAACAAAGGTTTTTATTATATAAAAAGATTAGTAAGTTTGATTTAAATAAATTGCTTTAATAAATGAAAGACATATCTATAATAATTGGTTGAGAAGCAGGTTTTTGAGTAGAGAGTTTAAGTAAAGTGTTAAGCCTTTTTTTTACAAGAGAGGGTTATAATATTTTTACAAATTCTGAATACGAAAATAGAATAAGATGATGACATATTTACACTTATATCAGAATTTGAGAAAAGATTCATGGATATAAGAGTAGTGAAAATGATATCTTGTTTGTCATGGACAAGCTTTGAATTGAAAGGCATCAAGAAAGAGTGAGGAAAAATTGAATAGTAATTTATGATCCTTCAAAGATTAGGGATATTTCTTGATATAGGAGTGATTTGAGATATTTGGCTGTAGAGATGCAGAAAATATCATCTAGTATTGTTAAAATGCCACTTAGTAGAAATGTTGTTTGAGCTTGAGCAATTTTATGAGCATTGGACTATGCTACTGATTGATTTAAAGATTCGCTTACTGAAATATTTAAAAAAAAGTGAGATGAAGTTGTAAAAAGGAATCATCAGGCACTTGAGTTGTGATGTGAAGCTATCAAGGAGAAATGAGAAAAAATAGATTTTAATATTAAAGCTCAAAAGCAAAAAAAGAGGTTTATGATGCATTGAAATGAAGCAATTACCCTTTGATCAATAAAAGCATGAGTAAAATATTTATCAGCATACCCAATGACTCCATGATCAAGTGTTATGACTACTATGGCTAAGGAGGCAAAAAATTATAATATTTTAGTTTCGCATGTTGAAGATGAGATTGCTGCAGTTTGTAATATAATATGAGCTTGATATGCATGAATAAGAGCAATGACTACAACTTCAGGTGGCTGATTTGCTTTGATGTGAGAAGCATTGTGACTATCTTGAATGATAGAAGCACCATGCGTGATAATCAATGCTCAGCGTCCATGACCTTCTACTGGTTTGCCTACCATGACTGGACAATGAGATTTAGAAATGGCAATGCATTGTGGCCAGTGAGATTATCCAATACTTGTTTTGGCACCTTGAGATCATGAGGAGTGTGTCAGGCTTTCCTTTGAAGCATTTAATTATGCTGAAAAATTTCAAATGCCAGTTATTTTGCTTACAGAAAAGTATTTAGCGGATTGATATAAATCCTTAGATTTTATAGATTTTAATGATTGAACATGGAATATAGAAAGATGAGAAAATGTTGATAATATCGAAGTGTGAGAAGATTATAAGAGATTTAAATTTACAGATACTTGAATTTCACCAAGAGCGCTACCATGAACAAAGAATTGAGTACACACTGTTACAAGTTACGAACATGATGAATTTTGAAAAGCAGAAGAATGAGAGCGGGAGGTTGCACAAATGGCAATGAAAAGACAAAATAAGCTAGAGTTACTAGGCAAAACTCTTCCAATGCCAGTTGTTTACTGAGATGAAAATTCAGATATAAGCTTTATTTGATGGTGAGCTACAAAATGAATTTTAATTGAAACAATCGAACTTTTAAAAGAAACTTGAGTAAGTGCTAATTTAATACATTTTAAGTATATGTTTCCATTTAAAGAAGAGATTTGAGATTTGTTAAAAAAACAAAAGAAATTGATTTCTGTAGAAACAAATATATCAGGTCAATTTGCAAAATTGATAAAAAAAGAAACTTGAATTAGTATGGATCAAGAGATAAAATTGTTTACCTGAAGACAAATTACTGCTAAACAAGTTGTAGATGAATTACAATAGGGATTTTTTTAAGAAAATTGTAATAGTTGCATTAATTTTATTATCAATAATATTTTTTAAAACAGAAAACAAAAATATTGAAAATAAATCAGTAAATGAATATAAAATATTAAATGTAATAGATTGAGATACTATTCTTATAAGAAAAGATAATTGAAATAAATTTGTAAGAATGATTTGAATAAACGCGCCAGAAAGCACTAAAAAAAGAACTTGATCAATTGAATGTTATGGAATAGAAGCAAAGAATTACTTAGGTGCAGTAATTTGAAAAAGAGAAAATATTAAAATTGAAATAGACGAAAGCCAATCTAAAGAAGATGTGTATTGAAGAATGTTATGATATTTATGGATTTGAGAAGAAAATTTAAATAAAAAAATGATAGAAGATGGATATGCTTATGAATATACATTTAGGGGAAGTGAATATAAATATAGAGATGATTTTATAAAAGCAGAAAATAAAGCAAGTAAAAATTGATTATGACTATGGAAAGAAAATGAATGTAATTGAAAAAGATAATTATTATTTTCCGTCATTATGGCGTAGAGATGTGGTGATACAGTTCTCCGTCATTGCGAGGAGCATAGCGACGTGGCAATCTAGGTAGAATAAGTTAAATAACCTCTAAATTTACAACTAAAACAAATAATCCAAACAATTTCAAAAATTACAAAAATTTAAAAATTACCAAAATGACCTATACAGCTAAAGATTATGCTACCAAACAAATACCTTCCTGGTGTCCCGGTTGTGGTGATTTTACAATATTAAATTCATTAAAAGCCTCTTTTGCAGAGCTTCAAATTGCTCCTGAGAATATAGTATTAGTTGCTGGTATTTGATGTTGAAGCTTGATGCCATATTGGACAAATGTATATTGAGTTTGCAGTTTACACTGAAGATCTATTCCTTTTTCTAAATGAGTGAAAATGGCAAACAAGAATTTAACTTTAGTGGCAAATGCAGGGGATTGAGATTGATTGTGAATATGAATGGGGCACTACGCGCACCTTTTTAGAAGAAATATAGATATGACATTGATGATAGATAATAATTGAACTTACTGACTTACTAAAGGGCAAACTTCCCCAACAGCAAATCAAAATACGATATCTTCTTCCACACCATTTTGAAGCTTGGAAACTCCTGTTAACTGACTTGCTTTAGCGCTTACAATGTGAGCTAGTTTTGTCGCAAGAGCATTTTGCTGAGATGCAAAATGACTTACTGAAATATTAGTTGAAGCTATTAAACACAAATGAACTGCAGTAGTTGATATTTTACAGCCTTGTGTAACTTTTAATAAAGTTGAGACTTATGAGTTTTATATTCCTAGAGTTAAAAAACAAGAAGATTATGTTTGAAAAAAACTAATAAAAAGTAGGAGACAAGCTTATGAATTAGTTACAACTGTTCAGGATAAGATTCCAATTTGAGTTTTTTACAGAGAAGAAAAACCAACTTATGAGGACAGATGTTTTCAAATGAGTGATAAGGCTTTGGTTGATCATGATATTTCTAATGTTGATGTTTGAGGGATTATGGAGAAATATAGTTAGTTTAAAACTTGACAAATAAAAAAAACTAGTTTAGGATGATATTAATAATATAATATGGCTAATGTGTTGTTACCATAGAATTTAAGAGTTAATTTAGCTGATCGACATGACTTACTTAATTTAGTTTGACCTATTTCTGAGAAGCTTGAGGTTAAAACAATGAGCTTTAGTGATTTTGCAGAGAAATTATGAATTAATACGTCAGATTTAGGAGTTGCTCGTGATTTATATGATTGATTAAATAACTTATGATTTTTAGATAATTCTAATAAGGCTTCTTCAATATTAAAGAGTGTATTTGGAATAAATGACAACAGCAAGATTAAATTAACAAGAATTTGAAAATTTAATGAAGAATGAAGATTTGGATGATTATTGTCTGATTTAATACTTACGATTAATCATACAGATATTTGATATACTTTATCACTTAGGACTGCGCCATGACAGAAAAATTGATGAGAACCCTTATTTTTACACAGTTTAAATATTAAACAGCTTTATATTAAGCTGCTAAATTATTTAGATAGTGAGTATGGAATTTGTATTGATAGTTTGTGAATTATTGAAAGTAAAATATTTGAATGAGTTACTGATGTGGTTGGTTCACATTTTGGTTCTTGAGAAGGTGAGTATGCAATAAATTTTCCAAAATAATTGTTAATTATGATACAATATACTCCATTAATGTATAATCTGGATCAGACAAAGAATTAGACATGTGTTCTATATTTCCGAATCAAAGATTTGAATAAAATTTAACTAAAGATTTTTTTGAAACTAACTGAACTTTTTTAAGGTTTTTAGATTTAGCATAATTTTGTAATTCTTTAATTAAATTTGAGCCAATGCCTTGTTTTCTGTGTTTTTCAGCAGTTGCCAAAAAAATAATATATAAATTATTTCAATTTATGTTATGTAATAATGGAAAGTTGCTAACATGGTTAAATGATTTAAAATCTTCTTTATTCCATATACAAGACTGAATATAGCCTCTTATTACTCAAGCTTTTTCATAAATTAAAAATCATTGTTGAAACATGTCTAGTCTAGCTTGTATAGTATCGATTGTAGCAGCATTATTTCATTCAATGTTTTTTTCAATATTATGAATTTGTTCAAGATCCAAGTTATTAGCGTTTCTTATCATAAAATTATATAAAAAATAGCTATAGTTTTGCTCAGATTTTAACTATTGTCAATAGTGTGGAGTGCAACTTTTTAATGCGCAAAAAAAGAATTAGAAATACTATTTGCATTTATTTTCATATTAATTAGTATTAGATACTAAAATAATAATAAAACTATGGAAAAAAGACAGCGTGCACGTTTACCAGGACCTTGAGATTGATCTGCAAAGTCAGTATGAACAAGTCCTAGTGGTATGTGGAATATGAAAGTCTATTAGCTGAGTCAGGAGAAAGAGATAAAAAATTCAATAAATATTTAATTATCGCAATGTTTGTTTTATTACCTTCATTTGCTTGATTAGCTTACTACAATAACTTGCTAGAAGAATATAGAATAGAGCTAATAAAGAGTGAAGAAAATTATTTAAGAATATCTGCAATATGCGATTGAGTGAAAAAAGATTGTATTGATAACATAGAACAATATATTTGAAAAAATTCTAAAAGCTTAATATTAACTAAATGTGGACAAAGTTTGCTTAATAATAATTTAGAATTAGCTTGAAAAGTGTGTAAATTAAGACAAATAAATAGAATCACTAAAATATTTTTAGATTAATAGTAAGAAATTTTAATAGTAATTTGTAATTATCTATTATATTATTTTAATATATTTGTTTTTAATTTAATGAAGATGAAAATAGTTTGAATATTAAACCTTTCTCCCGATTCTTTTTCAGATTGAAGATGATTTTTAAAAAAGCAATTAAAAGAAAGACTTCAGTATCTTATTGATTCTTGAGCAGATATTATTGACATTTGAGCAGAGAGTACAGCGCCTTGATCGAAGGCTATTTTATTAGAGGAAGAGATGTTGAGACTTGAGTTGTTTTTTGATATAATAAGTAATTTTCAATTTCAAGTTTCCAGTTTTCAATTTTCATTGGATACGATGAAATCAGAGATTGCTAAAAAGGGGATAGAGATGTGAGTATCAATGATAAATGACGTTTCTTGAGGAAGATTTGATGAGAAAATGTTTAAACTTATAGCAAGAACTTGAGTTAAATATGTGCTAATGTATTGTGCTAATAATAATTGTAGAGCAAGACTAGGCAATCAAAGTCCTTGATTTGATAAAAAGTGAAAGAGGAAAATATTAGCTTTGATAATTGATTTTTTTAAAGAGAGGATTGAAGTTGCTAAAAAAGCTTGAATCAAAGATAGTCAACTTATATTAGATCCATGAATGTGAGCCTTTATTAGTGATGACTATTTAGATAGCATAGAAGTTTTAAAATGAATTTGAGAATTAAAAAAGAAATTCAATTTGCCAATTTATATTTGAACTTCAAGAAAAGGTTTTTTATGAAAAATATCCAAAGATAGCGGACCAAAAGACAGGCTGTGAAGTAGTCTGGCCTCTGCCTATTTTGTAAGTGAAAAATGAGTAGATTTTATAAGAGTACATGATGTAAAAGAGCATAGACAGTTTTTTGATGTTCTAAGTAATTTATGATAATTCATTTTAATTCTCAGGTTTGTTAGGATATGCCAGTTTTCTTTAAAAAATCTTCTTTAAACTTTTCAAATTCTCAATGCTTAATAGCATTTCTAATATTTTCCATAAGTTTAATATAAAAGTATACATTGTGTATTGAGGCAAGTCTCATACCCAGCATTTCATTTATTGAAAATAGATGTCTTATATAGCCCCTAGAGTGATTTGAGCAAGTTTCACATTCACAATTATTATCAATTTTATTATTATCTTCTTTGTGTTTTCATGCTCTAATATTTACAACTCATTGCGAAGTATAAAGTTTTCCATGTCTTGCATTTCTTGTAGGTATTACGCAATCAAACATATCAATTCATCTTTCTACAGCTTCTAAAATATTTTCAGGTGTTCATACTCACATGAGATATCTTGGTTTATTTTCTGGCAAGTGGGGGATGGTGGAATCAAGCATTTTATACATAGCACTGCTTGGTTCTCATACGGCAAGTCCTCAAAGTGCGAATCAATCAAAATTCATTTGTGTTAATGCTTTTGCAGATTTTACTCTAAGGTCTTTGTATGTTGATCATTGAACAATGGCAAATATTTTTTGTTTTTTATTTGATTTTAATTTGTTGAAATGAGTAAGCGCTCTTTCAGCCCATCTTGTTGTGAGATTGAGTGAGTCTAGGGCATATTTTTTTTTACATGGATAAGCAGGGCATTCGTCTAATACCATTGTAATATCAATTCAAAGATCTCATTGAATTTCTACTACTTTTTCAGGAGTAAGAAGTATTTTTTTTCAATCAATATGAGAATTGAATGTTACTCAGTTTTCTGTAATTTTTCTAAGTTTTGCTAAAGAAAATACCTGAAAACCTCATGAATCTGTAAGAATTGGTTTATCCCAATTTATGAATTTTCAAAGTCATCACATTTTTTTTATAAGTTTTTCTCATGGTTTTAAATGGAGATGATATGTGTTTGATAAGATTATCTGTGCTCAAATTTTTTCAACATCTTTAGTGTCGATAAGTTTGATGGCTCAAATGGTTGCAATTGGCATAAAAAAAGGTGTTTCGACTATTCAGGATCTTAACTTAAGAGTTCAGGTTCGATATTGACAATTTTTTTCAATTATTTTAAACATATAGCTTGACTAGAATATAAAAATATTGTATAATAATTAGAAACAAAAACAAAAATGATAAAAAAAACGATTTCTATTTTACTATTATTTTTTCTTTTGCCAATAAGTATTTATTCATATGTTTGAACCTGAACAAATATTGAAACTTTCGTAAATTCACAATGAATTACAAAAAATAAGAAGTTCAAAAAAAATTATGATACAATATGGGATGACGCTTATCATTTTTGAAGTAAAAAATACAAGTTAACACAATGATGATGAGATGTTTTTGTATGGAAAAAATGAAATAAAACAAAAGATGACAATAATGAAGATAAGGTAATTGTGAAAGATGAAACTTCAAATATTGTAACAAATCCTTGATGATGATCTTCTTGATATAGACGTTGGAAATGAGCAAAACAAAAAGATGAATTAATAGAAAATGAGGAAAGTGCTTCTGATACAAAATCAACGGATTTAGAATCAATCAAGTCTGATGATGTAAGAGTGGTTGTAAGCGTAGATTTTAATGATAAAAATGAGATTAATAATATTACCTGAGATGGTAATCAAGACCTAAATACTAATCCTTGAGTTGTTATTAAACAAAGAGCAGATAGTAAGTCTAAAGAGTTTGCAAAAATTATTAATAAAAAGCCGCTTTCTAATTTTGTGAAAAATGATTTAAATAAAGAAAAAAGAATTAATAGTGATTTAGTTTATATTGAAAAACTTAAAAATGGTAAGGGTAAAAATATTGAAGTTAAACAAGAAAATTTAGATCCTATAAAAGATGATGATGGGTTATCAGATTTGGTTGAAAATAGCAGTTGATCAAGTAATGATCAAGATTTATTGTGTAAATACATAGCAGATGATAATTCAAGTTTTGTAAAAGATATCTCTGATAAAGATGTAAAATCTAAAATATTACAAGTTGCAAATATAACAAGTGGCATACAATTTAAAAATAAGAAAGAGAATTTAGACAATAACGAAGTAATTAAGAAGGATGTTCAATGTAATACTGAAGATTCTTATTATATTAATTATATCTTATTATTGTTATTGTTTTTAATTATATATTTAAATTACAAATTATATAAAGAAAAAATAAAAAATAAAAAATTATGAAAAAAATAATTACATCAGTTTTAGTATTAGTGTTTTCTCCTATACTTGCTGCCTACCTTGAAGCAGGTCAGGTAAAATTATGACAGAATACAAATTCTGATACTTGTTATGAGTCCCTATCATATAACGAATTGTTAGAAAAACATTGTGAAGAAATGTAAAATAAATCACACTAATTTGTTAAGTCAAACTTAAGTATGTTATTTCACTTGTCTGGTGTAAAAATATGTGATATATATGGGTTGATTAACTAACTCATATCAAAATGTTTAAAAGATTTTTAAAACTAAAAGTTATTACTATTGTTTTAGTGTTAATACTTTCTCCTATTTTGGCAGCTTATATAAAAGCAGCTCCTCATAATATTAATTATCATGGTGTGATATTAGATGTAAATAGTAATCCAATTACTGATCCTTTAACATTTAGGTTTAGTCTTTGGCAGAATGCTGATTTTTTGTCTTCAGATGTTTTACCTAATGGAGCGGTAAATGAGGCAAGTTCATGATATGCTTGATATACAGAAGTTCAAACTATAGTTCCAGATGCAAATTGAAATTTTAACACTGCAATTTGAATTATATTGCCACTTCCTGCTATGGATCCAAGTTTACATAAATTTTTACAGGTTGAAATTAAATGAAACACTGATCCAGATACTGAATTTGAAGTATTGGATATTGATACAGATATAAATAATATTAATGATAGAAAAATGTTAAGTTCTGCTCCCTATGCGATTACAGCAGAAAGTGTTGAAGATATAATTTTGTGATATTCTTGAGGAAATGTTGCTCAGTTAGATCAAAATTGACAGTTTTTAATTCAAGCAATTCCAAATTTTACTGATCAAAATGACTTTACAATTAATCAAGCAAATGGAACATGAGACACAAAGCTTTTGTTTTGAGACGCTTTATGAAAAGTTCTAAAGTGGGCAGAGACACTTGCAAGATTTGAATTATGAGATTCTTTGTTTGTATGGTGAGATATATCTAATAGCTGAGATGTGAAATTATGAGATGATTTAAGTGATTCGGTTATAATTGCTTGAAATACAATATTAACTGGATGATCTTTAATTGTTAATTGAGATGTGAATTTATGAGACAGTTTTGGTGATACAATTAACATTGCATGAAATATTAATGTTAGCACTTGATCTTTTGCAACCAATTGAGATGTGAATTTGTGAAATGATATTGGTGATACAGTTTCAATTGCTTGAGATGTAACAACTAATTGATCTTTAACTACAAATTGAAGTGTTGTGTTGTGAGATGACCCTCAGGATACAGTTTGAATTGCTTGAAGTTTAACAGTTGCTTGAGATGTATCTTGATGAGATGCTGATTTTTCTGATCTATCAGTTGATAATATAGAAATAACATGAAATTTAAGCTTCAGCTGAACAATTAATTGATTAGATTTTGATGATTTTTATGATAAGACTTCAGACGATGCTTCGAGTATTGCTTTTAGTTGAACATGATACAGTGCAACAAACGTATTAGAAGCTTTAAATGAGGTAAATGATATTATTACTTCAGCGTGACCATCGGGTAAGATAATAATGTATGCATGGGACTATATTCCGTGAACAACATGAAACCAGTATACAAAACAAAGTCATGCTACCACAAACAAGCCTTATGTAATGCTTAGAGATTGAGTTGTAACTGCTATTTGACTTTCAAGTAATCCAAAACATAAGCTTGCAGATTGAGAATATGTAATAGTAAAAAATGATAACTGAAATTGATATGATGTAAATAAAAGAGTTACATGGATTACTCAAACAAGTATTTGAGAATGAGATGCAAATAATACTGTTTATTCATCTACTCCAAATGTATGAGCAGCTGGTTTATCTCTAAGTGCTTGAGATGTTTTAAGAGCTTATAAAGTTTGAGAAAGTGACAAGTTAACTAATTTGATACTAGAGATTACTTATAATTAAAAAATAAGTTATTAATTAAAAAACAGAGAAGTCTACGATTTTTCTGTTTTTTATTTTAATAACTTTTCCATATAATTATTAACAAGCTTATATCAAAATTTTCGATAATATCACCTGGTTCATACTGCTGATATAACAGCAATTTTATTTTTTAATTCTTTTACGGATATTTCCTCTGCTTTTTTAAGAAGCATTTCTCAGATTCATTGATGTTGAACATTTTTTATTTTTTTTGTTATTGAAGATGATTTTCAAAAAACATGCAGCTCTCTTATTAATGAGCTTTTATTGGAAAATAGAATATTATTATCTTTCCTTATAAAAAGTCTACAAAGTCATAGGATGTTACTATCTTCTGTAAGTGCTTCGATGTAGTATTCATGAGCTTTATTTAATTTAAGTTTTTTAATTTTTATTGTGTATGAATTATAGTTTTCATCTTTAATTTCCCTACATCTTATGCATTTGCATGAAATGTTATTTTTTATCAATTCTTGCTCTATACTTTCTCTTATATTACTAGACTTAGATCATCAGATTATCAAATTTGAAGGTATGTCTCTTGTAACTCTTGCGATTCTTGTATATTCTGGAATATAATGTTTTTTTATATAAACTATGTTTTTAATTATTTCTGAGCTAGAAAGTGGGCTAAATCCAATATCTTTATATATGTTTTCAAGCTTCGTTGATTTTATAATTAAACATGGATAGATTTTTAGCTGATCAGGTTTGAAGTCATCAGATAAAAATAGCTCTTTAAACATTTTTTTATCAATTTTATTTGAGCTTCATGGTAGCCCAAGCATTATATGATATAGTATCTTAAATCAAAATTGTTTAAGATTTCTAGTTGCACTGATTATGTCTTGCTTATTGTGTCAGCGTTTATTTAATTTCAATACTTTATCGTCTAAAGATTGAACTCACATTTCTATACGGGTTACTCATAAGTATCTTAAAAAAAGCAAATTTTTATCATCTGCAAAATCAGGTCTGATTTCTACTGACAATCATACCGTTTTATGCTTAGCGCTTTCATTTAACTTTTGAAGTTTTTTAAGACTAAGTTTTGAATTTTTTGCAATTCAATTAAGAGCTTTAAATATATCTTTAATAAAATTTTCTTGGTATTTTTTTGTATACGCAGGGAAGGTTCATCAGAGTATTATCAATTCAATTTTTTCAGCATTATGTCCTGCATTTTCAAGTGATGATATCCTGTCTCTGACTTGATCATATGAGCTAAATTCCAATCTTAATGCTCTTTGACAGGCGGCTTCTTCTTTGACATATGATTTCGGCATTATACTATCTTTTGGACAAAAAATACATTCTCATGGACATGAATATGGCTTGGTTAAAACAGTGATAGCTGCTATTCAAGATAGGCTTCTAATTTTTTTCCTAGTTAGTTTTTTTTCTAATTTGCTATTTTTCTTGATTTTTCAAATTGAGACAAGATCTTTATATTTTTTTAGAATATTAAATTTAGTTGGTGTTTTTTTGAAATTAAAATTTCAATTTTTTAGTGTTAGACTCATTGCTTTATCAAACTCTTTTTCTCATTTTAATTCTTTTATTAAAAATTTAACGAAATCAGTAGGAATTTCTTCTTTTTGTATAATTTCAAATATTGTTTTATCATTTGCAATGATTAAATATCATCAAAATGATAGGAGTGAAAATAGATGAGTTTTAGTTTTAGAACTAAGATGTTTTCAATGAGCTATTATTAAGTTGCTATTATTTAGATTTTTTTCATCATTTAAGGATCAGTAAAAATATTGATCAATATTTGTAGGATTTTTTAATACAAATTTAGAATTTTCAGATTTCTTTTTCTTAATATCTAATCAATAGAATTTTCAAGAATAATTAATTTTAAATAAAAAGTCAGATACTATAGTATTGTAAATTGGATATTCTAGAATTTTATTAATAAATTCAGTCTTGTACTTTTTTTTTATAAAATCAAAAAGTTCTTGCATTAATTAGCCATTAACTCATTTAAATCTTTTATAAATTCTGGCATATTTTTTACAGGAAGTCATTCTGTCATTAAAGCTTGGTTGAATAAAAGTTTACTATATCTTCATATGAGAATTGATTTATTATCTTTGTCATAAATTGTTTGCATTTTCTTTACAACAGGATGATCTAAATTAATCTCTAAAGTCTTTTTTTGCATTGGAGCATTTTGTCACATAGCTTTCATCATTTTCTCCATATGTGTAGACATACCATCAGAAACAAGGCAAACAGGACTATCTATAAGTCTATCTGAAGCTTTAACATCCTTGATATCATTTTTAAGGTTATCTGTAATTAATCATAAAAGTGATGAAAATGATTTTTGTTTGTCTTCTTGTACTTTTTTATCTTCATCGCTTTTACTATCTTCAATATTTCAACTTGCTTGTTTAAACGTTTTTTTCTCAAATTCTTGAACTGAACTTGTCCACCATTCATCTATTGGATCACTTAAAAGCAGTACCTCTGTATCACTTTTTTTAAATGATTCTAAGTGAGGGGAGTGTTCTATGCTCTCTCTGGATTCTCATGTTATGAAATAGATTTCTTTTTGATCTTTTTTCATTGATTCAACGTATTTTTTAAGATCTGTAAATTCTCATGGTTTAGTCTTAGTTGATTCAATTAAAATAAGTTCTAATAACGCATCTTTGTTGGCAAAATCTTCATGTACTCATTCTTTTAAAACTTTTCAAAATTCTTTATAGAATTCAAGATATTTTTCATAGTCTTGATCTTTCATTGTTTTCAATGTTGAAAGTATTTTTTTAACTAAAGTATTTTTAATTTTAGTTAATAGAGGATTGTCTTGAAGAATTTCTCTTGAGACATTTAATGGAAGGTCTGAGCTATCAACAACTCATTTAACAAATCTTAAATATTGAGGAATTAGTTCTTTACAATCGTTTAATATAAAAGTTCTTTTAACATAAAGACTTATTCAGTACTCTGTATTTTGATGAAATAAATTATGAGGAGCTTTTTTTGGAAAAAATATTAACGATTTAAATTCAAGCGCTCATTCAAGTTGTTGATGAATATGTAAAAAAGGATCATCTTGATCATGGCAAAGGTATTTATAAAAATCATTATATTCACTATCTTTAATTTTAGATTTTGGTCTAAGCCATATAGCTTTTTGAGAATTTATTATTTCATCTTCGCATTTTTTATCTTTTTCTACTCTTAAGCTTATAGGATAAGAGATAAAATCTGAATATTTTTTAACAATATTTTTTAATGTAAATTCTTCAAGATAGTCTTCTTGATCTTTTTTTAGATGAATTTTAATAGATGTTCAACTTGTTTCTTTTTTTCATTTTTCAATGATATAAGATCATTTTCATTCAGACATCCAAACAAATGCATCTTTTTCTCAAGCTTTTCTTGTAGTTAATGTTATTTTGTCTGCAACCATAAAGCTTGAATAGAATCAAACTCAAAATTGTCATATTAGTTCTGGATTATCTTTTGATTTTGCTTTTTTTAAATTCTCAATAAATTCTTTTGTTCCTGACTTTGCGATTGTTCATATGTTTTCAATAATTTCATCATGATTTAATCATATTCAATTATCTTCAATGATAAGAGTTTTATCTTTTTTATTAGGAATAATTTTGATTTGAAAATCTCAGCCTCAGTGTTTTAATAATGAGTCGTTTGTCTGAGATTCAAAACTTAATTTATCAATTGCATCAGAGGCATTTGATATTAACTCTCTTAAAAATATTTCTTTTTCAGAATATAGAGAGTGTATCATTAAATCTAAAAGTTGATTTACTTCTGTTTTAAATTCGATTGTTTCTGTATTTTGCATTTTGTATTAGGTTATTTATAAAATTAGCACTCTTAACTATAGAGTGATAGAATATTATGTCAATACCAATGTTGCTATTTTATTTTTTTCCTAAAGAAGGGGTGATTCCATCAATAAAAAGAAATAAGTAAGTATAAAATTAAAATTGTTGCTCATACAGCTGAGATAATAACAATTTTGTTTATATTATTTTGTTCAATAAAAATATTTTCATTTGTCGTTATTTTTTGTCACACATCATCTGTAATCTCAAGTTTAATATTATAGCTTCATGATTTTTTAAATGAATAATCTATATTTTTTCATTCAAGTATTTTTCAGTTTATTAACCATTTGTATTCCATAATTTGTCCATCCTCATCAAGTGATCTATTAGCAGAAAAGTTTATATTTATTCAACTCTTTAATCATTTTTTATCATCAATATTTATAATAGCTATAGGTGCTTTATTTAGGTCAAATTCATCTTTATTATTTCATATTCAGTCTCAATCGCTATCTTCCCATTCTGAAGGGTCACAATCGAGTTCATCTATATCATCATTAAATCAGTCATTGTCATCATCTTTATCTTCATTATTTCATATTCAGTCTTTATCACAATCAATTGATTCTGCTGGGTCACAATCAAAAGCATCATTTAGGTCTAGTACTCAGTCATTGTCATCATCATTATCTTCATTATTTCATATTCAGTCTTTATCACAATCAAGCCATTCTTCTCAGTTTAGAGGAAAATCATCTTTAGAATCAATAATTTTATCTCAATCAGAATCTTCATTTATAGGATTTGTTCATATTTCTTTTTCCTTTAGATCACTTAATAAATCTCAATCATCATCATCATCTTCATTATTTCATATTAAGTCTCAATCAGAATCAAGCCATTCTAGTTCATTTAACGGGAAGGCATCATCTTCATCATTTACTCAATCATTGTCATCATCTTTATCATCGTAGTTTGAAATTCAGTCTCAATCAGTATCTAATCATCTCAAAGGATCTAGTGGAAAATCATCTTCTTTGTCATCAAGTTTGTCTCAATCAGTATCAGCTTTTAGCTGATCAGTTCAGATCACTTTTTCTTCTTCGTCTGAAAGAAGATCTCAATCATCATCTTCATCTTCATTGTTTCAAATTCAATCTCAGTCTGTATCTTTCCATTCATCTTTATTAAATGGGAAATCATCATCATTATCTAGGTATGTGTCGTTATCATCATCATTATCTGAGTTGTCTCATTCTCAATCATTATCATTATCATTAGACTCTCTTGAATTTTTAGGAAATTGATCTAAAGAGTCTATAATTCAGTCATTATCATCATCTGGATCTTTTCTATCTGGAATTAAATCTCAATCGCTATCATAATCAACAAAAATATTCTTAGTTACCTTGTTATTATTTGGATTATCTCATATGGTTTTTTGTGGTATCACTCTTACAGATATTGGGTGATTGTTGTATCAAACAATGATCCAGTCAACAAAAACATCATCACTTTTTCATGCAATTACAGATATTTCTTCATTTTTTCATATTTGTTTTTCTAGTTTTTCATCATAAAATCGGACATATCAAAATAAATCTTGATCAGAGTTGTTATAAACTGTGGCATAAACTCGTAATCTTTGATTTACAATAGGGTCATTTGTAGAAAAGTATACATCTTTGGAATTTAATCACAAATCTGTTTCATATCATTCTCAGAAACTAAGAATGGGTATAAGTAAGATAAAAAGTATTGTAAAAATTTTCATAATTTTATCTTAGTTTAATAAATTTGTTAATTCAAGGATCATGTGTTTAATAGTGCTTGATTTTTATTTATATTGTGGATGAAGGGAAGATAATTTAAAAGTTGTAACTTAAAATAGATTTAAAATTTGGGAATTTTTAATTTAAAAATATTTTCAAGCTTTGGTGATTTATTTTATGATATTGCACTTAAATGGGTGGATTTTTAATAAAAATAAAAATCTTCTTGAAAATTAATAATAAATAATGTTAACTTGGATAGAATATCACAAATGGAGAATGGGTCCGTAGTCTAACGGTTAGGACGAGGGTCTCCAAAGCCCTAGGACGCAGTTCGATTCTGCGCGGACCTGCCAGTTCAGATAATCATCACTTTTCTTCACTCTTATTTGAGATTTGGCTGTGTAGTGCGAATATAGGATATGTTTTATTTGTGTGAGATTTTATTTCTTCGTATGTTGGAGTTTCTGTAAAGATCAAGCTAAATACAAGCTTTATTATCTCAGGGTTTTCCTTTTTGATAGCCAGTTTGTCTAATTGTGTGAGAACAAAATTTGAAATATGCTTGAATTCATTAAGATTGTAATTATTTGAATCATTATCTAATTCTTTTTGGATTGTATGAATTTCTATCTTAATATTTTGAAGTTCCTCATTCTGTTTTTGTAGGATTTCAGGATTAGTAATTACTTTATGCAATCTATTGGGCTTTAATTTAGCTCATCATGATACTCAAATAATTGCAGTCTTTTCATCATTCCATTTATTTCTTGTTCTTCATTTGTATCACATGGCATTAATTTCTTTGCATACCTGCCTATCGGTTAGATCAGGTCTTGCTTTTAACTTAAACATGCAGATGACAAAATGTCCTTCGCTTTCTAATGGGATTTGTATAGTTTTTCTCTTTCAATTCTCATCTACTGTTTTTTTGTTTTGGAATCAGTAATTAGATTCTCTTACTTGATATCATCTTTGAGCATTCTTTATTGATTGCGGTATTGTACGTTGAAGTATTCTATTTCTTTCATCTGCTGACATTAGAGCTTGTGCATTTTCTGCATACTTTCGGTTTTAAGAAAAAGTACAATATCTGAGCCAATTTCTTCAGCTTCTATTAATGATATATTTTTTCAATATTCTTGTTTTATTATTGCCTGTAATTCTGCAATTGAATCTTGTTCTAATCTCATTTCTTAAATTGATATAGTCTTTGCTTAAGTGTTTTTTGATTCATAAAATATGTCAGTGGCTCTACTGACAGTTGTTTTTTATAATATTTATCCACAATCTCCCTTAATCTTTGATTATCACTAAAAGTAAACTTAATTCTTCATGAGTCTGATTTATTTGTATTGATAACCTGCTGTCAGAAGTAGGTAAGAGTACTAATTGTATTAAAATCTGAGCTTATAAATTCTTTCATATAAATTTGTTACTTGCCTTACGTGAAGGATTTTAGGTATAACAAAAAAACATGGTTGATTTACATGCTCAAACATACCAGTATGTTAATTACTTTCGCTTAAATTAAGGAAATTATTTTTTAATAACATACCTAAACATGCTAGAAAACATACTCTAGCAGCTTATTAAATTTGATATTTTTCTTCAAGATGACTTAATTGCATATCATTAAAGTCCTTAATGGAAATATGTTTTCTAAATAAAACTCATCAATCATTCTTATTTCTAGTCGGAAAGAACATATCTAGCACATTTCATTTAAATTTTTAGATTTTGAAGCATATTCTTTATTGGCTGATGAAAAGCAAATTCAGTATTTTCTAATTTCTTGAGAATCCATAGAAGCTCATCTTTGTTTGGAAACTTAGATATTTTGATTCTAATATTGATAGCTCTTTTTCAAATCTCGCAAGTCTTATAAAATTCAATACTATCAAGAATTACCTTTGCAGTAGCAATATAATCTTTTTCAAGACTCATAAATTACATGTTTAATAATTTCATCTGATAGGATTTTATCTGATTTTCGGATTATTTCAAATTTGCAGAAACATTATTTCCTTATTATGAAATATTATCAGAAATATAATAAGTAATTTATACATTGCTTACTAAAAGTGGCTATAGCACTCAGACACTAATTAAATATGTATCATGAGTTTTTGCTAGTAGTATTGTAGTTTATAATGTGTTGAAGGAGATTATTAAAAGTAATGCCGAAAAAAATAATCTACAATAAAGTCAATTTCACATTGACTAATTATTTGACATTGATATATTTATGTTACTTTAATGATTTTAAAATATGAGTACAGATAATATTAAAAGGGTATCAGACGGATTTAATAAGCTAAAAAAGGATATTGATACAGAATTTTTTCCTAAATGGTCATTAATAAACGATTGAATATCAAAATTTAGGTCAAATTTATTTGACGCACTTGAAAAATGAGAAGAAGCTGTAAGAACTTTAATTGAAAAAAACAGAGAGAGCATTGATTCATTAATGGATACAACAAGTGGTAGAAATTCATTTCCTTATTCAAAAAGATTAGAACTTCAAATATTGTCCAATTGAATGTGGTATTTACATGATTATATAACAGCTAAAGAAGGTATGGTAACTACGCTACTTGAAAAGTGAAATATTAATGTAGCAGAAGAAGATAAAACATGAGTTAATAGTTGTATTTTAGAAACGCTTAAAAATAAGCTTATCGAGTCATTACAATCAATTAGCTGAGTTGAAGTTACACCAATATGAGAAAATGAAAAATGAGTCTTAATATGATGATATTCGCCAGAGTATAAGCTTAATATAATTGTGCAAACAGATTCTTGAGATACTAAAACAGTACATAATTGCATATTTTTTAACACAGTAGAGAATAGATGGGTAATTGAGTCTCTATACCCTCCTATGCCTTAATTTTCGAGCATAAATAACTATGACAATATACTTATTAACAAATTAATATGGAAAATTGAAGCTAGATATTTCACCAACAAAAGACTATCAGAACATAGGCTAGACAGGACAATATTAAATGCAGATTGAGAAATCGTATGTAATTGCAATGGTACGATTAGAGATGTTTTAGATTGTCAGCTACTCCCAAAGTTTAACACAGTATCTAGATAATTGATTTTTACACTCAACAAAAGCATAAAATTTCAACAAAAATATTCGAAATAAATTGAAAATTATTAAAAATCAATAATAAATATCTAATTTTTGAATAATATTTACTATTTTTGTACAACAAAAATACCTACAGAAATAGTTTTTTAAAAATATAGCATAGTTCTAATGACTATTTACATCATGGAGGGTAAATAATCTTAATACGCATTTTCTCAAAATCATAAGCTAAAGCAGTAAGAATTTCTTTCATAGATTCAACAATTAAATCAAAAAATATATATCTAATTTTTTCCCACAATTCTGTTTTGCATCATATTTTTTCAAATGCTGCTTTAAATAAATTACATGCAGATTGTTGAATCTGATCTACGAAAAAAGCTAGCATCATTAATAACGCCAAGTTAGTTGAAAGGTTTTTCTTTCAATGACCAAAGTTATGTTCAAAGTGATAATCTTGAGTTTTTAAAGTATTAAATGTTTCATTTTCTATTTTCCATCTAGCTCGTCAGCATCTCATTATTTCAAAAATATTATCTTTAGTTATTTCTATATCAGTAACCTAGCTAAAATGTAGAATTTTTGTCTTATCACTTTTTTTATTTATTCTTTTAGTTTCCCAGTATTCTACAAAATTAACTTTAACATCTTTATTTGAACTATTTAATGATATTTGATTTATAAATCTGAACTTATGGATAGTTCAAATTTCATCTGTGTATTCATAATGTATAACATTGCTTTCATTCTTATCTTTGGCACCTTCTTTATCTACATATTCAAATAAATATTTATGGTCTCATTGTTTAGCTTATAGTATATATCTAATATCAAGATCATTTAATGTTTTAATATGAGGAGCATTTGAAGCTAGTCAATCTTCAACAAGAATTGATTTTAAGTGAGGATGATTTCTTCGATCTTTAATTTCTTTAAATGAAGATTTTATAGTTGAGAATAGTGAATCTATATTCAAATGTTTTTTAATTTTGGGCAATCCTGTTTCCATAAAAAAATGATTAAAGGTTTATATACTTTTTAGTATATTTTTTTTAATCAAAACTTTTACACAATTTACAAAAAATTCATCATTTTTTATTGAAAAGTTTACAAAAGGTAAAAATTAGAATCCTTTTATTGAAGGGATTTTATGAAGTAATGGGAATTGCTGATAGATTATTAGCTTTTTAATAAAACAAATAATGACTCTAAATTCTTAATACGTAATATTTTTTAAAAAATATGGAAACAATTGAACAAAAAGTAGAAAAATCTTGACTTGAATTTATAAAAAATCATTCAGATATGCTTCGTAAATGGATAGATGAAAATTTTGCTATGAGAGATGAATTTGCAGCAGAGAATACTTATAAGTTTTCAAACCTTCTTATAAAACTTTAGATATCTGAATTATATGAGGAACATCCTTTTTAATATCAAATATACAAGATCTAAGTTCTTTTTCAAAGATACTTGCTTTTTCATTAATTTTTCCAATTATTTCAATAATAATTGAATTGATATATCGTAATAAAGTTATTGATATTAACAGGGAAGGCTGTCATAAAAGAGGGATATTTATTCAAAAGTTGATGAATGAAGATGCAATTCGAGTGTTTTCTGCTAAGCCAAAAACTTTTTCTGAATTGCATGAAAAAATATTAGAAATTGATAAAATTACAAAAACTGGTTTTGATAAAATTATACAATGGATAGATAGCGAGTGACCATATTTAACTACATTACGTAACTGGTCAGTTAGATTTATAATAATCAGCTTAATCTCAATTATTTTGATTATCTTAAAAGAAAGTGAAAGTATTTCTTTCTTATTTGAGCTAATTCATAAAGTTTACAGTTTCCTTGAGGAATATTTTATAGACAACATTATTTTATTGAACTAAATAAAAATCATAAAAAACTTATGACAATAAAAAAACTCGCAATTTTTCAAAAAAAAAGAAATAAGAAAAATTATTCATAATAATAAATGGTGGTTTTCTATAATCGATGTCATTTATGCACTTACAGATAGTCGTGATGCTTGAGCATATTGGAGAAAGCTAAAACAACGATTAAATAAAGAATGAAGTGAGATCGTGATAATTTGTCACGGACTGAAATTAGAAGCTGCTGATGGTAAAAAATACTTAACAGATTGTGCCAATGCTGAAGGTATTTTTCGCCTTATACAGTCAATCCCATCACCAAAAGCAGAGCCTTTTAAAAGATGGCTTGCAAAGGTGTGATACGAACGAGTGCAAGAAATTGAAAATCCAGAATTGACAATGAAAAGAACGAGAGCATTATATATGACTTCTGCATATTATTTATGATGTATTTGGTAATTATATTTGTTTGCATTGAGTTATTTTATAAATATAGTTAATTACTATTATAATTTTACGATATATAAAATGCGTTTATGCAGAAATCTTCAAGAAGTGGTAGAAAGTGATTTTACAAGTGAGGCTTATTGGTCACTTCCAGAAAATTGTCAGGATCAATTGCCAATCCAGATTCTTTGAAGCCCAAGTTTGTATCAATCTGCACTTAGCGAATTAGCAAGAGTTAATCCAGAATTGGCTTGAAAAATTCAGACAGTAGCAACTCATGTATGGAATTTAGTTAGAGATTTTGAAACCCTTGAAAAAGGTACAGAGAATATAAGTAAGTCTCATATTAGAACAGCTAGTACTGGATCAGAATTGGTTAAATCTTTGTTGTATACAGAGTGAATTAATAATGCTGCTTGGTTTTCAAATTATGATCTAGCAATAGCAGCTATTAATGCACATTGTACGCAAAATTTTATCCTAGCTCCTTTAAATACAATTATTACTCCACAAAATAATTTTATTCTTTTTGAGCACATGATTGCAGCTATATCACGTGATAGACGTCGTTTTCCAATAGGTACGGCTGAAAGAGTTAGGCGGCAATGACAGGTGTCTATTGATATTCAGACTTATTATGAATATATAAATATGCTCCAGGAAGTATCAAGATTTCTAAATGAAACTTGAAAATATTCAGAGAAACTTGCATCATTGATTGCAGATTTGGTTTATGTAAATCAAAGATTATGAAAAGGTTCTTTATTTGCTCATCCAAAGGAATCTAGACTTGATACTCATTTTAGAGCAAAAGACTGAAATAATTTGTTTTTTGTTGATCCGTTAAGAAAGGAGTTTTCAATATGAATAGAAGACTGAGACACTATATTCTTTCCACTTACTTCATTTACTAATATTGCTGATATTCCATGAATGTTTTATGCCCCAGATAATAAATTTGTTTTAGGTAGTTCTAGTAGATTTGTAAATCTGACATTATCAGCTTTGTCGAAAAGGTATTGAGCAATCAATATTGATGTATTGGAGCAATGATATGATGAAATATGATTAGCAAATAATTCTGTTTGAGTTTCTGTAATTTATACAAATGATTGATTGCCAAAAGAAAGGATAGGTAAAATGATTTCTAATTTGTGCAGTGCAACTAGAAGGTGAGGAAAAGTAATTGTTTTTTATCCAAAAGATATTGTTTGATCATTAAACTCTAATTTATGAGATCACGATTATTTGTTATGAAGACTTTGTAAAAATGGATTTTCATTTGTTCAAAGGGATGATGTTAGCTTCAAAGATTGAAGACCTGATATGTCATGAGAGCCTAAAGCTATGTTGAAACTTGAATCTAAAGAATTATCAAGTAGAGTCTTGTCAGGATGAAGACACGAAGATAGATCCGCAGTTTTTGCTATTTTACAAAAGGATTAGAATTTAGCTTATACACATGAATCAGATAAGCTTCTTAAATATCATTAATTAAATGATTGACACCTTTGAATATGTGGCAAAAAAATTTCCATTCAAAATATTTAGGTAAACGATAATCATTATTTATAATCATGTTTCCAAGTTTTTTCTTGTTAAAAAATATTTTCATGGATGAGAGGATGCGAAAAAAGAATGTTTTTGAAACAAAGGTGAATTTAAAGAGGCTTTGATTATCTTTTACTCTTGTTGTTTGAATTAATGCTTTAATATGAGAATATGTTACTGGTGGTATTGTTTCTAATTTGTTTGATTGAATAAACAGATCATCACTTTCTTCAGTTGTGAATCCGGGCTTGGTTTGAAATCGAGTGGAATCAGGTAAAAATCAGGCTGATTTTTCTCATCAACGACAAGAATGAGAAGTTTTTATAGCAAGACATTTAAGAGCTAGAAAAGTTACAATTTACAAAGCAGGTAGGGAGAATCTTACTAATTCTGATATATTATTACTCCTTGATAGTGATTCTCTTAAAGATATCTCTATTAAAATGCTTTGAGTTACGCCTGTTTCTGATTGAAAATTAGATAATATTATTAATAATCCCAACAACTTTGTTGTTTGTTTAAATAGCTAAGTCATTTTTTCACTTCGCTAAAAAGTGACGCCCATTTACTTGTATTTTTTGAATAAATAAAATGACAGATTTCCTTTGTGTTTCTAATTTCATCGTCCATTTCTTTTGTTCTTAATTGAAGCTCAACTTCAATATTGTAATTAGAGTGAACATATATAAATGAGTAATGCAGGCTTCTATATCAATTTGGTTTTGGGTTTTTTATATAATCTTTTATTTTTTCAATTACGAATTTTTTTTCAAATTCTTTTCTAAATTTCATTAAGTTTTTTTCATTATTCAGTATTAATCTTATTCATACAATATCCGAAATTTTAGATCATTTCTTTTTAAGAATTTTGTTATAATAGCTAAATAATGATTTTCTTCTTATCTCAGTGATTCAGTATATTGAAAGATCTTTTAATATCGTTGAAACATCGATCATAATATCTATTAAGAAATTTCATAACACTGAAAACTTTTTACTTTGAATTAAGTAATAATTTTTTGTCCAATTAAACTCTTTTGGGTATATTTTTTCAAAATAAATGTCTTCAAAAAAGCTTCATATTTTAGGAAATTCTTTAAATGATAGAAGTGGGATTATCCATCAAAGTGATTTATAGTATAGATCCATATTTGGTATTATGTCATCACATTCTTTGCAATTACATAAAATAATATATTTAGTAATAATTTTAAGTTTAAAAATATGTATATCAATATTTAACAAAGTTGCAATGTACTGCCTAGGATTTGCATTCATTTCATATTCTAAAAGCAAAAAAAGTTGATTGATAAAATTTCTATCTTTAACTGAAACTATATCATGATTAATAGTAATTGCTTTAAAATAAATGTGTAAGTATAAAAATGCTAAATATATATAATATTCTTTGTTACAATAATTTTTATATTTATAAAAAATATATTTAACGATTTTTTGTTTTTTTTTCGGAATCTGTTTAAAATGATTATTAAGAATATTATTAAACTTTTCTCCCAGGTGTTTGTCTTTAAAATTATATAATATCATAAAAAAACTTCATTTTGTTTAATTTAATGATTTTCTAACTATTAAAATTTTCTTAAAATAAACTTTGAAGTGCAACACTTATCGATAAAATTATTAACTAATT
>CAYWBW010000011.1:0-53687 GCA_964456745.1 uncultured Candidatus Peribacteria bacterium | reverse complement strand
GTAGAAGAAGTAGAACAACCAGTAGTAGAAGAAGTAGAACAACCAGTAGTAGAAGCACCAGTAGTAGAAGAACTTGTGGAAGCAGAAGTAGGAATGCAAGCAAAATATACTTTTCCTAACGATAATTCTGTTACATGATATTTACGTATAAAATGAAAGAGTCCCGAACAAATAACTGAATGAGAATTTAGTTGAACAATAATATCCCCATTTAGAACTAGGACACGTATACAATTGGAAAATTGAAATATTTTAGCTCTCCCTTGAGATCAAAAAGTTCATAGGGTAACACAGGCTACAACAGAAGGAGCAGTAGTTGAAGAAGCAGTATTAGAAACTGCAACAGAAGAACCAGCAGTAGTAGTAGTAGAACAACAGCCTGTAGTAGAAGAAGCAACATTAAAAACTGCAACTGAAGAATCAGCAGTAGGAGAACTTGTAGAAGCTAAAAAAGGAATGAGAGCACGATATACTTTTCCTAAAGATGAGTCTGTTGATTGAAAAATAAATATAGGAGGAGAGATGAAACTATTAAATACTTGAACATTTACTTGAAAGGTAATAGTGGTGTGAGGTTATTTAGTTATCTCATTAGATGATGATTGAGGTGTTTTAATGCTTCCTTCTGATCAAAAAGTTTATGCGGTATCTGAAGAGGTAGCAGTAGAGGCACCAGCAGTTGAAGAAGTAGCAGCAGAAGAACCTGTAGTTGAAGCAGCAGAAGAACCAGTAACAGAGGAACCAGAAAATATAGGTAATACTTCTAGAACAGCTATTTCTGAAGTTTTATTATCTTCTATTGAAAAAGAAATCAAATTAGAATGATGATTTACACAAGGAGACAAAATTGATATTGAATTTCTTGATTGAGTTAAAACATATTGAATTTATAGAGAGGTTCAAGGTGGTGGACAGGTCAATACAACCAATTGAAAGTTTAAATGAACAATTGACACTATTAGTAACAATAGAGTAAATGTAATATGTAATGATGGTGCTTTATTATCAATCTGATTAAGAGAATTTAAATTACTTAATGTTTCTGCTACTAAGAAACCTACTAAGAAAAAGAAAAACAAGAAATCATAATTCAGAAAAACGAAGATTAAAATCTGATTTAATTAATAGATTATGAGTGAATGTAAAAACAGCCAATGATCTATAGCTAAAATTAGTTTAACAAAAAAAATATCAGATATAGCCACTAGGCTTAGCTTAGATAATCATCTAGCTAAGCCTATTAAGCTAATATTGTTGAAAATTAAAAACTAAGTAATAGAGATGTCCTTAAGATGATCAGATACGGCTAATGGTGATTTTTTACCAAAGTTTAAAATACCTTGATTGAAGCAGGTTGTTTCTATGTTGCCTAAAATAAGTCTTCCTGAATTAAGAATGAATAGATCGAAAATTTTTTTATTACTGTATTTTACAGTATTTATTTGATGATTGGATATCGCAAGTGCTACTACTAATACAGATGAAGCTTCTCTTTCTACATCACAAGATAGAGAGAATTTAAAATTAGATATTGCTAGATTTTTTAAGACAATAGATTTTCAATCTTCTACAATAGGAGATTTACAAATAGCTTTAAATTGAGTAAATATTATTATTAGACAATTAGAATTTCATAATATGCATGCTCTTATTTGACAATATGATTTATATAATCGTAAAAAAAAATTAATATCCAAAATTGATTCTTTACAGGCTAAAAATGCAATTGAGAATCTAAAATCTATGAATTGAAAAATAGTAAGATTAACTATACCAACTGGATCTAGAATTAATGTTATAATAAGTTGATTTAGAACTGTTGTTACGAATGGGGTTGAAAGGAGAATATCTACAAAAAAAGTTAAAAGACATTGAATATTTGAATGAAAGCTAAATTTATATTCTAACAGAAAGCGTGCTGAAATTATATTAGATGATTGAACAATAGCCATAGTTTATAATAATTTACCCTTTGTAGCTAAAAATATAGTCTTGATTAAAGATGGGTCTGTAGCTGCTTTATGAGATGGTGATGTTATTTCTGATAATAAAAATACTTCAGGTGATAATCCACCTTTATTAGCTAGCACTATTCATGCAACATCTACCGTTAACCAAGGGAAAATACATGTTAAATCTCACCCAGTTCCTAAAGCTTATAAGCCATTAAAAAAAGTGTCAAAAAGGATTATATGATCTTGTGATAAATGACTTAATGGAGTGGGAACAAAACCAATTATTCATGCGGCAAATCTAGAATTGAAAAATATAATATGAAAATTAGCTTATGATAAGTTATCAGGAGGATTGTGAAAGATGGTAGAATTTGATACGACAAAAACAAAGATTAGGTGAACATTAACAAAGTTTGATGAAAAGTATGTTTATATTACTATTTCTCATAATAAATGCGAAAAATTAATATTAGGAACAGTATGGCTTGCTACTAGGATGACATTAGTTGAAGAAACTACAAAGCTTAAAAAGTATGAAAAACCAGATGTTATTTTAGCAGCTATTAAAGAGAGTAAAAATGGTGAGATTAAGGTAGTTGAAAAAACTAGTTATCTTAAAACTTTTACGAAATTCATTTGAGATTTATGGGATAAATTTTGGAAATTGAGTCTTGATGCTAGAACTTGAATATTTGGTGTTATTATTTGACTCTTATTGTTAATAAGATGGTCGAGAAAAAATAAGAGATTAAAAAGTAATTGATCTGAAAATGCTTCATGAAAATCAGATACAGGTGTTAAAGATCCTGTTAGTAAAGATCTTGTTAGTAAAGATCCTGTTGATAAAGATCCTGTTGGTAAAGATAGACTTGAGCCTGATATGAGTTTGGCAAATCTTACAGAAGAAGAGATGTTAGCAATGTTAGATGAATCTGTTTTTATTGATAATAATGAAGATGATAGTGGTTATCTTGAGTGAGATTTAGGTGATCCAATAATCGAAGAAAGTAAGCTTACAGTTAAAGTTGCTAGATTTTTAAAAGTTTTAAAAAGAGCAGAACCTGTTAATCCAGTAAAACCTAAGAAAACAGTTAAACCTATTAAGGCAGTTGAAAACAAGCCTCCAGTAGTAAAACCTGTTGTTGCAGGTGCTGCTGTTAAACCGGTTGCGCAGAAGAAATCAGAAACTAAGCCGGTAAGGAGATTTTATACTTGAGCAGCTCGAGCGGCAAGATTTAAATAGTAAAGTCTCAATTTAGTTTAGCAATATTAAAAATATTCAAGTTTATAATATGCTCTTACTTAAAACTATATTTTCAACTTTTTATATTTTCAAGTCTTGGAAGAAATGAAAGCATATCTTTTCTGAGTGATCAGGCTGTTACTTCAAGTCAGGCTCATGGACTTTGAAGTATGAAAGGTGAAGAGGAGTTGTAAATATCGCTAATAACTTCAACAAAATTTGCAGGCCCACTAAGTCTTCATAGCGCTGAATGCTTGCTTAATTCTTCTAATCAAACTCATAACGAAATTTTGTCTCAAGTGACTTTTATTGATGCTGCGTATCTTAAAACATTTCAGTTTTCCTGTGCTTTTTTTATTTTTTTTCAAATATTTTCATCTTCAGATTTGATTTCATTAAGAAAATTTTCTATATTAGTAATATCTCAAAATCTATTTGGCAATAAAGGTGAAACTTTAATATCTTCAATATTTATTTTAAATCAAGAAGATCTTCATAGTATTATCAATTTTCTTGCAACATCAAGTCAATTGAGGTCATCCCATGGATTTGGTTCTGTGTATCAAAGTTTGTGAGCTTCTAAAACAATTTCTGAGATTTTTCTTCATTTATCTAATTCTCAGGTGATGTATCATAGAGTTCATGAAAACATTCAAGACACGCTATGAATTTTGTCAGAGATTTTTCTTGTTCATCTTAAAAATCTTACTATTCAAGATCAGGCCATTACGGTTGTTGTGTATTGATAACGAAGATTTTTTGTTAGTCTTTTGTATATATCATAATCATATAAAGATATTGGATTTTTGTTTGCAGTGACTATTCAATTGTCTGTTTTTTCCATTACTGCTAAATGAAAATCTCTCATTTGATCTTTTGATCATGTAGCATCTGCAAAAATTATTTCTCAATTAAGTCATGCATTATCAACAATATCAAGAATATCCAAAGATGAATCAATATCTTTAGCTTCTTTTCAGAGCTTATTATTTTCTAGTATGTAGCTTAGGTCATGGCTTCTAAGTCAATGATGACTAAAAAGTATCTTATTTTTTGATGCAACTCACATGATCACAGTAGGATTATTGTGTCTTCATACTTGTACAGAGTCGTATTTTAAAACTTGTTTAATAAATGTTTTTCAAACATTTCAATGACCAAGGAGTATTACTTTTTGTTGCATATTTGGGATATTAAAATTTAATTTATATTTCTTTTTTTATCTTATTTATTAATTTTATGAATTCTTGTTTTTCTTGTTTTTTATAATAATAGAACTGTTTGTTAAAAGTTTCAAATATTTCGTGCAAATGTGATAAATGATTTCTTTTTAGTATTTGCTCAAGACTAAGGAAATGAGTTTTATTATCAATATTTTCTGTAATATATTTTTTAAATAATTTACTTAATTTTTTCCAATAAGCTAAATCAAATTTATATTGTGAGTTTTTAGTCAGCAAATTAAGGTCTTTTATAAAATCTGATTTTTTGTACTTAGTTATTTTAATCGTTTTTGGTTTTTTGAGATGTTTAAAAATAACAAATATAACTAAGAAAAAAATAGAAAGAGCTGCTATTATAATCAGTAAGCTATAACTGGGAGCAGATATTAATGGAAGTATTTCGTTTATTTCCTTCATTTATAAATTTAAGTATTTAACATCTCTATTTAATCATATTTATTTAAAAAATTAAAGCTTGAGTTTTGATTATAGAACAATAAGATTTGCTCAGAAAAAAATAAGCTAAAAATTATGATAAAAAAACTTGTAGACAATGAATATGGATTCAGTGTTTCTGATAATAATCCTTTTCAAGTTTTCCCATATTTACAAAAGATTGCTTTAGAAAGTCTTGGACCTGATAATGTGCTAGATCTTTCAAGAGGAGATCCTGGTTTGTGATTTTCTCCATCTGCCAAATGAAGGAGTTTTTATTGATTTATAGTTGCGATGGATGTTTATCTAAATTCTCAAGATACTTGATTTAGAATTAATTTAAAAAAAAAGGAAGATTTGTCAGAGATTGAAGATTTGATAAATAAATGAGCCTATGAAGTTTATAAAGATGATCAGGCAAAAAAGCACTTAGAAACCTTAGAGTATATAATAAAAAGAGTTCAAGAGTGTGCTTTATGAGAATGAAAGAAATTATCAAAGTTTGAAGTTTTGTATTCAATATTTAAATATTCAACTCCTGTTTGATGAACATATCACAGTCCTTGGTGAGAGGATATTGTAAAAATTGTGAGTGCTGCTTATTATAGAAATTTTCTCAAAGATGATTCTATTAAGGCAAGTGATTTTGTTTTTACGAGTTGAGTAAATGATGCAATTGGAACTTTGTTTAAATTATTTTGTTCTCACTGACTTTGATATTTACAATCATGAGATAATGTTGCACTTACCGTGCCAGTATATTACCCATATTTTAGTGAAATAAATCAAAGATGACTTAATCCAGTAGAGATAGAAACTGATCCATCTACATGAATTACAAATTTTGATCAAATAGAAAATTTTAAATGAAGAATAAAAGTTTTCTTTTTAGTGACTCCATGAAATCCATCTTGAGTTAAATATTCAAAACAAGAAGTTGAAAAAATAGCCGAGCTTGCAAAGAAGCATGATGCGATAATTATCAGTGATGAAATTTATTGAAGATTTTATGATGATTTTGATAGTCCTTGGAAAGAAGCAAAAGATAGAACTTTGCGTTTAAGTTGAAAATCAAAAATTGAAAGATCTCCTGGAATAAGATTTTGACATATAATGATAAGTGATGAGGCAAATGATTATTTATCAAATAATTTATTAAAAGATTATTTAAAATGAATAGATTTTAAAACACAGCTTGTTTTATCAAAAGCACCTTGATGAAATTTTTGAAGTTTTGCTCACACGGTTACAGTGCCTGGTCCATCTCAAATGCTTTGAATGATATATAATTTGCTTTGAGGAGAAGAGAGAGGATTGTATGTTAAACAGGTTGAAGAAAATTCTAAACTATTTTTTGATGAGCTGTGAGTTGCTCAAAATGGAAAGAAATATTATGGAATTTTTAATTTAAATGACGTAGCTTGAAATAAAAAAAGTGATATTTCAATAGATCAAAAGTTATATGAATTAACCACAAAATATTGAGTAATTTTAATACCAGCAATGAAATTCTTTTCAGATAGAGCACAAAAAGAAAGTGATAAATCAAATTTCGTAAGAGTGTCCTTGCCAAATCTGTATCCAGAACAAATAAAAGAAGCCGCAAGAAAGATAAAAGAATATTTATCATCAGAATAAAAAATCAAGTGTAGAGACAAGGCATTGCCTTGTCTTTTACTTATTTCAAAGGGCTAAAGCCATATGTTGAAAAAAAATGCTAAGTAAATATCTTTTCAACTGAGGGCTTTAGCCCTTTGTGTGATATTAATAGTGAGCAATTATCTTCCTCTTTTTTTTATCCCCCAAAATTTCTCTGTGAATTTTTAAAAAACTCAATAGCTTTAATTAGTTCTTTTTCGTCAAATTCAGGCCAAAGTTTTTCGCTAAAATAAAGTTCACTGTAAGCACTTTGCCACATAAGAAATCAGGAAAGTCTTTTGTATCATCATGTTCTGATAATCAGTTCTGGGTCTCAATTTAATACTGTATCTAAATTGTTTCAAATAGATTTTTCATTTATAGTTTCTCATTTTTCTATTATTCTATTTACTGATCTTACAATTTCTGATTTTCATCAGTAGTTTAGAGCAATTTGAAGGGTAAATTTATCAAAATCTTTTGTATATTCAATGAGATCATTAATAGCACTTATTGTGCTTTTTGGTAAAACAGAAATATCTCAAATGTATCTAAATTTAATTCAATTATTTTTAAAAAGCTCTTTTTTTTCACAAAAACTTTCAAGTATGCTAAAAAGATTATCAAGCTCTTCTTTAGATCTTTTCATATTTTCAGTTGATAGTGCCCATGCAGTAACGGTTTTTATTCAATGCTTTGAAACAAATCAGAGTACTTTTTCTAAATTTTCTACTCATTTCCTGTGTCAGTATGCTTTCGGCATCATTCTCTTTTTTGCCCAACGACGGTTTCAATCTAGGATTAGTGCTATGTGCATAGGGGGTGGGGGGTGAATTTTAAAATTTTTACAATTTTTGAATTTTTATAAAGAATTTTTTAAATTAAAATTTTTAATTTTACATGATTGTTATAAAAAATACTTATATTTTTGAATAAATTTCAAATCAAGGTTTTTAAAGCTTTTTTTGTTTTGTTATAATATATATTTGGATTTAAAAATTATTATTTATTTATAAAAATTGTAAAAATTTAAAAATTCACAATATAATATTGTGCGCTCCTTAAGCTTTCCATATTTTCTTCGTAACAAACCATACAAATTTTAAAATAAATAAAGAAACGAAAAAGTAAATTGTAATTTGTCAAAATCTCAAAATATAATTTAACAAATTTATTGTAATATCTTTAGCAATGCTGTTTAAATCGTTTACAAATACTTTAATTTGATTTTTCCACGATCTCTTAATTTCTCTCCAGTCAATGATAAGATTTTCATAAATATTTACATTGAAAAATGAATATTTAAGTCTTTCTAGTTGTAGGTCTTTATCTCGAGATAATCTTGAAATTTGTGATCTTACATTCTGCCTTTCGCTTGTTAGTTTATTGATTAGATTTAGTTTTGAGTCAATTATTTTAGCAAGACTTTCGGTATCTTCTTTTTTTGTTGCTAGTATTGTAAGTTCATCATAGGCTTTTTGGGCATCTGACAGAGTTTTTTCAATAGACTCAAGTTTTTTTGTCAAAATTGTGATTTCTGAATCAAAATTATCAACTCTTCTTTTGATAGTTTGAATGTTTAAATTAAAGTATTCTGGTTTGTATTTTTCAATAAGTGTAACAATTTCATTGTCTTTTTCTTTTTCAATTTTAAATCTAAAATTACAGGATTTTTCAGAATTATTGGAATTTTCGAAAATTATATATTTTTTTTCTTTAAGTGATTTAAATTCATTACAAATTTCCTCTAAATGCATTGTCTCAATATTTGTTGAATATTCTTTTATTTCGAAATCTTCTTCGCTTAACTCATTTATACTTCAACTATTTTCTTTAATATCATTTGAATTTAATAGCATAGATGGCATAGAGACTGATTTTCATCAGATCATAGATTTTTCCATTTGTGCTTCTCTGTAATATTGATTTGATCATCAATTTCAGTTGAAAACAGTTTTCATTGAAATGGAAAGGAGAGATATAACAATTGTAAAAACAATAATTGCTCAAACTATCATTCATAATATTTTTGCAACAGATCTAATAGACCAGTCAAAGTTTTTTAGAAAATCCATATTTTTTTATTATAAAATTTTCTTTATTTTAAACATTTAGTTTTTTTAGACAAGAAGTTGTAGTTGATCTAGATACAAATAAATTATTATGTTAGACTGAATTCATGTCTTATAAAATTATTTCAATTATTGGTGGAAAGTGAGAAATGTGAAAACTATATTCTGCTATGTTTAGAAAGGCTTGATATAAGGTTTTAATTTCGGATATCTGAACTAAATTAAGTAATAAACAAGTTGCAGGTAAATGAGATCTTATTTTAATTTCAGTTCCAATTGATAAAACAACTAAGATTATTGAAGAGATTTCATGAGAAATTAGAGTTGATGCTTGTATTTTTGATGTTACGTCTATTAAGAAAAAGCCTTTAGATGCTATGATGAAAACACCAGCATCAGATGTAGTTTGAATTCATCCAATGCACAGAAGTACTGTTTGAGTAAAGGGTCAGACTTATATTTTTTGTAAATGAAGATGAGTAAGGTGATATAATTTTTTAAAAAAATTTTTCAAAAATAGTTGAGCAATTGTTGAGAGTTTGGATGTTGATGAGCATGATAGAATGATGTCTGTTATTCAATGACTTTCTCATTTTACAGAAATTGTTTTTGCTAAATCGCTTGAAAAATTATGAGTTGATTTATCTCAGATTTTTAAATTTCAAAGCCCTTCCTATAGGCTTAAATTTAATATGATGGGTAGGATAATGTCTCAAGATGCAAATCTTTATTGAAATATTCAAATTCAAAACAAGGAAAGTGTTAGGGTGATTTCAAAATTTATCGAAAGTGCCAATGAGTTAATGCTAATTAATCAAAATAAAGATTTGAAATGATTTGAAAATTACTTTAATAAAAGTAAGAAGTTTTTGTGAGAATATGCGAATAAGGCACTTAAAGAAAGTGATAATATAATAAAAAACTTTTACAAATAATGTTTGAATTAATTAAGCAAAAACGGCTACAGGCTTTAATTGTAAGTGATAAGATTAATATCAAATATCTTTCTTGATTTGTTTGACAGTATGCTTTCTTGATTTATTTAAAAAAGAAGAAATATTTAATTACTGATCTTAGATATTTTCATAGAGAAAAAAATAGGCAGAAAAATGAAAAATTGTGATTTGAAGTTTTAAATGTATCTCAAGATAAATGGATTAAGATTTTAGAAAACAGGATCATTTGAATTGAGTCAGATAATATTACTTTAGAAAAATTTAAGATACTTAAGTCTAAAATTAAATGAGCAAAATTTAAAAAATTAAATAATATTTGCTTAAATTTAAGAATAATAAAATCAAAAAAGGAAATTGAAATAATGAAAAAAGCAGCAGATATTGCATCAAATGCTTTAAAAAAAGTAATTCCTAAAATTAAAGTTTGAATCTCAGAAAGAAAACTTGCTTATTTACTAGAAAAGCAGTCTAGGGAAAATGGTGCAAGTGCTATGTCATGTGACTCAGTAGTGGCTTTTTGAGAATGATCTTCTTATCCTCATCATTTAACTTGAGATAGGCTGCTCAAGAAATGAGACATTATACTTATTGATTTTTGAGTGATGTATAAATCTTATGCTTCTGACATGACCAGAACATTTTTCACATGATCTAATAAAAAACAAGAACAAACTTATGATATTGTTTTAAAGGCGCAGACGACTGCGTTAAATCTCTTAAAGCCTTGAGTAAAAATATCTTATTTTTGCAATAAAGTAGACGATTATTTAAAATCTAAATGATTAAGTAAACATTTTACTCATGCACTTTGACACTGAGTATGAATGGAGATTCATGAAAATCCGCATGTATATTCTAAAGAAAAAACACTATTAGAAGAGTGAATGGTTATTACTATAGAACCTTGACTTTATTTTACTGGAGATTATTGAATAAGAATAGAGGATAGCATAGTTGTAACTAAAAATTGATTTGAAAATTTAAGTTTATTTCCAAAAGATAAGATTTATTTGGATATTTAAACCTTAAAAAGAAGTGCTCCATTCATTTTTTGATTTACTGAAATTTTCTAAGCGTATAATTTTTTCAAGTCTATCAAATTTTATCCTTCTTTTGTTGTAGTTTCTATCATCTCCGTATATCATGTGAAATTCAAAATTAATGTTTTTCAATCAATTGCTTCAAGTTCAAGATGAGATATAAGATTTGGTATCATTAGTAAAAATTATTGTTCATGTAAACGCTCATGATTGAGTCATTCATGTTCAGCTAATCCATTGTGAGTCACTTCAAGATCAGTACATTTTATCAAAATACATTGTTGCTCAATCTGATTTCCATTCTTTAATAACTTCATCGCTTTCTCTGTCATAGGATGTGTTTAAATTGTTATTGTAAAATAATACCAGTCAAAATAGTCAATTATCATAGTTAGCAATTTCTACTCCATATCATCAATTAGGAACTTTGTATATTGATCAGCTTTCAGTTTGAATAAAATTACTTGATCAATAAGATCTAGCATCTTTGATAAAAGAAATTATCTGATAAGCTGATTGATCATATTCAGTTTTCTTTTTTCATTTTAAAAGAGCATTAGATGCTCAGGTGAAAAGGAAAAATATGATTCAAGTTACTATCACTAGTTCAAAGATTGTAAAAGCTTTTTTGGAAATTATCATTTTATAAATGAAAAATGTTTAATTTATTGAAAAATATTATTGATTTCAAAATATGCCTGTAGACCACAGAAAATAAGAAAGCATTGTTCATACTAAAGCTCAAACAACAACTTCAAAACTCGTATGTCAAATAGATTCTTTCAGATATGTATTTTTTTGTAATTTATTTAATATTTTTGCATGTTTTCAGGCTTCAAGTCTTACTCATCTGGCATCATACATAATTATTATTCAAAATATTATTGCAATCATAAACTCAATTCCAATTGATGTTTTTTCTAAAAAAACCACAGTAATAACCGAGCTTGCAAGAGAGCTATGTCAAGATGGCATTCATCATGAATGAAACATCCAGCTGATATCAAGTTTCTTGGTCTTAATAGATTGAATTATGAATTTTATAAAATCATTAATTACTATTACAATAAGCGGTATTAATACAAAAGGTAGTGGCATAAATTATTATTTATATAATTGAAAGATACATTAAAATTAATAAAACGAAAGGTCAAAAATGTAACCTTCCGTTTTATTTTTTACTTCACTAGGTTCATAAAGTCTAGTGAGATTACACTTAGTAACTTATACAAGTCACATGGCAAAAACATGTATATACTATAGCACAAAAAAGTATAAAAAGCAAGTGCATTTATTCACTATACAATATTATACATTTATTTAGAATTATTATAAAGGATAATTATATCATTGCAGTAGAGACAAAGCAATGCCTTGTCTTTACGATGAAATTAAGATTTGAATCAAAATTATAACATTGAATTTTTTTCAATTTTGTATTAATTTTTTTAAAAAGAATGATGCATATATGTTTTTATTAGATTTGATCTATTACTTCATCACTAAATTCAATATTTGTACTCACATTAATTACATCGTCATCATCTTCAATTTTATCTATAACATTAAGCGCTGCTTCTGCTTTTTTCAAATCTGATATCTCAATTTTTTGATTTGCTATCCAATTAAGCGATGCACTTATTATTTCATATCATTGTTTTTTTATATGATCTCTAGTAGATCATAGTTTGGTGTTACTTGTGATAATTGTAGCTTGAGTTTTATCTTTAGATATTTCAAAGTCATCAGCTCAAGAATCGAGTATCATTAATTCAAATTCTTCAATGTCTTTTCATTCGAGGCTTAATTCAATTTTTCATTTTTGGTCAAACATCCAGTTAACAGATCAGCTTTCTCATAAATTTCATCAATTTTTTGAAATAATAGTTCTTATATTCGAAACACTTCTTTTTCTGTTATCTGTTAGTACTTCTATTATTACAGCCACTGCTCAAGAAAGATATCATTCATATAATATTTCTTCGTAAACTTTTGCATCTTTTCATTCTCATGATCATTTTTTTACAGCTCTTTGTATGTTATCATTAGGTACATTTTCAGATTTAGCATTTTCAATAGCCATAGATAGCGCACTATTTTTTTCAGGATCTGATCATCACCTTGCAGCTATCTCAATTAATTTTGCATGTTTTCAGAAAATTTTTCATTTTTTCTCATCTTTTGCTCATTTTTTATGTTTTATTGTTGCCCATTTACTGTGTCATGACATAAAATATAAATTAATTATTACTTATAGATTATTTGAATAAATTGCTTATGTCAAAAAATTATAATTAAATAAATTTCACTTTACAAATTAATTAATATTTATAATGTCATGATCTAAATAATTTAATCTATGGTAGAAGAGGCAATACTATCTAGTTGTGTAATTGAGAATCTGTCTCCATTGTGAGAGGTGAGAACTGAAAGCGAAGCAATAAAAATGCTTGATTTGGATATTGCTAAAGTTTGTTTTTTTCATAATGCACTGGCTTGAGTTTGAGTATTGAATAAAGATGATAATACATTTAGACTGTTGGATTGATGAATGTATTTTCCAGATGTGTTTAATGATATGTTAAGAAGTCCTGGATGAATAAAGAATGTTACTATTTCTAATTTTTTTGATAAAAATTGAATAGATGTTTTAGATGGAAACAATTTAGTTAATCATAAATGAAAAGATCAATGCATAATATCAGCAATTGAAAATCTTGAAGCTTGAGAAACATTGCCTGCACAATTATTTACTTCTAAATGTGGAAATTTTTATTATTCATTTTTATGCAAAAGAAGAGCTGATTGACATATACAGTTTGTTTTTCTTGATGTGAGTGCAATTATAAGGCAGCAAAAACTATCAAGGGAAAATGCATGATCAATTATATCAGCTCTCAAACTAGCTAGCGATGAGTCGTTTGTATTTGAATTAAGAAAAGCTGTTGCAGATTTAAGTTATGTAAAAGAAGAAATAGAAAGTGGTAAGGGTGATTTTTATACAGATAAAGACGTACTAAATTTGGTAATGAATATTCAGAATATTGCCCAGGCTACTCATTCAAATATTGTTAAAATACTTGATTTAGCAAGTATAGTTTCTTGATTGTCAGATGCAGATATTGAAGTTATTGAGAATAATAGTAATATGTCTATTGATAAAATTGTTCAAGAGCAAGGTGTGGCTGGAACAAGATTTATAATAGAAGATTTGGAAAAAAAGTGAAAACTTGTAAGAGATGTTAATATAAAGTCCAGGATACCAAAAAGGGATATTGTTTATGATAGAGATGAACTTTTGAATGATTTATTTTGAGATTGTGAGAACTTACAAAAAATTCTAATAAATAGAATTTTAGAGGTTAGAAATTTATTGAATGAAATTGATGATTCAATTTTTGTATATGCCCCACAGCCTAAAAAATTATTTATACTTAACTGAAAGGATCCGAGAGAATATGATGGAATTTGAGACTTTATAAAAATTTACTGATGAGATGATCAAGACACCACAATGTTAAAGAGAATATTGTCTACAGCTGATAAAACATTGGTAAATTCAAGCATGTGGATTTGAGACACTTTTTATGATATAATGGCTCGTCCTATAAAAAAGAATTGATATCAATGTACTTTTACAAAGAGAGATGTTGTCAGGGTTCCTGATGAAAAAACCGAAACACATGCATTGAAAGGTGATTTACATAAATTTATAAATATTTCTGAATTTATTAATAATAAGTCTTCTTTGCTTGAATATTTTGAAATTTTTAATTTTAATACTTTGTTAGATGATATGGATGGTAATATGAGGAGATTAGATTCCATTAGACTTTGAGAAAAAATGATTAGGAAACGTGAAAGTATATCGTATTGGATAAGAAAAGTGTCTGAAATTGAAAATGTTTCTGTTGATATTTGACCAGGTTTAGCTTGAAAAGATTTTGAAGTGTTTCCAGATAGAATGAAAAATGCTATCGAGGAGCTTGTTAGAAATGCAACTCATTATGGTGCAACAAAAATTAAGATTGTTTTTATAGAAAAAGACAATAGATGTCTGGTGAGAGTTATAGATAATTGAGTGTGAATAGAAAGATCAAGGTTGAAAGAAATTAGGCAAAATATTTACGAAAACAAGCCAAATAGGTCAACTAGAGAATCATGAACTTGATTTTGATTAAAGGGGGTTTGACAGGCTATAAAATCAATGAAAGGAGGATCGATCAGTATTAATAGTAGAATTGAAAATAAAGAAAAAACAAGAAGATGACAAACTGTTGTAGAGCTTGGTTTTGATATAGATTAGCTAGTTTTTTCAATACTGACAAAATCTATATTTAACTCAGTTTTCTTTTTGCTCTTTCTCTTCTTTGATTTTATTAAATTTATCAATATTAGGAAAAAATGTATCACATTCAAAATCAGACATAATTTCTGTGATATATATTTTATCTAAAAATTCAGAATTAATTGCTTGTTTGTATATAGATCATCATCACATGACAAATATGTTTTCCACTGATTGTTCTTCTGATAGATGGCGTAAAGAGTTTTCTAGAGAATTGTGGACAAGAACTCAGTTTGGAAGATTTAAATTTTTATTTGAGCTAAGAACAATATTTTTCCTTCATGAAAGTGGTTTATATTTATCTGGAATTGATTCCCAGGTAATTCTTCACATTATTAAAGCATTTTGTTTATTTGGATCAACTGTTTTTGTTGTAATTTCTTTAAAATATTTCATATCAGATGGCAAATGCCAAGCTAGTTTTCCATTTTTTCAGATTCAAAGTTTTCGATCTGTCGCTACAATAATTGAAAATTTTTTACTCACTACCTAAGCTAATTAAAAGTGATAGTATTGATTGAAATAAATTAAATATTGATAAATACAATCATATAGCTGCTTCGATAGCCATATTTTCAGGATAATGTTTTAACATATTTACTTCGTAGGCAATAAAAGCTGAAAAAAGTATTACAGAAACTCATGATACTATCATGTGAACCATAGGAGATGGCCAGAATATTTGAAGAATTCACACTACTATTACTCATATAAGAGACATAAGCAAAAATCATCTCATTCAAGAAAGATCTCTTTTTGTACTTGCTCAAAACATTCAGGCAGCCAGTGTGAGACAAGCTGTTGCAGTGAAGGCTTTCATTATCATAGTGCTTCATCAAACCAAGATACCTATTGCTACAAGAGGACTAAGTCAAATTCATAAAATATATGCAAAAAGTAAAAATATTACTGTGTTCCATGGTCTTATTTGAGCCCATGTTCGTGATGTAAAAATAAGTATTAGTAGTATCCCTAGAGAAATTAATGGATTAGCTAGAAATGGAAGATAGCTAAGTATGTATCAAGATGTCATTACAGCAAATGCACTAGTTGCCATCGCAAGTCATACAAGCGAAAATACTTTCATTTGAAAAGATGCGCTCAATTCACTTTGTGCAATATTTGATCAATAATAGGAATTCATAATTTATTTAAGTTAATATTATAAGTGTTACTAATTCTAAATTTGATTGATTAAAAGTCAAGCTTCTCTTCTAGATGCTTGATTGATTTATCAATAATCTCATTTTTCCTATCTAATTCTTTAGCTTTTTTATAATACTTAAGTGCCATTTTATAATTAGATGTGCTTCAGTAAATTACTCAGTAAGTTGTGAGTGTGTCTATGGATTTTTGATCTGCAAAACTAAGATAATAAAGTGCCTTGTTAATGTTTCAGATTTTTAGATAATTTCTAGATAAGTGCAAAAAATTAATATTGAAATTTGGTTTTATAAGATGGAAAATTTTATTTTTTTCTTTTTGCAAATCTGTTATTGCTTTTTTTTCATTCCAAAAATATTCAGGAATATTTCAAAGAAGCTCATTATATTTAACTATTGAATCTTGATATTTTCATTGCAAATGTAAATTATATGCCCAGTCAGAAGGAATATTTATATCAACTGGTGCAAGATCGTATGCTTTATTAAAAGAATCATTTGCTTTCTGATATTTTTTAAGTCACATCAGTAATCTTCATTTCATAATATAATTTTCTTCATATGATGGATATTTTATTATTAAGTTTTCGATTAGTACTGTTGGATCATGTTTTCACATTTTACCTGAGTTAAATACATTATTTATATAATAATATTGATATTCTGGTCTAAATGAATTATAAATAATTTTATTAAAATATTTGTTTGCTTCTATGTAGTGCTTGTTTTGCATATTTACACTAGCTTTTTTGAAATTTGCTGAGGCGACTACCTCATTTGAAACTCAGTAAAAATTTAGAATTAACAGTATACTAATTACTAGTAGCACGTTTTTGTTTATAATAATATTTTTATGAGAAGTATTAACTAGCATAGCCACTCAAAGACTTACAATAATGTAAAAGAATGTAAGATGAACAATTACTGGAAATCAAAATTGATTAGTAATAGTAAATGCTAATAAAGAGCTTAAAATAGGAATAAATATTTTATTGTTATATTTTTTTAAGTGTTTTATAAAATAATAAAATAAAGAAAACAGAAAAATATAATATGAAGCAAATCCCAAAATTCATGAAGTGTATAAAAGATCAATTGCTTCATTGTGAAGCTTGCTTGGTACTTTATTTACAAGTTCGTGCTCTATGATTTTTTTATTCATGTATTTAGAGAAAGTTATTCTCTGACTATCTAGTCATTTTCAAAATAGTAAGTCTTCTTTTATTGATTTTATTCATTGTTTCCATATATGGTACCTAGTAAATACAGATCTTAGATTTTCCTCATTAACTATCAGTCTATTTGTCAAATTGTTATTTTTTAAAAAATTAGAATTTGAAAAAATATTTATCGAAACAAATAAAACAGTTGGTATGATGACAACGCTAAGAATAAAAAATTTATTTAATTTTAATATTTTTTTTCAATAATATAGAAAAATAAAAAATATGATTGCTACAATTATCGCAAGTATTGATGCTCTATTTCAAGACAGTAAGAGAGTGTACAATTGAAAAATTAAAAGAGTGATAAAGGCAATATTTCATTTTCATTTTATTATGAAATATAAACAAAATGGAATAATCATGATTATGTATTGTCACAAATAATTTGGATGCCCAAGTAAAGAAAAAGATCTTCCTAGAAAAAGATCTTCATCAAAAGAAAAAATATCAATACTAAAGCTTTGCAAGATTGCGATTATACACACGGGAATAGAGGATAAGACTATAAATTCTAGAATATCTTCTAATTTTTTATTATTTAAATTAATAAGTCTAATGCAAAAATAAAGCAAAAATAAACTTGCATATAGCAAAAATCATTGATGCCTAAAAAAACCTCAAAAAAATGAGATATTAAAATTTATGGCAAATAAGGTACTTAGAGCTAGAGATATGATAAAAATAAGAAGGAAACAATCAATTTTATGAATTTTTAAATTTATTTTTTTATTCAAAAATAAATAAATAAGAAAGATTGCAACTACTCAAGAAAGTAGGAAATATTTTGCAATTTCAAAAATTTGATCTGCAAATGGAAAGAATATTAATGGAAGAATTAGTATTAATGATTTTAAAATATTTATCATAGTTTTATGATATTGCGAGCTTTAAGAATAATCATTATTAAAGGACTTGTAAAAGATTATAAAATATGGTAGAATTATATGAATAAAAATAAAAAATGAAGTTAAAGAAAAATAAATTTATTTCTTTGTCACTAAATTATCTCGAAAAGATGCAATATGGAGGTATCGCTTTGATGGCAATATCAATATTTTTCTTAATTTGAATGGGTTTTGATATTGTTAAGGAATTAAGTTATAAATTTGAATCATTAAATATTAGTTCTTCTGAGCCCAAAACAAGTAATTTTGTTGCTAGTATTGGTCCAGCTCAGGTTTTAATAAATTGTGGTTTTGAACAAGATTTTTGTGTATTTGCAAATGCGATTGATGATAATTTTGATTGGATGATAAATTCATGATCTACTGCAACGTCTCATACTTGACCAGTTTGAGCATTTACTGGTTCAAATTATTTATATATTGATTCTTCATATCCAAATTCTCCAGAGAAAATTGCAATTTTAGAAAGTGAGCTAATAAATGCTAGTTATTTAGAAATGTGAATTGCGTATCATATGTATTGAATGGAGGTTTGAGAATTAATAATACAGGTTTCAAATAATTGATGATCATGGGAAACAGTTTTTTCAGATGAGTGAAATAAATGAGCTCAGTGGAATTATGAAAAAATAGATTTAACATCTTATACATGAAAAATAAAAATTAGAATTAAAGCTATTACTTCAGATGATCTTTATCAGTGATATAAATGAGATATTGCAATAGATGAAATTTTGATTAAAACAAGTATTGCACTTAAGCCTTTTGATGATAGTGATAGAGATGGAGTACAAAATAGTCATGATTTATGGCCATATGATCCAAATGATTGATGAGAGATATTAAATCCAAATTCTGATTTTGATGAAGATGGAATTTTAAATGATGTTGATAACGATATTGATGGTGATTGAGTAGATAATGTGAGCGATTTGTGGCCATATGACCCATGAGTAACAAAATGGAAGTTAGATATAAGTTCAGATACTTATCTAAAAACACTGTATTGAGAAAATGCTACTGATGCTCAAGGGTCTGATATTATTAATATTAATAATATTGAAGTAGATTGAAATATAAGAGCAGAATCGATTTCAGTAAATCAAGATGTGCTTATCAAGAAATCATATTGATCCATGCTTCTTCCGAAGTTATCTGCTTGAAAATATAAGATAAATGATTTAGCAGAGAAATTTAAATTTTTAGATAATTTTAGTATTCAGTATTTTAACAAAGAAAATAGAAGTTCATGAGAATGTTCGAGAAAAAATTGAGAATTGATAGGGTGCTCTGATTTACTTGTTGATAAAAATATAAATGATAAAATATTTGTAAAGGTATCAGATGATATAAGTATAAATTTGCAATTAGATCCAGTTTTGTCGTGATGATGGATGCCTGCTAATTTTATTGCTTCTTCTCCTTCTGAAAATTTAAATTTACTTTGATGAGCATGAAATACGGATGTTGTTGTTCAGTGAGGCAAGTTAAAACTGGCATCGGTTGATTCAACTTTTTGTATAGAATCAGATTGTATAAATAGAGAGGATTTTGCAAAAATTGCTTGGATTTGAAGCAGTGAATATTTAAGACAAAAACCAAGTTTGATAAAAATGTGAAGTGAAATAGTAAAAGATATTAAGTCATGACTTCTTTGGTATAATCAAAATTTATGACAATGAAGCTATGAAGATTTGATTAATAAATGTAAAAATCTTGATATTTGATGATATAAGTGGCATTTACCTGATAGTGATGAGTTAATGTCAGTTTTTAATTATAATAAAATAGTTGTAAATGGTGATAGTGCTTATGATACAAATATGTTCGATAAATGGCCTTTGTCTTGAAGTATGAGAACTTCAACAGAAGATGCGCAATTTGACTCCATGGCTATAAGTTTTTTAGTGAATTGAGAAACATTTAAAGTGGGTAAGTCAGAAATAACTAATCAATATTGAATTTGTGTATCTTCTGATAAAAGTTTAAAAAATATACCTCAAAATTGAAAAAGATTTAATTTAAACGATTCTTGAAATAATTGTGAATTAAAAGATACACTTAGATTTAAGGAAAAATCATGACAAATTAAAGATCTTTGCACCGGACTTATTTGGGAAAAATCGAGTAATTATTGATATTTAAATTGGGCAGATGCAAAGCTTTATTGTGAAGATTTGGTTCTTTGATGATACTGATCATGGAGACTTCCTAATGTTAAAGAACTTTATTCAATTATTAATAAATGAAAAACAAAGGAGCAGTGAAATGAGTACAGACCATTTTTTGATGAAATTAAGTGACTGTGAAAATTTTGGACTTGAACAAAGTCACCAAATTATATAAATAGTCATCATTGGCAAATTTTACTTTCATGAGCGGAAGTGGTTGCTAATCCTGATGATTATTCAGATCATCATGTTAGGTGTGTTAGGTAGTAGCATGTTACTCAATTATCATCTAATCATTGTGAGGATATTGCTTGAGTCCAGAAAGCTGAAGCATTCTGTTGAAATCAATTTCTCAATAATATTAAGCAGTTTATTTGTATTATAAATTAAATAGTAAATTAACAAACTTAATTTTGCAATAATGCTGAAATTATTTTCAACAGATGGCTTGAGCCATCTGGACTACAGTTTAATTTAAAATCAATTAAGTTTTAAGTTTGTTTTTTTTATTAATAAAACGCTTTATTTAAGCGTTTTTTTATGTTATAATATAGTGAAAATTTAATATTAATGAATAAAAAAGAAAAAATAAAAAACATTAGGCAGCTAATTTTAAAATCATTTTTTATAAAAAAGGATAAAAGCATACTCTTGTTATCGCTTACTGATAAGCTCAATGAGATTCAGTTAGACAAGCTATTATTTTTATTGGAAGGCTTTGAAAGTCGCATAAACAAATCCTTAAGCAAGAATAAAGAGTCACTAGAGAGCTTTATTAAATGACTTAATGATTTATTAAAAAATCCAAAAAAGAAATTTTTAAAAAATCTTGAGATTCAAGAGACATCTAATGAAAAAACACCAGATGAAATATTAAGTAAATTATCCTAAGTTAATGGCTTGAAAAAATTCATGAGTGGCTATTGATCTTCACCTATGAGACAGAGAAACTTCTTATGATGCACATAAAGATACTCAAAGAAGAATTGATGAGCTTCAGCAAAAAATGGCTGAAGAAAATTATAGTATTTGATGAAATGTGTCTTGAGAAATTTATAATAAAACAGTAAATATAGTCTTTTGATCAATTGATAGATTTCAGGTAATTATAAATAATATGCAATGATCAGAGGCTGTAAAGCAAGAATATTTACAAAAAATTAGTACGCAGATGGAAGATTTAGCAGAAAGAGAAATTTGAGATGAATTTGTAGCTGAAGTAAAACATATTGATCAAATAATTAATGTTTTTTTATTGAAAGTTCAATTTGAAGAGAGTGCCTATGATTTATTTCATTGAAAAAATTTAAAACAAAAAAGTAGAAAAGATTACGCTAAAGATTTTAAAGGATCAGAGACAAAATATGCCAAAGGAAAATATATATCGTTTTCTGATAAATATAAGAAAGCAAATTGAATAATTTCAAAAACAAGTGTGCTTTGAATAGATATGTTAACAGATTTATTTTGAGATGAGCTTTCTTGATTAGAAGAAGTAGCAAATCAAATTCAATCATTTAAAAGCTCAGATGAGTATGGTCAAAACATAACTTGAATTATTGCTCATCTAGAAAACCTTTTATCTTCAATTTGAAAAAAAGATTTTTATTGAGTTAAAGATATAAGCGAGCTTAAAAGGTGAGAAATAGTGAATTATGAATCTTGAGTTGAGTATTTATTGTTTAAAAAAATGATAGAATCAAAACTTTGATATAATATTGCACTTATTCAAGTTGAAGCTGCAAAAAGAGTAATTAAAAATACTCTAATTGCTTATTGAAATTGAGACAAAGAAAAATTCCAAAAGTGACTTTCTGCTTCAGTGGCTTATTTAAAAAAGGCAAAACAAAAACTTAAAAAAAATACAAATGAGCTTTGAGATTTAGCTGCTACTGATCAATTTTCTGAATTATCAGTACTTATTCAAAATCTAAATAAAGACATTGATAATTTAAGAAAAACATTTAGAAATCTTGAAGAAAAAACTTGAGAATTAAATAGGCAAGAAGTTTTATGATGATCACTTGAGATATTGGAAAAGTTATTAGCTTTAAAAGTGTGAGCAAATCTCAGTGAAAATGATAAAAAATTATTAGCAAAGGTTTTATGAGATGATTTTTTACAATCGATTTCAGAGACTAATTGATCAGCAGAAAGTGTAGCTGACAGGATGAAAGAACTTGAAAAGCAGCTTAAAAAAATTGCTTCTAAGATAGAAGAGAAGCAACTTGCAATAGAGGACCTTGAAAGTCAGATTACAAATAATGAGGAGGAAAATAAAAAAATTATTGAAAAGCAGAAAAAGCTTAGAGAATCAATTGCTCTTAGCATGGCTGATATCGTAGAGGCAGTAAAACAAAAGATTAATGATATTTGATATAATTGAAGTCTCGATGAAGCGCTTTGAGTTGATGAACAAAAAATGTCTTTGGATTGACTTTGAGATTTAGAACAATCTAATATTGAGTCTTATAGTGATGACATTAGTTTTTGATTTGATGATAAAATCAAAGCGCATACAAATGATAATTTTCAAATTTATCCAGCAGTTTGAGAAGTTTATTTCCCATCTGAAGTAATTTCTGATTTTGATTTAGATACTAGTAGGTGAAAGATTTTTCAAAAAAGAGATAAGAAGATTTATGAAAATACAGATATTGAAACAACAAGTACCTACGTTTGAAAAACTAATAAAGAGATTACAAAATTAAGCCTGCCTCATAATTTTACAGTTAATACTTGATCATTAAAATTATCAGAAGATATTTATTATAATATTTTAAAAGACGATTATTGATTTGTTTATTTAGTTTTAGATAATCCAAGCGAGAGAGAAATTGAATTTACTATTAAAATATGATTTGATGATACTCATGATGATTTTCCTGTATCTGAAGAAATAAGTAGCCAGTTAACTGAAAAATTGTTTTCCTGAGCTTATTCTAAAAATACGCAAGATAATTTATTTTCTGTTGTAAGAAGTAATCCTGAAGATTATAAAACATGAGAATCTGTAGCTCAAAAAGTTCAAAGTTTTATTCAGGCAAATTATATCTATGCCTTAGATAGTAGTCTAAATGAAAGGATTTGAAAATATGGAAATCAAGTAGAAGCCATAGAAAATATGACAGTTGATCATAATTGAGAAAAGCTTCATCCTGCAATTTGTAATATTTCTGCAAGGATGGCAGTGGCATATTTAAGAGAGCTATGAGTTCCATCTGTTGTTGTGACTTGAGATATGAAAATGTCTTGAAATGAATATTGAAAACATGCATGGATAAGGTATTTTGATAAATCAGATAATAAATGGAGGGACCTTGATCCTACTCCAACAAGACAGTGGAAAGAGGTAAAATATGAATTTACTGATCCAAGATCTCAGCAGTTGTATGAATCTCAAACACTTGAGAGGGAAAATGATATAAAGAAATGAGAACTTGAAGCAAAAAAAAGACAGGAGAATAGAGAGGCAGTTAGCCTAATAGTAATTCAAGAAAAAATAAAAAATGAACAATCCATTTATCAAAATGATCAGTTTTTGTGACTCATGCTTAAGTGAAATTTACAATGATCTTTTGATGCTTGGAAAAATGAATTTGACTTGCTTATAAAAGAGTATCAAAAAATTCCGTCAAAGGATTTAAGAGATGAATTTTATAGCAAAAAAATCAAAGCTTTTATTTCAAAAACTTTTTCCAATATCAATGAACTGATTTCAAAATCAGCTTTGGAAAGTAAAAATAAAGATTTATACAGAATAGCTTATGAACATAATTTGGCAATTATAGAACAAATATTAAAGGTTTTTCCAAAAATAAGTGTTGAAGATTACTTTTTGCAATATGAAGATCAGTATTGAAAAGAAAAGATAGAAAATCTTAGTAGGGTTATTTGAAGTTTTGATGATTGAAGAGATTTAGTAGTGCTTAATGACAAGCTTTATATGAGAAATAGAGATGAGTCATTTGCTCTAAAGCCAGTTATGGATTTGAGTGAATATAAAAAATATTATGGATTTCAAACTAGTCCTAGTGGTAGAGATTGGGCTTTCATTGCAGAAGATAATGATTGAAAACTATTGACTGTAAAAAATTGAGTTGAGCAGGTTTGAAGGTATGAGAAGATAATATGAAATTTACAATTTTCTGTTGCCTGAGATTTGTTTTTACATTCTTCAATTAATAATTGAGTCTCTAAAGCTTATAAGAATGGTGTTTTGATTTGATGAGAATTGTGATCTGTTTATATGAGTGATTTTAAAATTAATGAAAAATGAACAATTGTTGTTACTGATGTTTCCATGCAGGATTCCTTTGCTACATATTTTATTAATGAAAATCCAATTTTAGATGATTCATGAAATTATGTTAAATTTTCTGATCCAATAATTAATTTTTTTTGAGATAATGTAATTATACAAGACGATTCTAATTGATTTTATTTAAATTGAGAAAGGATATTGTCATATGTTTCTATTTCTGATATGGCAAGTTCAAATATGAAAAAAATAAATATCTGAATTTTATTAATGATTCCAGATACTGATTGATCTAATAAAATAATTTTAATAAAAAATGATTGATCATTTAATACATACCCATGAGTTAATTCATTTGATGATTTGTATCTCAATTGAGATGGAAGCAATAATGCCTTTATTGAAAATCGAGAATGACCTTGATTTGCCGCTCTGGTTATAGATTGAGTTGATGTTATTGAAAATAAGTGATATAGCGAAATTGATGGTTTTAAAATTAGTGATGATTTATCAGAATATAGTTTTTATGCAAAGAGGCTTGAGTGATGAGTGCAAAAATCTATAGTAATTGCAAATGGTAAAGAGGTATTTGAAACTGAATGAGTTGTTTATAATATGTCCTCATCTTGAGATTTTTCTCATGTTAGGGTTGGTTATAGGATAGAAGATGAAAATTGAAACGAAATTCGCCAAATTGCTGTTGTAAATAATTGACAAAAAAAAGTATATGAAGATGTAAGATATTTTAAAGCTGATGAATTTGATAAATCAAATCCTGAAAAATTTGTTTTGGCTAAAAAGCATCAAGATTGAGTCTCTTATGTTATTGACTGAAAACCAGTACTTAATTGATATTGAGAATTGTTTACACTGCCATCTCCATTTGAAATTAGATGAGAGTGACCAGTAAAAGTTGCAACATTTAATGAAACTCTTTGGGAGGCTGATTCATATGTAATTCCTGAAAATGACAATAGTAATAATAGCAATTTTTTAAGACAATCTTTTGAAACAAAGGCTTATCTTTTTCATAGAGATGCTGAGTTTGATATTAACAGGGTTCACGAAATTGAATCTGATTATATAGCTCAGTCGGATAACAAGAATCATATTATATATGTATATGATCATGAAATACCATCTTTAGATACGATTGATGACATACCTTTTTTGCATTTAGTGCCTAATTGAGGAGGAAATATTGAATATTTAAAGATAAGCAATGATTGAGAAAATTATTGATACTTACATACTTTTTGAAATACTATTTCAGTTATCAGAAATGGTGAAGTTATTTGGTCTTCTGAAAATAATCCACTTTCCAATTTTAGAATTTATAGCTTATGATTTTCTGATGATTTTCAGCATTTTATACTTGGAAAAACAATGGATGATATTGAAGAAAATATTTCTTTTTCTTATGTGGATTGAGCATATTTAAATGATTCTGTAATCAGAGAACGAGAGAGTAGAATGGGTACTTGGATATATAATCAAGCAGACAGAATAGTAAAAAATTGAAAAATTAAAATTCCTGATAATACAACTGTAATTCGTTGACCAAAGTGAACATTAAATTTTGAAACAAGAAATCAGAAAACTTTTGAAAAAACTTTTGAAAGTATTGAGCTTATGAGGGGTTCTGTAAAAGATAGTGAATTTGCAATGAGGACTTTTGATATTTGAAGCAGATTTAAACAATGAAAAAAAGTTGAAGATTCTGAGCATATTTTTGTATTGCAGAATTATTGTAATATCGGAGATACATGAGTTTTGGGTTATGATAAAGATCAATTTAAGAATTTACTGATTAGAGATAGGACAAAATTTGAAAAAAGATTAGTCTTACTTGAATCAAAAAAATCTTTAAGTAAAGATGAAATTTTAGAAAAAAGAAAAATTTGATCTTTTCTCAGAAAAGCAGAGAATTTTTTATCTTCTTTTGATGATCTGGAATTTGAATGAGATTTAAGATCAATATGTGATAATATAGTGCAAACTCAATATGCTTTATTTTTTGACAATTCAATTAAAAACATTAAAGCAAAAATAGATTGAAGTTTTTCTGCTTTGAAGTTGGCAATAGAAACAGGTGATCAAGAGATGATTAATGAGATTGTTTGAAAATTAAAAAACGAGTCGTGGAAAATTGATGTTATTGATAGAATAAGACCTCAGGTTTTTTTACCAAATAGATTTGTTATTTCCTCATCTTATGATTGAAAGAATGATAAAATTATTTCAGATGTTAGAAATAATAAATTGAGGGATATTTATTTTGAGTTGGGATGAGAAAGGGAGAATGGTGAGGGGTATTAAATCTTTTTGTTTCACAAAGGCTGACATGCACATTGCCTGAGTCCAGAAAGCTGAAGCATTCTGTTGAAATCAATTTCTCAATAATATTAAGCAGTTTATTTGTATTATAAATTAAATAGTAAATTAACAAACTTAATTTTGCAATAATGCTGAAATTATTTTCAACAGATGGCTTGAGCCATCTGGACTACAGTTTAATTTAAAATTAATTAATTTTAAAGTTTGTTTTTTTATTAATAAAACGCTTTATTTAAGCGTTTTTTTGTGCTATAATATAGTGAAAATTTAAAATATAAAATGAATACAGAAATTGAAATAAATCAAAAACAAAAAATAATTAAACAAAAAAAACAGAATATTGCTTACTTGAAGCAATTAAGTAGCAAGCTTGATGTTGTTGAGGATAATTTAGAAAAGATTCAAGCTATTTGAAAAATGGAAGCTATATAGAAAAAAAATGAAAAATATATTTAATTCATTGGTTTTCATTGAAAATAATCTTGTTTATTTGCTTGGTAATCAACAGGAGGTTGTTGATTTTGCTACTAAAGATCCAGTTGAGTTAATTAAATGAAAAACTTGAGAAGAACTCTCAGAATTAAATAAGCAATTAAAGAAACTTGATGAAAATGTGGATAATGTTGCTGATATGGATAAAGAGATTGAAGATTTGGATTTACAAGAAAAAAGTCTTTTAGAGTTAGTGTATAAAAGATTACGATTATATTCAAATATAATTTGAAGAATTGATGTAAAAAATTTAAATAGCGAACAGAAAGTAGTTTACGATGAGACTTTAAGAACATTACAAAGTCTCAATTTGGATATTACTGAATATAAAACTTGAAATAATAGCATCGAATTTAAAGATGAATATTGAGAAATAGGAGAATATTTTAAAAAAGAATGATATATATTATTAGAACAATCATTATTTTCCTTATGATTTGATGCAATTTATACTGTACCATTTAATTGATCTAATGATAATTTTAGCGCTTGAGAAAAAAAACATCTCCTTAAGCTTTTTGAATGATTCTCAATCGATGAAATAAAAATTCTAATTAATGATATCTGATACTTTAAAAGTCATGCTAAATGAATTGATTTAGTTAGAAAATTTATTAATTGAGTAAAATATAGTCGAGATTTATACTTTAAATTATGAGTAAATAAAGATAATAAATTATCACATCATATGAGGGATATTTTATTAAATGCACCAGATATTTTTTTTAATATATCAAAAATTAGTTCAAATAATCTTAGTAAGATTAATAGTTATTTTCAAAAGATTAATTGACTTGGTGAATTTTTTTTTGACAAATGATTGTATAGTTTGTGATTTGAAATAGTAAAGCGCATTAGAAAAGAATGATTAAATAATACTGTTATTTGATTATATAAAGAAAAACCAAATGATTGAAATCTACAAGCATTCTTTAAAGCTAATGAAGATATTTTACCAGAATATAAAAAAAATAGGATAATTGATGAATGAATAATTAAAGAAAGAACTAAAATTGCTTTAAAAAAACTTGCAGACAAGTATTCAACAGATGGTAGAAGTATTGGTTTATGAAATAATAGTAGTGCATGGATTGATTTTAATAATTTAAAATTAATAATTTATATCCCATGAGTGGAGAATAGAACATTGGATATATACCTTGATGAGAATTTAAATATGTCTTTATCTGTAGCATGAGTTATGTGAATGTATTTTGAGGGAGATTATAATTTATTTAAAGAAGTATGAATAAATAATTTAAATGATCTGATTAATAAAAAAAATGAATTTGATAAGGTAATAAAAATTAAAACAGTTGCAGTTTTATTATTTAATATTAGTAATAGTGATGTTCAATTTAATACAAGGTTTAGTTCATTTCTTTGAAAAATTAGTTTTGAATCTAAGCATATTAGAAATGCTAAATATGTTATTACTTTTAATGAGTCAACATATGCGTTTGAAAGAGTTAGTCCTGAAATTAAGAATATATTAATCAAACATTGAATTAATAATTTATCTGATTTATATGATAAGTTTGATCTCTTTAGGAGTGATCTTGACACTATTTTACATGAGCAGAAAAAACAAAAAGAAATAAGTTATCAGGTTGGTGAAAAATTAGCACGATCATTAAGCTTAAAAATTGATCCAAAAATTGATTTAGTTAATAAAGAATTGAGTCCAATAAAAGTGAAATGATGAATGAATTTTTCCAGAAAACAAAATAAATTATATTGATATTTAGAATTATCTGAAGATTGATTAATTAAAGTGTTTTGAAAGATTGATAAAAATGCTATTATTCAAATAGATAGTTTTACAAGTGACAACGGCAGATATGGAAGTTTTTTCTCTGCGGATATATGAGGTGATTTTGTTATAACTTTTGGAGATAAAATTAAATCATTTGATGATTTTATTAAATATAAAGATGAGATTAGAGCTTGGAGGCAAAAAGCAATAATCAAACTTAAACAAATTAAGGCAAAAGAGGCGCAGGAGGAGGAATTAAATTCAAGAGTGCGAGATGAGTTAGCTGATTTGTTGGAAAGTAAATATTGAAAATATATAAAAATAGATAGAAATTATTCACAATGAGAAGTAGAAAAAAGTATTTATATTAATGATCATTTGCGAAGAAGATTTATTTCTTGAAAATTTCATATAAAAGGATGAGAGATATTTCATGAAAAAGAAAAAATTTCTAAAGATGAAGTTGATAATATGGTTAGGGAGAAAATTGAACGATACGTTTCAGAGAATAATGTTAAAAAATATCAGCCATATTATTTAAAATTAACAAATATCCTTTGAAAGGAGTTGTTGAGATCTGAATTTATACCTGAATTAGAAAAATCTATTGAATGATTTATAAATAAATTATTTGATTATTTAAGTAAAAATGAAAATAAAGATTTATTTATATTATTTTTTGATGAGAATTTTTTTCCTCATCTCGACAAGTCAAAAAAATCTGAATTAATGAGTATGTTATGAAGGGAGGAGTATAGAATTCATTTTGCTAATGAATTCACAAGTATTAAAAAAAATGAGATTAATGATTTTGTAAATGTTGCAACATGACTTTCTATGCATACTAATTTTTATCCATTTCCTATTGAAAATATATTTTTTATAAAAAAGGTGGTAAATTCATGATCATTTGAATCTATAGTTAGATTATGAACATTATCGAAATATGAATTAGATATAAATGATTTTGATGTATTACAATTAATTTATAGTACTTGATCTGTTGAAATAATAGCATGATTAATTTCTCAATCTAAAAATACAAGACTTCCTTTTAGAATTAATTATTCTCAGCTTGTAAATAGTAAATATCGTGCATTATTAAGTTTTGTTAGCAAGACTGATATTAAGTTATTATCACAAAAAAAGAAAATTGAGCTGTGTAATTATTTGTATAAAAATGACTACCCAATAGCAAGGGCTAGGTCATCAATTAGATCATTTAATGCCTTTGCAGATACCAAACAGGAAACATATTTAGTTTGATCATATGAAAATATGTGAGACATAACAAAGCCTAATACTGATTTGTTATTTAAATTTTTTTGAACAGACTATACAAAAACTGATTATAAAATAAATATTTTTGATCCATCTAACTACAGAGATATTCCTTTAATTTGAAAAGATATACAAAAAATATGACAAATTACCGTTGATCCTGAAAAAGATATTCCAAAAGATATACCAATTATATCACATTTAGCAGAAGGTCTTTGATCATTGGAAAAAGGAAACAATCTTCAAAATTTTGATATCAATAATATTGAATCATATGAGATATTCTTTAATTTTCTTCGAATTTCATGACTTACTCATTGGGAGCAAAAAGCATTAGATTGAATAAATTATGAACCATTTTTAAAATATGCAGAAAACAATTCATTGAGTGTCTTAATAAACAAGATTAAAGAGTGTAAAAATCGCATTCATCCAAATATTGATAAGCATCTGATTAAGCTTTTAAATATATCTGCGGATATTTTTTCAGATAAGCTTAAATCATATATAAATCCAAAATCATGAATGATTGATGTTACTCAAAATAATATTTGAGACATTAATGCAGTTTTAGAATTATGTTTATTAATGAAAGGCAATCAGTGATGTCCTCTATTTAATATTATAAAATCAGTCTTTCCATGATATAGTGGTGACAAGTCATTTAATGATGGTTTTTCTTATATTGTAAGTAGGCTAGATGTAGAAGAAATAAATTTTAAACAGATACAAAATTTAGAACAATTAAGGGATTTGTTATGATTGCAAAAGAAAGCTAGAGACTTTAGAAGTAAAGCAAATGAGAGATATTTAAAAAACAAATTTGATTGATTAGATTTAATATCAATTTTCACCAAATGAAAATTATCTGAAACTTGAGCAAACACAGCTTTTTGTTGTGATACAAGAACAATCGAAGAAATGAGGCAATATATAAATAATAATATTGATAGAGTTACAGGTGATAGATTTATTGTATCACTTTGAGCAAATTTTTTAAGAGAGAATTCACCTGATTATGATAATTTAGATTTGCTTCTTCAATTTGCAAGAAATTGGAAAAATATAAAGGTGAATAGAGATGTGAAATGAATGTATAATTTAATATCAAATTTTGCTTACAATAAAATAGTATGATTTTTGTATGCTCAATTATGAGAATGACAAAAGAATATAGGTGCTGTAAGAGATGAATTGAAAAAATATTGATTAAACTTAAAATCTATTGAAAATGAATTGTTAAAAAATGATATTCCATTTGAGATAACTGCAGGAAAAGGACAAAAAACAATAACAAGATTAGCTCAGTGAAAAGTATGATATGTTACACGAAAGTCTGCACAAGTATTATCGTGAAATCAGTGAAATGTCGAATTAGGATTAATTACTCCAAAACTAAAAAATATTCCATGGAAAAAACATAAGTGAGTCGAAGTATTATGAGTTATTATTTGATGACAAGAAAAAGCTAAAATAATAAAAGTTGAACGTAATGCATGATCTGTAAAAATGCTGATGAATGAAAGATGAATGGTTAATATGAAAAATGAAGAAAATAACAATAAGTGAAAATTAATTTTTTCTGCACCATTGGCTTTTACTACTTGAAATCACAAAATGACAGAGGTTGCTATTAAAAAATGAGAAATAATGAATTACTTAATAAGTACAAGATGAAAAGATTGATTTGTTATTTCAGATCAGAAATGAGATATAAAGATTTTAAATAAAACAAAGTTAAAATTAAGTGATTTTTTAGATAGTTCAAATACATGAATTGTTTGATGGAATAAGAAGAGATTTGAAAAGTTTTATAATCAAACTTGAGAATTAGAAGATAGAAAATTAGATGTAATGAATAACTTAGAAGATTTTATGCTTTTTATTGATTTTATGAGGTATTTTAGACTGTCTATGTTATCAAACATGCTTTTAATTGAAAATTGAAAAGTCTCAGAGTTTTGATCTGATTGAGCAGATAGTAGAAGATTTTTTGTTGAATATAATGATTGATCTTTTTGAGTTATTGATTCAACAGAAAATATGTCAACAAAGTCTCTAATGGAAATTTCTGTAAGGGTGTGAATAAAAAATGCAGTTTATATGGACACTTGAATGTATGATAAAGCTACATTTTATGATCTAAATTGAAAAAAATATATTCTTTGACATCTTGATACTGATGAGTCTACAAATCGGATTGTGATTTATTTAAAGTAAATTATGCAAAAAATTTTATTCACCAGCCAACTGCCCACAAGCCCCATCAATATCCTGCCCCAAAGAAACCCTTATAGTACTCGGAATTCAATAATCTAAAAACACTTTTTGAAACTGCCTCATTTTATTTCTAGAACTGCATTGATACTTCTCTTCTGCTCATGTATTAAATGGAATAATGTTTATGTGAGCTACTTGCTTACTTATTAGCTTTGCCAGAGCTTCAGCTTCACTTATATCATCATTTATTCATTCAAGCATTACGTATTCATAAAATAGTTTTCTATTACTAGTTTTTTGATATTTGTCTAAAGTACTAATTAGATCTTTTAAAGGATAAGCAAGATTTACCGGCATTATTTTTGATCTTGTTTCATCTGTACCCGCATGAATTGATATTGCTAGATTTAATTGCATATTTTCTTTGGAGAACTTTTCTATTCAAGGTATTACTCAGGAAGTTGATAAGGTTATGTGTCTTGCAGAGATTCAAAATTTCTTTTGATCATGAAGCATGTGTACAGATCTCATTACATTGTCATAATTTAAAAATGGTTCTCACATTCACATATAAACCACATTGGTAATTACTGCGTTTTCTTTTTTTAAATATCTTGCAAAGAAAAGGACTTGCGCTATTATCTCATCTTCACTTAAATTTCTTTTTAATCATAAAGTTCATGTTGCACAGAATTTACATCCTTGAGCGCATCAGATCTGACATGAGACACAAACAGTATTTCTGTTTTTATGATGACGCATTAAAACTGATTCTATTTTTAGTTTATCATGGGTTTCAAAAAGTACTTTAACGGTTCAATCAATTTCAGATTTTTTTATTTGAATTTCTTTGATTGGAAAAAGTGGGAATGCTTTTAAGCGGTCTCTTAATTTATTTGGAAGAGTTGTGATTTCATCCAAAGATGACACAAAATCTTTATATACTGCTTGATCAATTTGTGATATTCTATAATTCTTTTCTCAAAGATCTGTAAGTGTTTTTTTGTAGTGAAGCATGTTTGTAATTTGATTTTAAATAATAGTAGTCTTTTCAACAAGCAGCTTAAGCTGCTTGTTGAAATCTGCTTGTTGAAAGCTTACTTATAATTTTTAAAAAATTTCATAAAACTATCAAGTACATCTGAGTTTTCAAATATTTCTAGATTTCGTATTCAATATTTTGAAAAATATTTTTTTTTCTTTTCATATTCTAAATCAATTTCTTTTTTAAAGTTTTCAAATTTAGACCAATCTATTGAAACAATTTCTCAGCTCTCCAGATCTTTAATTTCAGAATGTCATCTTTTTTCTTTTATTTGATCAAAGTCATCTCTTATTATTACTCATATTCTTTCATGTTTTGAATTTAGATATTTTAAACTATTAATTAAATTTTCGTTAGCAAAATCTGAAAAAATAAATACTACTGTTTTTCATTTAATTAAGTTTGATATGTTTTCAAATTCAGATTTATAATCAATATTTTGATTGTTAAATTTTTGTCTATAAGCATCTTCTATTAATTTAATTGCTTTACTTTTTCATTTTAAAAATGGGAGATAGTTTTTATGTCAAAGAAAATACTGCCCGACAATGTCATTATTATGAATTGCACCAAGGCTTAGAGTTGCCATTGATTCGATTAATTTATCTTTTTTTATTTCACTTATTCCAGTATTTAAAGAATTATTAGTGTCAATAATTAATAGTATTTTCATCTGGCGAGTTTGCTCAAATCTTTTTACGAATAGTTTTCATGTTTTTGCAGTATTTATCCAGTCAATTCTTCTTATTGAATCTCACTGAGAAAAACAAGTAGATTCTTTGTAGTCTAATCATTCTCAAGTAAATGCAGATTTATAATTTCAGACGAATGATTCTTTTATTTTTTTATTACTTTTAAGTGCAAGTAGTTTGCTTTTGTCTATTAGTTCTTGGTCTAGAATGTTATCATTGTTATCATTTTTTGTCGTTGATGTGAAGAAGTTGAACATATGGTTAGTTTATTTTTTGAATTTTTATAAATAATTTTTTAAATCATAATTTGGAAATGTATACACTTTTTTAACAAATCGTCTTTGCGTTGAGTGTAATGAAATGGAGCGAAGAAGCAATTCATGTGCTAGTTAAAAGACATTGCTATAGTATGGATTGCTTCGCGTTGCTCGCAAAAACGGATGTCTTTATTTTAAATAAATTTCTAAAAAGTTGAGTATATATGTATTTAGTATTTATTCCAAAAATTATAAAAATTAAACACTAAAGTTTCCAATTGATTTTAAATCTACCAACATACATTCATACTTTTCTTTATAGACCTTTCTCTTAATAAAGTTCGAAAAAAATTTTACTCATCTATTTTCAAATTCATCTATTACTTTTTTAGATTTACTTAAATATATTGACCTTCATTTAATTCATGATTCTCATTTTTCTAATACTTGTATTTCTCAAGAAGGATGAATACTTATCTGAATTAAATTATTTTTTTCATCTTTTTTTCTTGAGATAATACAAGTTCTTATTTGTTTATCCATTTGTTTAACATTAGTTCTACTTTTTCAAAAACAGTTTCAAGTATGGATAGTTGCTCATTAGTAAACTTTGATAAAACAAAATCAGCAGTATCTTTTATTCTTGTATTTTCATAAGCAACTCATATCTTAATTCTAGAAAACTCTTTTGTTCAAAGTGCGCTTATTATATCTTTTATTCAATTATGTCACCCGCTTGATCACTCTTCTCTGTATCTAATATTATTAAAAATAATATCCTTATCATCGTAAATAATGATAATGTCTTCATTGTTTATTTTATAAAAATTCTTAATAGCAAGCACACAGTTTCAGGAGACATTCATGAATGTTAGTGGTTTAACTAGTATGTGTTTTTCTCAATTTATCTCTCACTCAGATATTTCTCAGAAAAATTTCTTTTCTTCTTTAAAAGATGGGAATTTGATTTTATTTTGAAAATAATTTAAAAATAAGAATCAAGCATTGTGTCTTGTTTTTTCATATTTTGTTCATGGATTTCAAAGTCATATGATTAGTTTCATTTCATATTTTTTAAAAAATACTTAGCAAGTATATCAGTTTCAATATTTAATTTATCTCAAATGTTTAAATTTGAAAGATTTGTTATTTCTAATGTATGTGGAATTATTCAAACTGTAAAATAGTCTTTTTCTGCTTTAATTATCGTAAGGGATATTCAATTTAATGACACTGATCATTTTTCAACAAAATATTTAAAATAATCAGGCGAGAAAGATATTTTTAAAATTATTGCATTTTCATTTTCTCATTTTTCTTCAAGTGTTCAGACTAAGTCTACATGTCATTGCACTATGTGACCATCTAACCTGTCTCAAATTTTTAAAGACCTTTCAAGATTAATAAAATCTCAAATTTTTTTAAAGTTTAGATTAGATCTTTCTAAAGTTTCTGGCATTACTTCAACTTCATATGAATTATCAAATATTTTTATAACAGTAAGGCATACTCAGTCATGTGAAATAGATTGTCATATTTGTAATTCTCATACAAAGTTACATTTGATTTCAAAAATTTTTCAATTAATTTTCAATATTTGGCCTTTTTCTTCAATGATTCCAGAAAACATTTGCTTGGTGTTTATTTAATTTCTTTATGGTAAAAGTTTTGATTGAGGTTATATTAATAAATTTTTGAATTTTTACAATTTATAATTTTTGAAATGAAAATTAAAGGAGTTTTTTCATTTTGCAGTGTTATACAAAATATTTAACAGTTAAATGATTTATAGTTAAAGATAAATTTAAAGACAGTCTTTTTTAACAGTGCAGACTAAAGTTAATCTAAATTAAATCTTAATATTTTGAATTTCTCCACTTTCATTTGCCGTTTAAAAATTAAAACATTATGATTTATTTACAAAAATTATAAAAATTTAAAAATTATACAATGTTAACTAAATACCTCAGCACATACCCAAATATAAACAAATTCCAATCCCTACTTACCCTCTATAAAGATTGGAACTCAAAAATAAACATATCTTCAATCAAAGAAGAAAAAGATATTATTATTAAACATTTTGTTGATAGTTTGTATTGAAATGAGGTTTTAGATTTTTCTTGAAAGAAGATCTTGGATGTTTGAACATGATGATGATTTCCAATATTGCCATTGGCTATTGTTAACGAAGATGCAGATTTTGTTTGACTAGATTCAGTAAAGAAAAAACTTTGAGTTATTAAAGATATTGCTAAACAGGTAGGGCTAAATAATGTTTCATTGATCCATGGTAGGGCAGAAGATTTTGGGCAGGATGCAAATTATAGAGAAAAATTTGATATAGTTATAGTTAGAGCTTTCGCAAAATGGTCATCAATGCTTGAAATGACTCTACCGTTTCTGAAAAGGTGATGAATGCTTCTTGCTTATCAAACTTCATCTATTGATGATGATTTAGGCAAGGGTAAAAAAACTTTAAAAGTTTTATGATGAGAGCTTCTTGATTCTCTCTCATTTGATTTACCAGAAGATTATTGAAATAGGAGAATAGTTTTAATAGAAAAGGTTAGTAAAACTCCTTGAAAATTTCCTAGGCAAGTTTGAATTCCAAAAAGTAATCCACTTTAATTCGGGTTTATGAATGAGATTATACAATTTTCTAAAGAAAGAATTAGATCAGAAATTTTATCCTTAAGATCTTGACTTGAAAGCTGTTATATTAGTTCAAAATCTAATAAGATAATTAATAAAATTATAAAATTAGATCAATACAAGAAAGCAAAAAAGATATGACTCTATGCAAATATGCCGTGAGAGGTTGATTTGTTTGAATTGTTTAATTCTTGAGAAAATAAAATTTTCTATTTCCCAAAAGTGATTTGAGATAATATAGAATTTTGAAAAGTTGAAACACTGGAGCAAATGCAGAAGTGAAGTTATTGAATTATGGAACCAGTGAGTATTCAAAAGGATGTTAAATTGGATTTAATAATAGTGCCATGACTTGCATTTACCTTAGATTGAAAAAGAATAGGGTATTGAAAATGATATTATGATAGATATTTAAAGAATAAAGAGATTTATATGCTATGAGTTTGTTTTGATTTTCAAATTTTTGATGATCTGAAACAGGATCGTTTTGATGTTATTGTTGATGATGTGCTTTTTGCCAATTAAATTTTTCATAGTTTGGACTATATTGTTGTGCTAAAAAGTTTTTTGTCAGTGTTACATCTTTTTTTTGTTTATCTCAATCTACACAAGCATATACAATTCAGTTTTTTAAAAAAATTCTAACAAAATCAGTTTCATATGAAGAATTTTTCATTTTCAATATTACATATACTACCTCATCACTGTCTATATTTTGAATATTTTTTTGATTAATGCTTTTATATCAGTATTGTGGTTTAAATGAATCATATTTGTCTTTTTGTCCATCATAATTATATTTTTTATGAAAAAGTTCATAATCAAATAAAAATCTTCTTGATTTATTATTAAGTATCATTTCTATACTTTTTTGTAGTATGATAATTTCATTTACTTGTTTAGGTTCTACTATTGTTCACATTATTTGTAATTGAAAATCTTCTATAAATCATAGGGGGATAATATATCAAGATTCAATATTATTCTTATCAAATAACTTTTCATCAGATTCATGAAGTAATTTATTTTTTTTAGCATGAATAAATTCATCTTTGAGGTTTTGATTTCGTAGATTATCTCTTATTAAAGATGTCCTTGATACTATTTCATTTATAAATTCTGGAGCTTTCTTTTTAATGTTTTTATCTCATTTTTTACGCATGATGGCAAATCATATATTGAATATGCTTTTAAATATATTGATTATTTTTGTTAATAATGAAGATAGGTAGATTCTTTCTTTTGAATCATAATTTATTATATTTTCTTTTATATATGAAAGCATTGTTTTAATTGAAGTTTCTAATTCTTTTTCTGCTCATGTGAGCGCTTGTTCGGCATTTTGTTTTTTATTTCAAAATAATCATGAAAGTGATCACAAGTTATTAAGTGTCTTTCTTGTTTCTAGATATGATTTAATTTTATTACTTACATTTATCAAGTTCTTTTCTAATTCATTATCTCCTTCTGTGTCAAGAGATATGAGCCTGGCTAAGGCACCAGTTCATTGTGATATGTGTTGAATTTCTGAAGCTAGTTCTATACTTAATCTTTCTGTTATTTTTGGTTCAGTATCTTGCATTTGTTTTATTTTAGTTTGTATCATATTATTATACTTATTATTTGATAGTAATCAAGTCTCATTATTGCTATATTACGGAATAAGCTATGGCATAGAATAAATATTTAAAAACCGTATGTATTCACTTTTTAGCAATTTGCTTTAAGCAAAACACCTGTCTTTGCGAGCAAAGCGAAGCAATCCATGTGTAGTAATGTCTTTAACTGGCATATGGATTGCTTCTTCACTTCATTTCATTACGTTCATAGTAAAGACGATCTGCTTAAAAAGTGAATACATACTAAAAACCAAATTGACATTATAAAATAATTATGTATATGTAAGATACAAATAATTTATGAAAAAACCTTGAATTAAAAAATTTGTCTTTCTAGCTTGATTAGCTTTATTTTCAGATTGAAGGGAGGCGTTAGCAAGTTCTGTGACTCCTGTTGAAAAAGAAGATGTGCTCTTAAAAAAGGTGAGGCAATTTTCAAGTATAATGCAAATTAGAAATATAAACAGTCTCGATAGATTTAATTGTACTCTTTGTCCTACTAAGCAAGAATTATGATCTGTTGATAAGTTGCATATTGAAACCATTATTTGATGTCTTCCAAATAAGATTAAAATCCTTGGATGAATGAATCGAAATGTGTATCTTGAGCTGAATGATGATAAGTATTTTCCTTATGATCATATTGCTTTGCTTGATTCAATGTTGTTATTGGTGGATAATATTGAATTAATTTATGAAAAAAAAGGTGAAGACTTGGATGAAAGTGCAATTTTTTCAAAAGAAGAAAGGGAAAGAATGAATGATCTTATTAGGATATTATTTGATAGTATTAATATTTTTGCACGAGAGCTTGTTAGATTAACTTCTTGAGAAAAAGAAGGTCTTGTTTTATCAATGTTATCAACATATAGAGCAATTTTTTATTCTCATTTACAAGTTGTTGAAAAAGAGCTTGGATGATTAGTTTCTAAGGCAAATTAATTGTATTCTTAAAAGGCTTTAGGATAATCCAAATATTGCTTTACAGGAAAGAGCTGCATTGCTAGGTTCTAAAATTGTAAGTACTGGTGTTTTTGATGGCATTTGAAGAGTGGAATTTATATTTACCATAAAATCTAATTTATCTTTAAATGGTGGACATGCAATTACCGGTCTTTTTGTATTTCATGCTACAACTCAAGATAGCGCATTAGATCTTCATGCAACTGTTATAAATATTACTTTGTCATTATTGTATTTTTCAATTATTTCTAAAACTTGTCTTGTTTGCTTATGTGCAGATCAAAAAAATACTTCGCTTTGTATCGATTGAAGTAGTAACTCTTCTTGAATTTTATCTGTATGAAATTTGTCAGATTCAGAGCCGGCTAGTATTATTACTTTTTGTGACATTTAATTTATTTATCCTCCTTTTTCTTTTTAGGTTTTTTTGATTGTTTCTTTTCTTCTTTTTCATCTCATCAGTTTTCATCTTCATCTCATGAATAAGAAATTGCATCATGTTTAAGTTCTGCAAGTTTTTCTTCAAAAATAGTAAGTTCTTCAAGGTTGTACATATCGAGTTCAAATCAAGTTAGATCTGTTGCTAATCTAATATTTTGTCATCTTTTTCAAATTGCCATTGCTCTTTGGTCTTCTTCAACAAATACAGCTGCTCTTTTTTTGATCAGTCTTCATGTGTCGTCTACTCACTCTTCATCGTTTACAATAATAACTTTAGCTATTTTTGCCGGTTGTAGTGTTCTTGCAATTAATCTTGCTGGATTTTCATCCCATTCAATCATGTCAATTCTTTCTCATCAAAGTTCGTCTGTAATTATATTAATTCTGCTTCACTTTGATCAAACACAAGCTCCAATAGGATCAATGCTATCATCAGTAGATCTTACTGCAATTTTACTTCGATTTCATGGATCTCTTGCTATGGCCATTATTTCAACATCTCAGTCACTTACTTCAGGAATTTCTTTCTCAAGTAATTTTTGAATAAGATTTTTTGATGATCTTGATATTATAATACTTGGTCATCTAGATGTTTTGTGAACACTATCTAATAAAACACATATTCTTTTTCATGTATAATAATCTTCTCATTTAATTTGGTTTCTATAAAGAAGATCAACAAGATTTTTTTCTATATCAATAGTTACATTTGTTCATTCTACTCTATTTATAACTCAGTATAAAACTTCTCATTCTCTATCTTTAAATTTATTAAACAAACTATCTCTTTCAGCTTCTTGAATTTTTTGATGAATAACTTGTTTGGCAGACTGTGCAGCAATTCTTCAATATCAAATTGGTGTAACATCTATTCTTATTTCATCTCAGTATGAAATATTAGGATTAATTTTTACAGCCTCTTTTAGTAATATTTCATAATTATCATCTTCAACTTCATTTACAACTTCTTTTATTATATAAACAGTTGCAGATTCAATATTTCAATCAGCTAGTTCAACTTCAATTTCCTGATCACGATTTCAATAATCTTTTCTGTATGCAGTTGCAAGAGCTTGTTCTACAGCTGTAATTACAGACTGCTCATCTATATTTTTTTCTGTACAAATTTGTTTAACTGCTGCTCTGAATTCTTTGCTCATATAATTATTTATTAATAAAAAAGTTTTTAAAAACACGAAAAGGCTTAAATCCTTTACTTTCTTTTAGTCGATGTCAAATCTATTAATTTCTTTTTTTCTCTAATTATCTTAATTATATATTTATTTTTTTTAAAAGCAATTCAAATGGAGTAGATTGATTTTTTTATTTATCACTTGTTTGTTCTCCACCCTCTTTCTTTTTCTTTTTGTCATTTTCTTCTTTTAGATCTTTCATAGTTGGAGTTGTGTCTTTGTTAAAAACAGAATGCATGTTTCTTCCTCAGTTTTTAGAAACATATAGAGCTCTATCTGCTGCTGCAAGAATTTCTTTTGAATTGATTCAATCATTTGGAAATGAGCTTATTCAAATACTACCTCAAATAGATATCTGATCATCTGTTCATTTTAAAATAAACGGTTCACTAAGAGCAGTTATGATACTATATGCCAGGTTTACTATATAGGCTATGATAGAATTTGGTAACAATAAACCAAATTCATCTCATCACAATCTTGCAATAGTATCAGTTTCCCTATTTACACAAGACTTAATTCTATTGACTGCTTCGACAAGCAGTTCATCTCATATAAGATGTCAATATGTATCATTAACGATTTTAAATCTATCAAGATCAAGGAGCATGATATGGATTTGCTTTTTTTCTGTTTTTTTGTCATCATTTGCTCTTTTTGGCATTGTAAAATCTCTTTGGAATTCTGCTATTGCGATATCTAGATATTCAATAAACACAGTTTTGTTAAGTAGACCAGTCATAAGATCATGAGAAGCGTTATATAGTAATTCTCTTGATTTCGCTAATTCATCAGTTACATCCTCAATTTCTGTAATGGCTTGCCTTTGTCAGAGTTCGTTTCATAAGAAAAGTGTTGATTTTAATCTTGCATCAAACATGCTTCAATCTACTTTTCTTAATTTTATGTCACATAAAAAATTCCCAACTTGATTAGCTTTAAACTCAATAATTCTAGCAGCAAGTAATTCTGCATTTTCTCTATCAATAATTCTATTATCAAATAAGGTCATTCCTTGAAGTTCATCTTTTGATCTTCAAAACATTTTTACGAATGCTTTATTTACAATGTCTATATATGACATTTCTCATATTTCTTGATGTAAATCAAAGTTATCAATTATATTAATTTCAGCTTGTTTTGTAGGAAGCGGTCAATTTTTTATAGTTCTAAGTGCAGATGGTAGTCAATCAATAATTTCTTGAACATCATTGGCTGAATTCAGTAATTGATTTTGAACCAAGATACGTGCTGTAATATTTTTTAAGAAAATACTTAAAACTCACATTTTTCATTTTAAATCAATGCGATAAGTATCATCTCAAATTTTATAATCAAATCCAGACTCTTGATTTGTTAGAATAAATCTTTGAATATTGTCAGTATGATCATGTATTAATTTTTTAAAAAAATCTTCTCAATATTCACTTATTAAATACTTACTAAGATCATTAAAGACTTCATTTAAAGTGAGTTCTCATTGTTCTAATTTAAATATCATCATTCATGATGGATTTTGTTTAATTAATAATTCTTGCAATAGCCTTATCTGAGTCTTTTTATGCTCTTCGATTATAGTGCTAAGTGAACTAGTTATATCAAGTAAGAATTGTTTATCTCTTTCGCTTAATTTGTTACTAAATGCTTCCGTAGACAAATGCAATACTCAAAGTAATATATTATTATGTATAATCGGAATTCATATTTCTCAATGGTCTCTTGTGTTAACTGATTTATGTACTAACTTTCATTCATTATTTGTTTGAAACATAGATTGAGTTATCTCAATTCTTCTTAGTGCCGCCACTCTTTGGCAAAGACATCATTCTGGATCTGCAAGCATGCTATAACATTCTCAACCTGGTCAGGCAATTTTATTTGGCATTCATTGAGATGCAGTATTATTCATTAAATCTCAGTTCATAAGATAAATATTTCATTTTTTTAATAGTCATGCAAGGTCTGTAATTTCTTCTATAGCAATTTGAAGTTTTTCTTGAAGTGTTCTATTTGGTAATATTATTAATTTTACTAATATAGCTAATATCTCAGTCATTCTTTTTTCTTTTTCTGATTCTCTATTTTTTTCTACTAATTTGAGATGTGTTCTTGTAAGAGATTGGGTTGTTTTATCAATATGTTTATTGATTCTATGAAATGCATATCATAATAAACCAAAGAAAAAAAGTTCTCATAAGATAATTAGTGCAATATCGTTTCTTGATTTTTCTAATACTTGTCTTAAGTCTGTTTCTAGAGTAATATAAACATAATCTTTATCTTGATTATGTTTATCAGGATTATACATTTGTGAATCATGACAATCACTGCATTTATCTCATTTGTCAGAAATTAAAATATTATCTCTTGATAATTTTATAGCTCATTTAATCTTGCCATTTAAATCATCTAACAAAATAAATACCTCTTGTCACTGAAAAATAAATCTTTTATATTTTTTAAGTCATTCTTGAAAATTATTGAGTGCAACATTATTCATTCTATCAATAAATCAAGATTGTTGATATTTTTCCTGTAATTGATAATCTTCACCCATGTCTTTGGACGATAGTATTCTTAATTTGTGTTCAAGAAGAGTTGATATTGTTCACTGCTGAGTAACATTCATAATTCTATTAGAAAGTGATTCAAGTGAAGTGTCAGTAGTTGAGTAGTTACCAATAAAAGATCAGTCATCATTTTTTATAGGTGGTCTTTTGATACTAAAAATAGTTCAATTAGATTTGAGATCTAGATGTTGTCTATAAAATATATGGTCTGCTTCTTTGATAAAGAAAACATTGCCCATTGTTCTGATTATTTGATCATTTTTATCAATAATTTTTTGAATATGAATTTCAATCTGTTCTGATTTTACATCAAAGTAGTCATTAATAGTTTTTCCAATAAGTCATATACCTAAAACCAAAATAGCAAAAAATGAAAATTTTGTAGTATTACGAATTGATCTTACATCTTTTTTAGTTAACGCAATATCTCTATCAAGTATACTTATTGATTGCTTTGCCTCTAGTTTTCGTTGATGTCTTGGATTAAGTATTGGCTGTTTCATTGTTTATTTTTTTCTAATGGTCATTTATTATCATTAGATTTTATAATAAAACAATTTATTTTTTAATGAAAATGTTCTTTTTTTGTATACTTTTTCCGATAATAGTTTTAACTGTTACTTATTATCAATAACAGTTTAAATACTTATTCCATTTCTTCTTTTCATTTCTTTTTTTCTTCAATTTTCTCTTCTCTTTTTTGTAAGATTTCTTCAGGATTTGTTGTAATTACCTTATCTTCATTGTAAGAGGCAATGATTTGTATAGCTGCATGTTTATTTCATGCAAAAAATATTCATTGTCATATTCAAGAATTTAAGAGTAAATACTTCTCTCACTCAGTTAGGTTAAATGTTTTTTGTAAAATGTCTGTAGATGATGGAGCCTGTTTTAAAAGCAATTGAATTGATGAATTTGTAACAATTGGTTTTCAATAAGGAGAATTCATAAAGTCTTCAACATCTTGAGTAATAGTTGTAACTCATAGGTAGTATTTTCTTGCACGTTTTACAAATCAATATAAAAATTTTGCAGAAGCTTCATATTGCATTATTTTCCATGCCTCATCTACAACTAGTATTCTTTTTTTAAGTTTGGATCTAATTTTTTTCCATACATAATTTAGTAGCATATGCATAGTTATTGGTCTTAATTCTTCTTCAAGGTCTCTTATGTTAAATACAACCATTCATGAATTTAAGTCAATGTTTGTAGGATGATTGAAAACTCAGGCATAAGATCCGTTTACATATTTTTCTAATCTTTTTGCCATTGAGTTAGCTCAATTAATTCATAAAAGTACTTTGTGAAGATCTGACATAAGTGGTGGTTGCATGTCTCAAGGTTTTTCAGTTTCAAAAGTTATTCCTTTTAACGCATATGTATCAATGAGGGCTTTGTCGAGAAGAGCTCATTCTTCTGCTGTCATATTTCAAAGCATTAAAGAAAGTAGTCATGAAAGATCTATTATAGCAGATCTAAGCAAGTCTCATGGGTGTTCTGGATTGTCACTTATTCATTCTGGTAAATCAAATGGATTTATTTTTTCCATAGAATTTAAAGAAATAGAAATATAAGTTCATCATACAGTTTCACATAACTCTTTATACTCATTCTCTGGATCGATTACAATTATATCAGTGTTAAACATCATCATTCTAAGAATTTCTAATTTTACTGAGTAAGATTTTCATGATCAAGAAGTAGATAGGACTACAGAGTTTGCATTTGGAAGAGAGAATCTATCAAAAATTATAAGTGAATCATTGTGTCTGTTTATTCAATACATGATTCATTTATCAGTACTTAGGTCGGAAGAAGAAAATGGAAAAGAAGAGGATAGAGGAGAAGTACTCATATTTCTTGTAATTTCAATTTTATCTAAGCATAATGGCTGAGTAGAAGTAAATGCTCTTTCCATTTGCATATCTGCTCTTTTTGTAAGAACAAGTTTTGATCAAAGGTTCGTTTCAAATTGGGTAATAGTCTTGTCTAAAAGCTTTTTATCTTTATCTATAAGAGTAAAATAAAGACCAAATTGAAAGAATTTTTCTTCTCATCTTTGAAGCTGATCTCTTAAGCTTTCTGCATCTTCTAATGATGCTTCAACGGCAGGATCTCTAACGATTCATTTTTGTCTTAATATGCTCATAGTTGATCTCATTTGAGCAACTTTATTCCTAAGAGTTTTAAGCATTATTGCAGAATCATATGGATATATAAACATAGAAATATCCATTGTGTTGTCCATATTAATTATTGGAGATAGCCAGTTTTCATTTATGAATCTTGGATAATAATATACAAAAAAGCTTTTTAATATATTGTCTCACATTTTGATATGATCAAAAGCAATCTCCATTGAAGATGGGGCAATTATATCTTTTATTGATGCAAGACCTTGCTTGTAGATTTTTTCTGCATTTTTTAGATCTTTAGTTCCAATTTCATCATTTCTTTTTTTTGTTTCAGTTTTTTCCTTTTCTCTTCCTTTGTCCTTAATGTTTTTCTCATTTAGATCTTTTTTTATTTTATCTTTATTAGTATTTTTCTCCTCATTAGAAATAACATCATTTTTTGGCTTTTGTATGCCATGAAATAGCAGGCTCCAAAATCATTGTTTTTTATCTTGTTGTTTTTTATCAGACATTTTGTTTTTATATTCATCATATTCTAGCATAGAATGGAGGAAAAGTAACATTATACTACTTGAAAATGATCTTAAATTATGTATTTATCCTATAAAGAAGTGATTACTTTTTTTGACAGGTTTAATTAAAATAATTGTTCAAGTTAATTTTGAAGCAGATACTGAGCATGTAAGATATAATTTAGATTTGGTGTATTAATTTTTAAATTTGATTTTTATGTAAATTTCTTTAATTTGCTTATATAATGATTATATCTTTTACGCCGATGTCTCCGGTATTTCTTTCAATAGGACCATTTAATTTTTATTATTATGGCTTGATGTATGCGATTTCTTTTTTGATAGCTTATTTGATGTTGAAAAAATCAATAATGTCTAAGTGAGTAAGTGAAAATGATTTTGAAAAATTGTTTTATTGAGTTATAATTTTATGACTTATTTGATGAAGACTTTGACATGTGCTTTTTTATGATTTTTCATATTTTTCTCAAAATTTAATAGAAATATTTTATATTTGGAATGGTTGAATGGCATCTCATTGATGATTTTTATGAGCACTTATTTGAATATATATTTTCAAACCAAAAATTCCGATATTAAAATTATTAGATTTAATTATATATCCTGTTCCAATTTGACTAGCACTTTGAAGACTTTGAAATTTGATTAATTGAGAAATTTATTGAAAAGCTAGCTCTATGCCATGGTGTATGGAATTTGCAGATACAGTGTGTAGACATCCAACACAAATTTATGCAATAATAAAAAATCTCATAATATTTTGAGTTTTGTTTTATATAAATATAGAAATCCAAAATCCAAAATCTAAAATTAAATCTTATTTAAAACCTTGAGTATTATTTTCCGTATTTCTTATTTTGTATTGAATATTTCGAATATTTGTTGAGTTTTTTAAAGAGGATTTTGTGTGAAACAATTATTTTGAATTTATTACTACTGGGCAGGTTCTATCAGGGGTTATGATTTTTATTTGAGTTTATATTTATCATCGATTAAGGAAAAATCTAATTTAATATCATGGTAATCATTAATTTTCAGAAAAGGATTTATAACTTCTTCAATTATACTGTTAATAGAAAATAATTTAACGATTTTTTTAATTTTTTCGCTATTTAAAAATTGGATAGTATCTCATGTTTTATCTCAATTTTTTATTATATAATCTATTCATCTGTTTATATTATATTGTAATAAAGTATTAGTTTGATTTGATGTATCTAATGTTGAATATTTATCTCATAAATTTTCTTTAATAGTAAATTGTATGCAATTTATCAGGTATCATATGGTATTAATACACAACATTTCTGGTATAATTAAGTCACTTTTCTTTTTTTTATTTATTATTTTATGGATTGGTTTTGGATTTTTTAATTTTTTTGAAAATCATAGATTGTTTACATCAGGAGTTAATATATATTTTGTTTTATTTTTATTTCAGTTATCTCATTTTACTGGTTTATGAATTTTTTCTGGATCAGTTTCTTTAATTATATCTAATCAAGAAGCCCCACATTCAGTTATACTTCCTTTGCTTGCATCATGAAGTTTAATTTTTATCTTAGTTCATTTATTTAATGTATCATGTTTTAAAGCTTCTAAGGCGTCTATAATTATTCAATTTTCTAAAAATGTTTTATCTCAGCTAAATGTGATAACTATAGTATTTGAACTTTTATCATAAAATAATCATATTTTATATTCATTTAATGAATCATCATTTAATCTGGCAAGTCTTTTTAATTCTCTCAAGAAATATGTAAAATTTGAGTCATTAGACAAATTATTTTCTTTTTTAAATGTTGATATATATTTTGCAGTTGCTTGAAAATATTGATTATTATTGTTTTCATTATCATTTTCTCAATTAGAATCTGTTTTACCAACCTGATTTCAAAATATTTCATTTCTAATGTTTATAATATCTCAAAATCATCAAAAATTAATGAATTGTGGATATTGAAGATCATGATAATTCTGAAAATGTGCTCATAAAATTCCTCAATTTAAATTATCAATAGTATTTATAGCACTCAGTCCTAAACTTGGTTTATGTTCTTTAATTCTCTTGTCCCACTTGTCTCATCAAAATGGATTAAAATTTCATACTAAATATACAAATAGATTAAAATTTTCTTCCCAAAATTTTTCTTTATCATTTCATTCCAAATTTCAAAGTTTTTTTAATAAAAACCTTCTTTTATTTAGATCGGCATTTTCCTTAGTTGGTAATCAGAATTCTTTTAATAATTGATGTTTATACTTTTTTATATCATATGTGGTATTGGCATCAGAAGTGTAATCAGGACGATGTTGTATTAATTTAATATAAGATTTTGCCAACTCCATTTTAAATTTTAATTTCTCATAGTCTTTCTTTAATAGTGGAATAGAATCAGCTTTCTTTTTTCTAGCTTCGCTTGCATTAATTCACAATTTCCAAGCTAAATAGTTTGTAAGAAAAGCCTCAAAGCTTGTTTCATATGATTCTCATTTGTGATTTATGATCATATATCATTTTTTTCGATTATTATGAAAAATTGAAGTGCTAAAGTTTTCAATATTTACTCATGATTTTATGATAAATCATTCAATTAATTCATATAAATGATCAGATATTATATTAATTGCTAAAAAATCTTTCTTTGTTTCAATTCGATTTAATATCCATTTTTTTGATGGTTTTTTTTCTTCTATCCAATATTTTCAGGCTACTATTCATGCTATGGGTAGATTTCTTAATGCAGAATCTTTTCACATTCAAGACAGTTGTACAAGCAGTATTTGAAGAAACTCATTAAGAAATATTTCATTATCTCACAAATGTTCAAGTTTAGGAATATCTTTAGTATTTACTAAAATATTTTTAGTTCTTTTTGGTCAGAATTTAGTAAAGTATACTCATGATTCTATCCATAATTCTTCAAAAATTATATAAAAATTATTATCAATTAAGTTGTTTAATAGTTTTTCTTTATTGTCTTTATCTTCTTTTATTTTTATATATTTATCTATAATTTTATTAGTAGTATCTAGATCAGGCATTTCATCATTGCAAAACCAATTAATAGATATTTCTATTCATGCTTGTACATAGCTTGAGAAATCTTCATTTTTTATTCTTCATCAGGAGGCTAGGCTTAAACAGTTTGTTAGAAGGGTTCAGAGGGTTAATATGAATCAATTGTATTCAATTTTCTTAGATAATATTTTATTAGATCAACTTAATTGTGATATGCATAGATCATGTTTCGTTAAAAATTGTTCGAATATTTCACAAAAATTATCTAAAATAAATTTATCGTAAGGAATTTTTTCAGATTTATAGATTGTTGTAATGTCTGTAACATATCTTTTATCAGGATTCTCCAAAAAAGAATATTTTGACCAATCGTTAAATAAAATTAATCAAGCTTGGACATATTTTGGAAATTCTCATTTTTCAAGTTGTTTTCAGGTACTGAATCATAGCAAAATACTTAATACTTGGTAAAAACTAAGCTCTAATGGTTCTTGTCTGTATTCAAATCTGATTTTTTCATACAAAATATTATTACCCCATTTTATATTTTTCTCTAAATCATCCAGGTTACACTTCTTTCATATTATTCAGTTTATTTGATGAATTTCTTCTTTGACTGCGTGCCAAAGATAGTTTTTTCATTCTTTTTGAAGTCTATCCATTACATCTTTTCATGGTGGTGTTTCTTGCCTTGTATTATACCATATTTTTGCGTACCTATATCATATTAGATCAATATGTTTCACATCGGTAAATGTCATATTGTTACAATTACATCATATCGATAACACTGTTCTTAAAAATGGTATCCATATAATTTTATTTCACTCAAAATCAATTTTATTGTCAGGAAATTTTATTATCCTAATGTATGGATTATAAATTGATGCATCTTTTAGTGTCATAAATAATTTGAACATACTCAAGAAATTGTTTCTTGTAAATATTTCGATATTAGAATTTTTTTCAGTATCAATTTGTAATTGAGTTTTAAGACTTTTTTCACTAGCAAATGTAATGTTTCATAATCATGGGGTATTATTTCATATTTTTCATAATGGTATTCAGGTAGCTCATCATATTTTTTTAGGATTTTGTGATATTTTTATATTAATAAAATTAATAACTTCATCTAATGATTTAAATTCTGTGTTAGCTCAAAAGTCTCAGATCATTCATTCTGGAAATATGTCTCATGATAATAATGGTTTAAAATTTCATTGAATTTGATTTGGATTCATGTTCCACACTATTCCAACAAAATCTTTAAATGGTCTTGAGGCTCTTCATACATCATGAACTGTGCGAGTTATGCTTTCTCTTGGGTTTAGAAATACATGTTGAACATCTCATCATAAATTTGATCATCTGTTTACTATGTCGCAAACTGAAATTACCCTAATTGCTCACTGTTCAAATTTTTCTAATTGTTTTATTGGATCTTTACTTTTTGAACTAATACTTTCAGCACTAATATCAAGACTTTTTTCTGCAATTCTAATGTTAAATTTTTCTATAAATTTATTAGTTTCATCAATAGAATTAAAAAAGAAAATTGCTTTTTCTCATATTCAATTTTTTACACAGTGTTCAATGTAAATATCTATTTGATCTAAATAATAATAATCTTTTTCATCATTATTAAGCTTACTTGGATCTATAATTTTTCAGTCCTCTCAGTTAGTTATAGATTCTTTATTAGCAGACCATCTTCATATTACATTAAACCATAAAAAATGTTTTATATATTTTTCTCAATCTTTGTGTCAATGTCTTATTAAGTCCATGTGACTAGTATCAGAGGATTTAATAAAATAATCATTAATATTTCTAAATGAGCTGACTTCGGTAGCGCTAACTCAATATGTGTATAGGCTTCAATAGATTCTTTTAAGATTAATAAGAGCAAATCTAAGTAAGTCTGTAGGCATCCTATCCACTTCATCAAATATGAAAAACGGATATCTTCAAACTTTTGTTCAGTATCATATAAATGCTTTTAGAAAATCTGGATTTTTAAAAGTAACATCTGTAGTAATAGTAATATCTCAAAATTGTATATTTCATTTATTTGAAATTCAAATGTTATCAAAACTTCATTTGCAATCATGCTCCATTCATTTTGATCAATCTATTATTGAATTTGAAACTGTAATGATTATTGGAAGCATTCATGCCTCATAAGCCAAACGAGCTTTAGCTTGCATGATTGCAGTTTTTCATCATCATGTAAAACCTTTGTCCATATTTCAAAATTTTCATTTATTTTCATTTTTAGCTTGATGTAAATCCTGGACTAAAGAATTTTTTAAAATATCAGCTTGGTAGGGGCGAAGTTTAAATTCGTTTTTATTTGGAAATAGAAAATTATCCAGACTTCAATCATTTGTTTTTTCAACAAATAGTTGATTCATTTTTTCTACTCATTGCAACTTAATATTTTCTCATTGTCTTACGTTATCTAGTTGTTTTATATCATAGTATCTAAGTATGCAATTTTTTGAGGCTGTTGATAAAGCTAAGGTCGCATCTAAAGTATCTAAAAGTATTTTTATTCATGATATGTGACATAATCAAGATTTTCTTAATGTTAAAAGACTATTAACCAACTTAAGATCATTGTCGGTTTCTATATTTAAACTTCTGTCTCATATACTGACAAGCTCTTTTTCACTCATGACAGTGCTATCAAGTTTTGCATAAATTTCATTAACTCTAAGACCCATTGATGTTTTAAGATTAAGTTTTCATTAGCAGTATCTTATTTTATAGTTAATTATCACTGTGTCAAAATTTTCTTTTATGAAGCAGGGGTTAATATTGGTGATATCTATTGGCTATTGGATCAAGTATGCTAGAAGACATAAATTGTGAACTTTCTTCTTTATTAATTTTTTTTATAGACATTAGTCATTCAAACATTCACTTTAAATGTGGTCTATGTAAAAAGTTAATCTCAATTGAGTCAGTGTCTTTACATAGCATTTTTCATAAGTTTTCTAATTCTCAATTGTCTGGACAATATTTTATATTTCTAGGTATTTCAATAAACATCATTCAATTTTCTTTAAGCATTTTCCAAGCACGTCTAAGCATGATAATATATATTTTCATATAAATATTTGATATTTGCTCAGTTTTGTATTTATCTATTCCTCATCATGGTCTAAATAACATTAAATCAAATCATCATTGAGTTTCTTTTTTAGAATACTTTTTAATATTTACCCATGTTGATTCTTCGAATATGTTTTGTTCAAAAATTTGGCTTCATGGGATGTCAAATCATAAAAAATCACTTGGAGGTTTCATTATTGTAACTCATAATTTTTTATTTGAATTAATTGCAGCATATCATGGTCACATTAAGTCTAAGGTTGATACAATATTTCAATTGTTTCTTATCCTATTAACTAATTCTTTAAAATTATTACATGGTCTTGGTATAAGAATTCAAAAATCAGATTCATATGAGTTGTATTCTCAAGCAAAAAATGAAGGTTTATAGTAAACTGGCCACGGACTTTCGCCATGATTAAATTGTTCTTGTTCTATATGTTTATTATTCTCAAATCTTTCTTTTTCATATTGTACAACACTATGTCTAGAATTTGTTTCCATATATGGCTAGGGTTTTGTTTTAGATTGTAATATTACAAGTTATTGTTGTGTTGTCAATGTTATTGTGTGTTTTTGCTGTTGTAAAGGGTGTTTCGAGAAAATTTGCATTATAAATTTTTTAGTATAAGATACTATTATTAGATTAATGTAAATTCTTATGAACTAAAAAGACCCCAGTTTTTTCTCACCTCAAATAAACCGCTCAATAAAGCCATT
>CAYWBW010000010.1:0-63339 GCA_964456745.1 uncultured Candidatus Peribacteria bacterium | reverse complement strand
AAAGGTATTTAAGATATTCATTTGATGTGAGAGTGAATGATTGGTTGCTAGCTCAAGTTATTGCTGTTGCATTTGCTCATGTGCTTGAGTCTGAAACGTACCATTGGAAGGTTGAAAGGTTTGAGTCTCATTCTGCGTCGTAGAATGTGTAGGAACCTGTTAGGGTGTTTCATATTTTTGGGGTTCATTGGATACTAGGAGGTGATGTGTAAAATGAGCTAGATGGGGTGAAGTTTTCTGTCCATCTTGCTACTCATTTAGAAATACGATATTCATCAATATATCACTTAAATACATTCCATGTTGGAGTAGGAATTGTAGATCAAATATTTACTCATCAGTCTGATGTAAAGTCTCACGTTACTGTTCTATCCCATTGATTTATTCAATTTATATATAAAGATAATGTTCATGAACTTCTAACAAGAGCAACATGCATCCACTGATCTGTAACATGAGTTATAGAACTAACTGATGTACTAACTTCTGCAATATCTTTCCAAATAGTCCAAATATTTCAACTAGTTTCAATTTGCTGTCTTATATACACATCTGCATTTCAAATATATATTGTATGCATATTATTTGAAAGAACTGGAACATAATACCAAAAATCAACTGTAAAATCTCATGTTCAAAAATCCCAATCATCACTATCTTGTATAGTTAAATAATCTCAAGCTCAATCAAAGTAAAGTGAACTTCATCAAAATTTATTTTTAGCAATATCATGATGCACATCTCAAGACACATCTATTTCATGTCAAACACTTGAACCATCTAAAATTGAAGTGGATCAATTAAAAGTATCTGACTGGATCATTAATTTTGTATATGAATCAATTCAATTTGCGTCTGCACTTGGAGCTTCTCATATCACCTGCTCACTCACATCAGAACTAACTGTAGATCAAGTATAAGGAGATATATTTGTTACTGGAGTAACATCAAAATAAACATATTTAAGATACTCATCTAAAGTAGGAATAAATGTTTGATTTACTGCTCATGTTATAGCTGTAGCATTAGCTCATGTACTTGAATCTGAAACGTACCATTGAAAAGTTGTTCAATTTTCAAAATATCAATTTTCTTCTGAATATGTATATGATCAAGTAAGAGTTTCTCATATCTTAATAGATCAAGTAATACTAAGATTTTGTGCTATTGGATTAGCTGGTGTTATTGTATATTCAACCGCTGGAGATGTGAAATCTGATGTCCATCTTGCTGTTCAATTTGAAACACGAAGTTCATCTTGATATCAACTAAAGTAACCTATTGCTTGTGAGCTAAATCTTCAAACTGCTATTTCATCACTAGTATTATTATAAATTGAACCAGCAAATGTTCAATCAGTTCATTCTTTTACTCAATCTACAAATAAATATTGACTACTTCAACTTCTCACTCATGCAACATGATGCCATCAATTTCTAATATCAGTAGTTCATGTAACTGCCCATCATCCAGATGCTCAAGTTTCATTTCATACGAATTGAGCTGCTCATCAAGATGTAATATATAATAGCCAACTCCTTCTGTTTCCTGTTGAATTATATAATCAAACAATAGCATCGTCTGTACCAGTAGCATATATCCATCCTTCAATTGTAAAATCTCATGATCAAAAACGAAAATCTTCATTATTGGCAATACTTAAATAATCTCAAGCTCAATCAAAATACATAGCCTTACTTCAAAATCTTGTTTCTCATCAACTTTGTGTTGCATTTCATTTTCAAGTAACTGTATGTCATCAAGCAACAGAACTATCTGTAAAAGTCCATCAATCTGTACCTGTAGTTCCAGAGCCTACTGATTCTTCTCAAGATATTAAAAGTACTGTGTCTGAGTCATTTCAGTAGTTTGGTGCTGGACATTGTCCAGATTCTGATGTAAGTCAATTGTTGTAGATTGTACTAATTTCTTGAGATGTAAGCAATGTATTATATATTGCAAGGTCATCTATAATTCAATCAAAATAATAATCAATAGTTGACACATTAGTCCGTGAAGATCATATTCTAAAATTGTCTGTAACAGTCATTATACTTGAAATTGTAGAAGTATTATCTAAAGTTGTACTAGCAACCTCATCTCAATCTACATACCATGTCCTGTTTCAATTATCAAACGTCAAAGTAACTAAATACCACTGTCATGCAGATAAACCACTATTTGTTGTTTCATTTTGCCAATTAGTACTAAGATCATGATGTTGAAATCTTAATTTCCCATCTCAGGCAGTAAATCAAACCCTTAATCAATATGCAAATCAATAATCTGAATCAATAATTTCTGTTCATAAGGAAAGTATTGTTTGTATTCAGTTTATTGAATTCAAATATATCCAAGCAGATACAGTTAATTCATTTGTTCATGAAAGTTCAGATGATACCGATGATTCTATTACAACTTCGTCATCAGCTCAATCAAGCAATAAAGCTGATCAAAGCTTTCCTCATACATAAGTAGCTCATCAATTAATAGTTCAAGTGTTAGATCAGTAACTATCATAAGCAATAGTTCATTCTCACTCTTCAAATCCCCAATAGGACACTAATCACGATGGAGCATCTGTATCTAAACAAACATCAATATCATTTGTTACTCAATCTAAGTCATTATCAAATGGATCTATTTTAAAATCTACTTCTTTAAGCCATATATAATTACCATTCTTAGTAGCAGTACCCAGAACTCTGTAATATTTGTATTTATCTCAATTTCATGTTAATGTCTGTACTAGATAAAAATTTGCAGATCAAGTTCATTGCAACTCCCACTCCTCACCTAGATCAGTCCAAGATGAATCATCATTACTTCATTGCCATTTCCAAGTTCATGCATTGTAAGAAGCATCATACATATGCCAATATGCCTCTGAGATATATCTAGGTTCAGAAAATTCAAATTTCATCCAAGCTCAATTAACAACATAATTGCTATTAGTAAACCTAAATTGATGAGAAACAATACCATCAATTAATGTAGCCGGATCTCAACTGACTGTTATTCATGGAAGACTATAGCTAAATATAATATCAGTACTTCTATTTCAGGTTCAAGTAGGATTGCCATAAGCAGTATCTTCTGCATGTACCTGAAAAAAATATAATCAAAAAACAAAAGAAAGTATAATCAGAAAAATAGAAACGATTTTTGTTTTAGCACTTTGCGTGAAAACACTAAAAGATTTTCTGATTTTTAATTTTGAATTAAAAATATTAAATTTAAAATTGTCACAATTATTTGTGCAATCTACATCTTCCTTTTCCCTTACCAAAGAGAAAATACTTTTTGTTTTTGTTTTTGTTTTTAACATTTTTGTATTTGTTTATTTTTTTAATTTAAATCTAAATATTATAGCTTAAAAAGCGTATTTTTTCAATAGCTATATACCAATAAAAAGCCAAAGAGATTTGACAATTACACGTTAATCTTTATTTAATATACTACAAATAATCAACATCTCTCTATTTAATTTATAATTTTCTAAACAGTTTAATATTTATAAAAATTCAAAAATTTATACATCAAACCTTAAGATTACATTAAGCACCTATAACACATTAACCATGAATCCCATATTAACACCCACTTCTTTTACTTTCAACTTTCTTTAAATATTTTTCATCAACTCATCATGTACAATACACTCAATCAAAACATGATTTATCAAAAAACTTCACATCAATATCTCATGCAATTACCTTTCACAAGGTATCAGTATCTTGATAAAATAAAAAATCTGCTCAAATTTCTTCTGCAATTTTGGCTGTAGTTTTTCAATTCGCAATAAGCTCTCTTCTGGACGGCATGTCAATTCAGTAAACATTTGGAAATTTTATTTTCGGTGCTGCTGAAGCTACATAAACTTTTTTTGCTCAAGCCTTAAAACTCATTTTTACTATTTCTTTCATGGTGTTTCAACGAACAATAGAATCATCAACTAAAAGTACATTTTTATTCTTAAATTCAAGCTCTATTGGATTTAACTTTTGTCTTATTGATTTTTTTCTAACTTCTTGCCCTGGCATGATAAAAGTTCTTCAAATATAACGATTTTTGATAAATCATTCTCTATATGGCAAATCCATAACATGAGCAAGTTGAACAGCAGTTGTTCTTGAAGTATCAGGAATAGGAATAACAACATCAATTTTAAGATGTGCTCAATCAATTAAAATCTTCTTTCAAAGCTCTTCTCCAAGCCTTAATCTTGACTTATAAACAGAAATGCCATCAATCACAGAATCAGGTCTTGCAAGATAAATGTATTCAAAAATACATGGAGATAGTATTGGATTTTTATAACATATCTTAGAATGAAATTTTCATTTATTATCAATATAAATTGCTTCTCAAGGTTTAATATCTCGTACAAATTCATATCATAAACTTGAAATTGCCACAGATTCAGAAGCTACTGTGTAACTATAATTTTCAGTTTTCAGTTTTCAGTTTTCAGTTTTTAATTCATTATTGTTTTTCTTTCTTCAAATACAAAGCGGTCTTATTCCATAAGGATCTCTGAAAGCTAGCATTCAATGTCCAAAAATATAGGAAATGGCAGCGTATGCTCATTTGCATCTTTCGTAAACTTTTTCTACTGAATTAAAAATATCATTTGCCTTAAGACTTTTTTTTCAATTCTCCGCAAGTTCATGAGCAAGAACATTTAAAAGTATTTCTGAGTCAGAATTTGTACTTAAATGTCTAAAATCTTGTTCAAATATTTCATTAGCTAACTTTTTTGTATTGATCAGATTTCAATTATGTGCAAATACAATTCAATAAGGAGAATTCACATAAAAAGGCTGAGCTTCTTTCTCATTATTATGACATCAAGCAGTTGGATATCTAACATGCCCAATTCCAATATTTCAAGTAAGAGTCCTTATATCCCTAGTTCGAAACACATCTCTAACAAGTCATTTTCCTTTAATTATATGCTTATGATCTAAATCAAAAGTAGCTATTCAGGCTGCATCTTGCCCCCTATGTTGTAAGACCGTAAGCCCATCATAAATTTCTTGTACAACTTGTTTATTAGAATAAATTCAAAGAATTCAACACATAAGTGTAAGTTAGGTAATAGCTTAGATATGGGTAGTATAGTTACTATATTTATAGTAGCAATGAGAATTTATTTATATTATATATTTACAATTAACCTCTTCCAATTACATGCAAATGTACATGAAAAATCTCCTGTCCTCATTTTTCCCCAACATTAAAACTCATCTTACATCATTCCAGACCTCTCTCTTTAGCCATTTTTGCTCATATAAAATGTAAATGTCAAATAAGTGCTTCGTCCTCATCTTTCATATCGAAAATTGTTGCAATTTCTTTCTTAGGGATTATAAGCATATGAACTGGTGCCTGTGGATTTATATCATTAATTACAATACACTTATCATCTTCATAAAGTTTTTCTGAAGGTATTTGACCAGCTATTATTTTTCAGAATATTGTCATATTTCTTTTTTAAGAATAATTTAAAGAAATTAAATTGTAAAAACAATATATAATATTATTTTAATAGTAAAATTAAGCAGCCATCCTAATGTCCTTCATTATTTGATATAATAAAACTTCATCAGGATCATAATTATCATTATCTGGATTAGGCATCATATTTTGATAATGCTTAAAAGGAGCATCGTGTCAATAAAAGGACGAAATTTCTCTTACTTGTGCTAAATTATTAGATTCTCAATCTATTCTATTTTTCTCTCGTATTACTTTATTAAATTCTCGCACAGATCTTCTAATTGAATCAGGGGTATATAAAACATCTTTCTCATTAAGAATAAAAGTAGTATCAATTCATCTAATTTTCTCAATATGTTTTTTCCTAAATACAAAACTGCCTCTTGCTCATATTAAAAGTCTCATAGCTTCTAAATTAAATCTCTTTCTAAAATCATTATATTCTTTGTCAAGGAACTCACGAATTTGCTTTTTAGTTCTTGTTTGATAATATTCTGAAGTAGAAAAGACTAAATGCCCTATCGTTCTCGCAATTCAAAGCAAACTGTCATAAATCTCTTTTTTTCCTAAATTTTTATTTTTAAGAATTCTCTTATAATTTTCCTTTAAATATACTAGTTTTTTAATTACATGATTTACTGCATACTTATATTTTTCATTTCACTCTTTATCTAAAAAATCTCATCTTTTAAAATCTGAATCTCATTCAAAAAAACTTTTTATTAATTCAGGTCTCTTTTGATATTGCTCTGTGATTTCATGAGATGATCTAGACAAAAGTTTTTCTAACTGATAAATAGTAAGATCTATTATTTCTTCAGCCGCTCAAGCATTTTTATATGCAATATGTTCTGGTATTAAATTACATAGCTTATCATAAATATGTCAAGTTCAACAAATAAATGCTGTTGGTTTTGTTGTAGCTTCAATTGGAATCAACTTATCAATATCAATTCAATCATCAGCTAATTCTGCAGCTAAAGCCATTGCCGTTTGTCATCAAAAAGATATTCAGGAAATTTCACTAAATCAATTATCTAAATTTATACATTGATTTCTGTGAAGTTTCATCAATCACAACTTTGTTGCCTTTACCATATCCCAAATTGTTAAATCTGGATATTGAACATATCTAATTGAGCTATCTCTTGAATCCATAAACTCATGTGGTCATGAAGATCCGGCTGCTGATCAAATATAGCCTGAGCAAATATGAAAAGAGTTATAAGGATCAAATGTCATATTTCTTCAAATCATTCTATTTGCCCATCACCATCACTGACCAATAACTCAAGACTGATACATTCTTTCATTTCCTGAAATAGCAGGAAGAACTTTTTTAATTTGTTCATTCAGATATTCTGGATTTGATTGAAGCTGTTCTCAGTTTGGCTCACCTAATAACTGGAATCAAACATAAGCTCTTCTAATCTCACCTCAACTTACAGTTTCTAAATCACCAATATTAACTCTAAGTGTATGTACAGGGAAATCTTTAGATCTTGGAATCTTTTCTCTAACACAACTAATGCCAGGTCAATAATCTGTTGATTTTCTCATAATATTTGGAAAACTATGCTAAAGCATTTAAAATCAAAAACAACCGTTTTAAGTCATTTATCCAGCTTAGCATATTGATTTTTTATTAAATTTATGATATAATAGGTAAAAACAAGGGGTAAATATCATTATACTCTGTTGAGCAAAATGACTAGATTTGGTTTATAAATTATTAACTATCCCCTTTTTCCAATAAACTCCTTTAAATACTTAATCACCTCATTTACATCATCATCACAAACTGTTTTATGCAGCACTTTTTTTTCTTTAATTCATATAATTTTTGAGTGCATAGTTGCACTAGAAGCTTTTTTAAGAATTTCATCAAAAAGCGTATCAATATCTTTTCATTCTGGATTTCAGCCTAAAGCTTTTGAAACTGCTTGGGGAAACTTAGACCAGTGAGCTGTTGAAGAAATCAAAACAGGAATCTCATCTTGCACATCATCTGCAACCTTTTTTGCAACAGCTGTATGAGGATCTATTAAAACTCAAGTTTCATCCAAAGTCTTTTTTATAACCCCTAAACTATCTTCATTGGAACAATATCAAGCAATAAAATATTGTTTAAGTAATCATTTAATATTATCATTAACTTCAAAATATCTCTTTTCTTCCAAATCTTTCATATAAGTATCTACTAAACTTGAATCATTTCATCATAATATATAAATAAGCCTCTCAATATTGCTAGCCTTCAGTATATCACATGAAGGTGAAAAAGTCCTAACAATATTTCTATTTCTTAAATCATAAATTCATGTATTAATAAACTCAGTAAGAACATTATTTTCATTAGATGCACTTATAAAACGTCTGAAAGGAAGTCACATTTTTCATACAATAAATGCAGCTAATTCATTTCAAAAATTTCAACAGGGAATACAAACATCAACCTCATCTGCTAACACAATTTCTCAAGCATTTACAAGATCTAAGTATGAGGAAATATGATAAACAACTTGAGGAAGAAGTCTTCACCAATTTATAGAATTAGCCGAGCTAAGAGAGGTGTTATATTTTTCCAAAATTTCTAAAATTAATGCTTTATCATTAAATATTTTTTTAACTGTGTTTTGACAAAAATCAAAATCTCAATCTATTCAAAGTACAAATACATTATCTCATGAACTAGTAAGCATTTGTTTTTTTTGCACCTCACTTACTCAGTCTTTTGGATATAAAACCATTACAGATATATTTGGCTCATTCTTATATCATTCAATCGCAGCAACTCAGGTATCTCATGAAGTAGCAGCTAAAATCAAATATTTTTTTGAAGAATTTTTTATAGCTTTGCTAAAAAATTTTGGTGTAAGCTGGAGTGCTGCATCTTTAAATGATGCAGTTGGTCAATGAAAAATTTCTACTAAAAATTCCTTATCTCTAAGTTTTCTTGTCGGAATAATATCTTTATGATCAAAATTTCTTTCATTGTAGCTATTTGCTATAAGCATTCTAAGCTCTTGGGAAGATAGATTTCAAATAGGAAATTTTTCAAGTATTTTAAGTGCTCTTGTTTGATAATCATCTTTAAGCATTGATGTTAAATCTCTCTCATCTATTATTGGAAACTCTTCAGGAATAAAAAGTCATCAATCTCAAGCAATTCACTTTTCAACAACTTCTAAAAAAGATCAAGAGCTATCATTTCACCTTGAAGAAACAAATTTCTCATTTTTATTAATTGACCTAATAATTTTTTCTGCTTTTTGTTCAATTTCTCAATTTTTTACAAACATCACTCTTACATCATAATTATCTTCATAAAACTGTTTTCTAAAATCTAATATATCTCACAAAGATTCAGACCTCATTCAAACTATTCTATCAACTTTCATTTCATGAAGCCTGTCCATAATAAGCTGCTTATCGACATCAAGGTAGATAACTGTTCCCATTGTTTTGATATAATCCATAGCCTCTTGATGAAGAGGATTTGATCAAGTTAGTGCAATAACAGTATCTGTTTTTTCTAAATCAAACATAGCCTCTCCTTCCATTTTAAGAAAATCCTCATCTCAAAGCTGCTTTAATTTTTCTCACACAGTAGTTCACCACACTTGTTCTAAATGATCATCATCTATGTCAAAAGAAAGAACATTAAGCTTCTTTCATAAAACTCTTGCAAGAGTTGTTTTTCAAGATCATGGGGGTCACATTAGTATTATATTATTGGTCATTAGTTCTTAATTTTTAGTCATTAGTTCTTAATTTTAAAATTAATTAAACACTTCACATTCTCATTTTTTGATTTCATATCCTCATCCTGCTTTAGCAAAACATTCATTGGAAAAAGTTTCATTGACAGGATCACAAGGGGCTTGAATGCATTGTACATTTACTTTTGCACATACTGGATCATATTGCTCAGTACATACAAGCTTATCATCTTCTTGCTTACTACCTTTTTTTTCTTCAATATCATTTGATACCAAATTCATACAAGAGGTAAATATGATTACCACTGCTCATATTGTAAATAATTCTTTCATTAAAATAAGGTTAATTTTGTATTAATAATCTATCTAAACTCTGCTCAATTTTCTTTAGCTGTATTTAATAATATATCATGTGCATCTCAAACCTCTTTATCGCTTAAAGTTTTTTCATTACTTCAATATTCTATTGAAAAACTTACTGACTTTTTTTCATTTCAAATCTGCTCTCAACTATAAACATCTACAAGATCCAGCTGAACAACTAACTTACTACTTAAAGATAATTTTTTCATAAAATCTGACACCTCACATTTTTTATCTAAAACAAAATTCATATCCCTGCGAGAACCCGGAAAACGAGAAATATCTTTATATTTTCTTACTTTTATATTTGAATTACTTATAGCTTCAAAATTAATTTCAAAAATCACAGTATTTTTATCAATATCAAAATTATCCATTACAAGAGGGTGAATACTTGAAATAATTCAAATCTTCTTTCACTGAAATATTATATCAGCACACTGTCACTGGTGAAGATATTTTTCAATAACTTCAGATCTTTTGTAAGATACTAAAATTCACATTTTTTCAAACAAAATCTCAAGAACTGCCTTTCATTCGTGAAAACTATAATTAAAGCAAGCAAAAGCTAAATTTTTATTTTCAATAACTCAATTATCTTCAATATTAAAAATATTAGCAAATTCAAAAACTCAAAATTTTTCACTTTGTTTTGAATTTTTGGAAACATTATCTAATAAATATGGAATAAGTGATTTTCTCATTTTCGTTAAATCTTCAGAAATTGGATTTTCAATTTTAACATATTCATCTTCTGAAAATAAACATTTTTTTAGTAATCAATCTCATAAAAAAGCATAATTCAAAACTTCATATAATCATTGAGCTGAAAGTATATTCTTAAACTCTCTTTCTAAACTAAATCATTTTGTTAACTCTGACTTCTTCATGACAACAGATGGAGCTTTTGATTTAATATTTTGAAGTCAGTACACTCTCGAAATTTCTTCAATAAGATCTTCTTCAATGTTTATGTCTTTATAACGATTTTTTGCAGCGCTTACTTCAAAATACTCACCCTTATCATCAACTTCAAAACCCAAATCTTCCAATATTTGTCCTACTCGAGAATCTTGAATCTTATCTCATAAAGTAACTTCAATTTTTCTTTTATTTAAATTAATTGGATCATTCACTAAATCTTTTGCAGGAAAGTATTCAAATACTTTTGATGATATATAAGAATCTTTAGAATAATCCAATATGATTTTTATAATACACTCAAGCGCGTATCAGACACAAGAATCAGGTACTTTCTTTTCATAAATTGCAGAAGCATCAGACCTGTGATTTAAAGATATTGAAGCTCTTCTGATAAGTACAGGGTTATAAACAGGGACATGAATCCAAATATCTGATGTATCCTCATCAACTCAAGAATTTTCTCATCACATTATTCAACACAAATCAAAAATCTTTTTATCATCTTTTAATATAATTACATTTTCAGCTAGCTTCCTTTCTTTTCAATCTAAAGTTGTTACTTCTTCTCAAGATTTTGAAAGAATGGCTTTTAAATTCTTTCACTCAATTTTAGAAAGATCAAAAACATGATTTGGTACACCTGTAATAACCATAGCTAAATTTGTAGCATCTACCAAAAGTGAAATAGGTCTAATATCTACAGATTTTAAAATGGATTTTATCCAATCCGGCGACTCTCAATTTTTTACTCACTTCATACAAATTGCTTGAACCATTGAAACAACTCATTTTTCAAATTCAATATTCAGTGGAAAATCTTCAAGTTCTCATCATCACTCCTTAGAAGATGGAACATTAATCTCAAGACTTTGCTTATCAATAAAAGAAAAATTCTTTTCAAGCCACGGACAATCTTCAATAAACTCTGCAATTCCTATCGCAACAGCTTCTTTTGCCCAAGAATTGTGTGAAAAAAGATCAGGTCTATTAGTAATAGTAGTATTTTCAATTTCAAAAATAACATCATCCAATCAATAATACTTTGCAAAATTTTCTCAAATCTGAGCATCTTCAGCTATCTCCATAATTCACTCACTACTATCAACCAATCAAAGCTCTGCCTCAGAACAAATCATTCAACATGACTCAACTCACCTCTTATCTGCCTTTTTTATTTCAAATCATACAGGAAGCACAGCTCACACAAGTGCTACAGGAACTTTTTGTCACTCAAAAATATTCTTTGCTCAACAAACAATTTGTAAGCTTAAATCTCAAACTTTTGTCTGAGTTACTTGCATCCTATCTGCGTCTGGATGAGAGGTTATTTTTTCAATCTGCCCTATAAAAACTTTTTCAAGTCATTTAGCCTGATCATAAGTAACATCAATCTCAGCAACCTTGTCTGTAAAAGCTCTTTCAATTTCAGTAATATTTTCAGTCTTAAATTTAATAAACTTCTTCAGAAGCTTTAATGATAATTTCATATAATTTATTAAAAAACATTAATCTTTTCAAATATATGAATTTTGATTGGTAAATCAAATTTTTAAAACAAATTTTGTTAATCCTCATTTTACTCCTAAAATCATAATACTCACCTTAATTTAGTATATTAATTTAATTCTTTAAATTAACACTTTTGTATTTTAACGAAAATTTAACACCTACTTGCTACAAATATGAATAAATTAAGATTTATAATAGATTTTCAATTTAAAAGTGATAATTCAAAAAAACCTGATCAAAAGCATTAATAAATACTATTTGCAATTAAAATAAAAATCCTATATAATTATCCTATAAATTTATACGATAATATTATGATTGCTACTAAAAAAGCTACTTTAATTACTCTTTCTGATTTAAATTTAGATTTTCTTGATTTAATTTCAAAGAAATATTTTCTTATGACATAATATTAAATCCAAACAAAACAAATTGATTATCTTTTAAATCAAAAATTTTATTGAGACAAGTAAGGACAATTGATAAAACAAAATTAATGAAAAGAATTTGAAAAATAAATAATAAAGATGAAATTAAAAAAATATTCTCATCTCTTAGGATAATATTTGATTTTGATCAGATATTTGTTTAAGTCTTAACTAAAATACATATTTATCCAGATCATTGTTCAAAATACTCTTAACAATTTTCACCATTCTCAAAATAAAAACTTTGTAATACAAACATTTTGTATTATTATTCACTCAAAATGTTATTTTGAATTACAAAAAAGGCTTTTAGCATCACAGAATTATTGATTTCCATGTCAATTCTTGCATTGATGTCCTGAACCATATACTTGTCTGTCTGATCAATACTTACAGAATGAGAAAACTCTAAAATGAAAATTGAAATGCAAAGTGAGATAAGCGCACTTTTTGCAACTATTAGAAATTATACTGATGAAACTCAACAGTTTTTGATTACTCTTTCAGAACAATGATCAAATAGAAAAAAGGGTGAATATCTTTTTTCAAACCTAATTTTAAAAAATAAAATAAACTCAAATAAAAAAGATTTATTTACTGTAATTAAACCAATAAAATGAGAAATTAAAGATAATGAAATCTGACTTTTTCCAAACGATGAGAAATTTAACATAGCAATTACCGGATTTAATATTTTTAACGACCTTGTTTATGACAAATCAAATAATATGATTTATTTTTCGAACACTGGACTTTGAAATATTGAGTTTTTTGATCTAAGCATTAGTACGGGTACAAAAAAAAGTGGAATAATTTTAAGTTGACTAAAGAACCCAACATGATTAACTCTTAGTAGTGACAAACTATATTTCTCTGAAAGTTCAAATCATGCTATTAAGTCTATAGATAAAAATAAACTTAATGTGAGTGATATTGCAAATGGTTTAAATTGAAGTATCGAATTAGTTACATGAACAGAATCAAAACCTTGATTTGGATGAAATCAATTAAATTATCCAAACTGATTGTCTTTTTGAAATTGACATATTTACATCATAGATTCTTGAAACAATGCAATAAAGGTATTGAATATTAATACTAACAAACTAACAATTTTAGCTGCAAAAAAACTATGAAATGATAATTTTTATAATTTATTTCTAGATAATCCAACAGATATTGAATATGTTACAGATTTAAATTCGATAATTTTTACAGATACTAACAATAATAGAATTTTACTTTGCGAACTTGAAACAGCAATTAAAATAAAAGCAAGTGGATGTATGGCCTTAGCATGAGCATGAAACTGAACATGAGAATACGCATGAAAAGCTTGATTTTCATGAGATTTTACATTATGAGAATACTCTCAATTAAACAGACCAACATGACTTAGCATTGATACAAAAAGGACAATGTATTTTTCTGATTCTTGAAATAATTTAATAAGAAAAATTTTTGTACCATTCCCACATTTAAATCTCAAAACTGGTCAATCTATTATTGAGACAGTAATATGAAACTCTGGAATTAAAACAACTAATATTTGATGAGACTGAATTTATGATACTATTGATGATAAAAAAGAGAGCACCAAAGCTCCTAGATGATGATATTCTGATATTAATGTCTTTTTTATATGAGATTGAACAACAGATACAATAAAAGAACTTCAAAAAAATACTGAAGCCTTGTTAAATATTCCAACCTGAATTGCGCTAGTTGATCATGCTCCAATATTTATAGATTCTTTTAATGGATCTTTAAGAGCGTGAATATTATGACATACACACCCAAGCTCTTTACTGTTATATCAGACAGCAATAATAGATGAAGATCCATGAACAATACCCCCGTGAGATGTTTGAACATGACAAATAATTACACTAATAAGAAAATCAATTAAATCTATAAATATAGATAATATTTGAGTATCTAGAATGGATGATTATATTTCAACTCAAGCTATTTATAGAATGTTTTTTGATGTCAAAACACTTATTAACCCTTTAATAAAATTAAGTTTATCTGTAGTAAACTACAGCAGACCCGAAAATCCAATTTATACAGATCTAGAAACTTCTTTCACATTAAGAGATAATTAATAATAAAAACACAGTTTATTCAAGGTAATAGACGATATTTATCTTGGTAACTCAGAACTAATTGTTTAATATCAAGATAATAAAAATTCTAACCTAATTTAACATGTTAAAAATATATTCAATAATCACCACTTTAATAATAGCCATAGCACCTACACTAGTTTATTTTTTATATACTCAACCTGTTGAAGAACTTATAAATAATCAAAATGAACAACTCGTGAAAGCAAAATGAGAAATTGAAAGATTAGAACCTTTGATGAAAACAAATATTGAACAAACAGAAGAAATTGAAGAATTAAGCAAAATAAATAATGACCAAGCTGCCCAGCTTACTAAAAAAGACTGAGAGATAAAAGAGTTGGATGAAAATTTTAAAAAACTTTTTGAAGAAGAGGAAAAACTAAAAGCCTCAGCTGCAAAAGCTAATCTAATAAACGATGGTGATAATTTAAACAAAGAAAAAATTAAATCATCAATTGAATACGATGCAATAAATTTTGTTGGCACTAAGCAACTTTGAAATGTATGAGTTCCATTTATCCAATGATCAAACTTACCAAGTCTAAGAAAATTATATGAAACAACATCAAACAACAAAATAAAAGAAATTATCGACTACTCTTGCCCTAAAGAATATTTTCAAAACTGACAAAATAGATGAGAGTTAGTTGCATCTGCTCTAGAAAGAGCTTATTGCCCATGATGAAAAATTGAGTCTTGTGATGAAAATACAAAAAAGAGAATAAATAAAGCTAAATCTGAAACTTGAACATTAAGCACAATATGATTTCATCTTATAACCAAATATAATAAAGATAATCCTGCTGATTTTTCCCAAAGAAGTATATTATATTATGATCAATACTGAAAAAGAGTATGTTCTTGGATGTGAACTAAGTCATGAGATAAAGAATCCTACTTAAGACTTAAGTAGGATAATATATGAATATAAAAAAATCTACAAAAGTCGGTATTCTATCAATATTGGGTCTTGTATCAATCAGTTTTATGAGTGTCAATCTTCAAAACAATATAACTGAACTTGAAACTAATATAAGTGATATAAACCAAAATATCTGAAAAATTAGTTATAGAAAAAATAGTAATATTGATGTAAAAAGCATAGATTGAATATTTTTAGATTTAAATAATAAAGTTATTAAAATTTATTCTTGAGAATTAGACAAAGAAATTGTTCTTATTTATAATCAAGGTACTTCTTTTTATCTAAATCAAATTGAAAAAGCGCTAAACAATAAGCAATGAAAAATAATTTACAAATTCTTTAGATCCATTGATTTATTAAAATTAAAAACCTGAGATAATATAAATGTAATTATTAAAGAAGACAAGATTTCCAAAAGACTAATAGCTATTGAAATTACTAAAACTGAGGATATATAAAAAAAGATAGGGATTTAAGAAGTAACTGCTTTTACTTTCTCTCAGTTAGCTATAAAGATAATTGTATCATAAAAATCTTGTAATATTCTTGTTATAAAATTCAATTCCAAATAAGAAATCTTTCACTGAAGCTTTTCTCTAAGATTATTTATAACAACCAAAGCACTTCAACTTTCACCAATTCCAGAAAGCATTTTTTCAACTGCAATAGCATGACTTTTTGAATAATCATCTAAAATATCACTAATTACACCGCAAACTAATTCAGAATTATTTTCTACAATTTTATCAATTAATTGCATTAATGAATAAGCTGTATTCATATCCTCTGGCACTTTTTTCACAACTCTAACCAAATTTGCATCTAAACTAGTAGTATTTTGATCTTTTTTTCTCACTGTTGTAATTCAAGGTCTTGTCATTTTGCTTAAAAGGTTTGCATTTCACATAAACTAATTTTTAATAATTTTAAAGATCATCAATATATAAACTATTAATATTTTGTCAATAGATAATTCTGTATGTATCACTTTTTAAGCAGATCGTCTTTGCGATGAACGTAATGAAATAAAGTGAAGAAGCAATCCATATGCCAGTTAAAGACATTACTACACATGGATTGCTTCGCTTTGCTCGCAAAGACAGATGTTTTGTTTGAAGCAAATTGCTAAAAAAGTGAATACATACATAATTCTATAGCATTCTTTTTGACTAAACAAACAAAAAAAGTAGATTAAAGATCAGTTAAAAACTCAACAAACTGATTTGAAATAATAAACAATTAATAACAAACAATGTTTAAAAAAGTAAATCCAAAACAAAATTTTCCAAAACTAGAAGGAAACATTATCAAAAAATGGAATAAAGAAAATAGCTTTGAAAAATCTATAGACATTAGAAATACTTGAGAAGAATTTGTATTTTATGATGGTCCTCCATTTGCTACTGGTCTTCCGCATTATGGGCATATACTTGCCTGAACAATTAAAGACGTGATTCCAAGATATAAAACAATGAAATGATATAGAGTTGAAAGAAAATTCTGATGGGATTGTCACGGACTTCCTGTTGAGAACCTAATTGAAGCAGAGCTCACACTCGATGATAAAAAAGCATTACAAAAATTTTGAATTTGAAATTTTAATGAAGCTTGCAGATCTTCTGTATTAAGATATGTAGAAGAATGGAAAAAAACAGTAAATAGAATGTGACGATGGGTAGACTTTGAAAACTGATACAAAACGATGGATCCAGATTATATGGAATCAACATGGTGGGTTTTTAAACAGCTTTGGGAAAAAGATATGGTTTACCAGGGTCACAAACCAATGCACATCTGTCCAAGATGTGTTACCCCTCTTTCAAATTTTGAAGTGAATCAATGATATAAAGATCTGACAGATCTTTCTGTAACTGCAAAATTTAGAATAAATTCAAATCAATGTAATCATCAAATTGATTTTCTTGCATGGACAACAACACCTTGGACTCTTATTTGAAATGCAGCTCTAGCTGTATGAGAAAATATTGAATACTCAATAATGACTAAATGAAAACAAGCTATAGTAATTGCTAGTGATTGTATGAAGAACTATGAAAAAGAACTTGAATGATATGAACTCCATGCAACAAAATTATGAAAACATTTTGTTTCAAATAACTTTAAATACGATCCACTTTTTCACTTTTTCAAAGATAAAGCTGATAACTGATGATTTAAAATAGTAATTTGAGATTTTGTAACAACAGATAGTTGAACGTGAATAGTTCACATTGCACCTGCATTTTGAGAAGATGACATGCTTCTTTGAAAAAAAGAGAACCTTCCATTTATTCAACATGTAAAAATGGATGGTTATTTTATTAATAATGTGAAAGGATTTCCAAATATTCCTGTAAAAGAGAAAAAAGATAATATGAAAATGGATAGAAATATCGTTGATCTTCTTCAAGATGAATGAAAAATGTTTCAGAAAAAAACACTTAGACATAGTTACCCAACATGTTGGAGATGTGAAACTCCTCTATTAAACTACGCAACTAAAAGCTGGTTTATTGAAGTAGAAAAATCAAAAAAAGAATTAATTAAAAACAACAAACAAATCAAGTGGGTACCTGAACATATTAAAGAATGAAGGTTTTGAAAATGGCTTGAATGATCAATTGATTGGGCTATTTCTAGAAATAGGTACTGGTGAACTCCTATGCCAATTTGGCACAATGAAATTTCCTGAAAATTCATCTGCATCTGATCTATAAAAGAACTAGAAAAATTAACATGAAAAAAAGTTACAGATCTTCATAAGCACTTTGTTGATAAATTAGGTTTTGAAATTGAATGAGAAAAATGAAAATATAAAAGAATTGAAGAAGTTTTTGACTGCTGGTTTGAATCATGATCAATGCCATATGCAAGTAAACACTATCCTTTTAATGAAAGAGTAATTTTAAATAATACTTTTTACGCAGTAAGACATTGAGAATCTGAACACAATGCAAGCAAAATTATAAATTGCAGCCTTGATTGAAAAATATCAAATCTTACAAAATCATGAAAAGATAAAATTAACAAAGAAGCTGAAAAATTAAGTAAAAAAATAAAATTTGATTATATATTCTCATCTCCATTTGAAAGAACAAAACAAACGTCAGAAATTTTTAAAAAATATTGCTGATGAAAAGTAATAATAGATGAAAGGCTTCATGAATCAAGACTTTGAGAATTTGATACAAAAAATGATGAACTTTGGCATAAATGGAAAACAGAAAATGATTGGTGGAAAGTGTGACCAAGATCTTGAGAAAGTCTCCAAGATATTGAAAAAAGAATTGTAAACTTTTTAAAAGAAATTAATGAAAAATATAAATGAAAAAAAATATTAATAGTATCACACGCAAGACCAACACAAATATTATTAAGATGGGTTAAATGATTAAATAATGAAGAATTAAAAGCAAAACAAAGCAATCTTATTGAAAAATGAGCAGCTTTTAAATTAGAAACATCATTTAAATTTCCAGCAGATTTTATAGCTGAGTGAATAGACCAAACTAGAGGCTGGTTTTATACACTTCATGTTTTATGACAATGAGTATTTGAATCAAGAGCATTTGATAATGTTATTGTAAATTGAATCATCTTAGCAGAAGACGGACAAAAAATGTCTAAATCAAAAAAGAATTATCCCGATCCAAGTTTAATTATGGAAAAACACTGAGCAGACGCTATGAGATTTTACTTAATGAATAGTCCAGTAGTTGAATGAGAAAATTTTAGATTTTCAGAAAAATGAGTTGAAGAAATAGTAAAAAGTATATTGATCCCTTTTTGGAATTCATACAGCTTCTTTGTAATGTATGCAAACATTGATGAAATTAAAATTAAAAAAATTAATGAAAACAATTTAACTGAAATTGATAAATGGATACTATGAGAACTAGAAAATCTAATAAAATTAATTAGTGAAAATTTAGACCTTTATAAAATAAATCATGCAACAAGACATTTTGTAAAATTTATTGATAATATTACAAATTGGTATATCAGAAGATCAAGAAAAAGATTTTGGTCAAAAACAGGATGAAAAAATCAAAAAGATAAAGATATTAGTTATGCAGTACTTCATCATGTCTTAATACAAACTTCAAAATTACTAGCACCATTTTGTCCATTTATTACAGAAGAAATATATTGAAATCTAACAAATTGAATTGAAAATTGAAAATTGAAAGTTGAAAATTATTCCTCTATTCATCACGAATCTTGGCCTGAAGTTACAAATAAATATTTTGATAAAAAACTTTCTGAAAAAATATCAATAACTCAAAACGCAATATCTCTATGACTTTCTCTTAGAAAAAAATTAGTAATAAAGGTAAGACAACCTTTAAAATCAATTGACATTGTTCTTCCGACCTGAGTCGATATTAAAGATCAATTTAACACTATTAAAGAGGAGTTAAACATTAAAGAAATTAATATTTTGAAAGACGCATCTAGCATCGCTGAAAACAAAGTTAATCCAAATGCTAGACTCTTGTGACCAAAATACTGATGAAAAGTACAAGAAATCATAAAAGAAGCTAAAAATGGAAATTATAAAATAATGGATAATTGATATTTTTTAGTTGCATGAGAACAATTAAGTCCAGAAGAAATTGAAATATGATTTTCGTGAAAAGATTGAAGACATGTTAATAGTGAAAACTGAATAGTGTTATCATTAAACACAGAAATAGATGAAGACCTAAGACTTGAATGACTAGCTCGTGATGTCATACGTCAAATAGCTGAAATGAGAAAGACCACATGATACGAAGTAACAGATAGAATTTTAATAAGTATATCTGATAAAGAACTTGAAAAAAGATTTTGAGATTTTATAAATAAAGAAACACTTTCAAGTTTTGCAAAAATTAATGATGCAGATATGATTTGAGGCAGCGAATCAATAGAAATTAAAATAAAAAAATAAACTTAAATATTATTATAATGGATATAGAATTGTTATTATGCTGAGGAACAATAGATAAAAGTTATTTTCCTGTTGAAGAAGTATTTTCTTTCGATAAAACACATATTGATCAAATGATAAATCAAGCTAGAATTAAAAATTTAAATATTAATTTTAAAAAACTTTTTTTTAAAGATTCATTAGATATGAATAATGATGATAGATTACATATTTTAAAAGAATGCAAAAAATCAAAATCTAATAAAATCTTAATAATGCACTGAACAAGTACAATGACAGATTCAGCTAAAATAATAGCAAAGGAAGACTTATGAAATAAAGTAATTGTATTTTTTTGAGCGATGCTTCCATATGAATTATCAAAAAGTGATGCCATTTTTAATTTTTGAACTGCTATTTCTTCCTGCCAATTACTTGCTCCATGAGTTTATATTTCAATGAACGGTAAAACTTGGAGATATGATAAAGTTGTAAAAAAAGTGAGCAAAGGTGCTTTTATAGATAAAAATTAATCTTAATAACAAAGCAATCATATTATTCTTAACTAGTAACAATGAAAGATATTTTAATAATTTGAACCTGACCTGCATGACTTTCAGCAAGCATTTATGCAAAAAGATATGAACTAGATATAAGTGTAATATGAGATCTTTTTTGATGAACAGTGACAAAAACTCACCTTATTGAAAACTGGCCATGAACAAAATCAACAAGCTGATTTGAACTTTGACACAATTTAATGGAGCATGCCAAAGAAACATGAGCTGATATTAAAATGTGAAAAATTATAAAAATAAATAAAAGAGATAATTACTTTATTTCAGAACTTTCATCATGAGAAACAATTGAATCAAAAACAATTGTCTGTGCCACTTGATCAAAACACAGAGAACTATGACTTGAAAGTGAACAAAGACTAAAAAATAAATGAGTATCTTATTGTGCTACTTGTGACTGAGGATTTTTTAAAGATAAAATTGTAGCAATAGTGTGATGATCTGATTCTGCCGTAAAAGAATCTCTTCTGCTTGCTCAATATGCTTCAAAAGTATATATAATTTATCGAAAACAAACTCCAAGAGCAGAGCCTATAAATATGAAAAGAATGCAAGAAAATAATAAAATTGAAGTTATTTGAAATTCAAATGTGATAGAAGTTTTAGGGGAAAATGCAGTTAGCTGAGTAAAACTAGATACATGAAAAGTAATTGATCTTCAATGACTATTTATTGAAATATGAAGTGATCCAAATTCTTTATTTGCGAAAGAAATCTGAGTTAAAACTACAGATAAGTGAGAAATAATAACAGATAAATTTTGAAATACTAATATCGATGGGTTCTTTGCAGCTTGAGATGTAACTAACAATCCTTTTAGACAAGCAATTGTTTCTGCATCAGAGGGTGCAAGTTGTGCAAATTTGGCTTATGAGTTTGTTAATAAGAATTAAATTTTTTTCTTTGCTCAGGAGTTAATTGTAACAAAACTTTATTTAATAAAATTCTTCATTGAACATAATCCATAATATCTTCATCAGTAGGACCGCCTGGAATCCACGCTAACGGGTCAGGAACTCATTCAGATTTTTCACATAATAATAATTTGCAAACCCCTTGTTCGGTTACTGGATATCTTCTTTGTAAAGAATTATTTTTATATTTCATATTGATTATAATTGCACATTTTTCATAAAAAAGCAATACAAACCTTACAGTATTTCACTAATAAGAAAACTATATTTCAATCAATAATACAAATTATACATCTATTTTTTCTTTGGAAGGGGTATGATAACACCAACACCAAGATCAATGTCTGGTGTTCACTGACTTGATACACTTAAATTTAAAGTAGTAAATTCATTTGAACCTATTTCTACAGATCCTAATAATCATCAATCAGTCATTGCCTCAAATCTCATTTTAGTTTCAATTCTTGTCCCTTTAAATAAATTTCTAATAAGCAATGCAACATATGCTGAACCAGCTGAAAGTTTTGACTTTGAATCTTGCAAAAGAATACTAGGAAGCATTTTCCCGAAACAAAGACTACCTTTACGCTTTCTTTCTTCTTCCCATTTAACAGCTGTATTGTAAATGTTTATAGATGAAACCTTTTTCTTAGCATTGTTATAAATATCTACAAAAGTAGGTCTTGCCTCACTGTCGCAAGATATTGCTGAATCAATAATAGATTGCTTAGATCATGAGACATGATGAATCACTTCTCTATGATTTGTCCAATTTAATCACTGTGATCATCCAATAGCCTCTGTACTAACTAAAATTAAAGTTCAAGAATGCTTATGCTTTAATATTTCTCTAAGACCATCTCATACTACAGGAGCTACATTTCAAGCACCTTGATGGTAATCAATATCTGTTTGGTTTTCCAAATCAGATAAATTAAAAGTTCCATCTAATTCAGCTTGTGCACTCTTTACTAATTCAATAAAAAAACCTGGTGCGAAATCTGTTTTTGTTCAATTAATACTAACATATGCTGGCAATTGTATCAACAATGGTCTTGAACCCCCGATTGACATATTCTTAACTTTTGCAACATTAATAAATTATGGCTGACTTAATCTTACTCATCTCAATTTGTCCAATCTTGAAACATCCTCTTGCATTAAATCAATATCTTTACCAAGTATTAATCAAAGTTCTTTTAATACACTTTGAAAATCTTGTAAACTAATAAATTCTGCAAAGTCACCGATCTGATTTTCTAATTCCTCGGTATCTGAAAAGTAAAGCCTATTGGGGTCATGTTGTTCTATAACATCTTCATCATCATCCCATTCAAAAGCTCCTCAACTTGAAGGTGCTAACAAAACTGAAAATAAGACAGTTAGTCAAAAAATACGTGCAGTATATCTATTACAAAGTGATCTTAATATTCAATCACTTTCACTTGGAACACTCTTCACCACATTTTAGCATCATCCACTACAATGTCACTATCTAAAACACTATCTATACCTGATCATGGTGTGTATACTGACATAATAAAATAGTTAATTTCTAAAAGGAATCGATAATACTATATTAAACTAAATCTTGTCAAATAATCATTCTTACATGAGGCATAAATTTATTTAATTTGGCTAAAGCCCCTATCTACATAAACATACAAAAGACATTGACTTTTTATATATCTTATGTTATTATTAATAGATAGACTAAAATATAAAACAAATGAAAAATCAAAATAATTCAACTCCAAATCCTCCAGAAACATTCTGCTTAAATCTCTTAAATGATTTTATCTATAAAAACAATCATACTTGATGATTATCAAATGACTTGCATGACACTGTTTTAGATATTCTAAATAATGAAGTTTAGTTGTGATTTCTTACTTGTCACTATTGGTATATAAATAAATATGTGCTACTTGGATTTGGTGTATAAATTTTTATAATTTTATAATTTTTAAATTTTTTAAATAAATCATAATTTCCAAATTCTAAAGTATTTTTACTTTTTCTGTAGTAAAATTTAAAATTCTTAAACTGGTAAATTGTAAATTAAACCTATAGAATACAAAGGAATTTAACTATCTTTTATATTGTCTCTTCCTAAAAAAATTGTCAGCAATACTTTTATTCAAATGTTTTGAAGAGTTATTACGGCGCTCATGGCTCTTGTGTCTGTAAAATTAATTACCCTTACTCTTTGAGTAGATTGATATTGAGACTATGCAACTGTCTATGAGTTTTTAGCCCTTTTTGCTATTGCCTGAGACTTTTGAATATACACAGTTGCCCTAAGGGAAATGGCAAGTAATCTAAAAAATAATATATGATGAAAAATAATAGAAAAATCAAAAGAGGTCTCATATATATATCAAAATGTACTAGGACTTCGAATAGCACTAATGATAATATTTATGTGAACTGCAATAGTTTCAGCTTTTTTTATTCCTAAATATCAATGAACTATAATACCATATTGAATAATCATTTGTTCCATAGCAGTTTTTGCAAACCTTGTTAATTCGATGGCAACTTCAATACTTCAACTTCATTTAAAAATGACTTATTCAACTTATTCTTTAATTATATGAAAAATTATTTCTGTTTTAATAATTGCTTATTGAGCTTTTTTTACCAATCCAGATTCAAGTGCTTTTTTTATATTTTTATTAGCTTGAGTAATTGGTCATAGTATCATGTTAATTCTATCTTTATATTATTCAAAAAAATTTACTGATATATCTCCTAAATTTGATTTCAAATATTGGAAAGAAATTTTTTCTAAAGCTGCTCCATATTGAGTAGCACTAATTTTATGAACTATATATTTTAAAATTGACATAGTTTTGCTATCACTTCTTAGAAACAGTGAAGAAGTATGAATATACGCTGTTTGACTAAGAGTAGTTGAAGTATTTACAGTACTTCCTATATTTTTTATGAACTCTGTTCTTCCAAGTCTTACAAAAGCAATAGAAAATGCTAAAGAAAAAATATCTCCTTTATTACAATTTTCATTTCAATTTATGGCTATTACAGCCATACCACTTGTTTTATGATCTTTTTTAATAAACAAATTTATCATTGAAACAGTATCATCTGCAGATTTTATATCATGAGGAAAATTTGAACTTTGATGAGATTTTGCGCTATCCCTGCTTATGATTGCTATGCTATTTTCATTTTTTTCTAATTTTATTTCTGTCAGCTTAGTTGCCTTTAAAAAACAAAAAACTGTCTTATTTATTAATTTAATATGAGTTATTATTAATATTATCTTAAATTTGATTTATATTCCAAAATATTGATTTCCAGCAGCTGCCATTACTTCAATAATTTCTGAATTAACAATTTTCATTGCCTGATTTTATCTTTTTCAAAAAACATTTAGCTTCTTTCCAAAACTTATTCCTATTATAAAAATAATATTTGCATCCCTTGTCATGTTTGGAATTTGATTTTATTTAAAATCAGTAATGTGAGAATGAAGTATTCAAAGCGTCTTTATAATTATAATATGCTCTTTAGTTTACTGATTACAAATTTGGAAATTAAACATAATCAATCGAGAAGACTTGAAACTTATTAAGTAATAATATCATTAAACATTTTCCATCTGAGGCTCTCATCAAGCATCTGGCTTATTAACATTACTGTTCTTATCATCGGACATTAATCTAATCATTTTTTCATAAAATGAAGTTTTCAACTGCTTAAGTATTAACATCCTATCTCCACCATGTATAAAATCCAAAACTTTTGTGTTTGGATCAAAATATTCTGATAATAAACATTTAATTCGATAACACATTCTTTCTGTTTTTGTCATAATTTCTATTCTAATTTCCTTATTTTTTTTCAATCATTTTTGAACTGCTAAATTATCAATCAAAGTATATAGATCAACTGGCACTCAGTTTAAAATACTAATTAACAATTCATCAATTACAGCATGATTTCTGAAATAAACTTGATAATGAGGAAATTGAGTAAAAGTTGAAAAGAGAGAATATTGCATATCATGTCTTCAAATTTTTGAAAGCATATCATATCAAATCAATCAACTTTCATGATTATCATCAGTGACAACTATGCTTCATGAATCAGAATTTCTTAATTTAAACTCTTCATATGATTTAATATTTTCTTTTTTATACAATTTTAATATAGCATCTAAAAATATAATTTTTCAATATGCATCTATATATTCTTTTCAGCAAATTGATGAAAATCAACCAAGTTCAAATTTTTTTGATATTTGTGACAACTCTTCTAGTGCTCTATCGATATTATTTTTTCCACTTAAAACTTCCATAATATTATTTTTTAAATTAACAATTAAGAAGATATACAAGCAAGTACTTCTTTCAACATAAAAATATCATATAATAAATAAATGCTTGCTTATTGCGTAATTTAAGACTATTTTACTGTCAATACTAATCTGACAACAATGAAAGAAAAAAACATTATTAAAACAAATTTACAAAATCTTTGACTAAGCTTAAACGAAATCAATATATATTTATTACTCTTATCTGTATGACAATCTCCAGCTTCTAGCATTGCAAATAGAACAAAAATTAAAAGAGTAACCGTTTATGCAGTACTAGACACACTTAAAGAAAAATGACTAATAACCTGAATAAATAAAAATAATATTAAATTTTTTTCTGCTCTAGATCCAGAAAAATTAATTGAACTTTTTAATAAAAAAATAAATCAAGAAAAAATTAAACTTTCTGTTGCTGAAAAAATGCTTCCATATTTACAAGAAATAAGATGAACAACTGTCAATAAACCAAAAGTAAGTTTTTTTGAATGAACACAGTGAGTACTTACTGTTTTTTGAGAAACACTTCAAGCAAAATGAGAGATTAAAGCCTTTATTACAACAAAAAATATTTCTGAAGAGCTGTTAAAATATTTGAATACTACTTATGCAAAACTTAGAAAAAAACATTGAATATTTTCAAAAGTTATAGCACCCGAAACTTCATTTACTAAAGAATATCAAAAAAAAGATAATAAAGAATTCAGAAAAACCAAATTGATTCCAAAAAATGTTTTGGCAGTTGATATTGAAATAGATATTTTTGATGATAAAGTGGCTTTTTTAGGAATTAAAAAAGAAGATGAGATATGAGTACTGATACAAAATGAATCAATTGCTAATACGATGAGAAACATATTTGATGCGGTTTGGAATAAATACTAGAGATGTGTGAATCTTGATGTGTTTTATAATTAACTACAGACCTGTTTTTTGTAATTTTTGCAATAATCATAAATTCTAAACATTTTAAATTTAGTTTTTGTGAAATTATTAATAAGGAAACTAACCTCATCTATGTGTGACAAAACTTGTTTCAGTTTCCCATAATTTAATTTCATAAAGTTTGCAATTAGGAAGCACCATGTCTAAAGTTTTAACATCTCAATCAATATATTTTTTTAAATAATTATTGTCATTTTTTTCTATTTCTTTTTTAAAAAGCTTATTAATATCTTTAAGCTTATCCCAAATCCATAAAACCATGTTTTCTGCAGTAGGATTTTCTATTATGTCATTTATCAAACTATGCTCAAATTTTTCTAAAACCTCATTTTCAATAACTTTTTTAAGCATAGAAAAATCTACTATGATTCCATTCTTCATCACCTTTCAATCCAAAGTAATATGAAGCTTATAAGTATGTCCATGAAGCTTCTCACATTTTCAATGGTAATCTGTAAGAAAATGAGCCGCATGAAATTTAAATTCTTTTGTTAAAAACATAATGTAAATTTCGAATTAAATCTTAAATATTAATTGTTTATTGAAAATTAAAATCCCTATAAATAGAGTTTAATTCAAAAACTTCAAAAACTCAGCCCTAGTATTTCAATCATTCTTAAAAAGCCCTCTCAAACAAGAAGAGCTAACATTAGAACTCTGCTTCTCTACTCACCTCGCCATCATACAAAGGTGCTTAGCATTAATAATGACTCATACTCATTTAGGATTTAATATTTCCATCATTTCTTCTGCTATTTGAGTTGTAAGTTTCTCTTGATTTTGAAGTCTTCTAGAAAACATCTCAACTATTCTAGGCATTTTTGAAAGTCATATAATTTTATCAGAAGGAATATATCAAATCGTCACTTTTCAAAAAAATGGAAGCATATGATGTTCGCAAGTTGAATAAAACTCAATATCCTTACATACAATCATCTCATCATATTTTTCTCAGGAAAAAGTTGTAATAAAATCTTTTGATTTAATATTATATCCTCAAAATATTTTTTTATAAGATTTTGATACTCTTAATGGAGTTTGCTTAAGTCACTGCCTAGAAGGATCTTCTCAGATTGATTTTATTATTGATATTATTTCTTGTTCTATGTTCATGACAATTTAAATCTTATATACCTGATTAAGATATGAGTTCAATAAAAAAATACAAGATTAAAAAACTAAAATAGATTATTAATAACAAGTTCAATCTAAATAATACAATTGCATTGATATTACAACTTATTTCCTTCTACCACAACCACCCCCACCTCAGCATCAACCTCATCAACACCCTCCACCTCAACATCAGCCTCATCAGCTTCAACATCAACCTTTTGACAATGTTTCATGTAAAAAATTATCGGTAAGTTCAAGCTCTTTGCTTAAACAATTTAAGCACTCTAAATCTTCTTGAGTACATGTTTCTAAGATTGATTTGCACTGATTACATTTATAATATTTAAAATTCATGATAAAATAATTATTTTCACATCAATATGAGTATATACTTTTATTTTATTTTTTGTGAATCTATCTTACTAAAATAAATTATATTTTATAATTAATAAATAACAAACTATGAAAAATATTGATCAAAATTTAAATATAAATTATATTCTTTAAACATAAATTCCTCATTTTTACACTCATCAACTAATGAAATGTATGTTGATTTTCATAATTTTATTCTAAAATATTGCTCAATTTTTCAAATTTGACTAGGCTTAAAATATAATATTAAAACTCTTAACATCTCAAGTTTTCAAATCTTTTTTGATAATTTAATTAATATATCCAATCTTTCTAAATATCTAAACATACTGTTCATAAATACATTCATCATTTCAATTGATAATCTTTTTCTTTCTAAAGAAAAATCCGAACAAATTGAAGATTCGTGTAATATTAATAAAATCTTTCTGTAATAATAAAACTCTGTACGCAATTTTCATTTTACAAGTAAATCGAAATTTGCAAATAATTCTCATTTGATATGATCAATAAATTTTCAAACTTCTAAAATAGCTAAGTTATGATCAAAATTTTTTCATATAGCAAAAGCAATAGATTCAATTTTCATCTGAAATTCATAAAGATTAGATAAATCTTCAAAATTACTATGTAAAGCATGGTTATCTTCATGCAATAATGTATTTTTTTCAAATTTATCATTATCAGTTTTTTTTATAAGTGCATGACCAAATTGAGGATAAAACTTTCCATATCACCATTCAGAAAAATAAATTAGCCACTTATCATCAGGAACTAATATAAGTACGCACCATCATTCATGATGTAACATAGTAGAATGCCCTGCAAGATTTATTATTTCTACAGGAATTGGAGTATTTAATACTAAACGAATGTTTTGCAATATTTTATCAACTTCTGAACAAATTCCAAGCTCAGCAGTCTCACCATTGCCTTTGATAATATTAATTTTAGACTCATCCGATGTAAATGTAGTTATGCTAATATCATTTTTACTTAAAAATTCTATAAGACCTTTGATTTGTAAATAGTATCATTCATTATAATCAAAATGTGTAAGTAACGATCACACTCAATATCCACCACAATCTCAATCCACATTTCCTTTCAAATCAATAACAGGATATCAACATTTTTCAATTTCCTCTCTCATTCTAGACGGATCATGCTCTCACCAAAGACTATTTATAAATTCTGGATATCGATTTTCTAACACTTCAATTGGCAATTTAGAAACCAATTCATTGAATAAAATCTGAGTTTTAACAATTCTTTCCATTTTAGGAATTTTTTCATTTTTTAAAACACCATATGCTTTACACATAAACTCAAGCTGTAGATCCAAATTTATTATTGAACTTCGATTAATGCATTCAAATTTATCTTGATTTACTCATAAATCAGTCACATCATCTCTACGTTTATCTTTATTATTAATTTTATCCATAAATTATATCTAATAATACATATATTAATATGTATGTCAATAGCTTAAATAAACAGTCAAAAATACAAAAACCAAATCTACACAAATATTCCAACCCATCAATTTCAACTAAGAATTACTCAAAATTCACCCATTCCCCTTTACATTAAAAGTAAAATTAATAATATTTCTTGGACTTTTAATAAAAAAATAACCAAATAAACATGGATCTTACAAATTTAAGGAATATATGAATCATAGCTCATATTGATGCCTGAAAAACAACTTTTACTGAAAGAGTGCTTTTTTACGCAGGTAGAATACACAAAATATGAGAAACTCATGATTGAGAATGAACAATGGACTGGATGGAACAAGAGAAAGAAAGAGGTATTACAATTACTTCAGCTGCTACACAATGTAAATGGAAAGATAATACTATTAATATTATTGATACTCCTGGCCATGTGGATTTTACTGTTGAAGTTGAAAGATCTCTCAGGGTTCTCGATGGCTGAATAGCCGTATTTGACTGAGCGATGTGAGTTGAACCTCAATCTGAAACTGTTTGGAGACAAGCTGATAAATATAAAGTACCTCGAATCTGTTTTGTTAATAAAATGGATAAAATGTGATGAGATTTCTACATGTCACTTTGAACTATTCACCAAAGACTTTCTAAAAAAGCATATGCAATTCAGCTTCCAATTTGAGCAGATAGCACTTTTGCATGACTGGTTGATATAATTGAAAACAAAGCTTATAAATTTGAATGAAAATTCTGAGAAAATATTATTGAAATAGATATTCCTGAAGACATGAAGAGTAAAGTTGAAGAACATAAAACAATATTAATTGAAGCACTTGCTGAAGAAGATGAAAAATTTATGGAAGACTATCTTGAATGAAATGAAATAACTAAAGAAGAAATTAAAAGAGTAATAAGAAAAGCAACAGTAGGATGAGACTTTTACCCAGTACTTTGCTGATCAGCTCTTCAAAATATATGAGTACAATTTGCATTAGATGGAGCTTCAGACTATCTCCCATCACCTCTTGATGTTTGAGAAATTGTTTGAACAGATGTAAGAGATGAAGAAAAGAAATTAACTAGAAAACCTGAAGACGGACAAGCATCTTCGGCTTTAGCATTTAAAATTGCTACTGATCCATTTGTATGAAGATTAACATTTGTTAGAGTTTATTCATGAAAACTTATTTCTTGAAGTTATGTATACAACCCCAATACATGAACGAAAGAAAGAATTTGAAGACTTGTAAAAATGCATTCTAATTCTAGAGAAGAAGTTGATGAAATTGGAGCATGAGACATCGGAGCTGTAATATGACTTAAAAACACAAAAACATGAGATACTTTGTGTGATGAAAAACATCAAATAGTGTTAGAATCAATGACATTTCCGGAAACAGTAATAAGTATTTCAATTGAACCTAAAACAAAAGCTGATCAAGATAAAATGTGACAAGCTCTTTGAAAACTTAGAGAAGAAGATCCTACATTTAATGTAAAATCTGACGAAGAAACAAATCAAACAATTATATCATGAATGTGAGAGCTACATCTAGATATTTTAGTTGATAGAATGAAGAGAGAATTTAAAGTTGAAGCAAACATATGAGAACCTCAAGTTGCTTTTAGAGAAACAATTCAATTAGAGGTTGAAGCTGAAGAGAAATACTCAAAGCAAACTTGAGGTAGAGGTCAATACGGTCATGTAATAATGACAGTTGAACCAAATCCAGGTAAATGATTTGAATTTGTAGATAAAGTTGTTTGATGAAGAATACCTAAAGAATACATTCCAGCAGTAGAAAAATGACTTAAAGAAGCATTAACAAAATGAGTAGTTGCTGGTTACCCAGTAGTGGATGTAAAAGTAATACTTCTTGATTGATCATACCATGATGTTGATTCATCTGAGCTTGCATTTAAATTAGCTGCTTCTATTGCATTTAAGAACTGAGCAAAAAAAGCAAAACCTGTTTTACTTGAACCAATTATGGCAGTTGAAGTTACAACCCCTGAAGACTATATGTGAGATGTAATGTGAAATATTTCTTCTAAAAGATGAATAATAAGTGAAACATATGAACAATGAATGGCTAAAGTTATCAAGGCTAGTGTACCTCTATCTGAAATGTTTGGATATGTAACAGAACTTAGATCTATTTCTTCCTGAAGAGCTGCTTTTTCCATGGAATTTGAAAAATATTCTATTGCTCCAAGTGGTATTGTTAAGAAGATTAAAGAAGATAGAGGCTATGAATAAAATAAACTTGATTTAAAAGCCAAAAAAGATAGACTTCATTGGATTTTATAAAATAACGCGGGGTGGAGCAGTGGTAGCTCGTCGGGCTCATAACCCGAAGGTCATAGGTTCAATCCCTATCCCCGCAACCAAAGGTTTATAGAACAATTCCCAAATTGAATTGTGATTTTTTATGTAATGATTTGTGGTTATTTTGTATAATGGTGGATAATTTAAAAGTTTTAATTTAAAATTTAAAATAGATTTTTAATTTAAAATTAAGTAATTTAAAAGATTGTTTTGATTTTATTTACTTCGTAGCGTTGATCTTATTTTATTAAATATTTTAGCTAATTAATTTGCTTCATTTATAATTAATAACTAACTCTTAGATTATCAATAGCAATATCACCTCTAAAGCTAGAACTACCTGTTTTAGATTTAGCTGTAAACCTAATGACAATATTTTTAAATTGATAATCATCATCAAGTGTAATAACAGAATTATTCCATCAATCACCTTTATTTCATTCAATAGTTTTGATTGCAGTCCAAGTATTTGCACCATCATCTGACACCTCAACCAATAAGGAACCAATAGCTGCTCAATACATATTATAATTAAAACTTATTACAGGACTGGTTAACACAGAAATCGAAGGACTAGTCAAAGTAGCTTCTGCAATAGTATCATAATCTGCTCTAACTCACAATGAATCAAATGTATTTATCGAAGCTTCTAAGAAAACATAATATTCTCAAACTTTAGCGCTGCTTGGTCAAGTATTAACTGATCTAGTTGATCATGTTTGTGAATGAAAATTATTATTAACCCAATTACATAAATCTCATTGTTCAAATCCACAATCTAATGACGGTGCTGTATCTGAAACAACTTGTAATGCATCTGAACACAATGGAGTATAATTTCAATCTTCTAATTGTCCTAAAAGAGCAGTATCGTCATCATTAATCAGTCAATCAGAATTTCATAAAGGGAACACATCTGCCCTTTTAAGAAGATCATCTCATGTTCCCAAGCTAGATACAACAATAGGTCATCATCGATCAGTAATTTCAAATGAAACAATCATGGTATCATTTGAATTAAGTAATCAATCTCCAGTCACATCTCAACCTACACATGATGTTCAGTCAGGTCTATCTTCTGCCACCTCTTCTTCTGAATCACCTATTTTAGTTAACAAAATATTATAATTAATGCCATCAACCTCAGCTACTATATCAGTACCTAATGTTAAACTATTTATTTGATCAGCAATTAAATTTAAATCCGACTCACTGAGTAAACTATTACCACTTTCATCTTCAAATATACATATACCTTTATCCTGCTCAGCTGAAGCATAATCAGGTCTATCATTATCTACTATTTCAATTTTAACACCATCAATGGCTATATCACTAAAGTAAGAACCAGCTGTTACCTTAAACTGTAATTGATCATAAAGATTAGAATTAATCTTAACTTCTCATTTAAACCATTTTTTTATTGAACCATCAGCTCTTATCTCAAATCTAGTATTACTTATTGTAAATTTATCTTCCCAATCACTAGAGTCTCATTTTTTCTTAGCAGCTACATTAAAAACGGTTCAGTATTCACTAATACGATCATTGTTATCAGACACTCAGTATATACTATAATCAAATGTCAATTTAATCACTTTATCGTCAAAATCCATTATAGGGCTAAGCAAAATAGCCTCTACAGGATAAGTTGTAAAACTATTATTAGTAATCCTATAAGTATCTTCTGAATATTTACTAGACTCAGTATATAAATATAAATCACCATCAGATGCTCAATCAGGTCAGGTTCAAACTGTATCAGTAGCCCCTGCATTAATATGCCAATTAAAATCGTAATTAGTAGGCTCCTCACATGCATTTACCCAAAATCACATTGCTACGGATTCAAAAGAATTAACACTTCATCATGCCAATAAATTCATTGGATCATAACTTCATGAAAAAGACTGAACTTCTCCATCACAATCTGTCTGCATACTATAAATTGATGCTCAGAAGTTATCATGATTTTCATTATTAGGATTTTGTAATAAAAAAGCTCATATCGCAACTATCGCCATACAAACAAACACCGTAACTTGAATTTTTTTATTTTTCATTTTTAAATTGTTAAATTATTAATTCATTATACTATAACATATTTTATATGTAATTGCAAGACTGAAATAATTTTTTATTGCTAATTAGTTATTAATTGATTCAAAATCAATGATTTAATCAATAAACCAGGAGATAATTTATTATAAAATTCATGTAATTCTTCAATCTTCAATCTTTTAACTAAATTAGATATAAATATAATTCAAAATTCTTTATTATTTCAAACACAATATAATAATTTTTCAATATCATCAATATCAACAAAATTTCATAAATAATTTGCAAATCTAATTCCAATTTCTCAACTCATACATGACTTATTTTGCTCTAATAAACTTAACACATCCTTTGATTGTCATATTTTAATAAAATGATTAACAAGTATCAATTTTACACTATAAGACAAGGCCGAGTGTCTAATTGTATTAGATAATTTTGAAACAGTATGAAAATCACTTGCTAAAACTCTATCAATAACTCTTTTTGTTATTGTTACATCAAAACTTCCATTTTCAATATAATTTATTAATTTTTTTAATTTATCTTCAGGACTTAGACTTTTTATATTATTTTTAATACTTTCGATTTGCACTTGAGACATTATTCTTTTTTCTGTTATACTGCTTGCTACTTGTTGTTTTTTAACAATAACAATAGGTTCTTGTATATCAATTCAAAGCTGACTCATTTTATCTTTTTTTCTCAAAACACGGTAAACTATAGTTTCATGATAAACTTTAACAAGGTCCATTATCTCAACTAGTAATTTGCTAGCAGTTTCCTTTCTACTTGCATCGATATCTGAAACATGATTTGCACTATTTGATAATAACAATAGCAATTTATTCTGAATTTCTAATAAAACATTATAAATATTATTTTTTTCTTCAGACAGTCGTTCTATAAATTTACTTTTTTTAGACATCTCAGCACTATCTTCTTTAGATAAAGGATGTTCTCTAAACAATTTCTGTGTCATTGTAATAGTATTCGAACAAAACCCTTTATTTAATTCATTGATAAAATCAAAATTGTTATAAAAATGAAATACATTCTCAAATCATAGTAATTTCATATATTCAACGTCTTTTTTAGTTAAAGACTTTAAACTATAAATTATAAGACTTGATCGTATTTTAAATTCAGCTCAAAAAATATCTCAACATTGATCTTCCTTGCTGGCTCACTCACTAGAAAAAACATCTTTAAAAAACCAGTAATTATCTAATAATGCTCATAATTTTGGTTGAAACTCATTATACTCTGATTCTATAAATTTTCAAACATCTGAAGTTTTAAAATTATCTAAATTTTCATTAGACATTTTATTTTCTAATATTTCTAATAATAATCTTCGAAATTCTTGTTGATTATCCAGATTTCTGTTTAATAATCATAAACTAAAATTCATTTTATCTAATTGTTTTTCCAAAATTTGTGCACTTTCATTATTTTTTTTCATATATTTTTTAATAAATTATAAACAGGATGTAAAATTTATATATATTATACTATTTGTCAAATATATTTTTTAATAAATATAAATAAATTAAAAATTAAAAATTTATACAGCAAATCCAAACTACCATATTACATACTGAGCATTAAAAAACATTAATAAACATTAAAAAAACACTACAATAAAATCACTCCTCTCTCAATTTCTAATGCCAAAGCATTATTTCATTTAATTTTTCAAGTTTTAAATCCTTTATCAATATTATAAATGTTTTCATGCATTTGAAGAAGTTTTTCTAGTTTAAAATTTTTCACCTGACCTTTTAATGTTGAAGCAACAAATGGTGCTATTTTTAGCTCCCTTGCAATATAAGATGAATCCTTATCTTTTATTTCAAAAACAAATAACAAAAGTCTAACCTGTCTGACAATAAGATTAAAAACATAAACTATGTCTTCACCTCATGTGATAATATTTTGCAACTCGCTTAAAGCCTCTGCTTTTTTTCAACTTGCTATTAAATTGGTAATTTTAAAAATATTTATCTCAGAAGTATTTTCAATTAATGTAGATAAATCCTCCTTTTTTATCTCAGCTCAATCTCTATAAATTGAAAGTTTTTTAAGTTCATTTGATATTTTATAAAGATCAAATCAAGTTAAATTTATAAGCCTAGAGATTAAATCGCTTGAAATATTAATTCACTTCCTTTTTGCGTATTCTTTTGCCCAAGGTAGCATTTTTGTATCAGAAATGCTCAAATCTTCAATTTTTGAAATTTTAATAATTTCCTTATAAATTTTAGTTCTCTTATCAGGTTTTGGTGAAATAAAAATAACAATATTACTTTTTGGAAATTTTGATAATCAATGCAATAAAACTTCAACTGACTTTTCATTCATCTTTTTATCCAATGATCCAGCCGGAACATTTTTTATAAAAATCAGCCTCTTATCTCACATAAATGCAAGTGCGCAAATCGAATTAACTACGTCTTTCACATTAATCTCATTTCAATCAAACATCTCTGAATTCATATCACCATTTTTTTCAATAAAACTACTCTTCCAATAATTCTCTTTTTCTTTTAATAAAAAAGGGTTTCAATGCCAAAAATAAATATTATCTCTCATTGAAGATATGATAATTTACAAATCTTAAAAATACAATAATTTTGTATTAAACAAAATTAATTAATAAATTTAAAACCCACGTTTTCAGGTCCTTCTTAAAAGCTTATTAGCTCATCACCTATTCTTAAAAACAGTTCTTCATTTGAATCAATCAACATTATTTCAAGATCCATAATCTATTTTTGGCTTAACCTTTCTCTTTTTAGCTTTTTTTCCTAAAGCTATTGCAATAGCATCTAAAATTATCTTATCTTGCATTGATTGAAATCTCTTAAGCACCTTAGATATAAGCTCTTGTGATTCAGCACTTTTTTGTCAGGATAATTTTGCTCTCAATATATTTTCTGTGAGTTCAATCTGATCATCAATATTTCTCTTAAGTAAAATCTTAGTCATATTCACTATATCAACTTCTTTCATATTTCCATTATTAGAAAGCTGCTTTGTAATAAATTTAGCTTGCGTAGTTATATTTCTTTGAAAATTTTTCTTAAAAATATTTAATTGCTCAGATATTATTTTAATCCTTTGTCCGTCTAATATTTTTCTTATTCTTTCTTCTGATTCTTGTGAATCTGTTAATTGATGTGAAATAATTTCTTTTTCTCTCTCTTTTATTATAAACAAACTTCTTTGTTCTTGTTCAATCATTAACATAAATAAATCATATATTTCTGAAGAATTTAATCATAATTCTTCAATTCAATCTACAATCGCAGTCTTAATCCTTGCCTCACAGGTATTTAATACATTAGATTTATATTCAGGTGTAATTTCTAAAATAAATAATATAATATCATCATGTACTCATTTACCTCAAGTCCAAATTTCAATTTCATCTATTATCTTTTTCTTTATCTCTTCTGCTGGTAAATGTTTATTTTCTTCAATCACCTGATGAAATCTTAATTTATTACCACCTCTCTCAGAATTAAACATTACTCACTCGCTATTGGTTGCTTCAGTTAATCAATCTGTAAATATTAATATCTTATCTCATACTTTAAGCTTTGTGCACTTATTTCATCTAGAATCTAAATCCGGCTTTTTAGAAAGAGAGCTATCAGAATAATTAAATCATTTTATTCAGCCTTTAACTATTCATAAAGCCATACCACTAGTTTTTGCATTCATATTTATACCATCTAAATCAGATGAAATCAAAATCGGAGAATCATGTGAAGCATTTGATATATGCAATTGTCATTTATTAAAATCAATAAATACACAAACTCAAGTTGCAAATTTACATTTAGGCGAAGTAATCACATTATCATTAATGATTCTTAACACTTCTTCAGGAGACCTAGAACTCATCACCTCTTTATTTTCAAATATTATCCTTCGAATATTATTTACAATTAAAGCTGCTTCAAGTCACTTTCACGCAGCATCTCACATAACAAATTTAATCACTCATTCTTGCAAAGTTGGAATAAAAAACAAAAAATCTCATCAATATTTAGATCATCTATCCAAAGATTGATGATAAAATGCAAGATCAAGTCATGGAATATTTATTCTTTCCACTATTCTTGCCTCTTCTTCCTCAGAAGAGAGCAAGCTTGCAAGTATACTTATTTCTCTAGTTATATTATTACTATAAAAATGTACTACATCAGAATTTTCCACTCATCTTAACCACCACTTATATGTTTCATTTCAAATTTTAAGTACAAATTCTTTAGTTTTATCACTTGTTCAAATCAAAGATCTGATTTCTTTCTCTGTTACATTTGCTAAAATTTCACTTTCTATATTTGAAGTTTTACCAATAATCTCCTTGGCTTCTATTGAAGGATCATTAATTGTTGAAGCAACTAACTTGTCTTCATCATTAAAACTTAAAGAATAAAGTGGATTAATATTATATCTTGGAAATTGTCTTAATCTATAAAGTTCTGTAATATCTGAAAAATAAAAATTTATACAGCTTAATTCCGGATCTCATACTCAAAGAACGCTATATACTTTTCATCATAGATAAACATTTGAAGTTTTAACTCTTGAGTTTCTAATAAAATCATCTTTATCAATTCAATTATGAAAAATTTCATTCAGACTGCTTCCTTTTTTTCACTCTCTATCTATTAGTTGATTAAATTCTCATGGCATATTCAATGTAGCCTCATTTGATTCACTCATTTCAAATCCATCATTCACACTCACAAATCTAAACATAGCAATAGGAGCCTGAGAGAAAAATCTACGAAGCCTTTCAAGCTCTTTAATCTTTCTTTCAATATCTATACCATTGTTCACAATAATAACTTGCTGGTCAGAAAGATCATTAGTAAGCTTTACTGCCTCATCTAAATGACCTTGTGTCTTATCTCTTTCACACTGCAGATCTTGATTTAAACTTCTTACTTCGTTTAGATGCCTCTGTGTTTTTTCTTTTTCATGCAAAAGACTCTCAATTAACATTGCATTTTTAATTGAATTTTTTTTATTATTTAATCAATAAAGTCAAAGTAAAAATAAAATCGAAGAAATTAATGATCAAACAATTGCTGATATTTTTAAAATAGCATTCAACTCTTCAGATAAATCTTGTTCATAAGAAAGCATTCCAATATTATCATCATGACAACTTGAGCACTCTTTAGCTCACCTATCAACCTGATACTCAAATGAGTATCTAGTTCAAGAAATTGTTAAATCCTTTAAAAATACTCCATTTAATACAGAATTTTTATCAGGTGGTAAATCTCAAGTTTTTCAAGAATGAGAAAATTTAGTTTTTCATCTTAACAAATAATCTCTCAAATCACTTAAATTGTGTTCTTTTCTTTTAGAAGAATAGTCACTTTTCATAACCGAAAGTATAAACTCTATTGAACTATTAAAATGATGAACTTTATCTTCTAATAATTTAGCCTGTTCATAATTTTGCCATAAATTTCAACTCACCATACCAAATCAGGCACTAAATATTCAAAGTACTAAAACTGCTCATCTAAACTTTTTTTTATTAATAAAAATATCTTTAAAAAATGTTGAAACTTTTCATTTATTCTTTACTTCGATTCGATTTGGAATTTCTGGCATTTTAAAAAATAATAATTAACTTGATTATAAATTATTGGATATATCTTCTATTTTTTTAATGACTTTTTTTTCATTTTTCGCAAAGAAACAGGATATTTATCATTTTTTTCAATCATTACTGTTAATGTAACAGTATTTCAAATATCATTATACTCAAGCCCATCAAATAAACCCCTGCTTAACATTACTCACATTCAATGTCACTTGTTCAATAATTCACTTTTAAATTCTGTAAAATCCTCATGAGGAAAGCCTTGTCAATGATCATTTATTGTAAATATCAACCTATCTGCAAATCTTTTAACATGTATGGAAACATATTTTCCATCTCTAATGGCCTCAGCGCCCAACTTGTCTACCTCATCTTTCCATGCATTACTATTATTTGGATCAGTTTTCAGATCTGATTTTCTTTCACATGTAATTCATAATGCTCAATGCTCATAAGAATTGGTCAATATTTCTATAAAACCTGTAACGATATATTCTGGGTTTGGACACATATGTGCCAATAAATGAGCATACTTATACACTTCCTCAAAATTACTAAAATCGTAATAAGCTTCTCTACAGGTAACAAGTGTTGAAATAATTCGCTGACTATGATACTCTACTGTTTTTCTAATTACTTCAATTCCAGCATTGATAATCACCATATCAAGGTCATCGGGAGTTTTTCCTTTTTTTAATAACAATCTAAGCACTCATAAATGAGTTCAATTATCAAAATTAATTGGAATTCGCACACTTAATCCTTTGTCAGCTCATTTTTCACCTTGTCCTGAACATGAATCATCTTTACCAGAAAATAAAATATCATTATTTTTCAATGTTGTTGTACATAAACAGTTTCATCATATTGCATTATTACAATGTTCTAAGACCTCATCATCAAATCATATCGATGCAGCAAGTTCAAGTTTCTTAAAAATAGTATTCCATAAAAAAAATTCTCATGTTTTTTCTTCCACTTCTAATTCAGGCCAAGCCGTTAAGTCCTCAACAACCCTCCTTAATTGTACCTCTCGTGATCCTATTACTCTAGAAACATCAATCAAGCTATCATGCACAGCTTTCCTTCTCTCTTCATCTAATACATCTTGACTAATCTTTTTAGCCTGTTTTTTTAAAATCCTAAATCTTTCTTTAAAAGATTCTGACATATCATTAATATCGGAATTCTTAAAATCTCAAGCATACAATCTACTCTCAGCTTCCTTAAGCGATTGTTCCAAATCATTAAATCATTGCTGTAACCTTGTTAGTTTTTTCCCGCTCACTTTTATGAATTATATATCAAAGTGCTATACAATAATTCCATCTTAAATTTATACAATTGATTTTTTTTGACTAAAATATTAAAAATGTTAATTATATTTTTTAAAATGATAAATAAAGAAATTACACATTGTATAGTGTAATTTATAAAAAATATAATTAACAATATTTTTTTCCTAAATATTTTTACAAACAACATTTACCTTTAATACAAAACAATATAAAATAAAAAAGAATATAACATAAATAATGAACTCTTTTTGAAAAAATTTTCGTCTTACTACTTTTTGAGAATCTCATTGAGAAGCTTTATGAGCTATTATTGACTGATGCCCATCTTGATTAAAACTTGAATTAAACGACATTCAAAAAGAACTTGATAAAAGAAAACCATGAACTAATAAAATATCATCTCAAAGAAAAGAAAATGACAAAACTCAAATACTTTCTTGAATTTTCGAATGAAAAACTTTATGAACTCCAATTGCTGTAATTGTCAAAAACAAAGATCATAAATCAAAAGATTATGAAGAAATTAAAAATCTTTTTAGACCATGACATGCAGATCAGACTTGGCAAGAAAAATTTTGACTCAGGGATTATAGATGATGATGAAGATCTAGCTGAAGAGAAACTATCGGACGCGTTATATGATGAGCTATTGCAAAAAAAATTCTTAAACATTATAAAGTTTGAATATTTGCACATACAATTTCAATATGAGAAATTAATTCAAATGAATTTAAACAAAATGAAATAGATAAAAATCCAATAAGGTGTGCTGATAAACACGCCGCAAAACTTATGGAAGAATTGATAATTAATACAAAACAAAAATGAGATTCACTATGATGAATCATAAATTTACATATAAAAAATCTTCCATCTTGAATATGAGAACCAGTATTTAACAAGCTTCAATCACTAATGGCACATGCTATTTTTTCAATTTGAGCTGTTAGAAGTTTCGAACTTCTTCCTGGCAAAATACTTTCAAAAATGCTTTGATCTCAATCAAATAAATTACCTGCCTGAATCAATTGAGGCATAAGCTCATCTGATGAAATAGTTTTTCAAATATGAGTCAAGGCCACTCCTAGTATAGGATTAAAACAAGACATGAAAGATGTGAAATGAAAAATTCACAAAAATATTATAATTAAGTGAAGACATGATCCATGCATAGTACCAAGAATTATAGCAATAATCGAAAGCATGTGAGCATTAGTTATAACAGATCTTATGCTTGAACAAAAAATGAATAAACTATAAAATTAATTTAAATAACTAATAATATTGAATCGAATATTATCAAAAAAAGCTGAAACTTTAATCGAACTAATGATTGCATTAGCAATCCTTTCTATTGTACTAATATCAACTCTTAAAATTGTAGCTGGTGCTCGTCTAACTCTAGATTCAGCTAAGAATAGATCACAAGCGGTTTCATTAGCCCGCGAATGACTTGAAATGACAAGATATTTAAGAGACTATAATTGGATGAATTATTGATCAAATAGAAGACTATGCTGGAACTTTTCGGCTGACAATCAGAAATGAATCATCGCTGATTGAACTATAGACTGAAGCTGGCTACTAGATGATGAGTGCTTGGAAGCCATTCCTCCATGAGCATGATATGCAAATCATACTTTATATTGATGATATATACCTTACCATAACATTAATAATTCTAGCTATTCTTGAAAATTTTATTTAAGTCAAAACTGATGATTAATCACTAGTTCTTGGGATAAAAAAAATGACTGAGCTATATATACAGACCTATTAAACTTTAGACTTTGTCAAAATTGAGAATGATGACTTATCATGCCATGCAATAATCCTTGAATTTGAACTGACTTAATATGACTTAAATTTTTTAGAAAAGTTGAAATTGAATATGTGGATTACAAATGAGACGAAATAGATTTTTCAAATGTTATTAATAGAAAATGAGCTAATCACATGAAAGTAACATCTTCTGTTATTTGGCCAGAATGAAATTCAATTCAATCAGTTGATTTAGTTACAATTTTCTCTGATTATTACTGAAGATCATGAAGAGAAAGTTAAATATACATAAACATTTAAACAAAAAATTTATTCTCACTCTTAGACAAGAGATAAAAAACAATAATAATTTTCGCGCTCGAGATTTTTTTAAACTTAAAAATAGTTTTTCTTCTGAAAATAAGATTTCTAATGTGAGAAATATTGATTTAATTCAAGCATACAGAGATCTTATTTTAGAGAAAAAAATAAATAAAAATAAAATATTAGAATGAATTATTTCAGTAAGAAAAGTTAGATCTCAAAGTTGAGTTGCAGTAATTACATGTCTTACTAAACCATTTCCTTGTCCGTGAAAATGTGTTTATTGTCCGAGTGAACGCAATATGCCAAAATCATATCTTTCAAACCAACCAGCTGCAATGAGAGCTGTGTTAAATAAATTTAATCCATTTAATCAAGTGCAAAATAGACTAGCATCCCTTATGGTTACTGGTCACGATATTTCAAAAATTGAAATTATTATAATTTGATGAACATGGTCTTTTCTTACAAGAAATTACCAAACTTCTTATATTAAGAGTATATATGACTGATTAAATCAAAAAATTAATCCAAAATTTATCTCAGAAAATTGAGATATTTTTAAAGTTCCAAAAATTAAAAGAACTGAAAAATCAAAAACTTTAGATGAAGCAGTCTCAAAAAATGAAAATTCAGATTATAGATGTGTTTGACTAACACTTGAAACCAGACCAGATTATATTGATGAAAAAGAAATAACTCGGATGAGAAAATATTGATGTACAAGGGTAGAAATATGAGTTCAAAGTTTGTTTGATGATGTTCAGCAAATAACAAAAAGATGACATACTAGGGCGCAAACAGCCAATGCCACAAAACTTCTGAGAGATAGCTGATTTAAAATATCCTACCACCTAATGCCATGACTACCATGATCTAATATTGAAAAAGATCTTGAAACTGTAAGACTCACTTTTGAAGATGAAAGATTTAAACCAGATCTAATAAAGTTTTATCCTTGTGTAGTTACTCCATTTACAGAACTAGAAAAAATTTGGAAAGAATGAAATTTTATCGCAATTAATGAAACTGATTTAAAACCAATTTTAATAAAAATAAAACAACTTGTAAAAAAATGGTGTAGAATTACTAGACTTGTGAGAGATATTCCATCTGAATCAATTCTATCTTGATGTAAAATAATCAACCTGAGACAATTGATTCAAGACGACATGAAAAAGAAAAATATTAAATGTAATTGTATTAGATGTAGAGAGATAAAATGAGAAATAATAAAATTAAAAAATGTTAAAATGAAAAGAGAAAACTATAAAGCCAGTGGGTGAGATGAAATATTTTTAACATTTGATGATGTAAAAAAAGATAAACTAATATCACTATTAAGACTTAGAATACCATCTCAATATTTTGAAAAGAGAAAACATTTTATTAAAGAATTAAACCAAACTTCTATAATTAGAGAAATTCATACTTACTGAATTCATACTTCAGTGTGAGAAAATGATTGAAACACACAACACTTTTGATTTTGAAAAAAATTATTAAAACAAGCAGAACAAATCACAGTAAAAGAATATTGATTAAATAAAATTGCTGTAATAGCTTGAGTTGGAGTAAGAAAATATTACGAAAAAAATTGATACAAGCTTGAATGAAGCTATATGGTAAAAATACTTAATAATTCACCAAAGCAGCAGCTCTTGAAAGATAAATAGCCATTTCTCAACGAGTTATCTCATCTCATCATTTAAAAATCATTCTAGGCTTTCAGCTAACAGTTAAAAGTCATTTGTATATTCAATATGCAAAAGCAGTATTAGCATATGGCTCAAACCACTGTCCAGTAACATTATCCGTATACTCTGATCAAGTACTTTTTCTTATTATCTTTGATGCATTTACAATAATTTTTATAGCTTCTGCTCTGACAATATTATTTCATGGTTTAAATTCTCAATCAGGATATCCATTTATTAAATCAAAATATTTTGCACTCTGAACATATGGCCAATACCAACTAGAAGAATTCACATCAGGAAAATAATTATTTGAAATCTTATCATTAGCAACTCATTGAAATGCAAGAACAACAACTTTTGAAAATTCAGCCCGTGTGATTTTATTATCAGGATGAAAACTTATTCATGAATCTATAATTCAATTAGATAGGAGATCTTCAATATATACAAAATCATCACGATCTGGATTTACATCCTGAAAAGATTGTCAAAAAACAATAAAAGGAAGGAATAAAATGATTAATATAAACTTTCTCATTAAATATAAGATTATTTTATATTAATATTTTATTTATTATAAATAAATAGTAAACGATTTTAAATTAAATACTTATAAATCAGAAATGTAAAACAAAAAACCCGTCATTCCGAGCTTTGCGATGAACGATAGAGCTAAGACCTAAAGCAATATAATTATATTTTAGTTTTTCTTAATGCTTCAGCTCCTCCATCGCTACACCTAACTCTTCCTCATTTGGCGCCTTCCCATGCCATCAATGATTATCTTCCATAAAAGAAACTCACTTTCATTTTGTAGTAGATGCTACTATACAAACTGGTTTTCATTCAAACTCCAAAGCTTTCTTATAAGAATCTGCTATACTCTCAAAATCATGACCATCAACATTTATAACTTCCCATCAAAATGCTTTAAATTTTTCTCAAACATTTCAAACATTCATTACATCTTCTAACCTTCAATCAATTTGTAAATTGTTATTATCTACAATCGCAATCAAGTTTCAAAGTTTATAATGAGCAGACGACATAGCAGCTTCCCATATTTGTCATTCTTGAAGCTCTCAATCTCAAAGCAACACCCATACTTTATTTTTTTTATTATCTAGATTAAGTCCAAGCGCGATTCAGTTTGCAATGGACAATCATTGTCACAAAGATCAAGTTCAAACCTCAACTCATGGAACTGATGAAGCAGGGTGTCACTGCAACAAGGAATCAATTTGTCTAAATGAAAAAAGCTGCTCATTAGGAAAATATCACAAATCTTCCAATATTGAATAATAAGCAGGAGAAATATGTCATTTAGAAAGAATAAAATAATCTCTCTCATCCCATCATGGATTTTTTGCATCAAATTTCAAAAAATCTCAATAAAAAAGAACTGTCATTAAATCCAATGAAGAAAGGCTTCATCAAGGGTGTCCCGAATTTGCTCAAAAAATCATCTTAACAGCTTGGCTTTTAAGCTTCTTTGACTTGTTTTGTAAAACTTCTATATTCATAAGTTATTTTAAAAATTTAATATTTATTTTTTTCAGTCGCAAACCTTCTATGATAAACAAAATAAAAAGAATCTATAAAATCATCTTCAACTTGTTTAAAATCAGCAGATAAGAGTACAGAATTAGTCAATTGATCATTTTGTTCTTTATCATAAAAAACCTTGCGAACGATGTCAGCGATATTTTTCTTTGTACATTCTTTCAAAAGAGATCTTACAGCTGCCTCACAGCTATCGGCCAACATTACCAATGTCTCTTCAACTGTAATAGGTTTTTCAGATAACATGTATCTTTTCGGACCTTCTCATTTATTTGAAGGGCAATTTGCAGTTCAATGATGAGTGATAATAAATCTTACAACTTCTTCTGGTAAATTAAATGACTTTGCCATATCTACTCAATAACTAACATGTGTTTCAATTATTTCTGGCATAAATGGATAGTCTCAATCTTCTTGATTTTCTGCATATGCAAAAGGTTGAATCATTTTTCATATATCATGAAAACGAGCTCATACCAATGCAAGTAAAGGATTGGTATTCTTAAAATTTAAACAAGCAAAATAAGCAATTTCTCAAACAAGGAGACTATGAAAATAAGTTCATGGAGATTTCTGTCTCATTTTCTTTAAAAGTGGATTCAAAGGATCTCTCAGTAGCAATAACTTGTTGTTTAAAGACTGAGACATAATTTATTGTATTTCTAGTTATACATTGCATCCTTTCTTGCTTTTGCTCTATAAAATTCCCTTTTCAAAGCAGCTATTCTTACAAGTCTTTTTGATGATTTCTTTTTATGAAATCGAGTATTTCTTACATGTAAAACAATCCTAGAGCTATGAATTGCTTTTTTAAACCTATTCAAAAGCTTCTCTGAAGTCTCGTTATCTCTAATCATTGCGTGTATCATATTTGTGTTTATTAAAACTTAAATCTTATCGAGATTAATTATTTAATGGGATTAAGTCAAGCTTATTTATCTATTTAACGTTTTTTTAATATTCAGTGTATAAGATATCAAAAAAATCACCCTCCTACAACCCCTCCCCCCATCTCAACTTTTTTTTGATAATCTTGTAAAAATGCTCTTTAGGAAATCTAATAAACTTAAAAGTCTCTTTAGCTTTTTTTATATTAACCATATCTCCAATATTAATATTATGAACCGTTTGCCCATCTAGCGTAAGCAAACAAAGCTCTCTATTTTCTTTTGTAATCTCAAAAGAAAGTGTTTTATCATCAGGAATTACTATCGGTTTTTGAGTGAAAGCATGTGAGCAAATTGGAGTAAGAATAAATGCTGGAATTTTAGGATATAAAATTGGTCACCCCGCAGATATATTATAAGCAGTTGATCAAGTAGGTGTTGATAATATCAATCAATCTGATACAAAATTTGAAAGAATATTTCAGTCTATTTTTGCTTTTACTGAAATTAGCCTGGCAATATTTTTATAAGATATAACAATTTCATTTAAAACATTTCAAAGTTTTTTTTCTTTTTTATCACTTATAACACTTACAGATAGCATAGCCCTACTATCAATAGTATATTTTCATTCAAATATTTGTGTTAATCTTTTTTCAGTTTGATTAGGAGAAATTTCAGATAAAAATCATAATTTTCACATATTTATTCATAAAACTTTGTTAGAATAAGATTTCAAATTACTATTTAATTTTAAAATTGTTCAATCCCCACCAAATACAATTATCAAATCTAATTTATGTCAATAGTCTAACAGCTTTAAAGATTGATATTTTTTTTCTCAAAGCAACTTTATAGTTTCCTTTGTTAGATATAGCTCTTTTTCATTTTTCAACAAAAATGATATTGCCTTTTTCAAAGGATCTAAATTAGTTATTGTACTTTTAGATACTATTCAAATTAAATTAAACATTATTTATTTTATTTATTAAGCTAATAATAAACATATTTTTCTTATTGTAAAACCCTTGAATGATAAAATTTGAGAAAAAAACGTCCAAAAAACAAAAATTGTATTGACATTGTAAAAAAAATTAATTTAATATAATCTTAATTTGTTATTAATTTAGATAAACAAAAAAATTTATTATTTTATGGAAGCGACATTTAGTAGAAAAAACATCAACGATAAAAAAGAAGTGATACAAGTACCTGATTCTATCAAAGGATGACTTGCCTATCTTATGGATAAAGAAAAAATTTTTAATCAAGACTGGTATAAAATGATGCAATTTCTGTTTACAATATCATTTATTATCTGACTTGCCTATTTAGCAAAAGAAAATAATTCACTAAGAGATTCTAATGCCAAATTAATAAAAACTGTTCATAGTATTTCCAAACAACAGCAAATTAATAATTCCAGTATACCATTAGTAAAAGATATGACCAACTGACAAATAATTACATTAATGAATGAAGTTGATAGTCAATTTACGTCTGTAGCTAATGCTAATACTGACGTTGTACAAACGGGTAATTAAAAAAATGAAAAAATACAAGATTGGTAGCTTATTTCTTTTTTGAATCCTTAAATAATCCACCACACTTATCATCTAATATTTTTTTTAATTCAATATTTTCATTTTCTAAATCTCTACTTATACATACCTTATGTGCCATAGCTGCTTTTCATGTTAGCACAGGTCAATTTTGCAATCTCTTACCATAAACAGAATCATTAGCTACCTTGTGATCTACTGATTCAATAAAAGTTGCTGCAGCAGCCCACAAGACTGCTCATAATAGCAACACTACAGATAATCCTGTCAATGCCCTTAGCTTATCCACTCCTTTATTTCGAGATTCAATAAATCGTACTTCTTTAATAAATTTTTTCTTATACCTCATCCATCAAAAGATATCCTTTACATCCAATCATTTTGGATTTAAATCTTTCGTAATATTTAAAAGCTTAGGATAGTTTTTTCATTCTAAGATATTAAGAAATATTTTATCATACAAATATTCTCTTTCAAATCATGCCTTAATCGTTCTCCCTTTCTTAAACTCATTAATCATTAAATAAAGCTGTAAAAGAGTATAAAATTCATATCACACTATATTTTTTTCTCTTAAATTTGGCAACAAACATCAATCAACATCTTTTTTAAACCCAGGATCACTTTTATATGCAATTGATAAATTACTAAACAATTTATCTGAAAATTCATTTTCCTCTTTATCTTTTAAAGGAAAACACCTTCAAGTTACATTCATAAAATCATTATCACCTCTATATTCAACTGGTATGTAACAAGAAAGTTGCTCCTCTGTCATTTTTTGGTTTTCGTTCACAAATTTAATGAGAGATTGTAAAGCTTTATTTCTAAGCCTATCTTTAATTACACCTCTTACTTCAGATAACACTTTATAATTGTCCTTATTTTCATTAAAAAAAACTATATCAATTTTAGACATCTCATAACTTGAAGCTTTTAATAGTCTTAAATAAAACAATAACCTACTTAATTGCTTTTTGTTATCAAATCTTTCAGCTGGATTTATTTGATTTATTACTTCAGAAAAATCTCAACATAATATAACTTTTATTGGACAATCTTTCTGTCTATTTATTTGTATTTTCAATAATGTAAGTATCATCTTAGCCACCGCTAGAGAATTATAAATATCATCACCAACTCATTTTTTAAACTCACATCAAATCATAACAACTCAATTTGCTCAATCATTTCAAATGCTCTCTATAGCAAAATTGTTATTAACAATATTTTCCCATGAAAAATCATATGAATATTTTTTAAAATGTTCTCTTATACTAGGTTTTAAAGGAGCATCTAATCCTCCGTAACCCCATTTTTTACCGCTACCTAATCGAGCATCTGACATATAAAAACACTAATTTTCTTAAGGTGCACTATACTACAACATATCAAAAAAATAGCAAGTCTTTTATTAAAAAATTAATTACTTGCTCTTTTCCAATCAAAATCAAATAAACTTCTATGCATATGGTAAATCTCTTTGTTCTCAATAATGACTCAAATTGGCTTGTTATCAGTAAATGTAAGGTATGACACTTTTCAATCATAAATTTCCATTTCTACATCAAAATCAACATTTTTTAAAAACTTTATTTCTGTAACAGTCTTATCATAATCTACTACAAACTCTCTTGCTTGTTTAGAATCAATGATAAGTCATTTTTTGTGAACTTTTAACTTCTTTCTTTTAATTAAATAATCTTCATTTATATCAGAAATATATTCATTTATTCATTCAATATTTGTATAAGTATAAATTGTCTCTTTTGATGATAAAGAATCATTTAAAACAGCTCTAATTCATTCAAGTCATTCATAAAAACGAACATTTGGTCGATTTACATTTCAGGTCTTCTTATAAAATCCTTCTAGCTTATCTATCACAGAAGGAAGATTTTGGCTAACATCATTTAATTCAGTTTGCGACTTAACCAACTCAACATTTTTTTTTCTCATAATTGCCTCCAACGAACTTGGAGCCTCAGCTATAAACAATCTTTTGTTTCACCTCCTCACCTCACTAAAAAATCATTTTAATTTAAGTTCATCAATATAGGTATAAATTGTAACCCTTTTAACCGAAGATTTTTCTGATAAATCTTGTATTGATGCCGCTCAAAGCTCAAGTCATGCCAAATAAACTAAAACTTCTTTTTCATTTAATCACAAACTCCTTAATGTCTTAGTTGTATTTAGATCTAATTTCATAATAATAAATGATAATTAATTTAACCTAATGGCAAGCAAAATATAGTTATCTTTTTTAAAATGTAAACCTTTTTTATAATTATCAAAATGTTCTTAAGCTAATAATGGGTAAATCCTTTCTTAATACCTTGTAAATGAATAACAACTTTAGACTTAGTTTATAAAATTTTCATTTTTGCAACTTTATAAATTAATATTAATTATAAATTAAACAAACCTTCTTCCTACCTGTAAGCGATTTATTGATATATTTACTAAATATAATTTTAATTTGTTATTATTTATTGACAACATTTTATTTCTATATATAATGATCTTCCTAAAGAATAAATTTATTATGATAATAAATAATACAAAATATTCCTGTCCTGCTGTCTTATATGCTGCTAGAAAGCATAAATTTCAAGTAAGATCTTCTTGAGATATGTACATTGTTCATCCATTAAATGTTAGAAATAGAATAAAAAGAATGAAACTTTGAAAAAAATATGAACAAGCCTCTGTATTACATGATGTTTGTGAGGATTGCTGAATTAAAAAACAAGAGATTAGAAATAAATTTTGAAATGAAGTTGCTGAAATTGTTTATATTTTAAGTAAAAATTCAAAACAAAATTATAAAAAATGAAAAAAATGACATCTTAGCAGACTTAAAGATTACATTTACAAATTAGATAAATGAATCTGAATTGATCCTAATATTTTATTCATAAAAATGCATGATCAATTAGACAACCTTGAATCATTGCATATTTTTAGAAAAGAAAAATTTTTTAGAATATTAAATGAAATAAATGATTATTACTTACCATTATACAAAAAACATATTAGCAAAATGTCTTCAAAATTAAAAAATAAATTTACACAAATTTTTCATATTCTTTGTGATAAAATAAAACAAATGCTCAGTATCGAAAAAAAACATGGCATCTTCCCACTCTTTAAAGATTTACAAGAAGAAATGTTTAAGATCTTCTGAGCTTTTGCTTAATTTTAAAACAAATTATTATAAATATTAAATACTTATAAATACCCATGCGCTTTTAGCAAGGGTTTTTATAAAACCAAAATAACAACATTTCTTGAGACATTTCGCGAAAATTTAACACCCCTTGCGCTAGAATAAGTTCTATTATTAATTTTTGTAATTTTAAAATAAATAACAATTTTTAATATTAAAAACTAAGTAACAACATTATGACGTTGTTACTTAAGAATTATAATGAAAGTATCCAATCATAAATATCATTATTCAGCTCTTTCAAGGGAATCATTACAAAATCCCTATCAACTGCATACTTATGCGGAATAGTAAGATTTTTACTTTTTAAAATCAATTTATCAAAACTAATAATATCCAAATCTATAATTCTAGGTCACCACCTAAGCCCCCTTTTTCTTCACATATTATTTTCAATTTCTAAAAGTTTTTTTAATAAAATCTCAGGTTCTAATGAAGTTTCGATTTCACAAACTGCATTTAAAAAATCATCCTGATCTGTTAACCCCCAAGCTTCTGTTTGAATATGAGAAGAAACTTTAGAAATATTTCAAACACTTTTTAAATTCTCAACAGCCCTTTCTAAATTACTTTTCTTATTTCATAAATTAGATCAAATAGATATATATACAAGATGAGACATAATAATTCAAAAATAATTTATTATTACTATACGCTTTATATATAATACACATTAAAACTATACATTTTCTCAGGCAATTATTTTAGATACGTCAGAATTTGTTTCTTCAATTTTATCTTCAAGATCCTCTCTTGGAATCAATGTAATATTCGAAACAGTATCTCTTGGATCTTTCATTCTCATTATAATTACTCACTGAGTAGCACGCCCCTTCTTTGGAACACTATCAACTGGAACCCTAATTGTAAGTCATTTATTAGACATTAATAACAAATCTTGATTCTCGCTTGGTAAAATAAACTTAGCTCAAGCAACTTTTCATGTCTTTTTTGTAATATTTGCAACCTTAACTCATGATCATCATCTAGATTGCATCCTGTATTCTTTTACCGATGTTACCTTAGATAAACCATTTTCCATTACAACAAGAAGTTTTATATCCTCTGCATCAACTAAAACATCCATTTCAACAACTTTATCCTCTCATTTTAATCTAACTCATCTAACTCAGGCAGCTGTTCTTCACATAAACCTAACATCTCACTCTTTAAATCTTATTGATTTTCATTCTCTAGTCACAAGCATTACTTGATCAATTCAAGTTGTTAACTTGACCCATTTTAATAAATTTCATTTCTTTAATTTTATTGCAATTAATCAACTTCTTCTAACATTTTTAAACTCTTCAATCTTGGTCTTCTTAATAGTTCAGTCAGTTGTTGCCATGAATAAATATTTTCAATTACCAGATGTAATATCTAATATTCAAGTAACAAGCTCATCTTTATCAAGTTGTAAAAAATTAACTAAAGCCTGACCCCTAGCAACCCTAGACGCAAGAGGAATTTCATAAACTGATAATTTGAAACATCTTCATTTATCTGTAAAAAACAGTAATTCATTATGATTTTTTGAATGAAACATATGAGTCAATACATCCTCTTCTGCAGAAAATCACTTAATTCATTTACCTCACCTGTTTTGAGAAGAATATGTATCTTCAGGAACTCTCTTTATATACCCTTTTTCAGAAATCGTCACAACCATTGGAACATTAGGTATAGTATCTTTAGCAATAAATTTTCAAGGAGCAACTTCTACAATTTCAGTTCTTCTTTCATCTCAATATTGTTCTATCATTGCAACAGTTTCTTCCTTAATGATAGCTTTAATTCTTTCTGGTTTTTCTAAAATATCTTTACATTCTGCAATAAAAGCAACCTTAGCTGCAAGCTCATCTATTATTTTACTTCTTTCAAGTCCTGCAAGAGTTTGAAGCCTCATTGCAAGAATTGCATCTGTTTGAATCTCTGTAAATCCAAATTCTTTAATTAAATTTAATTTTGCCTCTTCTTTTGTTTGTGAAGCTCTTATCGTTTTTATAATTTGATCTATTGAATCTAAAGCTTTTTTTAATCAATCTAATATATGTTTTCTCTTCTCTGCTAAATCAAGTTCATACTTGGTTCTGTTTGTAATAACATCAACTCTATGACGAATAAATTCTTCTAATATATCTTTAAGATTTAATAACTTTGGCTGAGTTCATCACTCTACAAGAGCAACAACATTAAATCAAAAAGAAGATTGCAAAGCTGTCTTTTGATATAGTTGATTTAATATCTTATTTGGAAAAGCATCCCGTTTTAATTCAATAACCACTCTTATTAAACCTTTAGCCGATTCATCTCTAATTTCTGTAATTCAAATAATAGTTTTATCCCTAACTAAATCAGATATTTTTACAATTAAATTTGCTTTATTTACCTGATAAGGAAGCTCAGTAATAATAATTACATTTTTCGATTTTTTCTCTTCGATTTCTGCTCTTCATCTCATTAAAACTGATCATCTTCAAGTTCTATAAGCTGTTTTAATTGCTTCTGTGTCATAAATTATTCACGAGGTTGGAAAATCCGGTCATTTCACAAATTGAAATAATTCATCTACAATAGCATCTTCATTATCTAATAAATGATTTATAGCATGACAAAGCTCTATAAGATTATGAGGAGGAACATTTGTAGCCATTCATACAGCTATTCACATTGTTCAATTTAACAAAAGAGCTGGAATTTTACTTGGAAACACAGTTGGCTCTCTAAAAGCACCATCATAGTTATCTTTAAATGCTACAGTTTCTTTTTCAATATCAACTATCATATCCACTGTAATTTTCTGCATTTTTACCTCAGTATATCTCATAGCAGCAGCATTGTCTCAGTCTATAGATCAAAAGTTTCATTGACCCTTTACAAGTTGATATCTCATAGAAAAATCCTGAGCCATTCTAACCATAGAATCATAAACAGCAGTATCTCAATGCGGATGATATTTACCAATTACTTCTCAAACAACCCTAGCTGACTTAACAAATTTTCATCATGGTGTAATTCATAACTTATACATAGCATACAAAATCCTTCTATGCACAGGTTTAAGTCAATCTCTAACATCAGGAATAGCTCTTGAAATAATTACTGACATTGCATATGAAAGATAAGATTCTTTCATTTCTCAAACAATATCTTGATCAATAATGTTATCAGCTAAAAGTGATGTTTCTTCAGTATTTTCTGTATTATCTTGGTTTTGCATTATATATTATCTTTAAAAGTTTAATTTTTTAGTAAATTCTCAAACAAATGGAGCATTCCACATTTCTCACTTATAAGCCTTCATTCCTCAATATATTGCAATCATCATTTGAGATAAGTTTAAAACTCATGTCATAAAGCCTCACAAGCCTGGTACAAGGCTAGACAATTTTAATAAAAAGAAAAAGAATATGGCATAAATAAGTCACTGTTTTCAATGATGCTTACAAAGTTTAGAATCTTGTTTTAATAAAAGTGGAACCATAGCCAAAAACCAAATGTAAGACATGCAAGCGATAATTCTATCATCTTTATCCAAACCCTGAACACTTTCCACTTCATTTATTAAATTCTCAGAACTTTTTTGTAAATTTTCTGACTGTTCTCATCTAGAAAGTTTTTTTAATTCCTCAATGTCATCAAGATCAGGAATAATTTTTTCTATTTCTTTTATTCAATCCTCAGCAGCCGGATAATTTTTTTCTCAAATCCACAATTTTATTTGTGCAACTGCCTCTGCTACTGTTATTTGATTTTCCTTTTTAAAGGCATCATTAAGATCTTGAGAAATATTATTTAAGTCCATAGAATATTATTGATTAATATCAAAAACATCTTAAAACAAATGTAGCTTAGAATCAAGAGGGTTTATTATATTCAATTGCTGGAAATAAAAAAACAATTTGTTTCCTTATTATATTATTAAACAAACATGCTTGTAATATAAATATCACCAACAATCCGCCATACTTTTAATAACTCTTATGTTAAAGAAAATGTACCCCTGCTCACAATATATAATCCTAATACAAATCCCACTTTTTGGAAGAAACTTTGTTTCAATCCTTATCTTCTGCCACACACCTTCTATGCATATTGCGTCTAGAAGTACCTAAACAATGCTTACCAATACCAGAAACACAAGATACAAAAGTTGGATTTGTAGTATACGGATTATCAATAAAAGCTTCACACTTAATACCAGGTGTAGAAAGATCTTCGACATAAATTCAATAAACTGAAGATGAACCTCTGCCGCCAATTTTATGACCAGACCTTCCACCTAATGGAATAGCATTAGCCGAAACACCCCATCAATTATTAGTTATTACATATAATCAATGACAATACACTATTGTAGTATCATAACAATGATATGCGTCATGACTAATCAATATTTTAACATTACGTTTTGGAAATCTTACTTGTATTTCGTTATTAACTTCTACCACTGGAGGAGACTGCGGATCAATATTCAATTTTTTAGCTTCTTCAGTGGATTCAAAGGTTCTAGAAATCATAGACCAATCAACACGCCCTGGATATTTTTTCTTAATACCAAATTCTCTAGATATTCTCATTCCTTCCTTCAAATATACTGTTATATCTGTCTTTCAAGCAGTGTACTTATTTACCACATCCGTTGCATTTTCCATTATACAAGTATAAATATTTCTATAATTGTTGTATTTATTATGCATTTTAATTAAATATTTATAATATTTATTATTGCTCTTTTTAAATTTATTAGCCATGTCTTCATAATTAATGGCCCTTTTCCAGTAAAAAGTTGATAAAGCTGTTCATTTAATTAATAATTCTTTATTTTTTTCTAAAGATAATTCTTCATAACAAGAAAGATTTCTACATGATGCATGACTATTTCTACAAGTCTTTGATTTTGGACGAGTCCATGAACTCATACTTTCTAAAAAAGATTCATCTTCTAAGTCTTCATTTTGAGCCATTTCTAAATTAAACTCTTCTGTAGAATATTTTATAGATTCTACAATTTGAAGTCTATCTTCTTTATTTAAAGAAGATAAATCTTTTTCAGTTGGTACCCAATTATTTTCTAACATATTCAGACTAAACCATCCTCACACAACAAGAATTATAAATAATAATCACATTACAACATATGTTGTTTTTCTACTTTTAGATTTCATTTTAGATAAATTAAAATATTAAATTATTGCATATAAACTTAATAGAACAGTTTAAATATAACTACATTTATATATATAAATCTACATTCGCATAGACTTTTATAATTAATATTTCTTTGTTACATATTAATTAATAAAAAATTATATGGTGCAATATCCGAACCTTCTTCTTAGAAAATAAGATTAAAAGTTCATTTTTTAAAACTCAAATTTAACTCAGATTTAAAGAATTCTAAAAATTGCATTCAAATAACAGGAAATTTAATCTTAGTATCTACATCTTTTATTATTACAAATTCAACATTTTCAACATAATTATTGATATTAAAAATGGTTCTTCATTCTATTATTGAAACTTCCTCTCAATTTCAAATCAAAATCTTTCATTTAGAATCAGTAAAATCTCATAATTTTCTGATTTTAGCCAATAAATCTTCATTTGAGTTATGAAAAAGTACATATCAAGTAAATCAAGTGTCCACGATAAACTCTTGTTCAAAATAGGTTCAAAATTTGCTTTGAAGTAATAATTTAACTATTGGAGTATGTTTCCTTATTTCTATATTCACATTCTAAGTATTAAATGCTTCTTATTTTTATACTCAGCGACTTTATGAATCGTTTTTTTCTCTTCTTCTGTTAATGGTTGCACATCTCATTTGAATTTCTTTAAAGTTTCAGAAAGAGGAATTCCTCAAGTCTTTTTAGAGCCTTTAGCTTTTATCATAGTTATCATGAATAATTATTAAATTTCATATACATACTAACAAATGAGTCTAATAATACAATTATTTGTTTATTAAGGCTTCATAAATTGGCTAATCCCCCCTCCCCCTATATTGCAAACTCTCAGCCAAATCTTCAAAATCTATATCATCTCTTCATTTGAGATCCGCAATTGTCCTGGCTAATTTAAGTATTCTATGAACAGACCTAACTGAGAGATTAAATTTCTTAACTGAAAGTTCTAATAAATTCTCTGACCTTTCTGATATTTTGCAGAAATATCTAATATCACTATGAGAAATTTCTGAATTACTAACTATGTCTAAATCTTTAAATCTCTTTATTTGAATATTTCTAGCTTTTTGAACTCTTTGCCTGATATCGTATGATGATTCTCATATTTTAAGTTTCTTTAATTCATCAAATTCTACTGGAGAAACATCACATACAATATCAATCCTATCAAGAAGCGGTCCACTGATTTTCTTTTGATATTTCTCAATCATTTGTTGACTACAATTGCACTCTTTCTGTGCATTTGGCACTTTGTAATATCAACAATTGCATGGATTCATTGCTCATACTAATGTAAATTTTGAAGGGAATACTACTGATCAACTAGCTCTTGATATTGTAATACAATGATCTTCCAATGGTTGACGAAGTACTTCTAGTACAAATGATGGAAATTCTGCAATCTCGTCTAGAAATAATATTCATCTGTGGGCTAGTGATATCTCACCTGGTTTAAGTTTATTTCATCATCATACTATAGATACTGAAGAAGCTGTATGGTGAATAGAACGAAATGGTCTTTGTCTAATAAGAGGTTTATCTAATTTGTTTGCAACAGAGTATATTTTTGTTACTTCTAAGCTCTCATCTAAAGACATTTCAGGTAGAATAGTTTGGAGGGATTTTGCCATGAGGGTTTTTCAGGAACCTGGGGAGCCGTTGAGGAGGATGTTATGACCTCAGGCGGCACTTATCTCTAATGCTCTTTTTACAAAATCTTGACCTTTTATATGCTTAAAATCTAAAGAACTTTTTATATAAATATTTATTTCTTTTTTATAAGAATATTTAGTTGGAAAGATCTGATTATTTCACTCAGTAAAAGAAATAAATTCTTGTAAGCTATCAATTGCCCAAACTTCAATTCATTGAACTAATGCAGCTTCATTTGCATCACATTTTGATAATATAATTCTCTTAAATCCTCTTTCTTTTGCATAAAGTGTAATAGGCAAGACTCAAGTAACATGTCTTAATTTTCAATTTAAAGCTAATTCTCAAATAAACACTGTATCTTCTAAAAATTGATTTCAAATACTAACTTGTCCTGAGGATATAAGTATTCATACAGCTATAGCTAAATCATAACTTGGTCATTTTTTTCTTACATCAGCTGGGGCTAAATTAATAGTTATTCTAGTATTGGGAAATCTCATATTTGCATTTTTAATAGCAGATCTAACTCTTTCTCTAGACTCTTGTACAGCAGTATCTCAAAGTCATACTACTGCAAAAGCAGAAAGTCATCTTTGAATGTCTGATTCTACTTCTATTTTTTCACAATGAAGTCATATTGTGGCTATTGAGTGAGTTTTTGAGATCATCTTGAGTTAATTTAAAATATATAAACTTAAATTAGTTTAATTGGTAGGTGTTAAATTTTTGTTAAAAAATCATTAAGATTTAAATCTCTTTAATTAATTGCTTATCAAAAGTAATTAATTTAGAATTCTTAGACATAATCTTCAATGAAAAATCAACCAACGAAAGTTTTTTTGTATCACTTATTTGATAAGAATTTAACAAATCAATTAATTTTTCTTCTAAAATTCAAACAATATCAACATATTGTGTATTAAGTATTATATTAATAAAAATATCCACTTTTTCTTTTCATAATTTATACAACAATACGGCAGAAACTTCTGAAATAACAAAACTAGGGACAATAATATTATATCACTCATATTTTTTAAAAACATTCAAAGCTTTTTTATGCTGCGAATCATCTTTATTAAAAAATGCTATCCATACACAACTATCAAAAATAATTTTAGAGTCCATATGCATACTTTTCTATACTCTTACTTAAATTAGAATCTCAAGTTGAAAAACAAAACTGATTCAAATCAGATAATTTATATTTTTTTTTATCATTATTTTCATCTACCAAAGGAACAATCTTATAGGCTGGCTTTGAATACTTAAGTACAATAAATGTTACTCAAGCTTGCACCTGATCACTTACATTTTTAAAATTTGAATAAAGCATTTTTTGTGAAATAAATTTTGTCATAATATAAAGTTTAAATAAAAGTTTCAATTATAGTATAAACTTTTATTACAATAATTACAAGCTTTAAGAAATAATTGTCTTAATTGTAAGAAAATGCTGTTAAATTTTTGTTAAATAAATTAGCTTGAACAATTATATTAAATATTCAGGAAAATCATTTGAATTAGCCTCTTCAATAATCACATTCTCACACTCCCTAACAGCACGCAATATTTCATGAATTACACCAGATATACTACCTGAACAATCAACTTCCCCTTCAAAAGAAGTCATGCTTATATATGGATCATTTTTATAAAGATTAAGATTTAATTTTACACATTTCTGAACATCCTCCATTCTTTCTTCGCTATACCACATTGCATAAGATAAAATAGGAACAGACGCAAACCTATTTTCTACTGGAGTTCAATGTGTATAATGAATTACATTAGCCCCCACTGAACATGCTTCTTTAAAAGATTCTCATTTTTTATTTTTGTATACAATACTTGGACATAGTTGATGTATAGATTTTGGATATAAATTTGGCTTTCTAGAAACTAAAACAATATTGTCAAAAACTTGAGAACGTCATTCTGAAATATATTTTTCTAACACCCAAGCACTCACTAAAAAATCCAGCCTATTCATTTCATGACCATTGTCTTTTGATTCATAATCTCTAAAATATAAAACCAAAGCTCTACTTTTTGGATTTTCAATCTTTATATAAGATCTCTTGGCATTTAACCATTTTTGCTGAAATCAATTTACTTGAGCAATATTAGAACTGCGCTCTTGACTTAACACAACTGGATACTTGTTCAATTCATCACTTCAAATATGATCACATAAAACTGATAACTGATTCGTAATATCACCATTCAAATTAACTTTCCCACTTATTAAATCAATTTCATTATAAAAACTATCAAAATTCTCATTTACATTATATTTTAACAAAAATTCTCGTATTTTCACATTAGGATAAATATCAAAATTATTACAAATAAAATTTATATTGTTAAAATCACCATTATTTAGTAACTCTTTAAATAATTTAACTAAATTATCATTGAATTCAATTTTTCTTTTGCTTAAATTAAAAGTTACATAGACTTTATAGGCTTCCTCAAGAGAAAAATAATTATGTAAATATGTATTCACACATTTTGCAGCATATTCTTGGATTGCAGGATCTTGTATATCAAGATCAAATGTATCAAAATACCACATAGCAGCTTCAGCTCTTCAATTTTTCAAAGCAATTTTAGCTTTTGTTAAAAGAATATTATTTATCACTGAGTTTTTTGTGCTAAGATTAAATATTCTATAAATGTTTTCAGACTCATTCAATACAGATATAGAACATAATGAATAATCATCAAATGACTTTTGAAAACAAATTATAGCAGCTTCATAAAATAATGGATTACCTGTATCACAATCATTTTCTCCGCATACTTTAATTGCCAAATCAGCACGTCAACTTTCTAATAAACTATTAATCTCATTAATAACAATATTTTCTCATTCTGACAAAGAATCCAATAAGATTCCTGAATTGTCAGCATCACTTATACCTTCTATATCTAAATTATCCATTTAATTTCTATATTTTGATTAGTTGTATACATAAACTCAATCATTGATTATGTATTCATATTATTATAGCAAATTTTCAACCTAATTACAAATAATCTATCAAAATATAATATGAAATATGGCATTTCGCGAAAACTCTAAGATTAAATTCAAATCATTATCATATTATAACTTCAAGCATCGCAAAACTTCAAAACAATTTAACCCATGTAAACATCATCATAATCAAGAGCAATTCAAACAGCTTCCTTAATCTGAAAATAATAATCAGACTCCAAGGTTCCTATCTTTTCAACAAAAAACTTCTTATCAACGGTAATAATTTGACTTCATAAAAATCTAGACTCTTTATGAAGTCAGTTAGATTTCGAAGGGATAATTAAAAATTCACTTGGGAAAATTTTTTTCATACTAGTCGTAAGAGGAATAACAATTATTGTTGAAGAATATTTATTAAAAATATTGCTCTGTATTACCACGCATGGCCTTATTCATGCTTGAGCATGTCATTTTTTTGGATTTAAATTTATTGATATAATATCATATTTATTTATAAGCATATTTTATTGATTTACTGATTCACATTGAACACTAAAAGACTCATTACTAATATCCCCATATTCCCCATATCTTTCTTCTAATCATTTTTTTACTTCATTTTCAAGTTTTATTTTTTTATACAAATTTATCGCTTCTTCTATTATACTTTTCTTAGTTCTTTTGTATTTTTTTGACTCATTGTTTAAAAAAACATAAACCTGTTCTGACAAAGTAGTAGTAATTACCTGACTCATAATTAAGAATTATAAATATATTTTATACATATAGATTATACTTATATTTTATAAAAAATCAAATTATGAAACATTGAATATCTGATTCTACTTCTATTTTTTCAAAATAGAAGTCAGATTGTGGCTATTGAGTGTGTTTTTGAGATCATCTTGAATTAATTTAAAATATAAAATTTAAAGTTTAAAATATATTTAAAAGTTTGAGATTGCTAACTAATTATATATAAGTATACTATGGTTAATGTCAATTAACC
>CAYWBW010000009.1:0-64955 GCA_964456745.1 uncultured Candidatus Peribacteria bacterium | reverse complement strand
TCATTTTAGAATGAAGGAATATTTTTCTTAGCATTGCAAAAAAAGATTTAACCAAAAAAATAATATTTCTAAAAGTGTATTTTAAAAAATCTTTTTATCAATCAAACAAATCTAACTCTTCCTCCTTTTCTTTCTGAACTTCAGTTTTTGTAAAATTGTATTCAAATTTCTTAATATCAAATTCTGCAATTATTCTTTTCGCTTTGATAGGTCAGCGTATTTTTCAAATTATAAAATTTGTTAATCAATTTTCATCTTCAATATCCCTGTGAATATGTATAAAAGAACTTAAACAAAATGAACAAGATTTGTTAGATCAATTAAAAGATCATTCAAAAGGGGATGAAGCCTTTTTAATTAATAGTTCTTATTTGTTAGAATTGGCAAATAGAGCATTCGAACTTTTTGAAAGTTCGCAAACTGATAAAAAACGTAAGCTTATAAATTTCGTATTTGTGAACTTAGAAGCAAAGGCTTGAAAGCTTATGTTTAAACTAAAAGATCCGTTTAATGAATTACTTTTAGCTAGTGAAAATAAGAATTGGCTCCCCCTAGCAATTACATTGCGAACTAAATATTATAGATCAATCATAGAATTTTGACGATATTCAAAGAGTGATGAATTTGGAATAATGAAAAAATCAACTTATATTTGAACAAATATAGTAAAATCTGTATAATATAGATATATAAAAAAATAATCTAAAAATTAATGAAAACAGCTAAATACAAATCCATTAGTTCGTATCCTAAAGAAATACAGGATTTTATTAATTATTTCTTAGATTCGGCATATACAAACATGGATATAGAAGATGAAGCTATTTATTCAAGAGATGAACTTTTTGACCGATATAGGATCACAATTGAAAATTTAATTAAAGAATGAGCATATAAAGGGTTAAAATACAAAAAATCAAATTATGCCTAAAACCAAACCAACATTCAAAGAAACGAAACATTGAATACTTTCTATTGAAGAAATTGAGTCAATGGTTTTTGATAATGTAATTTCAACAAAGTCATATCTTTTAAGAAATTATAAAAACCTTGACTTCAATACTGATACTTTATTAAAAATACACGATTTAGTTTGTTCAAGTATTTTTAATGACGCATGAACCTATAGAAAACACAATGTACAGCTTTGAGAATTCTCACCAATTGATTATTTTAATGTTCAGGTTGAGATGAAAAAACTTGAATGAGATATTGAATTTAGATCAAAAGATTTAAAAACTGAAGAAAATAGGAAAAAGTTTATAGCCGAAATTATGTGGAAGATTTTATGGATACATCCATTCTTTGATTATAATTGAAGATCTACAAGGTTATTTTGAGAACTTTTTATGCTTAAAAATAATATGCTTCTTTCTAATTTTGCATGAACAAGTAGAAATGATTTTTCAGATGCCATGAAGAGGGCTACATTTAAAGGAGAATTTGAAGACATTTATAATTTAATTTAATCAAATAAATCAAACTGTTCTTCCTTTTCCTTCTGAACTTCAGTTTTCGTAAAATTATATTCAAATTTCTTAATATCAAATTCTGCAATTATTCTTTTCGCTTTGATAGGTCAGCGTATTTTTCAAATTATAAAATTTGTTAATCAATTTTCATCTTCAATATCCCTGTGAATATGAATAATTATATTGGCAACTTGTTTTATTGCACTGCCGTCTTTAAAGCTGTCATTGCTATGTTCTTTTTGTCATTGTATTTTGTATTTGTAATGAGCAACTAGAAATACAGCAATATTGTATTTTCTGGCAATTTCATTGATTCTATGCATGATATTTTGTATTTCTAAGTCATGCCTGTCAGATTTTTTTATTTCAAAGTAGTGCAAATGATCAATTGCAAAAAATCTTGCTCATTTTTTGCATTCTTCTTCCATTAAATCTATTAAATCATTTATTGATACTTGTTTTATTTTATCCAGTTCAATAATTCTTCTTTTTTTAATAACCTGCAAGCTTCTCAAAGATATGGTCTAAATTCTGGGTCATAGTATTTACTTGATTCTGTTCAATATTCATTATTTACAAAATATATCCATTGATATAAAGGTTTTTTGTCTTTGTATCTTATTTTATTAATAATGAAATAAATATCCTCTTTTCATTTATCTTCCATTCTATCTTCAAGAGAATACCTAACCACCCTTTCTCACTGTTTAAAGATCATTCAAAAGGGGATGAAGCCTTTTTAATTAATAGTTCTTATTTGTTAGAATTGGCAAATAGAGCATTCGAACTTTTTGAAAGTTCGCAAACTGATAAAAAACGTAAGCTTATAAATTTCGTATTTGTGAACTTAGAAGCAAAGGCTTGAAAGCTTATGTTTAAACTAAAAGATCCGTTTAATGAATTACTTTTAGCTAGTGAAAATAAGAATTGGCTCCCCAGCTTGGATTCGAACCAAGGACCGATCGGTTAACAGCCGATAGCTCTACCACTGAGCTACTGAGGAATATATTTTGCTGTCAATGTTGTATTATTTTATTATAACTTTGGATAAAGTCTTTTGAAATTTATTTACTAATTTGTTAATTCTAGTTTTAAAATTTCTCTGTATACAAATTGATTATTTTTACGATAAAGTAATGTTCTTCGTAGATGATCTGATAGATCTAGCAGAGTATATTTACTTTGTTTAATTATTTCAAGGGTTTTTCTCAGAAACTCAATTTTACCGCTTTCTTGGGCAAAGGCAGGTAGGCAAAATACCAGAGTTTTAATTTTGTTTTCAGAAAAGTTTTCTAGTGCATGTTTCCAAATATTTGACAGTAGATTGTCTGTAATTTCTATATGATTTCTTCAAGCAAAATTTGATATCGGCATTCACAAGTATCATTCACTAACTACAGTTGACACTTCGACGTTTTTAAAATTACAGACATCATTAACGAAACTTTCATAAGCAATGTCTAAGCTATCGTTTTTATATAAGTGATGATCTTTAAGCCATTCTAAATTTTTCTGGGTACTTTCTACCATTTCTTGATGTAAGTCAGAGTATACTATTTTTGTAAGTCACATTAAATGCGCTTCTATGGGTATTACTCAAAGACCACAGAAAGGATCCCAAATACTATCCTTAGCTCAAGAAAGGTTTATTAAAATTTGTGCAAGTTTTGGAGGTAGCATTCATACGCGGGCATCTCTCTTTGGTTTTTGGAAATCTCTTTCTGAGTAGCTTTCGATGTCTTGTACTGAAATGGTTTTGCTAACAAGAATATTGGTATCTATTTCAATAATATTTAATTCAATTCAATTTTTGTCTAATATTTGTTTCTTAGTTACAATAGACTCTATGTTTTTGAAATTATTATTTAGAAATCTGATAGACTTAATCTCTCTTTTTGCTCACATTAGTAGCTTTTTTACTTGCACTCTTTTTGTAAATGAATTTATTCAAATTCTGAGTTTTCACTCCTTGTTCTTTTTTGATACAGCTAATAGATTGTTTATCAGACTTTGCAAACTATCTGAATTCTCATCTTCAACTTTTTTAGAAATTTTAATTGTTCAACCCAGTTTATTTTGCAGATTGATTATTTCTTCATCCGAAAGTTCTAATTCAATACTGATTATATTATTCCTATGATCAATTATAATTTGTTCGTCTTTTATCTTATTATTGAAAATTGATTTGATTTCAATCAAAGAAAGGTCTAGATTAATGCCAGAATGAAAAAATATGTTCATATAATATTTAAGGCTTTCAATTTAAAAGATACAGTACTAATTTTAATTGCGAAAGTGATTTTTGTAATATCAATTATAGTTGTGTTTTTTATGATTTGAAGAATATATGAAAAAATATCTTATAAAAGCGAAATAAGTCCAGTTACAATTCCTACTACTGATGCATTTTGTATTTTAGAATTAAATGAAGTTAGTCCACTTTGAATCAATTGAAAAGTAAAATTGTGAGATATTCGAATTGTAGCAGGGGATCAACTCATTTCTTGAAATGATATTAACTTTGATTTAAGTACTAAAGATATTTTTAAGTCTCTTGAATTTGTCATACCTTCTTGAGTTCGTTTTTTTGCATCAAAAAGATGAAAGAAGTTGTATAATATTAAAGATGTGAATAAACTTATGAAAATGAATGTAAAAAATTTAATATTCTTTAAGTCTTTAGACAATGCTCGAGTCCACTGATACAACTTGTAAGCCATTTAGAAATAGGAAGTTTATAACTAGCTTAATTGTTAGTTTTTTAATATTTTGATTTCTTATCTTTTTTCTAATAGCTTATAAGAGTGGAAAAGAAGAATGAAAAATTGCTGAGATTGAAACTTTACTTAAATGGGGAATATCCACATACAAAGAAAGTTTTTGATATTATCCAGCAAATATTTATAAGCTTGAACAGGAGGGGATACTTAGTCCTCTTGATTTACTTTTGGAAAAATCTTGATGAGTTAAATTCATATACAATAAAACTCTTAGCTGATATAGCTTGACAAACATTAAAAAATAATTAAATTTCTTCTTGCTATATCTTTAAAAAGATGTTAGAATGTTATGATATTAATTTTATATTAAAAAATGGTTAACGAAGAATTCGTAGCAGCAAAAGATTTAATTATGTCAAAGGAGAAAATACTTCTTCTTACTCATCATAAATTGGATGCGGATTGATTATCATCTATGCTTGCAATGTGAATTATACTATCACGTCTTTGAAAGGACATTAAGATTCTTTCCACAGATAAGATTCCAGATACTTTTGAATTTTTACCACATATAAATAAAGTTACTGTTTCAGATGATGCATCGAGAGATTTTGTCATTTCAATTAAAAAAACTAATTGATTGGAAATTGATAAGCTTAGATATAATACAGATGATAAATATTTGAATATTGTTATAAGTCCGAAAAAGTGAGATATAAGTGAAGAAAACATAGCTTACAGTAGATGAGTATGAGAATATGATCTTATCATAATAGTAGATACTTGAGATTTAGATCATTTATGAAATATATATAAAGATAATGTTGATCTTTTTTATAATACACCAATTGTAAATATTGATCATCATGTTACTAATACTGGATTTTGACAGGTTAACTTAGTTGACAGTACTGCTTCATCTTCTACAGTTATAGTATATGAACTGATAAAACATTTTTCTAATAATTGGAAAGAAATTATAGATGAAGACATCGCTACTTTGTTGATGACCTGACTTATTACAGATACTTGATCTTTTAGACATAATAACACAACTCCAAAAGCTTTAGAGATTGCAGCAGATTTAATGGAATTTTGAGCACGACAACAAGACATTATAAAGAATATTTATAAAACTAAACATTTATCTACTTTACAAATGTGGTGAAAGGTTTTATCTAAAATTAAAGAAGATCCTATTCATAGATTAGTTTGGTCAACTGTTACAGTGGCTGATTTAAAAGAAACTTGAGCAGATGTAGATGATTCTGAATGAATAATTGATGAGCTTTTGTGAAACGCTCCTTGAGCTGAAATAATTTGTCTTTTTAAAGATTCTTTTGATTGAGTTATGTCGGTCAGCTTACGAACTTCTTCTATCACAATAAACGGTAGTTTAATTGCAAAACATTATTGATGATGAGGTCATAGGCAAGCGTCTTGATTTAAAATTAGTTGAGTTAAGAATTTTGATTTAGAAGTTGCAAAGGTGATTAAATATATTCAAGGTTTTCAACAAGATCGATTATGAATTGCGGCTAATGAGCTTGATAGATTAGAAGATAGTAATGATAATAAAATTGAATTAAAAGCTGATACAAAACAAGAATCTCAACAATGAGAGTTAACAGAGACTTGAGTAGAGTTTCCTAAAAGTGCTTCACAAATTAAGTCAAGTCTAGCTTGAAAGAGTGAATGAATAAAATGAGTTTTTGGTGTTGAAAGTAAATGATCTGAAAACAAAAAAGATGAGAATTTAGAATCTAAAACAGACAATGATTTAAATGATAAAGTTGATGAAAATACTGATATTATCAATTGAGATTGATCTGTAAAAGTAGAAGACAATCATGATGAAAAAAAAGTAAGATTAGAACCCGATTCAACTCTTAAAGATTCTACTATTTCTGATAAGACTATGACTAATAATGTTAGTCCAAATAAATTTTCTAACAAAGTTAAGAGTAAGAAACAAGATTACATTAAGGCTGAAGATGGTTGATTAAATTTTGCACAAGCAGTAAAGGAATTGAAAGCTAGGAAAGATAAGAAGGATAAAGATTTAAAAAATGCAAAGCAAATCAATTGAGATAAGTCCTTAGTGCAAGAAACTGTTTCTGAGCAGCAGTTAGAAACTAAGCTAGCTAAGGATAATAGTGAAGAAATTATCGTTGAAGAGAAGACCAAATTAGAAGATTCTAAGCAAAATGATATAAAAGCTGAAGCTAAAAGTGGTGAAGCAGTGGAAGAGCCTGTATTAAAAACTGATGATAATGCTGATAATAAAGATGATGACGTTAAAGATATTACTAAGCAAGAAGATGACAATAAAATAGAGAAAGAAAATGTTAGTAATCAGAAAGAAGCAAATATACAAATAAATACTGAAAATAGTACTCAAGCTAAGATTGAAACTGAAAATGACAAGTTTGAAAATATTACTCAGCAGAAAATTGATAAGCCAGATTCAGATCAAGTATTTCCTTGAAGTGAGGTAAGTTCTAATGTTGTACCCTTACAACCTAAGCCTAGTAAGCCTGTTTCAAATGATAAACCATGAGATTTGAATAAAGATCAAGGCTCAGATCAAGTAGTTTGAGCAGATCAAATTATGGACAATAAGCAAGAGCAAGCAGCTCATGCTAATCAAGTTGCAAATTCTAAGCAGAATATTACTAGTGTTCCAGCACAAAGTTCTCAAATTGATAATGCGCAAGTTGGTCAATTGCCAAATACCAGTAATCCTAATGTTACTAGCAAAATTATTCAAGATGATGATTGAGTAAAGGTTACTGAGAATGTAAACATAAATGAAAATACTCCTGATCAAAACGCTATGCAAAATCAATCAAGTTCTTTAAGCCAGCAACCTCAAAGCTCACAACAAGCAAATCAGCAGACATGAAATTCGCAGCAAACTCAGGCAAATCCAGCAGCTCAATCCTGAGCTTGACTTGTAAGCAAAGATGAAGCTGATAGATATGCTAGAAGGTTTTATGAGTTGTTACAAACCTCCAAGACTTGAACAGAGGAGTACAAGAAGTATTATGAATGATATGTCTATTATGCAAAATTAGCTTGATGGCAAGTTTAGTTTAAGATTAATTTTTTAGTCATTAAGTACTTGACTATGTTTTTGTTTTCCCTAATATCTTTTTAAACTTATTAATTTAGAAAAAAAGAAAAATATGTCTAGATGAAAAACATTTCCTTTTGCATACTATTGTCCAATTACTTGAATGATAGTAAAAACTATGGATTTAAGCAGAGATCATCAAAAAACTCAACGAAAGTTTTTTTCTCCATGAGCAGGAAAAATGGTTGAATGTAAGGCAAAACAACATAAACACAGTTAGAATTCTTGATATAAACTTGTTTATAATTGAATTAATCAATTCAAAATTTAATGAAAAAGAAAAGAGTATTACTTAAAATTTCATGAGAAGCTTTAAATTGAGAAGCTGATTTTATATTTGATGACAAGAAAGTTAAAAGAATATCAGAAATTATTATAGATTTATCTAAAACTTTTGAACTTATTATCGTTACTTGAGCTGGTAATATTTGGAGACAAAGAGATAATGTAAAATTATCAGTTAACAGAGTTAAATCAGATACCATCTGAATGATGGCTACTTTGATAAATTCTAGTCTGATTTCACAGACGATTATCAACATGTGAGTTAGTTCTGTGGTATATAGTGCTGATGCAGTTCAAGTTTGAGAGCTTGCTAGATTATTTAATGTTGATGAAATTGATAAAGATCTTAGTGAAGGTAAAATAGTGTTTGCAGCTTGATGAACATGATTGCCATTCTTTACTACTGATACTGCTGCAGCTTTAAGAGCAGCACAATGTAATTGTGATTTAATACTCAAAGCAACTAAGGTTGATTGAGTTTATGATAAAGATCCAGTGAAACACACGAATGCAAAAAAATTCAATAAAATAAGTTTTGATCAATCTATTGATTTAAACTTAAAAGTAATGGATCAGACCGCTTTTTCCATTTGTAAAGAGAACGATATAAATATACTTGTTTTTAAGCTTGATGATCAAGTTGACATTTTAAGTATAATTTCATGAGATCAATCTAATTGCACTTTAATTACAAATAATTAACATACTAAATTATGACAAGTGAAATAATTAATATTGCTAAAGAAGCATTTCAAAAAGCTATAAAGCACTTAAAATCTGAATATATGTGACTTCAAGCCTGAAGAGCAAATTCTGCAATGGTTGAAAATATAAGTGTTGATAGTTATTGACAAAAAATGCCAATTAAAGCTTTAGCTACAATTACAATTCCTGAGCCGCAACAAATATGCATCAATCCTTGGGACAAATCAGTTTTATGATCAATTGAAACAGCTGTTAGAGAATCAGATTTATGATTTAATCCTTTAAATGAATGAACAATGTTAATTATTAACATACCTCGTTTAACAGAAGAAAGAAGAGTTGAGCTTGTAAAAATTGTACATACAAAGTCAGAAGAAGCAAAAATATCAATAAGAAAGGCAAGACAAGAATCAAAGATTAAGCTTGAAAAACTCGAAAAGGATAAACAGCTTTCTGAAGATCAGCTCAGAGATGCCGAGGAAGACTTACAATCTGAGGTTAACAAGGCAAATAGTCAAATTGATGAAACAAGTAAGAAAAAGCAGTCAGATATGATGACTGTTTAATACTATTAATCCTTATTTTCCATAAAATTTATATAATGTTTATAACTTCACTTTTATCTTTTCTCGTCATTTTTTCAATTGTTGTATTTATTCATGAACTTTGACATTATTGTGTTGCAATTATGAACTGAGTAAAAGTAGAAGAGTTTGCAATATGAATGCCCCCACTTGCTAAATTAATAAAGAAAACTAAGTCATGAACTAGCTTTGTCTTAAATTATATCCCATTTGGTTGATATGTAAAAATGTATTGAGAAATCGATGATGGATCTAAAAAAAAGAAAAAATGAGCTTTTTTTGCATTGCCAATTTACAAAAGAGCTCAAATAGTAATTGCTTGAGTTCTTATGAATTTTGTATTTGCATGGGGTATATTGGCAATTCTATTTACTCTTTGAGCAAAACCGCTTTTACTTACAAAAGATGATTTTGACAAGTATAAAAATTTATGAGTAATTCTAGTTGAGGACTTTGAGTGAATAAAAATATTAGATTTCATTAAAGATAGTAGCTGAGAAGCGTCAGGATTAGTTAAGTGAGATATTGTATTATCTATTAACTGAGTACCTGTAAGTGAAGAAAATTTTTCCAAAATGAATAATGAATGATGAGAATTACATTATGAAATTTCCAGATCTTCTACAATTATAAATATGCAAGTTTCACCTGATGCAGAATGAAAAATATGAGCTTTTGTTACATGAGAAGGATCAGTAAAAGAAATTTCTGATATTTCTTTTCCGTTCATTGAAAGTATTGCTTTCACGTTTAAAGAATGCATGAGGATTGCAGTTTTAACGATAAAAACCTTTTGAGAAGTAATAGCTTGAATATTTACTTGAATTACACCAGACTGAGTTAGCGGTCCTATTTGAATTGCTAAAATGAGTTGAATGGTAGTAAGCAACTGATCATTTGAAGAAATATTTAAATTTATGGCCTTGATTTCTTTATCACTTGCTGTTATAAATATATTACCGATACCTGTTTTAGATTGATGACACTTGCTTTTTTTATGAATAGAGTGTATAATAGGTAGAAGGGCAATTAGCAAATTTAGATGATCATTTAATTTATTAGGTTTTGTATTTTTAATTTGAATTATGGTGTTTATTACTTATTGAGATATTTATAATTTATTTACTTAGTATTGATATGTTTAGTATGGCTTTTGTAGATTGATTAACGGATAATATAAATCATGTAAATGAATTGATAGTTTGATCATCATCAGATACATTTGGTATGATAATTTCAACTTGGCCTAATATATTATGAGCTATCTGAATACTGCTTATTTGATGGGTTTTCTGATCTTTTATCGAGAAGATAATTACTAAATTAATAAATAGTACAAAAATCGAATCCTTATTTGATAAACTTAGGTTTCAAGATGTTTTGACCAAAGCACAAATTAAAACTTCACCTGTTTTGATTGTAGTCAAGTTTTTGAAGTGATACATATTTATGATGTTTTTCTTAGCTGCTTCAAATTTACTTGGTCTTGTTTATATATCTGAATTTTTGGATTCAGTTATTGATTTTTTACCTAAAGTAGTTGTTGCACTTTTTATTGTTTTACTATGATTTAGAGTAGCTAATACAGCTGCAATCTTTCTTTTAAATACATTAAAAATTGCAGATTTAAAATCAGCTGTTTTACTTTCAACGGTTGCTAAGTATATTATAATAACATTTACAATTCTTGCATCTCTTATGCAAATTGAAATAGCACCAGAGTTTTTGAATATATTATTTATATGAATAGTATGAGCTTTATCTCTTTGATTGTGATTATCTTTTTGAATATGATGATCTAAGTATGTAGCTAGCAGATTAGAAGAATTTACAAAAAAAAATAAAAAATAAAATCATTTAATATTTATTCGATTACAAATGAGTTCCAACTTACTCGATTTTTTCAAGCCGAAAGAATCTGCTAAATTGTTAAAATGTCTAGATAAAGATTGAAAAATTATCTTATCTTGAGTTGCAAACCACAGCTCAAAATCTTTTATTGCATCTCATTTTTTGAGCAAAAATAAAGAAAGTAATTTGTATTGGATTTGTTCAAGCAATGAACAGCTTATTGATATAAAAAAGTCATTGTCAATTTGGACTAAGGCTAACGTTTATACTATTTTTGGTGATTTAACTCAGCTAGATAGAATTCGATTAATTGCAAGAATGTCAAAATCAACTTGAGATATTTTTCTTCTTTCATCAAATGTTGTAAATATAAAAACTAGTAAGATATGAGATATAGAAAAATTATGAATTATTTTAAGAGTTTGAGAAGAAATCGATGTTGTTAAACTTTTCTCTTCACTTTTAGATCTCGATTACACTTTATCTCTAGATAAAACACTAGAAATTTGAATGTATCAGAGAAATTGATGAATTATAGATATTTTCCCAATTAACAGCGAAAATCCTATTAAGTTAGAAATGCATTGAAATACTATAGCTTCTATATATGAATACGATTCGCTTAGTAAAAAAATTATTAAAAAGCAAATTGATGAATTTCTAATTTATCCAAGCAAGTTACATAATAATCTGAATAAATTAGTAGATAATATTGAAAATAAAGATCTTGTTATAATTGATGAGAAAGATAGTTACGAATTACCGAGTTTAGCATCCTTATCTGTCTTACTTTCAAATAGTACTATCGAATTTAATTCTTTTCCAGAAGAGAAAGAAGATCATTTTCATTTAAGATATTTGTCAGTAATAAAGTTTTATAGTGTGAGTGATTTAATGGCAGACTTGAGGCAAAAAATCAGTAAGCAGTGGACTATTGTAATTTGTACAAAAAGAGTAGATGAATTGAAAGCAATGTTTCATGAAAAAAGGTTAGCTTATTCAGATAGTAAAAATGATTTCATTAATATTATAAAACTAAATCAAGATGTTTTTATTCCACATTCATTTCAAAATCCAGATGAGAAATTTCTTTTTTTATCAGAAAAAGAAATATTTACTTTGCAAAAAACAAAGAGAAATCAATCAGCAGCTAAAATGTCGATTGATTTTATTACTTCATTAAAGCCTGGTGATTTTGTTGTTCATTTTGATCATTGAATTTGACTCTTTATATGACTTAGTAAGAAAGTAATTGATGAAATAGAAAGAGAATATCTTGAGATTTCTTATCAGTGATCTGATAAACTTTTTGTGCCTATAGATCAGGTCGATAAAGTTTCAAAGTACCTTGTGGAGAATTGAATTGTACCAAAACTTTCAAAGTTATGATCTGCTAATTGGAAAAGTATTCAAAAAAAGGTAAAAGCAGAAACACAAGAAATAGCAAAAGAGCTTTTAGAACTTTATGCAAAAAGAGAGGCAGCTGTAAGGCCAAAATTTTTAGATGATTCTGAGACACAAGTTGAGTTAGAAAAATCATTTCCATATGAATTAACTCCATGACAATCCAAGGCAATGGTTGACATTAAACAAGATATGGAAAAAGATAAGCCAATGGATCGGCTTTTAGTGTGAGATGTTTGATTTTGAAAAACAGAACTAGCAGTGAGGGCTACTTTTAAGGCAGTTGAAAGTTGAAAGCAGGTTGCAATAATTGCTCCTGTAACCATTTTGGCTATTCAGCATTTTGAAACTTTCAGCAATAGATTATCTAAATTTTGAAAAAAAATTTGAGTTCTAACTAGATTCAAAACTCCTGCAGAGCAAAATAAAATACTTATTAGTTTGTCAAAATGAAAATTAGATGTTGTAATATGAACTCACAGATTGCTTTCTGGTGATGTAAAGTTTTTTAATTTATGATTATTGATCATTGATGAAGAGCATAGGTTTTGAGTTAAGCAAAAAGAAGTATTTAAAAATTTGAGAAACGAAATTGATATTTTGACAATGACAGCTACTCCAATTCCAAGAACACTTAATATGTGACTTAATAAGATAAGAGATATTACTACAATTACAACTCCACCCCCCTGAAGGTTACCTATTATTTCTGAGGTTAGAAGATATAGTGATTTTTTGATTCGAGAAGCAATTCTAAATGAAGTAAAAAGGGGATGACAAGTATTTTTTCTTCATAATAGGGTTGAGACTATTGAATGAATTGCAGAAAAGCTGCGTCTTCAGATACCAGAGGTTACATTTATCGTTGCACATTGACAATTAAGCCCACATGCGTTAGAGGAGAGGATTATCGCATTTAAAGACAATAAATACAATGTACTTATTTCTTCAACTATTATTGAAAATTGAATAGATTTAGCATCTGCTAATACTATGATTGTTAATAATGCAGAAAAATTTTGATTATCCCAACTTTATCAACTCAGATGAAGGATTTGAAGGTCAAATATACAAGCTTTTGCTTATTTTTTATATCATAATCAAGGTTTATCTGTTGATGCGAAAAAAAGATTGAGAGCTATTGTTGAAGCATCAGAGCTTTGAGCATGATTTCAAATAGCTATGAAAGATTTAGAAATCAGGTGAGCTTGAGATATTTTATGATGTAAACAATCATGAACAATGAATGTTGTTGGAGCATCTCACTATCTAAGACTACTAAACAAGACTGTTGAAGAATTAAAGTTTTGAAAGAAAATGTCTTGAAATAATATGGAAAATCAGACAACTATCGACTTACCTATTGATGCAATAATTCCAGAATGATATATTCCCGATTCTAAAGAAAAAATGTCAGTTTATCAAAAGTTATCTGCAGTAACTAATGATAAAATGCTAAATGAAATGTTAAGTGATATTAAAGAAGAATATTGACCATTACCTAAACAAATTAAAAGTCTATGTGATTTGCTTAGGATTAAAATGCTTGCCACCAAGGCTAAGGTTGTAAAAATATTTTCTAGACATGTTAGCTGAAACGAAAAGGAAATTGTGTTTACTTTGTGAATGAAGTGTAGTCCCAACAAGATTATAAAAGTACTTGATATTAATCAAAAGTGGCAAATTAGATGAGATTGTATAGCTATTAATATGAATGATTTACCAAGTTTATGGTTACTGGAAATTGAAAAGAGTTTAAAAGTCATGACTTAGATTTTACAAAAAATTTATAATAAAATTAATTTAATCTTTTCTAATATATTTTTTGTTAAAACCGTAATTAATTATTAACGATAGATGGGCGTAAGCTGTTTAACTCTAAAACGATCAGTCAAAAAATTTAGTATCAAATTCTCGTCTTTTAATACATTTGATTCATCTATTTTTTTCATATTAGAGTTTAGTAGAAGTTCATTTCTCATATATCAATACCATGGTGTATCTGATTTTATTTTAGAAATTTCACAAATTTCTTTAGATCTATTATTATAAACCAGTACTTCTTTTTGATTTAATTGAAGAAGAATTTGTCACTTTGATGCAATTTGATTGTATAAAAATTCAGCCGTGTTAATTGCGTACACTTTTATATCTAATTCATTTGATAAGGTATTTACTATGCTAGAAAATAATCTCAATGACATAAATCTTCATGGTCAATTACATATTAGAATTTTTTTTAAATTTGTTAGCTTATAGATTTTTAAAAAAGAAAAAATCATTTGATTTTCTTGCTTGGGATCTGATAATTCTATCATTTCTTTAAGCAATAATTTTCCATCAATAAATTCATAAATTTTTAAAATTGAAGTTTTAAGTCATGGCAATATAAACGCAATCTCCATTTTTTGAAGTTAAATTTTAAGCCCGGATCTCCTTAATTGTTTATCTATATCTCTATTTTTCAAAACCTCTCTTTTTTCATGTTTCTTTCGTCATTTTCAAAGTCAAATTTTAACCTTTATTCTATTATTATCAATGCCTATATATGTTGGAATAAGGGTAAATCATTTTTCTTGAATTTTTGATCAAAGTTTTTCAATTTCTTTTTTGTTAGCAAGTAATTTTCTAACTCTTGAGCTATCATATTCATCTATTTTATTTGCAAATTTATAAGTTGAAATACTAAGTCATGTAATGAAGAGCTCTCAAGCTTTAATATGAGCATAGGATCACTTGAGTGAAACTTGACCAAGTCTTGCAGATTTAACTTCATGTCAATGAAGAACAATTCAGCACTTGATTTCGTCTTGAAAATCATAGTCGTGAAAAGCCTTTTTGTTTTTAGATAAAATTTTCATACTAAAAACTTAATACGTCTTCTGATCTATCTCTTTCAACATCTAAAAATCTCATTTGTTCGTTTCGAAACATAAGCTCTATTTTCCCAATAGGTCAATTACGGTTTTTTCTAATAAAGAGATCTGCTAATCACTTTCTATCGGTGTCTGGTTCATAATAATCTTCTCTATATAGCATAAGTACAACATCAGCATCTTGTTCTATAGATCCAGAATCTCTTAGGTCAGATAGCATAGGTATTTTCCCGGGTCTTGCTTCAACGGCTCTAGATAATTGTGAAAGAGCAACAACTGGAACATGTAATTCCCTTCAAATTGCTTTTAAACTCCGAGATATTTCAGATATTTCTTGTACCCGATTATTTATAAGACTTGCTTTTCCAGTTGTCATTAATTGTAAGTAATCTATAACTATCATATCTAGTCAGTGTTCCATTTGCAATCTTCTAGCTTTTGCTCTTATTTCTGTCAGTGATGCTCACACTGAGTCATCAATAAACATGTTAGCGTTTGTAAGCTTGTCCATTCAGTCTCATAATTTTGAAAAATCCTCATCTGATAGTAATCATTTATGAAGTTTCCATGAATCAACTCATACAAGAGAACAGAACATTCTATCTACAAGCTGCTCTTTAGACATTTCAAGTGAAAAAAATCAAACAGTTTTTTTATTATTAATAGCTGCATATTGTGCCATGTTTAAAACTAATGCAGTTTTTCACATAGATGGCCTAGCAGCCAATATAATTAAGTCAGCTGGTTTTAATCAATTAAGTTTTTCGTCTATATGTTTAAATCACGTTGCCACTCATTGAATTCAGGCAACATCTTCATCAGAGTCATGAAGTCTGGCAAATTCCTTGTGTCTTTCGCTTAATACATCTTTAACATGAATAAATCTTTCTTTTAAAAATTCTTGTGATATAGAAAATACTTTTTTTTCAACCGCTTCTAAGCTTTCAGTTACTTCAGTTTCCTCATTGTATCAAAGTCACATAATTCAATCTCAAGCAACAATAATATTTCTTCTAACAGAGGCGTCTTTTACTAGCTTTGCGTATGTATAAATGTTGCTTGCAGTTGGTACGATAGAAGTTAGTTCAGCTAAGTAGGCTACTCATCAAACATCATCTAATTTTTTCTTTTTCTTTAAATTATCAGATACTGTTAATAGATCTATTGGTGTATGAGATCAATTAAGAATAATTATAGTATCCCAAATTTCCTTATGTCTTTCGTCATAAAAATCATTTGAATTCACTAAATCTATTACGCTATAGAGCGCTTCTTTGTCAATAAATATTGATCAGATTACTGACTGCTCAGCTTCGATATTGTTTGGGGATACTTTCAGTTTTGTCATAGAATTTCGTTATGGAATAAAATTATGACATAATATTTTATTTTTTCTATCAAATTATATATTATTTATGTTATTTTGTAAAAAAAATTATATTATATCTTTAAATAAAGATAACATTTATTATGAAAAATTTATATAAAGTACTTACATTATTAATCTTCTCTGGATTCATTTGATTTTGATATTTAAACTATGTTTCTGCAAATCAGCCTAGAATAATATCAAAAATTGACCCAAGATTTTGCAACTGAAGGATTGTAACCAATAGACTTGAACTAAAACAAGTATCTGTAAATCAAGAAATCGAGGTATGTTTGGCTGCTTTGAATTCAGCAGACATAGATTTAAATGTGAAAATGTATTTTGTGGATTGAATAGAAGATCCAAAAACCAAACAGATATCATGTGCAAGTGAAAAAGCTGTTAAAATGTGATTATCTAAATTTATTAGTTTTCCAGTTAATAAACACAATCAGATAGAATCTGAGACAGATATACTTTATTATAAAATTAAAGCATGAGAAACTTTAGAAAAGAGAGCTAAATTAAAATTTCCTGAAGCTTATAGGTGAAAATCGCATTGATGTTTAATTACACAAGTGTCTGATCAAGTGATGGAGAAATGAAAAATCAATATTTTAGTTAGGAGAGCAAACATCATTTCAGCTAATGCAGATTGAAGTCCAAATTATTCAATTAGAACAGAGTGAAACTTTATTGAAGAGGATGGCAGAGTGTTAATATCAAAGAATTCAGATATATTTGTAGTTAGAGATATGAATACCGATCAGTTGCTAATTTGAACAAATTTAGAAAATACATGAAATACACAATTAGGTCTCAATATAGATTTTCTTTTAAATTGAAATTGAGTTAATTTAAAAAATTCATGAGAAATTCAACTTATGCCTTGAGAAATCAAGCCTATAGCACAAGCATTCTCTGGTATATCTACTTTTTGATTATGATATAAAACTTCTATTAATATAAGTTATTCTCCAATTTTTGATTATAAAACTGATTATACTGATAATCAATCTTTGATTGAGGCAAAGTCAAATAAACTTAATTATGAATTTAATTTAATTCCTTTAAAGACAATATTATTAATTTTACTATTAATAATCTTAGCGCTTATTTGATTTATTAGATTTTTTTGTAATATAAAAACAAAATCATCAAAAATTGCAACAAAAGATTATATTGTAAAAAAGTGAGATACCATTGATCAAATTGCAGCAACTTATTGAATTACATGGAAGAAGTTAGCAGCAATTAATAAGCTAAAGCCCCCATATGACATCAGAATTTGAGATATACTTACTATACAAATTAGTAAGAGTTTAGTGTCAAAAGTTAAAACTAAGCAAAAGCTGGCTATTAGTAGCCCGAATAAAAAGCTTACAAAAAATACTAAGATTAAAACTAGTAAGAAGAAAGCTTCAACAACTATAAGGAAAGCTGTTAAAAAACAAACTATTGTAAAAAAGCCAAAAGCTAAACTTGTCAAAAAGAAGGTAGCAACCACTGTTACGAAGAAGAATGTTAAGTGAAAATAATAATGACTAATGACTAAGTACTTTTGAAAATACTGATGAACTTTTATTCCGGAGGTGTTATTACCAGTAATCGACGAGATAGAAATTGCTTATTCTAAGCTAAAAAAAGATAAATCTTTTTGGGAGGAATTTGAGTGATGTTTGAGTAATTATTCATGAAGACCGACTCCTTTATATTATGCAGAAAATCTTAGCAAGCATTTTAATTCAGCAAAAATATATATCAAAAGAGAGGACTTAAATCACACATGAGCACACAAAATTAATAATGTGATCGGCCAGATTCTTCTCGCTAAAAGAATGTGAAAAAAAAGAATTATTACAGAAACTTGAGCTGGTCAAAATTGATTAGCTGTAGCCACTTGCGCTGCTAAGTTTTGATTAGAGTCAGTTATTTATATGTGAGAGATTGATATAGAAAGACAAAGGCCAAATGTTTGCTGGATGGAGTTAATGTGATCTAAAGTGGTCCCTGTAAGTACTTGAACAAAAACATTAAAAGATGCAGTTAATGCTGCATTAAGAGATTGGATTACAAATGTAGACTCAAGTCATTATATTATTTGATCTGCGCTTTGACCTTCACCTTTTCCTAGTATGGTTAAAGATTTTCAATCTGTTATATGAAAGGAAGTAAAAAAGCAAATTACAAAGCTTGAATGACGAGATCCAAATTATATATTTGCTTGTGTTTGATGATGATCAAATTCAATTTGAATATTTTCAAGTTTTTTGAGCAATAAGAGTGTCAATTTAATTTGAGTTGAAGCTGGAGGATATGATAAATCAAAAAAGTGACAACATGCTTCCAGGTTTGATTGAGTTTGAGCATCTGATTGAATTTTTCAATGATATTTTTCAAAAGTTCTTCAGGATGAAGATGGTCAGGTATTGCCTACGCATTCAGTTTCTGCATGACTTGATTATGCCTGAGTTTGACCTGAACACGCTTATTTAAATGAAATAAAAAGAGTAAAGTATATAAGTGCTAATGATAAACAAGCAGTTGACGCATTTAAACTTGTGGCTTCAAAAGAATGAATTATATCTGCGCTAGAGTCAGCTCATGCTTATGCAGGAGCTTTTTCAATGATTAGAAAAATGAAGAAGTCTGATATCGTAGTAATTAATCAATCAGGAAGGGGAGATAAAGATATATTCATAATAAATTCAGTTTTGAAACCTAAAAATTGGAATAATTTTTTAAAAGAAGAATTAAAAAGATTAACTTAACCAGTATTATTTATGTTATTATTATTTTTTACTTTGGTTTGACTAAGCATTTGAAGTTTTGTAAATGCTATGATTTGGAGAGCAAAACATGATGAAAATTTTATAACTTCTAGATCAATATGTACTTCATGTAATAAGATTTTGTTAGCAATAGATCTCATACCTATTTTTTCTTACTTAAATTTAAGATGAAAATGTAGATTCTGCAAAGAGGATATTTGACTTAAATATATTGTTGTAGAGATACTATATTGAATACTTTTTTTTACAGCAGCTCTTTCTTTTTTTCATTATTGAATTTTCAACTGAGATCAGGTAGATTTTTCAATTTTTCTTTTTGTATCCAGTGTACTGCTTTGAATTTCTATATATGATATAATTTATTTAGAAATATTTGACCCACTTATAATATTATCTACATTTGTTATTTTATTTTTGGATTTTCTTTGAATATGATTTACACAAATACCATCTGCCTTTAAGTGAGCAATGCTAATTTATATCTTTTTCTATTTACAAATTCTTTTACCTGTTTGATATCATGCAATTAAAAATAGAAAGCTTTATTTAATTACAGAAAGCTTAATGTCTTTTATTTTGTTTCCATTTTGGATGAGTCTAAGACTATTTTTTAGAGAGAAAACTTTAGATAAAGTCCCATTGTTCAAGCAAGAAGACAGTTCAGATTCAATTACTACATGGATTTGAGGCTGAGATTTGAGAATGGCGTTCTTTATATGATTTCTGCTTTGATTTGAAAAAAGTTTAGCTGTATTGTTCGTTTCATATTTTGTCTGAGCAATATTTTGAATCTGATTATTGATAAAATGAATGCTTGATTGAAAAAGATATAGAGAAGTACCGTTTATACCATTTTTAAGCTTGGCAACAGTTGTAATTTTAATATATTGAGATCAGTTAATAGATTGGTATAAATCTCTGATTTATATAATATAAAATAGACAAGTTTATTTAAATTATTTTTAGTTAATATTGTTTGAGAAAAAGAAAATCGGCGATTTGAATATTCAAAACTCACCTGAGTTTAGGGTAAATCCTGCAAAAAGTTTTAGACTGAGAAGAAGACTTAAATTAAAGAAGAGTAAAATTTACAATTTTTTTATATGAATATTGGTACTATTTTTAATTTTCTTTTCCATAAGATTATTTTTAATTTCAATTGATTTATCTTTTTGATCAGTTTCAAAATGAGTAATTAATGGCTTTGTCAACCTTGAAAAAGACAATAATTGATTTGTAAATATTTTACTTATATGAGCATGATGATGAGATCATGATTGACCTAAATTAACAGATACTATGATGGTAGTTTCAGCAGATATCATTAATAAATCTGTTGTTGTATTATCTATTCCTAGGGATTTTTATGTTGATTACAATTCAATATATCATTGATCTAGAATTAATGAAATATATAGAGACATGTCTAGAAGAATGGAAAATTTGTGAATTGATAAAACTATTGCAAGTAATGAAGCGAGATGAGTATTGATCAAGACAATATCAAATATTTTGGATTTAGAAATATCATATTATGCTCAAATAGATTTTCAATGATTTATTGAAATAGTTGATTCAATATGATGAATTGAAATATATAATGAAGAAAAAATACTAGATGAAACATACCCTGATTGAGATTGGTGATACGAAGTCTTTGAGCTTGATGAGTGATTTCATTCTTTATCTTGAGAAACAGCTTTAAAATATGCAAGGTCAAGACACTCATCTTCAGATTTTAGTCGTGCTGCAAGACAACAGCAGATTATGGCTGCTATTAAAGATAAGCTTACTAGTTCAAATATTATTACTAATCCATCTAGAATTAAGGATATTTATGATGTGGCTTCAAGATTTTACGAAACAAACTTATCACTTTCACAGATATTGTCACTTGCTTATACTTTTAGAAATTTTCCAACTGATAACCTTTATACAGCAGTACTTAATGATGATTATGAGACTAGGTGAGGATTTCTTTGAACACCTTTAAGATCAGATTATTGATGAGCTTATGTCCTCATACCTTATGCTTGAGAAAGCGAATATTCGAAAATTCACTTATTTACAGATATTATTTTCAAACACAGAGAATTAAGCGAGGTTAACATTGAAATTTTGAATTCAACTTCAATTTCATGAATTGCATCAAGGGTTTCTAAAAGGCTTAAGAGATATTGATTTAGCATTGAGTCAATCTGAAATCATTCAGAGACTTTAAAATATACTCAAATTAATATTTTCAGTTCTGACATAGATGTGCAACAATTTACTGAATATTTTGAAGAAATATTCCCACTTACTCAGATCAATATAGTTGACAAGATATGATACTATGAAGAAACTGATATAGATATAGAAATAATTATCTGAAATAATATAAAATTTTAAAATGCAAAAAGAATACAATCACAAACAAATCGAATGAAAGTGGCAAAAATTTTGGTTTGAAAATAATGTTTTCAAATCAGAGATTAAAAGTGAAAAACAGAAATATTATATTTTAGATATGTTTCCTTATCCTTCTTGAGCTTGATTACATGTTGGTCATCCAGAATGATATACAGCTACTGATATTCTTTCTCGTTTTAAAAGAATGAACTGATTTAATGTACTTCACCCAATGTGATGGGACGCTTTTTGATTGCCTGCAGAAAATTATGCAATTAAAACTTGAACACAGCCAAGAATATCAACTGATAAAAATATACAAACTTTTAAAAAGCAGATTAAATCTATTTGATTTTCATATGATTGGGGGAGGGAAATAGATACAACTGATCCAAATTATTATAAGTGGACTCAGTGGATTTTTCTTCAACTATTTGAAAAATGACTAGCCTATGAGGCAGAGATGCCTATAAATTGGTGTCCTTCTTGTAAGACATGATTAGCCAATGAAGAAGTTATTGATGGTAAATGCGATAGGTGTAAGAACCAGGTTGAAAAAAAAGAGATGAAACAATGGATGCTTAAAATTACTCAGTATGCTGAAAGACTTTTAGAAGACCTTGATACTTTAGATGATTGGCCTGAGCCTATAAAATTAATGCAGAGTAATTGGATATGAAAAAGTGAGTGAATTGAGATGGAATATCCTGTAGAAAATTCTGATGAAAAAATTGTAGTATATACTAAATATCCTGAAACAAATTTTTGAGCAACTTTTATTGTTATTGCTCCAGAGCATCCAATTGTTAAAAGAATTACTAGTATAGAACAAAAAAATGCTGTAGAAAAATATCTAAAAAAAGTTTCTAGTAAGTCAGAAATAGAAAGGATGGAAGAATGAAAAATAAAGACATGAGTATTTACATGAACCTATGCCCATCACAGGCTTACTAATAGAAAACTACCAATTTATGTTGCTGATTTTGTTTTGGTGCATTATTGAACATGAATGGTTGTTGCTGTACCTTGACATGATCATAGAGATTTTGAATTTGCTAAAAAATTTGATTTAGAAATTATTCGAGTTTTAGTAGATAGTAATTGAAATGACTGAGAAATTGAATCATTAGATGATGTTATAGAAAATTGAAAAATAATAAACTCAGAATTTTTGAATTGATTATCAAGCACAGATGCAAGAGAAAAGATTAAAGATTATTTTGAAGAACAGTGATGGGGTAACAGGGTAACTAATTACAAGTTACGAGATTGGGTTTTTTCTAGGCAAAGATATTGGTGAGAACCTATTCCAATTATACATTGTGAAAAATGTTGAAAGGTTTGAGTTCCAGAAGAGGATTTGCCTGTTAAACTACCTGAGGTAGAAAAATATGAACCTACATGAACATGAGAAAGTCCACTTGCTTGAATAACAGATTGGGTAAATACTAAGTGTCCAAAATGTAATTCTCCTGCTAAAAGAGAAACAAATACTATGCCTCAATGGGCTTGATCTTCATGGTATTATTTGAGATTTATGGATAACAATAATTCAAATGAATTTTGCTCTAAACAAGCACAAAATTATTGGTGACCTATAGATATGTATGTTGGTTGAGCAGAACACGCTGTGCTACATCTTTTATATTCAAGATTTTGGCATAAGGTTTTATATGATCTTTGATATGTTTCAACAATTGAGCCCTTTAAATCTTTAAGAAATCAATGAATGATATTAGCAAGTGATTGACAAAAAATGTCTAAATCACTTTGAAATGTTATTAACCCCGATGATGTTATTGATGAGCATTGAGCTGATACATTGCGCTTATATGAAATGTTTATGTGACCATTTGATCAAGCAGTGTCATGGGATACAAAATGAATTTTATGAGTTAGAAGATTTTTAGAGAAAATTTGGAGACTTGGGGGGAAAATTAATAAACCAGTTAAACGAGTTATTGTTATACATTGATTTCAGTGAAATTGAGGAGAGCATTGGCTTCCGTTACTTAGACATGATTTGATCACTAAGTGATATTATGTTCAAGTACCATCTATGCCAAATTCCCATGAGCCTAAGTATGCGCAATGGAAAGAAGTACTGGATTTTCTTAAACCTGATAGTAATACCACTATTGTTTGACATTCGTTGTGATGATGATTTATTACAAGATATTTATCAGACACATGAATCAAGGTGGGGAGAGTAGTGCTAGTTGCTCCAACTAATTCTTCTAATTTTGTTTCTAAATGAGATTTAAATTTTGATTTAGAAAATGAAGAATTTCTCAAACAGGCTTCAAGTAATATTGATCAATTATTTTCTGCTAAGGTCGATTTAACAAGTTTAAAAAATCAAATTTGAAAAGTTGATTTATTATATTCAAATGACGAACCATTTATTTTACAAAGTGATTTTGAAGAGTATAAAGACAATTTGGCAGATAATTCCAAATGTATCTTTAATGCTGGGCATTGTTGAGAAGATTCTAAGGAGCAAGTGTTGGCAATTTTAACAAATGAAATATTTATTGATAACATTTTAGATGTTCCACTAATGAAATTACTTCATAAGACAATCAAGACTGTTTGATCTCATATCGAGGAATTTCGATTTAACACAGCTATTTCTAATATGATGATTTTAGTTAACGAGTTCCAGAAAATTGGTAAAATTCATGCTAATATGTTTGAAGATCTGTTGTTAATACTAAATCCTTTTGCTCCACATATTACTGAGCAGATTTGGCAAGACTTGTGACATATTTCTTCACTTATTTACAAAACATGGCCATATTATAACGAATCTTTATGTAAGGCTGATGAATTAAGAATAATGATTCAGGTTAATTGAAAATTAAGATGAGAGATTGCTATAGATAAGGATTTATCAAAAGAACTCGTTTTAAAGGCTGCTAGAGAAGAAATTGCAAAGTACTTGTTATGAAAGTCCTCTAAGAAAGAAATATACGTTCAGGGGAGGATTGTTAACTTTGTAATATAGTATAAATTATATATTATTTAGATGTATGGCTTAGCACTGCCATAATATACGTATATTTGTTTAATCATGCACAAGGTATATTGTGCATGATTAAATATCAATCCCCTTCGATATTACTAAATCCCAAGATTGTAAAAAATAAATTTAAAAATTTGGCGAAAGTAGTGAAAAAACACACATTATAACTTTTCCACTACCTTTGCACAACTTCTTTACAATTGTTAAGAAATCTAGTAGTTAATGTGTAATTAATTATCTATGTGGCTTGCATTACCTTTTCAATTGTATTTTCAACAAAAATCCGTTATAATAAAATGATGGCTGGATTGGAAAACAAATTACCGGACTCTATTCTGAATGTGATGCGCACGTGTGGAATATGGGTGATATGATAGCTAGAGATAGGTGTAGGCAGTGAGTTGCGTTCAAACTTGAACAAATAGAAAAGCAAAAAGAAGAATTAAGAAATCGTCAATTAATTATTGATTTTGTGCACAAAGAAAGGGTTTTCTTAGAAAATTGATTCGTTTTTGAGGATAATATTGTATCATCAGAGACATGGAAGATGAGCCAGTATTAGAAGATAAAGAAGGAACTGTGGAGTTTTTAAAAAAATTAAGAGATAATATTAAGAAATTAGGATATCCAATTGATGATTTTTCAGAAGATTTAAACCAATTATTAATACATGTCAGAAAATCTAATATTTCATTTAATCCAATTGGTAAGGCTATAAGCTATTTTGTTTGATGATGAAAGGATGGTTTATTATTTGATGCTTCTCAGTTTTTGCTAGATGAGGCAATGGGTGAGATAACTGTTTCTTATCATTATCTCAAAGATGAGGATCCTGTGGATATTGATCATATAATTTCTATCTGACGTTACTTAAATAAAAAATCTATAAGCCCAATTGACTTAGGTGATATTAGAAATGCCTCTGAGTATTTAAGTGAACTTCGAATAAAGAAGAGTAATTTAGAAATAGTATGAAAAACTCAGCATATTACTTTAGTGTATGGTATTTGATCAAAAAGCGATGATTTCAATTCAAAAGAGCTTGATTCTAAGTTGAAATGATATGATAAAGCATTTTCAAAAGTTGGAATTTCTGATAATGATATAAATATTTTAACTTCCTTAAGGGTATCCTTAAATAAAGTAGATAAACAATCACCGGATTATAATTATGAAAGTCACCTTAGTATTTGGAATAATTTCAAAGAAGCAAAGCGTGTCGTTAAGGAAAAATATATTTCTCAAATCATTGCAAGCACTCCTCCGCAGACATTTATATTTAATGTACATGGTACAAAAAAAGGTTTTCAAATTTGATTTGGTATAAAACTTAATGATCTCGATATGATTAGAATTATTACAGAAAGAACTAGAAACTTTCCTGCCGATATTTCTAAAGAATTTATTGTATTTTCTTCTTGTAAAATTGTAAACTTTATTAAAGATCAAGTTTTGAAAAAAATTCAGAATCAGGAAAATATGCCAAATGTTATCACTCCAACTGAATATGGGCAGTTTACAGTATGAGAAAGTTTTTGAGTTAGTGGTATTGATATATTTAATGCTATAATGCCAAATGATAGTTATAATTCGCTTTGAGATACAATTGATAGTGATAGACAAAATCATCAAAGGAATTTTTCTATTTTTACCAATGGAAACTGAGAATATCTACAAATTTACTAATTGCTTATTTATACTAAGTACTTTAAGTGTATACTAAGTTTTACAATTTATAGTTATGTTTATTTACATAACTAAAAAAACAATATTATTTAAATTATCAATCTAATTCAAACAAAAACATACAATTATGGTCTATTACATTTTTATTATTTATAATCAAACTTAGTACTTTGTTAGCATTTATGTATTTGACATTGCCTCAACTAGAGTCGATCATAATTGCAAATTCTTCAGCTCAGAGTTTGTTGCTCAGTAAAATGCATACTGCATGTTGATTTTGTATTGATATAAGAAAACTTTTAGTTTCTACCAATTTAGTGATTACTTCAATAGGATTTGTTATCTTATATTTTTTTAGAGGTATTTGAAAAACTTGTATGAGATTTTGCAATACTGTATCTATTGAAAGTCCATTAACATAATTCTTAATATGCTCTGGATAGTTAACTCATTCAATTTCAAATCTTATTTTTTTTACTAAATCTTGAATATTAAGTAAATTTGTTAAATAATCTACTCATTTTACTGTTTGAATTCAGTTAATAAATGAAGCTGGAAAACAATCTAGTTCTACTCAATTACTAGTAAAAGGTTTAGGTATAGAAATAATATCTATTCAATTATTTCATTGTGTTTTCAATAAGTTCTTTTTTATTGAGTTTAGTATTATTCAACTATTAGGTCATATTAGAACATTGTCTGGAATTTCTGATAATCGAAAAGGAGAATTTACTAGAAATGTACCATCGCCTATTCTTCTTTCTTTTAGCAAAATATGAGATTATTCTAGATAAAATTATTTATTATTTATTCTTAGTCAAATTAATTTTAATTTTGTATCAAATATTTAGGAAGTTTATTTTTAATCTTTCATCAAATAAGTTTTCAAAGTCAGATATTCAATCAATTATATTTGATTATGATATATTTAAACTTATTACATTGATCATTGTATTCAATGTCATATCATTTAATATATTTTGATAATTGGTCATTTGACAACTCTATCGATTCAATTTTTAAATGATTTAATAAATTTAGTGCTCATTCATGATTAAAGTCTATTTCTCATTTTTTATTTACAGTACATATAACAACTCATGAATTTACAGATCATATTTTTGATAATATTTCTTCAGATCCTTGTGGTCTTAGCCATATCTCTTCTCACTTTTTCCAAATATTATTAATATTAGCTTTTTTATCAATTATCATAGAATATAATGGATTTTGTACATTTTTTTTAATTATTTTAAATGGACTTTTTCTATTCCAAGCTTTTATATCTGAATAATAATCAGATTTCGTTTCTTTAAGTTTTTTAACTTTTGCAACAAAAAATCACTCACTGTCATAATCCTGTGGCCAAACTCTCAATACTCATTCTAATCAAAATTGATTCTTTTTGCTTGTTGTCCATTTTTTTTTAATTTGAATTAATTTAGATTCATTTTTAAATTTATTGAGTAATTTACTAACCACATACTCATTTTCTTCAGGTGATAGTGTGCATGTAGAGTACACTAATTCTCATCAAGCTTTTAAAGAATGAAAACTTTCTATTAACAATCTCTCTTGTAATTTGCTAAGTTTCTTCACTGCCTTATCATTCCAATTATCTAAAGCACTTTTATCTTTTCTGATTGTCCCCTCACCTGTACATGGTGCATCAACAAGTACTTTATCAAAATAATTCGGAAAATATTGAGAAAATGTCATTCAATCTTTTTGAGTGATTATGCAATTTGAAACTCCCAATCTATCAAGATTTGATTTCATAGTTTTAAGTCTTTTTGGATCAATTTCATTAGCAACTATAATTCATTTGTTTTCCATTAGGGCAGCTATTTGAGTTGTTTTAGATCATGGTGATGCTGAAATATCTAAAACTTTATCTCATGGTTTTGGATTTAGAAGTCATGGAGGTATCATGGATGAGGATTCTTGTATATAAAAATATCATCAAATATGTAGGTATGATTTTCAGAGCGGTATACTTCTATCAATTCTTTCTATCCAAAATCATTGTTTGCACCAAGGTACTTGTTCAAGTTTCCATTTTTGCTTTTTGGCTAATGATTTAAAATCATTTACACTAATCTTAAGTGTATTTACCCTTATTGATTTCCGAAGTGGCTTCTCACAGTATTTTATAAAAAGTTCAAAGTCCCTCTTTTTTAGAAGTTTTTTATATTTATTTATGAAGTTTTCAGTTATCAATTGATCTTAATGTTATTTATAATTCTATAGTAATTTTGAATTGTTATAAAGTAAAATTAATAATTTCAATTTCGTCTTACGATTATCTAATTTCTCGCTATACTTATCGAGTATTATTAAGTTAATCTTTTTTGAAACATTTTACCCCAAATGATAAATTATTTTATAAGGCCAAGCAGGATGGGTACAGAGCAAGATCTGCTTATAAACTCATAGAAATACAAGAAAAATTTAAGATAATCAAAAAATGACAATCTATACTTGACCTGTGAGCATTTCCTTGATCATGGTTGCAAGTAAGTAAGGAGATATTAGAAGCTACATGAAGAATTATATGAGTTGATTTAAAGAAAATTGATAAACTTAAGTGAGTTAAGCTTTATGAGTGTGATGTGTTTTCAGAAGATTTGTGCGAAATTTTAAAAGTTGAGGATATTAAATGTTTTGATATCATTCTCTCAGATATGGCTCCAAATACATCATGAGTTCAAGATGTGGATCAGTATAAGAGTGTTGAATTAAATTTACGTGTTTTAGAGCTTTGTAAAAAGTATTTGAAAACTTGATGATATTGAGTTTTTAAAATATTTAAATGAGAAGATTTTAATGATTTTCTAGATGAGGCTAAATTAATTTTTCCTCATATAAAAGTCTTCAAGCCAAAAGCTTGTAGAGATAGATCGGTTGAAGTGTATTGTGTTTGAAAGAGAATAAATTAGAAAAATGAATATAAAAAAAGATATTATATTAGCTATAGAAACTTCTTGTGATGAAACTTCTGTTGCAATTATAAAAAACGGAACACAAATTCTTGCAATGGAAACTGCTTCCTCTATCGATTTACATCAGGAAACCAGATGAGTAATACCAGAAATAGCTGCAAGGGCACAAGATGAATATATGATTTCTGTTTTGAATTTAGCTAGGCAAAAGTCAGATGTATGATTTGAAGATATTGACGCAATTGCTGTTACTGAGTGACCGTGATTAATTTGAAGTTTACTAGTTTGAATTTCTACGGCAAATACATTGTCTATGATTTACAATAAACCATTATTTTGAATTAATCACATTAATGGACATATTTTTGCAAATTTGCTTGAAAGATCTATTAATGATATCAAATTTCCTTCAATTGTTTTAACCGCAAGCTGATGACATAATGAGATTTATCTTTGGAAGAATATTAACGAATTAATTCTTATTTGAGAGACATTAGATGATAGTGCTGGTGAAGCTTTTGATAAATGTTGAAGATTATTGGGTTTACCATATCCATCTTGATCAATTGTTTCGAATTTAGCACTTAATTGAGATAAAAAGCGTTTTATCTTTCCAAGAGCTATGAAAAGTTCATGAGATTATAATTTCTCATTTTCAGGATTAAAAACTGCATTCTTATATGAAACTAGAAAATATGAAAACATGACAGACAATTTAAGAAATGATTTCGCTAGCTGATTGCAGGAAGCGATTTGTGATATTTTAACTGAAAAACTTGTAAATGCTTCTATTAAATATTGAGCTAAACAGATTCATTTGAGCTGATGAGTTAGCGCAAATAGTAGGCTCAGAGAGCTTACGAATGAAAGATCTGATTTAGATATATTATATCCAAAAAAAATAGAATATTGTACTGACAATGCTGCTATGATATGAGCTGCTGCATATTTTCAAGATATTCAATCTACATCTCAAGTTGAGGTTGTACTAAGATAGGATTATATCTTATAAAGCTTTAATTTCCTCAACTGTTAATTTCAATTTTTCCATTGTATTATTCGAAGCTCTACATAAAGGCAATCTTAAATTTGCTTCAATTAATCACAGTAATCATAAGATTTCCTTTGCTGGAATTGGGTTTGTTTCCAAGAAAGAGTCTCTTAAAATTTTCAAAAGTTCATAATGATGCTTTCTTCATTGAATAAAATCTCAAGATAAACAGCTGTTTACAAATTCAGACACTTTTGCTGGAAGATAGTTCGATGCAACAGATATTACTCAATCCCCTCAGGCAGCGATAAGTGGAAGTGTTAATTCATCATCTCAGGATAAACAGCTAAAATTTTGTGGACTTTGATTTATGACATCCATCATTTGTGATATATTTCAACTAGCTTCTTTTACAGCAACAATATTTTTAATTTTAGAAAGACGTAAAAGAGTTGATGTTTCTACGTTTATTGCTGTCCTTCATTTAATATTATAAATTATAATTGGTAAATTTACTTCTGAGGCAATTGTACTAAAATGCAAATATAGTCATTGTTGCGATGGTTTATTATAATATGGATTAACAAGCATTATTCAATCTGCTCAAGCCTTTTCTGCCATTTTAGAATAATAAATGGCCTCTTTGGTTGAATTTGATCATGTTCAAGCAATAACTTGACATCTTCATTTTACAGCTTTTACAGACCAATTTAAAATTTCAATATGTTCCTCTTTTGAAAGTGTTGGGCTTTCACCGGTTGTTCAAACAAATACAATTCAACTAACATTTCATTTTATTTGCAGTTCTACAAGTTTTTCAAAAGACTTAAAATCAATTTTGTCATTAGAATCAAATGGTGTAACTATTGCTGTATATGTTCATTTGAATATTTTATTTGTCATTTTTTTATATTATAATTTATCAAAAATATACATGTATTTTATTATTATTTTTTTATTTTAAAAGAGATTATTAAATATATCAGGAAAGTTGTAAAATCAAGGATCGATTTTCTTTATATTTTCAGCAGCTATTACAGATCATAATGCAAATCATTCGCGTGATCTAGCATTATGGCAAATATTAATACTATCAAATTTACTATCAAATGTAACATTGTGGATTCATGGTATATCACCTCCCCTTGTTGAAGAAACATGCAATTCATTTTCTTCAATTTTTCTATCTAATTTTTCTGTTACTATTTTATCTTTTACAGAAGAATTGTCTAAAATAAAATTTCATATCTGTATTGCAGTTCATCATGGAGAATCTATTTTATTTTTATGATGATATTCATGTACCATTACATCATAATCTTTGTTAAATTTATCAATTTTCTTACTTGCATCTTTCACTATAGAAAAAAGTAAGTTTACTCAAAGTGAAAAATTACCAGACCAAATACATGTATTTCAAGAATTAGTGAATAGTTTTTTTACATCTTCTATTTGATCATACCATCAAGTTGTTCATATAATAGATGGTAATCAAAGCTTGCAAAGCTTCTTAGAATTTTCAAGAACTCATTTTGCATTAGAAAAATCAATATAAACTTCAGCTTTGTCAGATATTTCATTTCATGTATCTGATATCACACTTATTTCATGTCCTCTATCTAAAGCAACTTGTTTTATGATTTTTCACATTCTTCAAAATCATATTAATCATATTTTCATAATATTATTATTAATATTCTATTAATGTATATGTAAGATTTGCGCTGTATAATCACGCAGCTTGCATAGCTGGAATTGTTATTTTTATAATTGGATTTATTCAATATTTTCATACATCTCAATTTGAATTAGTAGATCTTCTGATTAAAATAAGAGGCTTTTCAAGACTTTGAAATCAAAGCTCAATGGCACTTGGAATGTATATTCAAGTATTTGATTGTCAATTAAGAGTAGTTATTCATCATGTTGTTGTTATTTGAACATTTGATTTGTTTATTACATTTCATCATGTTGAACTAAAATCACTGATCGAAACTTGTGCATAGTAACCAGGGCTACTTGATTTAAGATCTTCCACCCATAAATATTCTCATGAAAGAGTTGTAGTTTCTATGTATTGTATTGATGCCTGAGTAGTGATTGGTGGAAATGTTATAGTTTTTGGAGCTCAAATTGTTATTTGTCACTCGGTTACATCAATTATTGCAGGAACATATTCAATAGCACTTGTATTTATTCAAGTTAAACTTAGCACAATAATAAGTAGTATTAAAAATTTATTGTAAAATAACATTTGTATAAATATTTATTTATTTTTTTTGATTACTAATTGCTCATCTTACATCATTTTTCATCAAATACTTTGCATGTAAGTCTTTCAATTTTGTTGCTTGTTTCTTAATATTTTTGCAAAAAATAAATTCTATATCTTCTAGGTCTCAAGTAGTTTTAATATGCAATGTTCATGATCATAAAACAGCATCCATCATATGTTTCTCTATAGCTTTAACAGTATGAATACTATCAAATGGTATTTTAGTCTGAGAATGATGAAATACTCAATTTTTGTCACTTATATAAATTCAGTTTTCAAATGAAATTATAAAGTCATTTCGAAAATCAACATAACTATTATAAATTAATTTTAAGCACTTAAATAGCACATATATTCATAAAAAGGATAAAAAGTAAACAAGGTATTGAGCCATTGCAGCTATTTGAATATTAGCTAATCATAGGATTATTGGTTTAATAAAAATGAAATAACTGAAAAATACAAACATCAATAATATAATTATAAGAATTGGTATTACAGTATTTTTAAAAATTATGATTGGATGTTGCTCTATGAATCAATTAATTGTTTCAAACTCATCTCAGAGAAAATCTTTTATTAGTCTCCTTCTGGTTTTATTGGTGAAACTAAAAATTTTTTCTAATAATGTAATTTTATGCCCTTTATCCATGAGATCATTTTATAATTATATATTATACATTTTTTAATAAATTAAAATGAATTTTTATATTTTTTATAAAATCTTCTCATTGTTTAATATAATTTTCATAGAGATTGTAACTAGGTGATGCAGTGGATAGTAATATAGCGGATTTTATTCAACATTTTGTATCTAAAAATTCGATAATATCTTTCATATTTGATGATTCAAAAATGTCAATTTTTCTTTTAAAAACTTTGTTGATAATATTAAGTATTTTTTTGTTGTTCTCCGGCAAAAGTACTATTGCTTTAAGTGTGTCTAAACTACTCAAATAATCTATAAGATTATTAAAATCATATCACCTATCTTTTCATCACAAAATAATTCATTCAAGAACATCTTCATAGACTTTTATTCATGCTAGTGTTGATTCAGGAGTTGTTGAAATTGAATCGTTCACCCATATTTTATTTCAAATATCAATTTCTTCTAGCCTATATTTAAGCGGTTTAAAATCATAAATTACTTTAAGGCATTGATTGAGGTCTATTCAAAAGCTCTTAGCTGCTATAATTGCAAATTGCATATTTGAAATATTGTGATCCCCTTTTGCTTTTATCTTAGTTTTATCAATTTGATTTACTTCAATAGCTCTATCTTTATTATTTTCTTTATTTAGGAAATTTCCCTTATTTTTGTAAATAACTTTTTTTGAAATGTTGAAAATATTTTTCTTAGCTTTTTTATAATTATCAAATCACAAATGATAATCAAGATGATCTGGGAAAATATTTATTAGCAGCCCTAGATCAAAGTATTTTCATTTTAAATCTTCTATTTGATAAGATGATAATTCAAATACAAAAATGTCATTTGTATTACTTGATAAGATCTCACTTATTGCAGGATGTCAAATATTTCAAATCAATTTAATATTATCTCAATATTTTGATTTTAAAATACTATATAAAATACTTGAACATGTTGATTTTCACTTTGTTCAAGTTATTGCTATAAATTTTCACTTTGCGTTATTTAAAAATATATCAGTAGAACTACTAATTCTTCACAATTTTTGAAGCTTGAGAATTTCGATGTTTTTATGCTTTGAAATTCATGGGCTTTTTATAATTAAATCAAATTTTTTTAAATTTCTTAAATTTCTATCGTTTTTAAATATCTCAATATTTCACAAGAAATTAATATCCTGCAAGAATTTATAATTTGCTTTTCATTCTATTCAGTATCAAACAATTGCAATTTGCTTACATGACTTTATATTATTTATTTTCAAATTTATATTTAAATAAGTATATCTTATAGCTTTATATTAAATCATTAAATAACATTTATTAAGGGAAAAATTCCTTTTTTAGTTATTTATTTAATATTAATAAGATATTACTTGATTTCATAAAAAATTAAAATACTATTTATATATAATTTGTTTATTCTATGTCAACTTTTACAAGCAATATTACGGAAAAATCTTGAGTAAAGATTGTTAAACTATCATGAGAAGTTGATGATAATAATATTGAGGAACTAAAATCTATCATTGATCCAATTTTAAACAATCAAGAGGTTAGAAATTTAATTATAAATATTAAAGATTTATCTTATATAAACTCTATTGTTATCTGATGGTTTGCTTGAAAAATATCAGAGTTTAAAAAAGCTTGAAAACATTTTGTATTTTCAAGTCCAAATGAAGATATTTTTGAAATTATTGATGCAATTTGACTTTCTTCAATTATAGAAACTTACGAATCTGATGAAGAATGTTTACTTTTTTTTGAGAAATAATTTAAGAAAGCAGCTTTTCTATATCTTTTCAAGATTCTATCATTTCTTTAATGTCTCTAGCTATTCTTCTTCATGTAGACATTGATTCTTTATATTTAAGTTTGGTATATGGACTTCAGTCAATAAATGGATTGGTTCAGGCAACAATCCTTGCTGATATTTCAAATACTTTAATTTTTAAATTTGCATCAACTACACATTCAAGGCAGAAGGGACCATAAAGTCAATTCGGTGCACAGATTTTTTTTGATTCTTTAATTACATTCATTCACATTTCCCAAAATACAGGAAGTAAGCTTTCGCGGACTACCATTGGTATATTTCACACTATTGTGTATGATGTATTGATTTCTGAATTAATCTGATCCTTGGCAGAAATTCTTCATATGGAGTCTGCATTTGCTTCATATCTTTTATCAAACGACATTATTTCTAAAGAATTATTATTTCTTCCGTAAAAGTAATGTGCATATACAGGAACTCCAATAACATATTCTTGAATGGCATATTTTGTTTCATTATGTTTTTCCATTTTTTGAACAAATTCTCAATAAGAACTTGTTAAAAAATATCAGTGTCATCATTTTGCTCAGTGAAATTTAACAATACTTAGTCTATCGATTTCTTCAGGTTTATCAAATTTAAGCGGTGTCTTTATTCAAGCTCAAACAAGCCAATTTCTTTGCTTGTCTCTATCTTGTTCTAATTCTAATATTTCTTTAGTTCAGTAATGTAGGCATTTTAATTTTAATACTTTTTCTATTCATAAGTATTCAACCATAGAGGCATGAGGAATTAAAATTGCATTTTCTTTAATTAGAAGTTTTTCAATTTCATCAAAATCTCACCAATCTTTAATTTTATATATTTTATCTGCAATTCAGAAAGAAGCATACATTTTAGTTCTCTTTGGAGGAGTTATACATATTGTCTCAAATCACTCATCCTTAGCTCATTTAAGTATTTGAAGTGCGGTGTGCGATCACACGGTTGCAATCTTGTATTTTTTTTTCATAAGCTTAAACTTGATTATTTTCTTCTTATTGTGTACCTTTTATATGATAAAATCAAGCTAATTTGTATAAGTGATAAAGGCAATATTACATTTTATATTATTATTACTATTTACTCAAAGCGTTTATTGAGAAATATGATGAAATGTTTCAAAAGTAAATTGGGATGTTCAAACATTTGAATATGCAAAATATCTTCAATTTACTATCAGCTTAAAAGGATCACTGTTAACTGAAAACATCAAGAGTTATAATGATAGAATCAGTTATAGAGCTGATTGAAAATACAATGTAACAAAGGTTAAAAAAAATGAGGAAAAACTCGCTATTAAGCTAACAAATAGATATTGAAACAGTGTTTATTTTACAAATTTTGATTCAAGTTCATCTTCTAACACTATTAGCAAAAGATTTCATACAATTAATTTAATAAAAGAAAATTGAATATATAAAGCAGTTGTATGAATTTATATACATCATGATTTGGATAGAAATGTTGCAAGATTGTTACTTAATAATGATGATTCATGAGATGATGTAGATGATGAAAACTTTAGAATCGAGCAAGCAGATTTAAATTTAAAGTCAGCTTCTTACATGTTTTACTGATTAAGAAATAAAAAGATTTGAAGAGTAATTAGATTAAATTAACTAATCATATTAGGATCTCTATCAATAATCCAATCTTTTAATATGTGTTTATCTACAATTTCCTGAAAATCATTAATGTTTCATCTTATTACAATGTTCCATATATAATTATTATTTATTTTGGGTATATATGCTGGTGCATTTGTTATGAGCCATTTAAGTTCATTTACTTGTTTAACATGCTTTAAGTGATTTAGTGTAGTATTTACTCGATTCTGTAAAATTGACTTATCTGGGCTTTTAAATGTAAGTTTCAAAACATCTACAAATGGAGGAAAATTACATTGCCTTCTAGCTTCTATTTCATCTTCGTATAATCAACGATAATTATATGAAGATGCGTGAATTATTGCTGGATGCGATGGATCAAACGTTTGAATAAGAACTTTTGATTTTTTTTCTCTTCTTCATGATCTTCATGCTACCTGAACTAAAAGTGAAAAAGTTCTTTCTGATGATTTATAATCAGGAATATGTAATACTGTATCTGCAAGTACAACTCAGACAAGTGTAAGCTTGTCTATGTCAAGTCACTTTGCAATCATTTGTGTTCATATTAATATGTCAATTTCTCAATTGCTTAATTTAGAATAAAGCTCATTAAGGTCATCTTTTGATTTAATAGTATCTGAATCTGCTCTTGTTATTTTAGCTGTCGGAAACAGTTTCCTAATTTCTTTTTCAATTTTTTGAGTTCACATTCAAATTGTTTTCATGTCAGTTGAATTACACTTAGGACAGTTCGAAGCTATTTTTTTAATTCTACCACAATAGTGGCATAAAAGTTTTTGATTATTATTATTTGGATAATGATAAGTAAGTGAGCTGTCACAAGTATCGCACATTAATGCAGATCAACAAGTTTTGCACACTATAGAGCTACTGTGACCTCTTTGATTTAAAAAAAGGATTGTTTGCTCTCATTTTTTAATTGTTTGTGAAATTTCATAAGAGAGCCTTTCTGATATCGGGCTTAAATTCTTTTTTATTAATTCTTCTTTCATATCAACTAGCTCAATATCTGGTAATTTCTTTTTATTTACTCTTTGATTTATTGTAAGTACGACCGATTGGTCAGATTCTTCAAAATTATATAAATTTCAAAAATCAGGCGTAGCGGTTCAGAGAACTAACTTTGCTTTCAAGTTTTCGCTTATTATTTCTGCACATTTTAATAATCTGTATCTTGGCGATTTTTCATTCTTATATGTCCATTCGTGTTCTTCATCTATACAAATGATTCACAAATTATAAAAAGGCATAAATAAAGACGATCTTGATCAAATTATCAATTTAATTTTATTGAGTTTAACTCAGTGCCAAATTTTTGCTTTTGCAGCAGCAGTAATTTTTGAGTGTACAACTCAAAGAATCTCTTTGGGAAATGTTTTTTCAAAATAATTAAGAAGCTGAGGAGTTAGTGATATTTCTGGAACTGTAACAATAGCCTGTTTTCAATTATTTATTTGATCTACAATTAAATGTTTGTATATTTCAGTTTTTCAAGATCAGGTTATTCATTTTATTAAAATTTTATTATGGATTAGACATTGTTGATAAATTTCATTTTGTTTTTCATTTAACTTATGAAGTCATGACTTATTAATATTTATTTTATTATTACAAATTCATAAATCTTCAGAATATTTATCAATATCTCGCTTACTGGGATTGAATATTTTTTGAGGCAAAAATAATCAAATTGTCTGTGAAAGATTAGAAAAATAGTAATTTGATATAGTATATATAAATCATATCTCAGTTTTGCTTAATCAAAATTCTAATGGCAATAGATTGTTAATTTCTTTTATTTTCTTATCTACTAATCAATCTGATATTTTATCTGAAACATCTACAATAAGTCCTCTGATCTTGTCTTTTCAAAAACTAACATTTCAGATCCTTCAAATTAAATCATCTTTTTTGTTTACTCATAATAATTTTAGATCTGTAATTTTATAATATACACTATTTGGGCAATAATAATAATATTTCGATAAAATGACTTCAATGTAATACATAAAGATATCTAAGTTTTGACTTTCTAAAGGTTATTTTATATTATTCTGACATGAATGTTTCAAATTATCAATGATGGCATGAGTTTCCTAGATATTCTAACTATAAAAAGTGAACATTTCCATCCTTTTTAAGCTTTTTTATTTGAATTCTGTTTTGGATAATTTTTGTATTTATCTTCCTATTTTTTGCTTTTGTAAATGTATTATCTAAGGACATTTCTTACCTAATGTTTATTATTACCAATAAGCATAAAATTGTTCCTATTTGGGTTTGCATTATACTTACAATATTTTTTCTTCCACTTTCACTAATTTTTGTATTATTAGTACAATTTTATAAGCTTATAAAAGAATAAATGGATCAGATATTAGAGATTAAGTCACGTCTTTCAATTGAAGAATTGGTATGAGAATATGTAACACTTAGAAAAGCATGAAGAAGCTTTAAATGACTTTGCCCCTGGCATCAAGAAAAAACTCCAAGCTTTATAGTTAATCCTGAAAAAGAGATGTGTTGGTGTTTTTGATGCCAGAAATGATGAGACATATTTAATTTTTTAGAATATACAGAAAATTTAGACTTTAAAGAATCTTTACAAATATTATCAAGTAGAGTATGAGTTGAAGTTGATATAGCTAATTTTAGTTCAAAAGAAGAGAAGGATTCTAAGGTCAATATTCTTTCTGAAATTTCAAGATTTTATTCAGACCAGCTAAAAAAGAATGAAAAAGCATTATTTTATTTAAGCAATAGAGGTATATTAGAAGAGCAAATCAAACAATTTAGTATTTGATATTCACCAAGAGATGTAAATTTATTATATTCTCACTTGTTAAAGATATGATTTGATAAGGAATCTATTTTGTCTTGCTGAGTTCTTTCAACAAGTGATTTTTCATGAAGTGATATTTATGATCGCTTCAATTGAAGAATAGTATTTCCGATATGTTCTTGAATTTGAGTTGAATGATCAAATAGTGTAATTTGATTTGGTGCTAGAGTATTTTCATGAGAGACTGGAGTAGCTAAGTATTTAAATTCTCCAGATTCTACAATTTATGATAAATCCAATACTTTGTATAGAATTGATTTGGCAAAAGATTCAATTAAGAATAAAAAATTTAGCTTAGTTGTTGAATGATATATGGATGTAATTGCTTGTTTTAAAGCTTGAATAAGAAATACAGTTGCTTCAAGCTGAACAGCATTTACTGAAAAACAAATAAAGATTTTAAAAAGATATTCTCCAAATATATATTTTTGCTTTGATTGAGATAATGCCTGATTAGATGCTGCAAAAAGAGCTATTAAATTGTGTGTAAATATAGATGTAAATATCAGTTTTATTAAATTAACAAATTGAAAAGACCCAGATGAGTGTTTGCTTAATGATAAACAATGATTCTTAAATTCTTTGTCAAAACCAGTTTCTATTGTAGATTTTATTTTTTCCAGTATTTCGTCGGATAAATTATCCAGCATAGAATGAAAAAAATATATTGAATATGAAATATTTGAAACGATTATTCAAATTGATAATAATTTGGAAAAACAGGAGTATTTGAAAGTATTATCACAATTACTAAATATTGAAGAAAAAAGTTTAATTTTAGATTTTGAAAAATTTAAAAAACACAAAAAAAACATAAGTAAAAAAAGCGAAACAAATACCATCAAAAAGCAGCAGATAGATCAGCAGCAGTATTTAGTTTGAATGTATATTAGTTTTGAAAATTATTCTCATATAATCAAAGATCATTTAATTATATCAATTTCAAGTAGCAATATTTTAAAAAAAGTTTACAAATACATATCAAATAAATACAATAGTCAAGATTTTATAAAAAGTTTGAGCTTCGATGAAAACAAAGAGGTTTTGAGCTATGCTTTCTATGCTCAAAATATTAATGAAAAGTCTAACGAAAAGAAGTTAGTTAAAGAAATCAAAACACTTATAAGAAATATAAATTTAAAGAATATATTAAAAAAAGAAGCATTGCTTTTAAATAAAATTAGAGAAACAAAAGATCATCAGCAGGATATTTTAACAAATAAATATCAAGAAATTATTAAATTAAAAAGTAAGTTATTAAGTATAAATTAAAATGTCAAAAAAAACCTGAAGTTTCATTAAGCCACCACCTAAAGGTGTTATGGAAAGATTGCCACAGTCGATATTAGATCTAATTGAAAAATGAAGAAGTCAAGGATTTATTACTGAGCAAGAACTTGCAAATACTCTTGAAATTATTGAAGATGATGTTGAGCTCCTAGACGAAGCCATTCAAATATTTAAAAATTTTTGAATAAAGATTGTAAGTTCAAAAGAGGCTTTTTCTATGACGACAGATGATCATATGAAAGCTTTGTATTGACGATGAAGAAAAACTAAGAAAAAGAAAAAATCAAAATTATTAAAAGAAAAAGAGGAGTTAGAAAAAGAACAGCAAAAAAAGGCTGATGATAAAAAATTAGATGAGCAAAGCCAATCGGAAGAATCCGAAGAAGAAAAAGCTGATGAGTGACCAACTGATGAAGAAATTGCCCAAATTGAAAAAGAAGAAACAAGCTGAGAATGAGATGAAGAAACTGAGGAAGAAGAAGAGCCTGTAATGAAGAAGATTGATTTATCAGAAATTTCAAATGATTCAGTTAGGATGTATCTTTCTGAAATTTGAAGAGTAGATTTACTTACATCGCAACAAGAAATTGATATAGCTAAAAGGATCAGAAAATGAGACATGTCAGCAAAGCAGCATTTGGCTGAGGCTAATTTGAGACTTGTTGTTTCTATTTGAAAAAAATACATATGAAGAAGCTTGTCTTTTTTAGATATATTACAAGAATGAAATATTTGACTATTTAGAGCTGTAGAAAAATTTGATCCTGATAAGTGATTTAAATTTTCTACTTACGCAACTTGGTGGATAAGACAGGCAGTTACTAGGGCAATTGCAGACCAGGCTAGAACTATTAGAATACCTGTTCATATGGTTGAGACCATAAATAAGGTTACTCATACAAAAAGACGATTAATGCAAGAACTTTGACGTGAGCCTTTAGATGAAGAAATTGCTGCTGAAATGGATATGGATATTAAGAAGGTACAGCATATCTTAAGAATATCTCAAGATATTGTATCACTAGAGGCTCCAGTGTGATCAGAGGAAGATTCTAAATTGTGAGATTTTGTGGAGGATAGAGATTCACAATCACCATTTGATCAAACTTCAAAATTGATTTTGAAAGAAAATATTCATTCAATGCTTCAATATCTTTCAGATAGAGAGAAAAAAATTATTGAGATGCGATTTTGATTAAATAATTGAGTATCACATACCCTTGAAGAAGTATGAAAAGAGTTTTGAGTTACTAGAGAAAGAATTAGACAAATTGAAGCAAAAGTTCTTCAAAAATTAAAAGATCACCCGACGTCAGTTAAAATTAAATAATAATTAACATACAACTATGGCAATAAAAAAAGTTAAAGATGAAAAAAAAGTAAAAGCAAAAAAAACTACTTCAAATAAAGAAGAGAAGATTGTTAAAGCTAAAAAATCTTCTGCAGTAAAGAAAAAAGCTGTAAAAAAAGACAATAAGCCTGCTATGTTTAATGCTTGAGATTTGTGAGTTACCTTGCTTACGAAACAGTGATTTGAAAAATTAAAGCAAGAACTTGAACATTTAATAAAAGTAAAAAGGAAAGAAGTTTCAGAAAGATTAAAAGAAGCAATTTCATTTTGAGATTTGTCTGAAAATTCTGAATATGAAGATGCAAAAAATGAACAAGCATTCGTAGAATGAAGAATAATTGAACTTGAAAAAAAGATAAAGAATGCAAAAATTATAGCAGATACTCATGCAAGTAAAATAAGCATTTGATCTAAGATAGAAGTTGAAAGAAGTTGAACTACTTGTATTGATATATTTACAATAGTCTGAACAACAGAAGCAGAGCCATTTGAATGAAGAATTTCAAATGAATCTCCTCTTTGAATGGCACTTATGTGACTTGAAAAGTGAGACTTGGCGAAAGTTGCTGCGCCTAGATGAAATATAACATATAAAGTATTAAAAATTCTTTAGTGTATGCAATATAATTTAACTGATTTTATAATATCTGATAAATCTAAAGAAAGATTTAATGATTTAATATATCTAATAATACAAAGTGTTACAATAGAAACAAAGCAGCAAAAACAATATTGGATTGAGGCATTAGACACCATGACTGATGATCAATTAGAAAACCTTAAGAAAATTTTATCAGACGAAAGAGATGAGCTAAAAAAGATTGATAAACAGTATGAAGAAAAGGTTGAACAAGCAGAAACTGATGCCATTGCTAAGATTAAATTAGAAGAAAGTTCTGCAAAAAGGAGGGCTAGATTATCTGCAGAAAGTGAGGAAGAATTAAATGAAAAAAAAGTCGAAGAGGATCTTTTAAAACGCTTGGAAGATATTGATAGTTAAATTATTATAATTAGATACTCAATGATTATTTCACTTTTTATTAAATTCAATATCAATTAATATATTTATTATAAAAAGATTATCAAATTAAATATAAAATTTTTATTCTAATTTTTATTATAAATCGACTTCCGATCTCAGAAATCTATTTTTATTGTAGTTCATCAAAATCAAAAAACTTCTCTTATTTTATTTTCAATATATCTTAAGTATGAAAAATGAAAATATTCTTTTTTATTTACAAATATTTTGAAATGAGGTGGGTTTACTCATATTTGGGTTATATAAAATATTTTCGGTTTTACTCTTTTTGTTCAACTAGGCTGGTGCTTGCTTATTATTTTTTGGACAAATGTGTTTAATTTTCAAGTTGTTATTTTTTTAGCTCTTTCCTCTATAATTTTATTAATTATTGGAAATATTTTTATAATCCCCTTTTTTGTTTTAGCAGACATAAATAAAACAGGTGCCCAGGGTATAAATGGTAATTTTTTTCTGAGCTCATTGATAAATAAATTTTTAGATTCTTCTCATTTTTCTTCCAAATCCCATTTATTTACTATCAAAATTAGTCAGTTGTGATTTTCTAATATAAGTTGAATTACTTTTTGGTCTTGAGATGTTAGTCATTCTTTAGCATCTATTAATAAACAAGTTACACTTGATCTCTCTAAAGAACTAATTGTTCTTAATAATGAATATTTTTCAATTCACTTTTCAATTTTCCCAGATCTTCTTATTCAAGCGGTGTCAATGAGATTATAAATATCTCAATTAAATTTAATTTCTGTATCCGTACTATCTCTTGTTGTTCATGGTATGTCTGATACAATCAATTGCTCCTCGTTAAGAAGAGAATTTATAAGACTTGATTTTCAAACATTAGGGCGTCCAACGATAGAAATATTTCACTTGCTATCTCTTTCTTCAATAAAATCATTTTTGCTATATCAAATCTCTTTAAGGGAGCTTTCAATTAATCTTTTAAGTTCTCAGAATCACTTATTATGAAATGATGATATTAAAATAGGTTTTCAAAATCAAAGTTTATAATATTCTCATTGATCAACTTGATTTGAGTTATCACATTTTGAAATTGCTATGATAACGTTTGTTTTGCCTTTTTTTCTTAATATTTTTACTATGTCTAATTCTTCTCTGGTAATTCATGTTTTAGATTCAATTAAAAATATCACTAATTGAGCATCGTTAATCGCTATATTAGCTTGTAACTTTGTATTTTCTTCTAATAAAGAATCCTTACTAAAGTCTAGTCATCAAGTATCTACCAATAAAAATGGAATTGAATTATTATCTTTAATTTTTGTATAAATCCTATCTCTTGTAGTTCAAGATATATTGCTAACAATTGACATGCGATTATTACATATTCTGTTAAACAGGCTAGATTTTCACACGTTTGACCTTCAAATAATTGCTACTAATGGTAAAGACATGAATTATATTATATGTTTTTTTAATAAGAAGTAAATAAATAAGTTTACATTATTTATCATTTTTATTATATAATTTATAATAATATTAACAATATTCATAAAGAATTTGTTGGTTAAAATACAAATATTCAAATAGTATTGATAAGTTTCATATATTTTAACTATTTTATTAATTTCATTATTATTAATTTGTAAATTTATGAATAATACACAGTTAGTACAATTAGCAAGAATATATTGTAAACATTTTCATAAGTGACAATATAGAAAATGAAACAATTTACCTTATTGCACGCACCCAATTAAGGTTTGTGATATATTAATTAAATATTGATACTGAGATTATATTACTCAATGCATAGCACTCTTGCATGATGTTGTAGAAGATACTGAATTAATAACATGAGAAATAAAAGATAGGTTTTGATATGAAATTGCTAACTGAGTTTATATTCTATCAAAAAATACTATAAGAAATGATACAATTGCATCTGTATGAAAAGTTGTTGATCAAAATGGCATTGTTTTAACAAATGATCAATTATACAAAACTAGATTATCTTTTGCTAGAAGAAAGTTAAGACGCATCAAAATTGCAGATATGATACATAATACAGAAGATCTAAGTAGTTTGAAGCAAGATTCAATTGATACAAAAATTTCTGATGCAAAAAATTTCTATATCCCTATGTGAATTAAGGTTGCAAGTCTGATGGTTAAGGAGTTAGAGGGGAATATTAATAACTTTCTTGATAAAAATAAAAAATAATTAAGACAGGCAATATATGAATTTAAAGCAATCAATACATAGGTTTTTAAATTATATTGAGGTTACAAAGCATCAATCTCCTAAAACTATTGATAATTATTCGAGGTATTTAAGAGTATTCTTAGATTTTATTTGAGATATAAATATTGAAGATATTTCGTTTGACTTGATTCAAGAATTTAATTTATTTTTACACAGAAAACAAAGTAGATTCTGAGATTGATTATCTATAAGAACACAGAATTACTACCTTACTTCAATTAGAAGTTTTCTGAAATATTTAGCCAAAAACGACATTGAAGCATTATCACCAGAAAAAATTGAACTAGCAAAAGTATGAACGAGACAGGTAGAGTTTTTACACACAGATGAGGTGAATAAGCTATTGGATTCAGTTGATTTAAAATCTAGGACTTGATTTAGAGATTTGGCTATAATGCATTGTTTGTATTCAACCTGAATTCGAGTTTCTGAGCTTTGTTGATTAGATATTAAGCAAGTTAATCTTAATACAAGAGAGTTTTCAATTAGATGAAAATGAAATAAACTTAGAATTGTTTTTTTATCAGACCAGTCAGTTAAGCATATAAGACAATATCTAAAAACCAGAGTAGATAATTTTGAACCATTATTTTTGTCTGCCTCTAATAGGTGACGTAATGTTTCAATATTGGAATGAGAAAGATTAAGACTTAAAAGAGATGCTATAGAAAGAATTGTAGAAAAGTACCGATTGAGATCCTGAATACTAAAAAAAGTTACTCCTCATACTTTAAGACACTCATTTGCTACATGACTTCTAAGTAATTGAGCAGGAATCAGGGATGTTCAAGAAATGCTTGGACACAGCTCAATAACAAGTACACAAATTTATACACATGTTACCAATAAAAGACTTAAAGAAGTTCATGACAAATTTCATAAATAATATTTTACATTTAGTAATATTTGTCTATAATCTTTATAAAAAATTAATTATAAATTATGAAAGTTGAAATACACAATAAAAATCTAGAGATAAGTGAATATCAAAATGATTATATTGAAAAAAAATTAGATAAAATTTGTTCAATGTGAAGAGTAATGAAAGATGTAAACACTATTATGAAAGTGAATTTTGAATGCATAAAGGCTAAAGACAAACATCATAATATATCATGTCATATTGTAGTTCATTTACCAAAACAAGTTTTAACAACAACTACTCTTTGACAATCCATTGAAGAATCAATTGATTTAGCAGAATCAAAAGTCTTAGCTCAATTGGAAACATATAAAATGAAACATATAAGAGATTAAAATTATAAGAATTTATATACTCAATTCCATCATTCTAAATTTACAGTTTTTACTGCTGTTTCTGCCATTTTTTTATCCAAAAATATTCAAAAAATACACGATCATGATCATGTCATGTTTGCTTGAGTTGCTCAGGACTTTTCAAATGTATATTTTATATACTTTAGATCTGGAAAAAGTTTAAACATTGTGCTTTCAAATCAATTAACAACTGATTTATCTCAAATAATATTCTTATCAAGATTTTGATAAGCCCATTTGCTAGATATATTGATGTATCTTGGCTTAAAGAGGGATATGTATTTTCAAGAATAAATGGATTTTTTATATTTTATTAAATCCCCTATTCATTCAACATTTGCAGAATTTTTTCTAGAAAGAAAAAATGGAACATCTGCTCATATCAGTTTTCATATTTTAACTAACTCTTTTCCAGATAAATTAATATCCCAATGGGAATTTAAATATTTTAAAACACTAGCAGCATCACTACTTCATCATCACAATCATGCTTGAATAGGAATGTTTTTATTGATATTAATACAAATTCATCGTTGGATTCAGAAATTGGATCGTAATATGTTTGCAGCTTTAAAGCATGTATTAAGACTATTAGTTGGGATTTTTCTAAACTGTCAGCTACTTATTATTTCAATTCAATTAGATTTATCAGAAAATTCTAATTCGTCATATAGTGTAATTTTATGAAATAATGATTGTATATCATGATATCAATCACTTCTAACTTTCAATATTTTAAGGTCAAGGTTTACCTTTGCAAAAGATTTTATTTTATCAGATGACATAAGCTAATTATTTTTCTTCTGAGAAGAAAGAGAAATTTACAGATTCAATTACATTTCAGTCTTCATCAATTGCCTTAATTAGATATGAATTTTTTTTTCATCTTTTAAGATTTCAATAATCTCATGATGCTCTATATACAAATTCACTATCTCATGTTTTGAATTTACTTAATTTATATTCTCAAAAAAAAATAGCCACTGCTCACTCGGGTGCAATTCATTTAATTTCAACGATACTATCAGACAAAATTTCTCATTCTTTTGGAGAAGTTATTTGTAATGTTGTTGTTCTTTTTGGTACTAAAACTTCCTCTTCATTTATTGCGTCATTTTCTTCAATTAATTCATCGTTAACCATTTCACTAATAGTAAGTGTAATTTGTTTTTCTTCTATTTTTATAGATCTACTGTCTAAGGTTTCAATTTTAATAATGTTTTCTCAGATTATTAAATTTCACCAGTTTATCATAGCATTGTATTTATAAATATTGTCTCATTTTTTGAATTTCTTTAGTTTATATCAATTTACTAATACAAATGCTGCATTTGATGAGGTTTTTCATTCAATACTAAACATTTGGTCTTTCTTTAATTGAATTTCAGTATTCTCAATGTCTATTGTTAGTTCTCAAGTTACTTCTACATTTGATTCTTCTTTTGTTGATTGCTTTGATTCTCAGGTAGAATTATTTTCAGGCAATGCTTGTGTGTCATTTTCTTTTTCACTTTCTCCTGTTAATGATTTCTCGCTAATAACATTTTCTACTTTAATTACATCAATGTTTGTTGCTAAATTTCAGCTAACTGTATCGTTTGCTCATTCTTCTTTTATGGCATTTATTACATTCTCATCTTCTTTAGTAGATTTATAAATTCAGTAATTGGTTTTATACCAAGGTGATATTTTAAATTCGTCTGACAAGGCTGTTATTTCTGGTAATTGTCATATTTTTACTCGTGATATTTCTCATTCGCGTAACATTAGCTCTTGTCAAACTCATATATTTACATGTCATATTATCTTATCATTATCAATAATGTCAATTAGGCTTTCTCCTTCGATTGCACGAACTGTATTGGGTTCAATAGAAAAAATTCATCATCTTGTTGTTATTAATAAATCCATTGAGTTTACTGCTAGCTTGGATTTAGGATTTATCATTCTTTGTGCTTTTACCCATATTCTTCAACTAATTAGAGAGATTTCGATATCCCTGTAAGAATTATTAGCTTCAATTTTGTTTAAAATTAATGAAGAGTTTTTGTCTATATATATTTCAATATTATTAGGAAGATCAATTTTAATTTCTTTTTTATATGTCTTAACAGAGTCTCATTTAAATAGCTTCATTTTAACCGGTGCTGTTTTCCAATCGCTTGTTCAAGCTAGCATAACTTCTGTAGATCATTTTTCAGTTGCTAATATAGCGTAGGAATCATTGAAATGTGAGCTATTATTGTTATCTTTAAATAGAAGTTGTTTAAAAGCATATATTCATCAAATAAAAATGATAATTATAAGTAAAAAAGGCATAATATACGAAAAAAATCATTTTTTTGGTGGTCTTGGTCTGTATACCATAATTATTGTAGAGTTATTTTATTTCTAAGATAAGATAATGATGTTTTATGTTTAGTGAAGTGTGTTTTGCAAGTAATCTTTGGACAAATTAGAAAAAAATTATTTTATATCAACAATGTATATAATTCTTTATTTACACTAAATGCTTGATAAATGATATAAAATATGGTAAAATGGTAATATAAAAATAAAAATAAAACATCATGAAAAAAATATTTATCCAATTAATCCTATTTATAACACTAATTTCACTATCACAAGTTTCATTTGCAAAAGTATCAGATGTACTGTGAAGTGTAGATATTATGCCTGAAACTGATTGATTTATTCTTTTTTGGAATAAAGCTTTTGATACAAACTGAGTTGCAGTTGAAACTTACGAAGTATTGATATCCGAGTATCCAGTATGAGCTGGTGAATATTATGAGGAATTTGTTAAAACAACTCATAATAATGAATGAGTAAAGATTTTGAAATTTTGAGATAGAGAATTTGAAAATTGAAAAGACTATTATTTTTCTGTCATAGCTGCAAAATGATCTGATAAATCAGAAAATTATAGCATGGAAAAAACTTGAAGATTGATTGATCTTTTTGACAAGTCTAGTATAAATGTTGGGAATGATCAGCAGCTAGATGAACTATCTACCACTAGTAATCCATTTTATGAAGATGAAAGTCTGAAAATGGTTGCTTACAATCAAACAGAAAGTGTTATTGGGGAAGACTCGATAGAAAATGATTTATTAACTAATTTGGATATTCAAGAAGATGAGACAAATTTGTCAGATCCAGAATTTTCTAATAGTGATTTATCAAATAATGATATATCAAAACATATGCAAACTCTTGAAAGTCAAGTAGTAAAAGAAGAGATTTCAGTTGTAGTAGAAGAAAAAGAGAAGATTGTTGCTGATAAACAATTAGTTTCTAAGCAATTATCATTGCCTATTACACTACCTAAAACATGAATTTCAATTTGAATATTGATTTTACTTTCTATACTTGTACTATTTAGCATTGAAAGTAAGCAGCTTCACAATAGGCTTTTAAACACATTTAAAGTTTTAAGAAAATAGTTTTATAATAAAAATAAATTGATTAGTTTAGAAAAGTATTCATAATGATTTAGAATATAAAATTATGAAAATATATTATCAGTGAGCTAAATGAGCTTATTCGAATATTGCTGCTAACAAGGTTTGAGATTTAATCGATAAAACTAATACAGAGCCTATATGATTAGAAAGTTTTAATTGTGTTTGGAAAAAGATAGAGCAATGAAATATATGAGTTTTGCCAATAGAAAATTCATATGCTGGCTCAATCCACGAAAACTTATATAACTTTTTAAGGTTTGATTGTAAAGTAATTTCTGAAATTAATTTACCAGTAAATCATGTTTTACTTTCCAGAGAAAAGGATATCTCAGCAGTTAAACAAGTTTATTCACATCCACAAGCTCTTAGTCAGTGTTATAATTTCGCAAAAACAAATCAAATGACTGCAAATGTATATAATGACACTGCATGAGCAGCTAAAATGATATCTGAAAACAAGATTTCATGAGCTTGAGCAATCGCTTCAGAATTAGCTTGAGAGATATATGGTCTTAATAAACTTGCTAGTAATATTCAAGATCAGGATTTTAATACAACTAGATTTTTTATAATAGCTAAAAATGATTCAAGATTTTCAATTAGTAAAAAAACTTGAAAGATGTCTTTAATTTTTGAAACGAAGGATATACCAGCTGTATTATACAAATGTCTTTGAGCTTTTGCTACAAATTCGATTAATTTAACTAAAATTGAAAGTGTACCTTCACTTTGAGATCCATTTACTTACTTCTTTTGGTTAGATTTTATTTGATACCTAAATGATAAATGAGTGCAGTGATCTTTGAAAGAGCTTGAATTTTTCACAAAATCAGTTAAAATTCTTTGAGAATACTAAAAATATTTTAATACTATGAGTGAAAAATCTGCTATAAATTTAGTATTTGTACTACACTTGTTTTTATTTACTGCTAAAATAGTAGCAGGTATAGCTACTTGATCTGCTGCTGTTATATCTGACTGAATTCAATCATGAATTGATGTTATTACAACAATGGTGGTTTGAATTGCTACTAAGGTTAATAAGCTTCCAGCAGATAGTAGTCATCAATTTTGACATACGAGAGCTCAGCCACTTGCTGCCTTTTTTGTTGCAATTATGACAGCAGTTGCATGACTTGAAATAATAAGATATTGAATAGAAAAGTTAATTAACCCATTGGAGATTTCAAATATATCTAATTTAGTTATTTTAATGTTTATAATGCTTGCCTTTTCTTGAATTATATCTTTTATAATGTCTAAAATTTGAAAAAAGAATAACAATAAAGCAATGATAGCAATGTGAAAAGAAACATTTTGAGATATGATAATCTCTTTTTGAGCAATGTGTTGAATTATATGATCATATTATTGATATTTGTGGTTTGATCCTTTGATGGCAATTTTAATCTGAATTTATGTAGTTTCTATTTCATATACTATTACTAAAGAAAACTTGGATTTATTGATGTGAGCTAGGGCAGATGATGAACAAATATTACAAATACATCAATTGATATTTAAAAAGTTTCCTATAGTGAGAGCAATTCATGATTTACATAGCCAAAAATTATGAACAAAAATTTATGTTGTTGTACATTGTGAAATAGAGGATGAAAACTTCACTTTTAAACAAGTTCATGATATTGAAGAAGCTATCCAGCTCGAGTTATTAAAACTTGATTTTATAGAAAATACCACAATACATCTTGATTATTCAGATGACTCTCAAATTGATAGAATTACAAGAAATAATAATTAAGCCAGTTGATTTTCTCTCAAGAAAATTAATAAAGTTATTAGTTGATTAGTGAAATTAAATTAATATCATTTTTGTTGTTATAAAATAATTTAATTAAATGTTAGATAAAACCTATGATCCGAGTAAATATGAACTTGATATTCAAACTTCATGGGATAAGCAATGAGTTTTTAAACCTAAAAAATCAGAAAAGTGATCTCATATAAATATTTTACCCCCTCCAAATGCAAATTGAGAATTGCATCTTTGACATGCTTCATGATACACAATCATGGATATTGCATGAAGATTTGCTAGAATGAATGGTAACAGCACCTTGCTTCTTCCATGAAAAGATCATGCTTGAATTCTTACTCAATTAGTATTTGAAAGAAAGCTTAAAAATGAGGATAAAATTAAAAAAGAAGACTTGTCCAGAGATGAGCTATATAGTAGATGTTACGACTTTTGCATGGATAGTGCAGAGGTTATGAGATCCCAAGAAAAAAGAATTGGTATATCAGCTGATTGGGATAGAGAAAAATTTACACTAGATCCAACTATTTCAAAAGAAGTAATCGATACATTTATCAAAATGTATAAACAGTGAATTGCTTATCGTTGAAACCGAATAATTAATTGGTGCCCTTGTTGTAAAACTGCACTTTCTGATATGGAAGTTGAACACAAAGAGCAAAAAACAAAATTGTATTGGATAAAGTATTGACCTTTCATACTTGCTACCACGAGACCTGAAACCAAGCTCTGAGATACTGCAGTTGCTGTTTCTCCAGACGATGAAAGATATAAGGATATGATAGGAAAGAAATATAGTATCAAATGAACAATATGAGATTTTGAAGTAGTAGTGGTGTGAGATGAATCAGTTGATTCTGAGTTTTGATCCTGAGCAGTGAAAGTGACTCCCGCACATTCATTTATTGACTTTGAAATTGCTCAAAGACATTGAATAAAGGCAAAGTCTATTATAGACAAAGACTGAAAAATGATGAGTAATTGCTGAAAATATCATAAAATGACTACACTTGAATGTAGAAAAGAGATTGTAAATGATCTTGAATGAATGTGATTAATTGAAAAAATTGATGAAAATTATGTAAATAAAATCAGTGTACATGATAGATGTTGAAACTCAATAGAACCATTAATATCTGATCAATGGTGGATAAATGTAGATCATCCTAGTTTTTCATTAAAAAATGAAGCGATAAGTGTTGTAAAAAGTTGAAAAATCAAAATAGTACCAAAGCATTTTGAAAAAACTTTTTTTCATTGGATGGAAAATCTTCAAGATTGGTGTATATCTAGGCAATTGTGGTGGTGACATAGAATTCCTGCATGGTATAAAGATTGAGAAATTAAAGTACAACAATCTTCTCCTTGAGAGTGATGGAAGCAAGATGAGGATACTTTTGATACATGGTTTTCTTCAGGTCAATGGGCAAGTAATACAGTTGCTTTATTTTGAGATGATAAACAATATTTCCCTTGAGATTTTATGGTTATGTGAAGAGATATATTATTTTTTTGGGCTTGTAGAATGATAATGTTTAGTTTGTATAAAACTTGAGAAGTTCCATTTTCAACTCTTTATCTGACATGATTAATAAAAGATAGAAATTGAAAGAAGATGTCTAAATCAAAGTGAAATTGAATAGATCCGTTGAAAATGGCTGATAAATATTGAACAGACGCATTGAGACTTTCTCTTTTTATATGAAATAGTCCTTGAAATGATATGAGATTATATGAAGAAAAAATAAAGTGATATAGAAATTTTGTAAATAAACTGTGGAATGCATCAAGATTTGTTCAAATACAGTCATCCGACAGCAATATAAAGAACAATGTTGATAATTTTGATATTCAAATCGATAATCTTACTCATTCAGATAAATGGATTTTAACATCACTTCAAAGGTTGATTCATGAAGTAACTAATGATATAAAAAGTTATCAATATTCAAATGCAGGTCAAAAATTATATGATTTTACTTGGTCTGAATTTTGTGATTGGTATTTAGAATTATCTAAAGGTGAGAATCAAAATTTACATGTTCTTAATTATACACTTAATTCACTATTGAAGTTACTTCATCCCTTTATCCCCTTTGTTACAGAAGTTTTATATTGAGAAATATTTTGAAAATCAAAATCACTAGCCCTTATGAGTTGGCCAGTATATGAGCATGATTTGATTTATAAATCTTCATTGAAAGATGTTAATAGTATTATTTCATGTATTAAAACCATAAGAAATATGAAAATAGATATGTGAATCGAAGTAACTAAAAAGATTTCTATCAAGATTAAATCAAATGAAGCTTTTTTAATTGATCATAAACAAGATATAATAAGATTAGCTAGATTAGAATCATTAGAAATTTGAGAAGATATAATAATTTCTGATGACATTGATATTATCAGTACTGTATCTTCTTCTATTGTTATATGAATAACAAAAGATTGAAATATTGATACAGATTTGAGTGAGGAGAAAAAATTGAAAGAAATTTCTATTCTCAGTGATAAAATTGAAAATTTAAACAATAGACTTTCAAATGAATCTTATTTAAAAAAAGCACCGAAATCACTAGTGGATCAAAGTAAGTCAGAGCTTGAGGAATATAAAATGAAGTTAGGCATTTTGAGAGCATAACTTAAAATCAAGTATAACTTTTATCAAAAATCAATTTGTATAATTGAACTGTATTGAATATACATTCAAAAAAGAAAAATGAGATTTAGCAAATTGTATGTATTGATAATAATTATAAGTGTTAGATAATAAGATACCTTATTTTTAATAAATGATTATGGGAGAAAAGAAACTTCAATTTAGGGTGGGTAAATATGAGATGAGGTTACCTGATTCCATTAAAAAATTACACTGGGTTTTTAAAATTTGATTATCTATTTTGATAGTTGGCTTGCCATTTTATGCAAGAGCATATTATAATGATTTCTTAGTACAAGAAAGCTTAAAGTTTTCGCAAAATTATCATGGTTTAAAATTAAGAAATACATTATCATGACATCAATTTTTCATTGATAATCAATGAAAGAAAAATCTTATAACCAATTGAGGTGAAGTTGCTTTTACATGAGAATTTGATCAGATAAGCGAATCAAATGATAATTTTGTTTTAGAAAATCAATGAAAAAAATTTATTATTAGTAGTTCTTGAAAGCTTGAAAGACCAATGAGTTATAGAGCATTAAGTGAGGATTGAATTTTGACAAGTCAATTTGGTGGTTATATGTTTGTTAGTCCTGATTGAAAATGATATATTCCAATTGATTATGAATTCAATTCTGTTGCAAGACCAGGTGAATCTACTGACAATGAAAAGCCTAATTATTGTATACCTGTAAATCCTGAAACTGGTGTTATAATTAATGATTTATTAAGATGATTTAAGCAAGCATGAAATAATTTAAAAGCTCATCCTAAATCAAAAGATATTGACTGTAATGATATTCCATCATTTAGAGAAGTTATGATTCGTAGATGGTATACAATATTTCAATAACTAAGTTTTTGATTTTAAAACATTATTATATCAATTTCAATTGTAATATTGTTTTATTTAGCTAAATTTTCTAGTTCTGAAAGAAAAATCATTGGATTTTCTTGATAAAATTTTATGAAAACATCAGCGGTTAAAATCACATCTCAAAGTGCTCTATGTCTTTGTGCTGGGTCTATTGACAATTTAAAGCGCTTCTTAATTGCATCAAGATTGTGAGCTTGATAATGTGGATAAAGGTGTTTTGAAAGTTCAACTGTACAAACAACCCTAGGAAGTTGGAAATTCTTTCCGAGTCTTTTAAATTCATAGTTTAAAAATCATAAATCAAACTTTGCGTTATGTATAAGTGTAAAATCAACATCTTTACAAAAATCAATAAATTCATCTATCTTATTCTCAATTAATGGTTTATCAGATACCATATCATCTGTAATTTTATTAACCCTTGTTGCGCTTAATGGTATAGAGCGCTGAGGATTAAACATCATGTTGAAACTTTCTTCTTTGATTATATTTAAATTTTTGATTTTTATGGCTCATATTTCTAAAATTTTGTCTCATCTTTCAGGGCTAAATCCTGTTGTTTCTGTATCAAGAACTAGAAATGTGTAATTTTTCATAAAATAAAATAGAATAAGTGCTATTATAAAGATATCTAGTATAATCTAGATACGCTTTTTCTTTCTACTATGCTTCTTATTACTTTAGAGACGAGGTCTTCTGAAGAAAGTATTTGGAAGTTTCATATGTATTTTTCATCTATAGGTACGGTGTTTGCAAATATTATCTCTTTAAAATTAGCTTCAGTTAATCTTTCGATTGCCGGTCAGGATAAGACTGGATGTGTCGCAAATAAATAAACATCAGAATTAGATCACATTTCAATTAATACTTTCTTAGCAGTACAAACAGATCATGCAGTATCTACCATGTCATCTACCAATATTGGTGTTTTTCACTTAACATCTCATACTATGTGATTTACTTCAGATACGTTATGTTCTGGCCGTGTTTTATGTATAATAGCAAGTTTTGCTCAAATTTTATCTGCTATTTTTTTAGAATATTTAGCTGATCATAAATCAGGTGCTATAATTACTGGATCTTTAATATTCTTCTTTTTTATATTTTCAGCAAACAAATTAATAATATTTAAATTATCTACTGGGATGTCAAAAAATCACTGTAATTGTTCTGAGTGTAAGTTAATTGTAATTATCTCATTTGCTCATGCAGTTTCAAGTATTTGTGCAACAATCTTTGCAGAAATACATTCTCTTGGAGCGTGAATTTTGTCTTGTCTCGAGTACGGAAAATTTGGTACTATTAAATGTATAGTTTTCGCAAAGCTTTGTTTTGCTGCATTACAAAGCAAGATTAGCTCCATCAAATCTTCATTTGTTGCTCAGGTTTTGAAAAGCTTTACAATAAATACCTCCTTTCATCTAACGGTTTCAAGAAGTCTTACATACGTTTCTCAGCAAGAAAATGGCTTAATTTCAGAATCTGATACTTGAATTCACAAAAGGTTTCAGATATTTTTTGCATATTGACCAGAGTTAGATCAAGCGAATATTTTAACATTGTTTTTTTCCATATAATTACTTTAATTATATTTATTTTAATTGAAACTAATTTTATTTTTTTAAACTATGGTAAGTTATCTATAGTTATATTTTACTATTTTAAATCCTTTGGCAATTTATTTATTAACTGTTTAATTGATCAACTTTCTTTAATATTTCAAATATAAATCTCTGATCAATTCTCAATTACTGAAATATTTGAGAGTCAATTTATTATAACATTTTTATTTCAAGATATTACTAAATTATTTTTTGAGTTGAATTCATAAATTTTTCAATTTCACTTATTGATTTCAACATTGTTATCAGATTGTTTATCAAGTACATCATGATAAGTTTCAAAACTTCAAACATCTGACCATCAAATATTTTCTAATTTTATACATGATAAATTTTTAGATTTTTCAAAAATGGCTGTATCAACCGGAATATCAAATTCTTTTTTGATAGAAAATTTTTCATTATTAATTATTGAATTTTTAATTTCTTTACAAAGTATAGGGCTAATGCTTTTGCATTCTTCCCAGAAGAATCACAATTTAAAGATGAAAATTCAAGAATTCCATAAGTAATTTCAACTAGTTACATATTCTAAGGCTAGATCCTTATCTGGCTTTTCTTTAAAAGATTCAATGTCAAAAATTGTATCAAATCAATTAGATGATCTTTTTTCAGTTTCAATATATCAAAAATTACTCGTAGGATAATCTGGAGAAATTCAACATAGCAAGATTTTTCTTGGATTATTTTCAATATAACTTGTTCAAGTCTTGATATATGATAATAGTTTCTCTCAATCTTTTATAAAAACATCAGACCAGCTCATTATTATATTTTCTGATTTAGAAACTCATTTATTAATCAGACTATAAATTGATATTAGTATATTTGATAAATTTTCTTTTGCATTTACATCTCAGAAAATAATTTTTTCATCTTCAATATCATTAAACAGACTAGATTTTAAATTCTCTATTTGTTTTTCTAATATTGATATATAAAAAGAATCACTTCGTACAATGCTTGAGTAATAATCGATTGTATTTTGAATAAATGATTTATTTCAAAGTTTAATAAACTGTTTTGGCTTAGATTCCCTAGAAAGTGGCCAAAGGCGAGTTCATCTGCCACATGCTAATATTAAAGCAAGCACTAAATTTAAGCTTTTTTAGTTTTTTTTAATTTAAACTCTTTATATATTTTATCTGCATTTGCTATAAGTTCCTTGGTAAGATTTCTTAATGCTGAAGTTGCTATTCTAATTTTTACAAATCTTCATAGCTTTTTGTCGTAAATTTTTTTTGTTATTAGGTTTGGAAGCCACTTTCTCTTAGTTTTTCTATTAGAATGAGAAACATTGTGACCTGTGGATGGTTTTTTACCAGTTATAGCGCATGTTCTTGACATAATATTTTTTTAAAATTCTAAAAAAGTTTATTCAATTGTTTGCTATAGTCAAGTAGAAAGAGCTTAATATTATATATTATATTGACAATGACACAACATTACTTATATTACTTAACCTTTAATAAATAATAAGCTTTATTATGGCTTTAGAAATCCAAGGTGCAAAACAAACTTTAACGATTGATCATTTTGAATTATCTACTGAAATTTTAGATATTGATCCAAAACAGTTTAACGAAGCTTTGAGAAATTTTAATCTGCCTTATGAAACGATGGACTATATAAATCGTTTTTTAGTTTTTTTATCTGATACATATTTAGATTATGACTTTGATTATAAATTTGAACAGCAATCAGCAAACAAAGTAGCAAATTGAATAAATTTAATTCTATATCCAGTATTTAGGTGAAAACTAAAAAGTGATAGTAGTGTATGGCTTTGAAAAGGAAGTATAGATAAAATGTTAAAATTATTTAATGGGTCGAGTAGGGCTGGTATAAAGCCTACAAAAAATAAGAATATAATTACCAGTATATTAAAGAGCAAAAATTTGCCAATAGAACTTCCTATTGAATGAATAAATAATGAAAATAAATTTGCATTATTTGTGCCTGATAAAATAACATCTAAAGATGGTGTTGATAATAATTCAAAACAATCTATTTTCACGGTATGAATTCGAAAAAAAATAATCAGGATACTGATTTCATTAACATTACTTTATTGAGCATTTAAATTTTTTGATACTGGTTTGTATAAACAACTTATGACTCCTGCACAAAAGATACATGCGCTTGTGCACGATGATTTCCATATCGAAATTACAGATTCAACAGATTCTATAATTAATTTATTAACAGTTTAAAGTTGATAAATTTTATTTATTGAAAAATAAATATCAAAATTCACAGCATGAAACTGATTTGCAAAAATTAATTAGAAAAAGCGAGTCATTACTCATTGATCATGTGTTAGAAGCTTCAGGAATCATTGAATCTGAGGCTAAGAATTTTTATTATGTAGTCAGAAGTGGTATTGTTAAGATTCAGATAAATAAATGAAAAAATACCTTAATGAGGAATAATAAAAGTATTTTAACCTTGAGAAAAAAATTATGAATTACTAATAATTCAGATATTCCATATTTATTAGAAACACTTAAATTTCATAAAGATTTAAGTGATAGGGTGGAAAGAAATGAAATTAAGCTTTGATCTTGGATTCCAAATGGTGATTTCTAAATTTAACAAGCATAGGACTCATCTTCCTTTTTGGTGCATTAATACCCTTTTTCCTTCTTCTTTTAAACTCTCAATCTGATACTTTTGCATTTATATACCTGTTAGGCATATCAATTTCAATTATATCTCCGTTTTTTATTAATCAGATGTTACCTCAATTTATTGCCTCTGGATAAATGTGTCATATACATGGGCCGGCAGTTCATCATGAAAATCTTCAATCGGTGATCAGGGCAACTCTATCAAATCACGCTCATTTGATTGCAGCAGTAGGTGTAAGCATTTCTGGCATTCATGGAGCTCAAGCCGGTCATTGAAATGGAAGTACTATAACATCTCACTGCTTAATTTCTCAATCTTCCAATCACTTAATCATTTGCTCTTCTGAATTATATACCTTAGCAGGTCATGTGTGTTTAAGCATTTGCTCAGATACTGATGTTTGTTTAACTACTGATTCTTCAGCTATATTTCAAACTAAACAAGCTACTCATCCTTCTTTGTAGTATGGATTTTTCAAAGATCTGATAACATCATTGTCAATTTCTTCTATTTCTGAAAGTATCTCAGAAAAATTTCAACTCACTCAATTTCTATTAGTATTTAATAATCTCTCCAAATTTTTCATTACCCTCTTTATTCATCACATTTCATGAACATCTGACATAAAATAAGGTCCAGCTGGACTTATGTGACAAATATTTGCTGTTGTTTTAGAAATATTATCAAAATCTCTTAATCAAATGTTTACTGAGCATTCCTTAGCAATTACTGGTAAGTGAAGAGTTACATTGGTTGATCATCATATTGCATTATCTACTGTCATTGCATCGATAAAAGCTTCTTTGCTCATTATACTTCTTGGAGTAATATTACTTTTAATTAACTCAACAATTTTAAGTCATGTCATGTAAGCTTGTTTCTTTTTTAGTTCATCGGTAGCTAGCGTGCAAGCACAATCTGTAATGCTCATACCCAATGCTTCAGTCATACAAGCCATAGAATTTGCTGTAAATAGTCATGCGCATGATCATGCAGATGGACATGCACTACATTCAATTTTATGTAATTGCTGTTTTGAAATATTTCCAGCTTTATATGATCAAACTGCTTCAAATGCTGATATTAGGTCCCCTTTTTTTCATCACTGCTTTTTTCATGATTTCATCGGTCATCATGTAAGCATGATTGCTGGCAAATCAAGTCTTCATGCAGCCATTAACATTCATGGTGTGATTTTGTCACAATTAGTTACTCAAACCCATCAGTCAAAACTATGAGATAGCATCATAATTTCAATATTATCTGCTATGTGATCTCTTGATGGAAGTGAAAGTCTCATTTCTGCAAACATTGCAATTCAATCACAAACCGCAGGAACTCACCATACAAATGGCACTCATCATGCATCTTTAATTCATCTAATTACTTCATCTGTAAGTATATTCAGATGAATATGACCTGGTACAATGTTTGTATATGAATTAGCTATTCAAATAAATGGTTTATCAGCTTTAAAATCTTCATCCGCAAGACCTGTAGCTCTTAGTAGTGATCTGTGAGGAGTTGTTTCAACTTTTTGTTTTAAGATGTCTGATTTAAGGTTCATTATTTTTCATTATTCAATTATAACTAATTTCTTTCGTCTTCAGAATATACATGTAAATATTCTCATTTTTCATAATTAAAAAACTCATCATCGCTAAAAAATCTTACAAGTTCTTCTTTTGCAATTTTATTGTCTTCAGATGCATGAACTACATTACATTGTATAGACATAGCTAAATCACCTCTTATTGTTCAAATATCCGCCTCTCTCGCTTTAGTTATTCAGCAAAGCATTCTTACAGTGGAAACAGCATCAAGTCATTCCCATGCCATAGCTATAACTGGGGAAGATTGCATAAAGCTTGAAATTCATGGGAAAAACGCTTTATCCGCAATATGGATATAATGCTCTCTCAAAAGAGCATCTGACAGTTTCATCATTTTGCATCAAATTAATTTTAATCATTTAGTTTCAAATCTCGAAATTATGTTTCATACAAGTCATCTTTGAATTCAATCTGGTTTGATAAGTATTAGTGTTTTTTCCATTTTATATAATTATTAAGTTAATCTATTTATTATTTAAAACAATCAATTCATAGCATTTCTTCTTTTTTGATATATTTATCGACAATACATTGTATTATAACTTGCCCGCTTATCAAGGCATTTTGTGATTTTTCTTTACTTTTTACAACGTTTTTAATCATTTGAGAAAATACAATATTATAACTATCCTCATCTGCAATAAAATTAGGATAAGATTTTGAATATGAAGCTTGCCTTGCAAATACTCAATATATTGGATCTAATTTTTGATCATCAAGCAAATCTATTCTACTACTCGGTTTATTAGTTTTTTCATTATAATCAATTAAAGATTGTTTCGAGCTTAAATGTATTAAAAAATCCCAAGCTAAAGACGGATTTTTAGAATTTCTTGAAACAACCATTGGAAAATAAGAACCCAAGCTATCTCTTTTAGAGCTTTCAGAAAATGGATAGATTTGAGGGACTTCAATTATTCAGATGTCTTTTGCTAATATTGTATCTTTATTTGAACTTCTAAATTGAGAGATTATATTCTTCAAGTCTTCATATAAATAGGAATAGCCAAAAATCATTGCAACTTTTCATTGTACAAAAGGATAAATCTCAGATGACTCTTTATATCTTGCAGTCATTCTTTCACTCCAAGAAAAGTTTTTAAATGAACTTTTTCAAAATGATGTATAAAAATCTAATGCAAATTTTCAAGGAATATTATTTTCTCCACTTCAGGGAATTTTTCATTGACTGTTTGCAAATTGAACTTCTCATGTAGTTCAATCAATAAATTTTGCTCAGTATTGTAGCATCAATAAGTATAATATGTCATTCGATCTCACGATATTATCTGCTCATCACATAGCTATTCATGCTAGCTGAAATCATTCTACTGAATTATCATTCTTAGATAATCTTTCAACTTGTGTGCTGACTTTATCCCATGTGTTTTCAGGTTTATTAGAATTAAAATGATCTCACAATATTTGTTTATTATAGTATAGAGCTAGCGTGTCTATATATAGAGGAACTCAATATAGCTTTCAGTCAATTGTCAAATTATTTACAGCAATTTGGAGAAATGTATTACTGAATATCTCACTATTCATAGGGATTTTTGTTGATCAAACTTCAATAGGAAATAATTTTCATTTATGCTTTTCTACCCATGTATTTTTTAATGTGAAAATATCTGGTCATCTTCATTCTGCGATTTCGTTTATAATTAGTTGTTCATAATCCTTAGGATCTGAAAATTTTTTATATACTATCGTAACTCAAGGATTTTTAGATTTAAAATCTTGAATTTGTCATTCAAAAACACTTGATTCATCAAATAAATTCCATATTTCAATATTTTTAGGAAGATTATCTATCGGACTTGCTTCTTGTCTAAATTGACAAGACGAAAGAACAATTAGATTAATTAATAATATATTAAATAATTTTTTCAACTTTATTTTTTAAATTGCTTAGTAATCATTTTGTCTGCTGCTTTGTAAATTCAGGTCACTGAAGCTCAAATAATAAGTCATTTCATTATTCAAGAATAATAATCAATTTCCAGTCAAGAGTTAGCCTGATCTCATAAACAAATTAGTATTGCAAGAATTATTGCAAACGCTGGTCTATATTTTGTTGGAATTCAAATATTTTTAATCAGTTCGGTTAATCACACTACTGCAGCCGCTATTTGTGATTCAGTCATATAGTTATATATTAATTTATAATAACATTAAAAACATTATATTGTAAAATCCAGTAAATAGATTTGTAAAAATATGGTATTAATGTAAATTGATTTATATAATATTTAACTAATTTATTATGATTGATTGAAAATGATGTTGCGGTTGAGGTTGCTCAAAGTAATTTATTACTAGCTGCATTAAAAAAACTCTCTTTATGGGAGTTTTTTTAATTAAAAAATTATCTGGACTTTTATTAAATATATAATTAAACTCTGCTGGATTAAAGATTTAAAAATAAGGGTGTGTAGCTCAGGTGGTTTGAGCGCGTCGCTGATAACGACGAGGTCCCTGGTTCGAGTCCAGGCATACCCACCAGTGAAATTTGCTTCAGTAAATTTTACCCCTCTATCCTCTTCCTCAAACTCTATCCTAAATCCACCATCGCAAATTTCACAGCATACAGAAGCGAAGATACAGGATACAGGGTTTTATTTTGATATATTATTTTTCCAAAATAATTTAATTTTTCGGTTGGGTGTTTTTTTATCATAAAACTTGTACAATATATTTTATATTCCTTTATTCCTATCAATAAACTATCAATTTCGGTTGGGTGTTATAGAGTGGTTCTAAGTTTGAATAATTTTAATAATGTTATTAATTGGTATTGTAATTAACTTTCACTAATTAAAGTTTTTGATTTGAATCAAATATTTGAAATAACTATGAATTATAGTATAATGAACACTCATTTTAGAAAATATCATAATTATTTGAGATTGCTAACTAAATATAGATAATGCTAAATCTTTAAAGAAAAGTAGGTTTAAAGTTAATCTAACCATTTCAACTGATTTAGAATAGCAATGAGTTTTTCGTTTAAACCTAGCCAAATAGTGTCTTACAGTATCATTAAAGCTTTCAATTGCTTGTGTATATTTCTTTGAGTTTAAATGCTTACTTCAAGCTATTACTTCTAAATATGGCTCCCAAGAGTCTGTTGTATAATTATCACAATCAATATCTTTAACTCTGTTCCAAAGCTTGGAAATAGTCTTTACTCAACGACATTATAGCTCAAAATCAATTGGTTCTTGACAAGTTTCATTGATGACAATCCAAACCCAAAGTTTTTGTTTTTTTTACCAACATAATGCCACATTTCATCAAATTGCATTGTATGTAATCCATTAATTTGTTTTTGTTCTTTTCTAAGCTTTTCAACTGTTTTTCATACTTGCTTAATCCACTTAAGAACTGCTACATTACTTACTCAAAGAACTCTTCAGATACTTCTGAGTCAAAGTCATTCAAGATAAAGTATTACAGCAATCTTCTTAAGTACTTGTGGTTTTCACTTAATTTCTGATCTAGTAAAGTTACATCAGCAGTCTTTACATTTCTTTCTTGGTTTTCAATTAGCAAATCAGCTTTTTACAAAGTATTTACTGTTACATTTTGGACATTGCATAAATAATGGGTTAATTGACATTAACCATAGTATACTTATATATAATTAGTTAGCAATCTCAA
>CAYWBW010000008.1:6631-65851 GCA_964456745.1 uncultured Candidatus Peribacteria bacterium | reverse complement strand
ATATTTATTTACTGGTTTGTAGATAGCCCAGCATTGCAAAATGAGAAATTGCCATAATACTACCACTTGAATAATATGTAATATTTTTGTAATTTTTACTTTTTATATCTCAATTGTTAATATATATCTCATATAGATATTCTCATGTACTTGATTTAAACTCTCACTTATATGATTTTACTTCATATATATTTCATTTTTTAAGTGTATTTTTGTAATCCTTAGAATATAACTCAATTACTCATTCATTATAACAAAAAAATTTGAAATTGTTTTTAATTTCATAAAATAAGAATCAAAAATAAAAAAAAGGTAAAGTTATTGTTAATATGATAAATAAAAGTAAATACCTTTTTTTGTTCATAAAAAATTATCTATTATTTTTAATAAAATGATAATAAGAAACTGTTTTTATGCTATTTATTAGATCCTCTGGAGTTACTCAAGGTCATGAAGAAAACTTCCAATCTCAAGATAAAAATGGAAAATGATATGTTTCAAGGTACATATCATATACAGTCATGCTATATGCTTTAAATACAAGCTTCGAACAATACCACTCATTTTCATTCCATTTTGAACTAACAAAACTATATGGTTCTCAAATTTGATTTTTTGCGTATTTTACAACTGCTTTTCTTGCTTCTTTTTCAGAAATTATTTTATGTAAAATTCTTGGGATATACCATTTTCACTTTTTTCTAATTGGATTAGGAAATTTAGGTTTTAAAAAAACAATTTCTTTAACATCTTCTCAGATATATAATCAATTTCAATAAAAATTATTTTCTATAGGTCAAATAGATGGCAATCTTCATTGGAAAATATCTCAAGGGGCTTCAATTACTTTTAAATTATTTTTTCAAATTTCTGATATAAGTCATGCATGATGCCAATTTTCCCAAGGTAATTTATTTTTTATTTGTCATTCTCATTCAATATATTTAACTAATACAATATCTCCAATTTGAACTTTATCAAAAGGAATAATTGGTTTTTTTCATTTATCAATAATTATTGATTTATTTCAACTCATATTTTTAATTTTTAAGAATTCTTCTTAAAAGAAATAGAAAATTTCTTTTCTAAAAAATCAAAATTTAAATTTGTCATAAAAAATTCTAAAAATGAAATTCAAACTACAGGAAAATCTCAAAGTCTACCTTTGTCATCAATAACATTAAATGGAACTTCATCAATTTCATTGTTAATCTTGAATCTGGTTTTTCATTCTAGCGTGTGAACACATTTTCAATCTCATAATTTAATATCAATTTTTGACTTAGATATTGGAGATGTTTTTCTGATTTTTGAAAGTAGTTCGTCATTAGATCAATAAAATATGGCAAATCAAGTAAATCAGGTGTCTATAAGAAATTCTTGCTCAAAAAACAATCCAAACTTATTTTCAATAATAAGTTTAACAATTGGTGTTTTATTTCTAATTATGAACATCATAATTTTAAAACTAATTTATTTTTATTTTTATATGATGCACTTCTTTTTGTTTCTATTTTCTCTTTATTCGTTAATGGTTGTACATCATTCTTGTGCCTTTCCAAAATTTTTGCCAATCATGACATTTTAGTTTTCATAAAATCTTAAAAAATTTATTACAAATATATTGTAATAATAATAAAACCATTAATCAATAAATTTCGGATACTTTTAACAAAATGACTTGTTTGATTAAAGTAAATGTCAGATTTGTTTATAACATTATTTTGGAGATTTCCGAGACAGGGGATGATAAGGAGCGTACTAAATTTAAAAGAGAGTTTATAGATTTAATAAATGAAAAACTTAGAAAGTGATATAAGGTTATTTCTCTTGCTCATGCAATAGATAGATTTACTAGGAACTTTTATGATTTATGAGTAATGCATAGATTATTTAAAAAATGAGCAATATTTTTAGCACTAGATTGAAAATTAGAAACAGAATATGATTCAGCATTTTTTGCAATGCAAGTTACAATGGCTCAACAATTTCTAGTAACTTTAAAAAATAAGCAAAAGGCATGAATTTCTCAAGCGGTGAGAGAATGAAAATATATATTTTGAAATATCCCGTGATACAGGAAAACAAATGTAGTGTGAGTAAAAGAACCTGATCCAAGTACATGTAAATGAATTGTTCAAATATTTGAAGAATTTGCTACAGGCAAATATAGCCTTAGAACTTATGAAGAGAAATTGGATGATATTTATAAAGAATATTGAATTAAACTTTCAAAAAGTTGATTAGAAAGAGCTTTGAAACGTGTATATTACACTTGATATGTACAACATAATTGAGAATTATTTAAATGACTACACAAACCAATAATCACCAAAAGACTTTTTGACAAGGTTCAAAATATTTTAAATTGAAGACACAGAGTTAAAAAAGAAACTCATAATTTTTTATTCAGATGAAGAATATTTACAGTAAATGGGAATATGCTTGTTTGAGAGAGAATTAATAGAAAATTGAAAGATTGAACAAGAAACCCACATATATACTACAGGGACAGAAAAAACGTTTTTAAAGCAATTAAAGAGGAAAAATTAATAGCACTGTTTATAGATTATTTAAAAAATCTTATAGAGAATTTAAATTTTGGTCTTATTAAGAATGAATTAAAATCGTTTAACAAAAAAGCCCAAAAAACAAGAGGACAAGAACTTCAGATATTCAATCTGCAGTTGTCTAAAATTGAAGATAGAATAGGGAATCTTACAGATATGAGAATGGATAAAGAAATAAGTTCCGAAGAATTCAAAAAAAGAAAAGAAAAACTTTTAAAAGAAAAAAGAGTTATTATGGATAATATGTCATCTGATTATGAAGTTAAAGTTGATATACTTCAAAAAATCAACGATGAATTTGTCGAACTCTTAGAAATAGTTAAACAAAGCCAGTTTGAGCTATCAAACGAACAATTGGGATTATTACTAGATTTACTCATGTCGAACCTGATTTATGATGGCGAAAAGGTGGTCTTTAAGCCAACATCTGTATACCAATCACTGCATAAAACGCTGAATTTTTCACATGGTGGACAGCCCGGGATTCGAACCCGGGACCATTGCCTTAAAAGGGCACTGCTCTACCAACTGAGCTAGCTATCCATGTTTTTTAATCAAGCTCTAAATCTTCTTCGATTTCATATATTAAACTTAGGGATACAAATGATATTGCTGGAATTACAAATATCAAGTTATAATTTAAAACTATTAATTGAGCGAGGTATGATGTATTGTAAATATTTGATATACTTGAGCTTGCCATATTGATTCAACTTTCTGATAAAAATGATCATCAAGAAACAAAAACTAATATTGTAGAAATTAAAAGTGCTGCACTAAAAAAGGAAAAAAGTAATGTTATTAAAACCTTTTTAATTCGTCATAGTGATGATGGAACTTCAATTTTAAATGTTCATTTTGTTCATAGTGCTACTATTGAAAATATATAAAGCACTATTTTAGTAATAATAATTTCAGAGCTACTATTTGTAAGTACATCTATTCATACAGTCTCAGAAACATCTTCACTAAACTTTATTAATAGATTTCATATTCCGTCAGATGTAAGTATCGCTATGTAAGAACTTAACATTAACTTTAAGGTCTTGTTAGAGCCAATTATATAACTGTATGCTATGATTAATACAAAGAATACGATTATAAACAGGTCCCAAGTTAAGTTTAATTTCATAGTTTATTTTTATTTGGAGCGGGTAGCGAGAATCGAACTCGCGTCATTGGCTTGGAAGGCCAAGGTAATAGCCATTATACGACACCCGCATTTACTATGAAAATGCTAGGTAATATTAATTGTATATTTTTATTTTGCAAGATAAACTTGTTAAATATTCTATTATTACACAAATTCAGGGTCAATCATAAATTTTGATTCTTCAGGCAATATTTGTCCTTGGTATTTTGAACATTTTTTCTCTCAATATGGAATGTTTGCAGCTGAAGTCATTTGCTCAAATGCTATTTGGCAAAATCTTTGTCATGGATATATTGCTACTGGCATTCTGTTTAAATTACATATTTCTAATGTAATAGTTCATTCAAATCAAGCATCAATAAATCAAGCAGTTGTATGTATTATTATTCAAAGTCTTCAAATTGAACTTCTTCATTCCACTCTTGCAACAAGGTCATTTGGTATTTTAATTTTTTCTTCAGTTACTCAGAGAACAAATTCTCATGGTTGCATTATAAAAGAGTCTCACTGCTTAACTTCAATCATTTCAATCAATGTTTCATCTCAGCTGAGTTTTTTTGGATCTAATATTGCGTGTTTTGAATGTTTATAAATTTTGAAATATTTTCATAGTCTAAAATCCATTGAGCTAGCATGTATTTGGTTTTTCCAGTTTTTATTTGGAGAAGTGATGGTTATGTCTCAAGATTCTATTCGTTTTAATATGTCTTTGTCTGATAGGATCATGGGGGTTAATTTAAAAGTTTTAATTTAAAATAGATTTTTAATTTGTTAATTTAAAAACATTAAAAAATGTTTTTTGACTTTAAGATAATATTTGAAATTTTTAATTATGCAATTCACATTTGATTTATTGTCTCAAAATCTATTTTAAATTTTAAATTAAAACTTTTAACTTTTAAATTACCAAAACTACATTATAATTAATATATAAACACTGTAACCCTCACCCTATGTGCTGAATATTCTGATACTATGGTAAAAAATCGCAAGCCCCAAAGCTCACAGTTGAATGACTAAAGAAATTAGAATACAGAGGTTATGACTCATGGTGAATCGCTTATCCATGAAAATGAGCATTTGATGTAATAAAAAAAGTTTGAAAAATATCTAAGTTCAAATGAGAGGGGCTTTGATCGTCGCATATTGCTATTGGTCATAGTAGATGGGCTACTCATGGTTGAGTAACAAAGGATAATGCTCACCCGCATTTTTCTGAAGATAAAAATGTTGTAGTTGTTCATAATTGAATTATTGAAAATTATGAAGAGCTTAGAGATGAGCTTAGAGCAGAATGACATAAATTTGTTTCTGATACAGATACTGAAGTTATACCTCATTTAATTGAAAAATATTTAGAATTTTGAGCAGAAATTGCGTTTAGAAAAGCTTTGGCTCGTTTGGATTGAAGATTTGCAATTGTTGTTTTGATTTGATGAAATGATAATATATTTGCTGCAAGAAGATGATCTCCTTTAATTGTGTGAGTATGAGAATGAGAATATTTCCTTGCCTCTGATATTCCTGCTTTTTTATCTAAAACAAGAAATGTTAATTTTCTTGATGATGAAGAAATGATAATTATTTGAGAAAAATGAATTGAATATAAAAATTTTATTACTTGAGACAAGGTAGAAAAACGTATTGTGAAAATAGATTTAGAAGAAGATGCAGCTGATAAATGAGATTTTGATCATTTTATGATTAAAGAGATTATGGATCAAAAAAAGACTATTTCTGCTTCTATTAATCAAGATGAAAATAAAATAATGAGAGTGGCATACGCAATAAAAAATGCAAAATGAACTTTTTTAGTTTGATGTTGAACTGCTTCAAAGGTGTGTCATGCTTGAGAATATTTTTTAGCACAAATAAGCTGAAAGCATGTAAATAATATTGCTGCTTCTGAGTTTCCTATTTATCATAAATTTTTAAATGACAAGTCGCTTATTATTGTAGTTTCACAAAGTTGAGAAACAGCTGATGTTTTGGAGGCAATAAATGTTGCAAAGAAAAAATGAGTTCAGATAATAGCGCTAGTAAATGCTAAGTGATCATCAATAGAAAGGGCGGCAGATTTTACACTCAATATAAATGCTGGTCCAGAAAAAGCTGTAGCTTCAACTAAAGCAGCCTCATCTCAGCTTTCATTATTACTTCTTATAGCTTATGCGGTTGGAGGAAGATTAAATGAGTGAAAACAGGTTCTTATTCGTGCATCAGCTAGTGTTAATGATTTATTAAATTTGAGATATTTAGAAAGAATTCACGATTTGGCAAAAATTATAGCAAAACAGGAAAATGCTTATATTATATGAAAGGCAGCGAATTATCCGATGGCTCTTGAATCTGCTATTAAAATTCAAGAAGTTTCTTATATTCATGCAGAATGATTTGCTGGATGAGAATTAAAACATTGACCAATAGCCTTAATAACAGATAATGTTCCTTGTATAATACTATATTCAGATGATGAAACACAAAAAGATACGATATCTAATGCAATAGAGCTAAAATCAAGATGATGATATATTATTTGAGTTTGACCTTGAAGTGGCCATAGTTGTTTTGATGTTTGGATAAAGGTTCCTGATTGTGAGACAGCAGGCCCAATAATAAATATTATTCCAATTCAGGTTTTGGCTTATTATTTAGCTATTGAAAGAGGGCTTGATCCGGATATGCCTAGGAATTTAGCAAAATCTGTAACAGTTAAATAATTGAAATCGCTAACAAATCAAAAATATCTTAGAGATACTCTTCATAAGTTTGGGTTTTTTACCAAGAAAAATTTATGACAGAATTTTCTAATAAGTAGTCTGGATTTGGAAGACATTGTCAAAGCAGCGGATATATCAAAAGAGGATTATGTTATAGAAATTTGACCAGGACCATGAGTGTTAACTCAGGAACTTGTACAAACATGAGCTACTATCTTAGCATTAGAGGTTGATGAAACTGTTATTCCGATTTTAAATCATACAACTTGAAATGCAGATAATCTTACAGTTGAAAATATGAGTGCTCTTGAGTATGAAGCAAAAACTCCATGATATATTTTATGTGCAAATATACCTTATTATTTAACTTCTCCAATCATTAGGCATTATTTATGATGAAAAGTTAGACCAAAAAGAATAGTTTTTTTGATGCAAAAAGAGGTGGCACAAAAAATATGTGCCAGTTCATGAAATGAATCTGTTTTGTCTTTACAAGTTAAGATTTACTGAAAAGCAGAAATAATAAAAAATGTAGCCAGAGATTGTTTTTTCCCTGCGCCTAAGGTAGATAGTAGTATTTTAAAAATTACTGTTTTCGAAAAACCACTTATTGAGAAAGAGGATATTGTTGTGTTTTGGGATATTGTTCATCATTTATTTACAGAAAAAAGAAAAAAGATTTCAAATACATTTTCAAAATATAGACAAATGTGAGCTAAAAATGCTAAAATCTTTTTAGAACAATTATGAATTGATTTAAGCAAGAGACCGCAAGCTTTATCAATTGATGAATGGAAAAAGTTAGTTGACTTAATTAAAAAAATATAATGATAATTTCTATAAATTGAGAAATTTCAAATGAAAAATGCCAATTATTTGATTTAACAGAGGGCAGTTTGAATAGATGATTTTGAGTATTTGAGACTTTAAGAACTTATGGATTAAAAATATTTAGACTTGAAGATCACATAGATAGGCTTTTTAGATCAGCAGATATTATTTGACTTAAATCAAAATATTGAAGAGATGATGTGTGAAGAGATTTAGAAAATATATTAAAGGAATGGATTTGCCAAAGTTGAAACTTGAAATTTAAAATCCAGAATCGAGAATTTGATAAGGAGGCAAGGATAAAAATAACATTAACAGAAAATTATTTAATTATTTATTTTAGTTTAAATGAGTTTGATACTTCAATTTACAAATGAGTTTGAGCTTGTTTTTATGAGGCAGAAAGGTTTTTACCAGAAGCTAAAAGCTTAAATTGTTTAGTTTCGCATTTGGCAAATACACATGCGAAAGATAGAGGCTTATTTGAAGCAATACTTATAAATAGAGATTGATATGTTAGCGAGTGAGCTTATTCAAATATTTTTTGGATAAAGTCTTGAGTATTGTATACAAGCAGTAAAGGCATTTTAGATTGAATAACAAGACAGACAATATTAGATAAAGCTTTGGATTATGTAAAAGATGTTAAATTTGAAAACAAGATGACAGTTGGTGGTCTTAAAAAAGTAAATGAACTTTTTATGTCACAGTCTTCTAAATGAATTGTGCCTATTGTTAGGCTTGAAGGATTAGAGATTTGAGATTGAGATGTTGGAAGTTATACATGAAAACTAAGTGAGATATTTTAATTTAATTGAATTATTTTATTCAGGTTTAATATATTTAATTTCAGATGCTAACCAGTATTCCTCACCGTTATTTTCAATTTCTTTTATTTCAACTTCATAATTAATTCAAAGACGTTTTGTTTTTTTAGTAAGATTAGTTTTAATAATAGCTATATCTTGTTCAATTGATTTTTCTGTATTTGTTTCCTCCAAAACAAATTGGATTCATCTGTGAGTGTCATTTATTATTTTATAATGATTATTAGAATGTTTTTCAGAATTTCAGTGATTAATTATCTTATTACTTATTTTTGTTTTATTTAAAATATTAATAAATGCTTTTTCAGCATCATTTCAACAATTTATAATTCTACTATTACATTTTATTGTAATTTCAAATCTTTTATTAACATCTTTCATATAGTATAATTAAGTAAATTGGAATTTTACTTTTAGGTATTATTTTTTATTGTTTATAAAATGTAGAATGTGGAAAAGTGTGATTATTGTGTTTAAATCTAACAATTGTTGTATTTTGCAGATTGCGGATTGATGAGGAAAGTTCTGTTTTATTTCCACAGGTTATAGAATCTAGTGTAGTTAATGTAATTTCGTATCGTTTATTTTTATTTGTTTCCATATATTTATTGTAAATTGCTTGTTAATGTAGTGAATGTTCTTTTAAAGTCAACTTAAATATGATTAGAAAAAGTGTTAAGGATAAATATAGCTATTTTTCAATTTTGTAATTTTATACAATATATTTAACATTTAAGTAGCTATAATCAAAAAAAATAAAAAAACGTTTTTTCGAACTTGTGAGTAATACATACAATTTACTAGATTTACTATTTGTTATTCATATTGAAAAATAGAGGCAAGTTGCTGATATTGAGTATCTTTCTGATCAGTTGATACAATATATCTTTTTTTAAATACACAGTATTTTGCATTTATTTTATTAATAAATTCACATTTCATTATATTTTGATATTTATTAATGATTTCAAATTCAATTTCGTTACAATAATTTTCAAATTTTATAATTGATATTCATGTATAGTTATCAGTAGAATAATATTCCCTTTCTTTCGGTTCCCATTTTCAACATGATTGTAGGGAATAGTTAAATAAACTTTCAAGAAAAAAATAGCTTAGTAAGTGGTGCAAATTTTCGTCAAAATTTATGAAATATATTTCATTTACCCCGTAGATAATATATTTTCAAGTATCTGCTCAAATATATTGCCTTAACTCTGAAGCAAATTTTTCAGATAATTGGAATTGTTTTTGTGATGTTTTTAGCATTTTTTGAACAGAGTATTTGTTGTTTAAAATATTATCAATATGTTCTCATGTTCTTAGTAGTAGCAATATAAATTCAGACTGTTTTCATATTTCCAGTTTTACATTATTATTTAGTAGAGCATTTATCATTATCCGAATTGTTCGAATTTTTTCCAGATCAGTTTCAGAAAGATTCACTTGATTTAATGATCAGATAATTTCATTTAAGTCATGAACTTTTTTTAATGCGTCTCATGGCTTAAATAAAGTTGTCGTGATTATTAGTCATTTTTCTAGTCATTTTTCTGACGACTTATTCATAATATTGTTCATTGATATATAAATATACACAAAATTAAATAGAAATCAAGTAATATAATATTATATTTACAATATGTAAAGTTGACGTGTGGTGTATAATGTGTATATTATTATCTATTAAAAACACAAAAATATAATGGATAGCGTAAAAAGAGTTGGAGTCTTAGATATATTATACGATAAGTTTAATGAAATTTTTGATGAAATAGAAGAAGGCACATTTCTTGAAAATCGTATAAGAAATATTAGGATTTTAATATGAAAAGTAGATTTGATGTTTGTTTGAATAATAGTAAATACTGAAACTGTAACATTATTACCAACATTATGAAGTAGACGAGCAGTAAATGAAGATTGAAGCATTTGAGAGCATGTTTTAATACAAGATCAAATAAGAGATTTATTATTACAACTTACTAATTTAAATAAGAAATTAAATTTACAAAATATTGAAGATGATTTCATTAATCCTATATTGAGTAGAATTTGAACATTGACTGATTGAGGTATTCAAATTGTTGCTAATATTCATTATATTAATTCTTTAATAAAAGAATTAAATTATTTTATATCTGTTGATAGTAAGGTTATTGTTAGTGATCTTTATAGTTCTGATAAGCAAGTGTCTTTGAGGGCTATGAAGATGATGCAATACAAAAGCAAAGAAGAAAGGTTTATTTTAAATGAGATGTTAATAAAAAATATTTTGAATTACTTAAGTAATTCTTGAGATGATATTTATGAGAAAAAGAGTGAATTATCAAAAATGACCAAATGCCTTGATAACAACCACAAAGTAAAATTAATGTGATTGTTATTTAAAAAATGAGAAGAAGATTATTTATATTTTTGAATGTCTATTATTGAATTATTATCATATGACGAAGAAATTAATAGTGCTTTAGTGAATCATATTAAAATGAATTTAGATTCATCTATTTACAATTTAACTGATACTGTCATTTCTTTGATAAAATTTGTATCAGAAAACAGGCAAACTGAATTGTATAACTTGGTGGTCAAATCAATAATCGAAAATTTTAATAACTCAGACTTTCTTTATTCTACAATGCTTTTATCTAATATTAGATATTTACCTAAAACTATAAAACCTAAATTATATAAATTATTAGAAAAATTGATATGAAAAATATTTATTGAGATGGGTGAAAATGACTTATCAGATGATGATGTAAAGTTGTTATCTCTTGCAATTGATCTTATTAAGTATCTGCCAAAAAGCATGTGAAATGCTTTGTATTTGAGATCAAGAAAATTCCTTTTAAAATTTATGAAAATTTCAAATAGTATTATTCGTGAAAGGTCTGTTTTAGTTATAAAACATTTTCCTAAAAATGAAATGAGAGATTTAATCATAGCTGCATTTTTTCAACCAGATAGTGTAGAGTTTATTATTGCATTACCTTTAATGGTCTATCTTTCAGAAGAAGATAGGATGGAATGTGTTAAGCTCGCTTTAAGTTCTGTTTCTGGAATTTTAACTGAAAGACTAGAATTAATGCTTGCTAATTTATCATCAAAGAATAAAGAAATAATTTATCAGCAATTTCCATCAGTAAAGAAATCGCATATATGCAATGAATATTGAGAAAAAGAAAGACGGCTTTATCATAATGTTTGAGATGATTTTTTTAATAGATCAATATGGGTAAAAAGAGAAAAATTTGAAAAAACCTGATCAGAACTTTTTTTATTTTGATGAAAATTAGCAGAAAGGGTTATTCTGAGAGTGATTAAAGAAGATGCTTTTACAAATTGGAAATCACTTTTTGATAATAAAAAAATTTGGGAAGAAGCTTGATTTGACTATGTTCCAATTGAATCAATTTTGTCTTTTTCAAGTATAAAAAAATGTTGAACACTTAAATGAATACATTTTATTAAATGACAGCGTAAGGTTTTTACAGAAGTGCTAGATGCTTCTTTGGCTGAGATTTATTTTTTCGATAATTTTAAAAAATATTTGCCAGAATTGCACAAACAAAGAGATAATATTATTGAAGTTTTAACTGAGCTTTGAATACAACATTGACACCCTCATTTTGCAAATTTTTGTGTAAAATTTTATAGAAATAAAGATTGAAGTTTGGATGATACAAGATGTCCGAGGCTTTATCTTATTGATTTTGATGAGACTGAATCTTCCAATTAATTAAATTTGTAAAGACTTTTTATTATTCACTAAAATCTTTATTTAAATCAAGAATTATGAAAATTGATTTATAAAACAAGTTTATAGATTCTTTTCACAGTTTACCAATTTTTTTCATTATTCTTTGTTTGTCAATTACTTTAATTTGTTCACATTTAATTTTAGAATTTATTTTTAATCAATTTTCTTTAGCTTTTTTTACTAAAAATTCAAATGGATAAATTTTATCTGTTTTGCTTGTAAATGGTGCTATTAAAACTGTGGATGAGTTGTTTAATCATGCATTTGACTGTATTATTAAACAAGGTCTTATTCCTTTTTGCTCTGATCATTTTGTTGGATTTAAATTGGCATTAATAATATCAAATTGATTTAATTGCATTTAAGATTTATTAATTATATTAAAATAATCTTCCATTCATTCTTCAGCCATTTCAATATCTTTCTTGTCTTGCTTCTCAAGTCACTTCTCCATTTGTTTTTTGAGTTTATATTTTTTATAGCTTTTAATAATATTATTTAAAGCATGTCATTTTGTAATATTGTTATTGATTGCTTCTTCTTCCAAAAAAGAATAATTATCTAATCAAAGAAGTACTGAAAATTGTTTTTTGCTAATTGATACTGACATAAAAAAATATTAATCATATTATGATTATATAATAGCTTTTTTCATTATGAAAATCAAATAGAATTTTTAAATTCCATTATTCCTCTTGATTTTTCGGCTTATTTGTGCTATAATTAGTAGATAAACTAAAAAATAAAAATATGAAAAATAAAATATCACTCATTAGTAAATATTTAAGGCTTGCAAATTATCTTTGAGCAGCGCAAATTTATCTGAAAGATAACTTTTTACTTGAAAGAGAGTTAAAAGCAGATGATATTAAAGATAGGCTACTCGGGCACTGGTGAACAGTGCCTGGTTTGAATTTTATTTATGTAAATTTAAATAGACTTATTTGTGATACAGGGGCAAATATGATCTTTGTTACTTGACCTGGTCATTGATTTCCGGCAATTCAGTGAAATTTATTCTTAGAATGAAGTCTTTCAAAGTTTTATGATGACATTCCGTATAACAAAAAATGAATTAATAAAGTAATAAGAGATTTTTCTTGGGCTTATTGATACCCTTCGCATTTAAATCCCTGAGCTCCTTGATGTATTGTTGAGTGAGGTGAGCTTTGATATAGTCTTTCGACTTCGTTTTGAGCGGTGCTTGATAATCCAGATTTGATTGTTGCTTGTGTACTTTGAGACTGAGAATCTGAAACTGCTACTGTGAATGCCGCTTGGCATAGTGTTAAATTCTTAAATCCAAAGACCTCTTGAGCAGTGCTTCCAATAGTGCATTTAAATTGATATAAAATATCTGGTCCTACTATATTTTCAATGATGACTAATTCCGAAATCAAAAGTTATTTTAAATGACTTTGATATGAGGCTTTAATAGTTGAAAATTGATCTTTAGAATCTTGAAAAGATAGAAAAAAATCAGAAGAGAATTTTATTTGAAAAATGATTAAGACTCTTGATTATTCTTATAAGAAAATTAAAAAAATACAAACAGATGCAAGGAAGAAAAATATTATAAAAATTAATAACACTTGGCCTGTAATAATTCTTAAAAGTCCGAAGGGTTGGACTTCAATAAAAGAGTTTGATTGAGTTAAGCTTGAATGATCATTTGCTTCACATCAGGTGATATTGTGAAATTGTAAAAAAGATCCAAAGCAACTTAAGGCAATAGAAAAATGGTTTAAATCTTATAAAATCGAAGAACTTATGACAAGTTCGGAAATTCCAAATAAGGATTTGTCTTTAATTATACCAAAGTGAAATAAAAAAATGTGATGCAATAAGCAAGCCAATTGATGAATTACTAAAGAATTAGTTTTGCCGGATATTCAAAAATTAAAGTTAAATAGTATTGATAAAAAATCTTCTTCAATGAAAAAAGCATGAGAATTTTTAAAAGAAGTTTTTGTAAAAAACAAAGATAATTTTAGATTATTTAGCCCTGATGAAACATATTCGAATAAAATTGATAAAGTATTTGATGTTACAGATAGGGCTTATCTTAAGAAGGCCAAGAAATGGGAAAAAGATTTGTCAGCTGATTGAAGAGTTATGGAAATGCTCTCTGAGCACACTTTGCAATGATGGCTTGAAGGATATTTACTCACTTGAAGACATTGAATTTTTGTTTCTTATGAGGCATTCATTGAGATTGTATCTTCAATGGTTGATCAGTATATAAAATTTATGTATCAATCTAAAGAAATTCCTTGGAGAAAGCCAATTGCATCTTTGAATTATATTCTTACAAGTTTGGGTTGGAGACAGGATCACAATTGATTTTCGCATCAAAATCCTTGATTTATTTCAGGACTTTTAGATAAACATTGAGATTATATAAGTATATATTTTCCATCAGATTCAAATTCTATGCTTGTATGTCTTGAAGAGGTTTTCAAAGAGAAGGATAATGTTAATGTTATAGTGGCCGGAAAAAGAGATTTAAATCAATACTTAAGCTTATCAGAAGCAAAAAAACAGTTAAAAATTTGAGCTTCAACTTGGGATTTTTTATCTGATAAGAATCCAGAAGTTGTATTGGCAAGTGCTTGAGATTATGTAACTCAAGAAAGTTTGGAGTGACTTAAGATGATTAGAGAGTATTTACCTGAATTAAAAATTAGATATGTAAATGTTTGCAAACTTACTGCATTTTGAATATGAACAGAGAAATGAGCTTTAAGTGAAAAAAGTTTTAATGACATTTTCACTAAGGATAAAAAAGTAATTTTCAATTTTCATTGATATCCAAGTGACATTAGGAAGCTTTTATTTTGAAAATCTTCTTTTAATAGGTTTGAAGTTCATTGATATGAAGAAGAGTGATCAACTACAACGCCACTTGATATGATGGTGAGGAATTGAGTTTCAAGATATCATGTTTTGAAAAATGTATGTTTAGCTTTACAGGGATCTAAATGAAAGATAAAATCAAAAACCAAAGAATTAATTTGAAAAATTGAAAAAAAACTTAAATCTAATAAAAAATTCATCATTAAAAATGGAATTGATCCAGAGGATCTTAACATTCTTTAAACCTATTTATATGAAGTTACTTGTTTTTTTATTTTCAATAATTGTAATTTTCTCATCTTGTTTTAATTGAGAAGAGCAAGTAGAAAAAGAGATTGATGCACATAAAGTAATACTACAATCAATTTGAGAAGATTGATGAAAAGACAGTTTTTCAGTAATTTGAGAAGTGTTTTCTGAAAGTGAGACTATGATGTCAGCTAAATTTTCCTGAGATGTCCAAATGGTTAATGTAAAAAATTGAGATAGCGTAAGGACTTGAGATGTTTTGATTAAGTTAAAATCTGATCCAATTTCTACTTCATATGAAAATGCAAAAAAATCTTATCAAAATAGCCTTATTACTTTAAATAATGTTATATATTCAACCAATAGAACAATTAAGTCTGCACAGGTTGCTTTTGAAAACTCAAAAAATGTTAGTATAAATACTCAAAAACAAGTCGAGCTTCAAAAAAAGCAAGCAGAAACTAATTTTTCAAGTGTGAAAATATCAACTAAGCTTTCAATTGAAAATGCTAAGCAAGCTTTAGATAATATAATTTTAACTAGTAAGGTGTCTGAAGATATTGCACAAAATAATCTTGATAATGCAATTAGTGATGCAAAAGTACTAATAGAAGATACGATTAATGAACTTGATAAAATTTTATGAGTTGAGGAAATTAATAAATCTTATGCATCTGTTTATAAAAATTATCTTTGAAATCTTAAGAATTGAGCATTTTCAAGGAGCTTAAATGTTTACACAATTGCAAAACAAAAATTAGTTAATATTGATTATCTAAGTTCTAAATCTGTTTTATATGTGTTAGATGGACTTAATGATTCTGCTTTAGCAAATTTAGATTTACTAAAAAATTCAACTACTTGACCAGATTTTTCAGATACTGATTTATATACTTTAATTAGTTCTTATGACTCATTATTATCACTGATTCAGGGGTGAATATCTTCTTTAAGTTCTTATAAAAAATCCCTTGATTCTGTAAGAACATCAAATCAAGCTTCAAAAGAGTCAGCAAAACAATCCTTAGCACTTGCTAAACAAGACAATTGAGATATGTCTCAAGCAGTTAGTTTGGCAAAGAGTGCTTATGATTCTAATATTCAAGGTTTAAATAGTTCGTTAGATAATGCAAGTAATGCTCTTTCTACTACAGCTGCTTGACTTGAATCATCTAGATCAAGTGCAAAGCTGCAAATTGCGCAAGCAAAATCAGCTTCAGATTCTGCAAAATGAATAATGGATTCTGCTAAAGTTAAATTAGATGATCTTGTTATTGAAGCTCCATTTGATTGAGTAATAACAAATTTATTTGTAGAAAATTGAGATGAAATTTGACCATGAACCAATTTAGTTGAACTAAAGGCGCAATGATATGATTTTAAAATTGTAAGTTATTTAACGAAAAATCAATTGCGTTGAATTAATATATGAGATGAAGTTCGAATTGCCGAAAAAAGTTTGGATAAGATTTCAAGCATATCACCAAGGGCTGATATAAGTACAAAAAAATACAAGTTAGAAATTGATCATTCAAATAGATTTTTAGATTCTGGTCAGTTTATTGATTTATATTATACTCCTAAAAATGAACTTTTGAGTAATGATGGTAAGATATTTGTCCCAATGGTTTCTGTATTTATCACTTCTGATTGAAATTTCGTTTGGCTCAATGATAATTGAAAGTCTTTAAAAGCAGATGTTGAAATATGAGAAATATCTTGAGATAAGATTGAAATCATATCATGACTTAAAATATGAGATGAACTAATTATAAATTGATGAAGAGCAATAAAAAAATCATGAGAAAAAGTTGAAGCTTTGATTAATTAATTTAAATGCAAAAAAAATATAAAGAAAGTTTATTACTTGAGGCAAGAAAAAGTATTTTTTCTTATTTTATTAATAATACAAAAATAGCATTTTTAGTTTCTATTTGAATCATCTTATGATGACTTTCCGCGTGAATGACAATATCAAAAGAAAGTGCTCCGGAAATTGAATACTGACTTGCAGTAATTTCAACTGTTTATCCTTGAGCAGCTGCAGTTGATATTGACAGTTTAGTTACTCAAGAGATTGAAAATAAAATAAAAAATGTTGATTGAATTAGTAAATTTAGTTCTAATTCAAAAAATAGTGTTTCTGTAATTACAGTTGAATTTGATCCTTGAACCAACATGATAAAAGCAATGGGGCAGTTAAGGTCAAAGCTTGATGAAGCTAGAATAAAGCTTCCAGAAGATGCAGAGGATTCATCTGTTAGTGAGATAAGTTCAAATGAAGAAGTTTTAAGATTACATATTAGTTGAGAGCTTCATCCGATCTTGCTTAGAGATTATGCTGAAAAAATAAAAACTTTTCTTTGATGATTTTCTTATATTCAAGATGTAAGCATAAATTGATGATCAGATAGGGAAGTTTATGTTGATTTGGATCCTAAGAAACTTACAAAATATTTAATCAATCCTTCTGATGTTGTTAGTGCAATCAGGCAAGCTAATTCTGATAGACCAATATGAAATTTAACTTTAGATTTTGTTGATTATGATTTACGTATTAATTGAAGATTTGTTTCCTGAGAAGATGTAAAAGATATCCCAATTAAAGCAAATAAGGCAAATAAGTGAAAATCTATAGTTCTTGTTAGAGATCTTTGAACCGTGAAAGAAGTTAGTAAAGAAAATGAGGCGATACAAACACTTACAATTTTTGATGAGAAAAAGAGGTTAAATACTGTTAGGCTTTGAATAAAGAAAACTAATAAAGTTGATATTTATAAGGTAGATCCTTGGATAAAAAAGGAAGTTGCAAATTTTGCTAAAGAAAATTTTTGAGATGAGATCAGAATTGATTATACTTTTGAATCCTTAAAACGAGTAAAAAAAAGTTTTTGAGATGTGTTTAGGAGTTGATCACAATCTGTTGTGATAGTATTTATATTGTTATTTTTATTTATTTGATTTAGAGAAGCAATTTTGGCCTGAGTAGTTATACCACTTACTTTTCTTACTACTATATTGATTTTAAAAATGTTGTCTGACTCAAATACCTTAAATTTTATGACAAATTTTTCTATGATTTTGTCTTTATGAATATTGGTTGATACTGCAATTGTGATTGTTGAATGAATTCATGAATGAGTAAAAAAATGATTCACTCCAAGAGAGGCTTCGCTTATTGCTTTGCAAGAATTTAAAGCACCACTTATTTCTTGAACTCTTACAACGTTGGCTGTATTTATACCACTTTTGTCTTTACCATGAGTACTTTGAAAATATCTTTCATTTATTCCTATTACTGTGTCTATAACCTTGATAGCATCTTTGTTTATTTCTTTATTATTAGTTCCAGCAATTTCTATCAAATATTTTGAAATGAAAACAGATTTTAATTGTTGAGATGAAAAGAAGCAGTGTTGGATTAAAATCCTTTTTAACAAATATAGAAAATGGTATGAATGAAAGCAGGATTATTATAAAAAACAATATGAGCTTTTTATGCATAAATTTTTAAAGTCACGAAGAAATCGCATGTGACTTATTTATTGAATAATTATCCTATTTGTTTTATCAATGTTTATTCCAGCAAAATTTGAAATGTTTCCTTGAGATGATTTTGATTTTTTTCAAGCAAGTATAATTATGCCAGCTTGAACAAATACAATTAAAACAGATAAGACTTCAAAGAGGATAGAAAATATTATTTCAAAACAATTAGAGGTAAAAAATGTTTCTGCTAATATTAATAATAATAACTCAAATATTTTTGTAGAACTTTTTGAAAAAGATATAAGGGAGGAGAGATGACTTAGAACAAATTTTGAAATAGTTGAAGATTTACAAAATCAGTTTTCTACAGATGTGTGATATGATATAAGAATATCAAAACCTAAGAGGTGACCCCCAAGTGATAGCCCTGTTGCTTTCAGGGTGGTAGCTAGTGATTCAGGGAGAATAAAAGATGCTCAAAGGGTTGTATTAGATTTTAAAGAAATATTAAAAAATATAAAATGAACTTATGGAGTTAAAGATGATCTTACAAATACACCTTGAGAAATAAAATATACAATTGATAGACAAAAAGCTTATTATTTATGAGTAAATCCAGCACAGATTCCAAGTATTATAAAAATGGCTGTTTCATGAGTTGAGTCTACTCATATAGTTAGGTGATGAAGGGAAGTTGCTATAGTTGTTCGTTTTGATAAAGATTCTATAAGGGATTTTTATGACATAGAAAATATTCAAATAGCAAATACTTCATGAAAAACAGTGTCTTTAAGTCAGGTTTTAGAAAAACAATTAACTTCATGATTTACTAATATAAAGAGAACTAATTGAGAGGTTTCTATTACAATTTCTTCAGATTTAAGCAAAGATTGAAATGCAATGGAGGTTACAAATGCTTTCAATAAAGAGATAGAAAATTATAATTTCCCAGCATGAGTTAGTTTTAAAGATGCATGAGAAAATACTGAAAATAAAGACTTATTTGTAGCGCTTTGAATTTGATTTGTTACTGCACTTTTTTTAATGTTTGTAATTTTGGTTGTTCAGTTTAATTCTTACACTTATCCATTAATAATAATATTTACAATAATTATGGCTCAGCTTTGAGTAAATGTTTGACTTTATATTACATGAACATTTAGATCTTTGGCATTTATCATTTGAGTAATATCACTTGCTTGAATTGTGGTAAATGATGCTATTATTTTAATTGATAGAATTAATAATCTTAGAAAACAAAATCCTGATCAGGCTCTTGAGAAAGTTATTTCAACAGCAGGTGAGTCAAGACTTCAACCAATAATACTTACAACTCTTACTACAGCAGCCTGAGTACTTCCTCTTATGTGGGTAGATAATTTTTGGGCAGGTTTATCAGTGACTATAATATTTTGACTTTCAGCTGCTTCATTTCTAACTTTATTTGTAACCCCAGCTTTATATTACCAATTTACGAAAGAAGCTTGAATAACAGCCTTACCTTTGGCATTGCTTATTTTTGTTTTAGGATTTATAATTTTTCTTTTTAAATTTAATATTATCTGAATACTTGTATGTGGGTATTTGTCTTGGTATTTTTATAATAAAACCATAAGTGTTGATTTATAGTGTCATTGTTTATGATTAATATCATGTTCTGCATCATATTTTGTTAAGGTGCCGAGATTATATTTTGCAAGAAAATTATCTGGATCTATATATAAAGCTTTTTCGCAACACTGTCTAGCTTTTTCATTCATTCATTCCATTTGATAAGCTTGTCATAAATTAGTAAGCACTAATGTATTATCAGGTCTGCTAATATTTGACATTTCAAGATACATTATAGCTAACATGGATTCTTTTTTCTCTAAGTGTATTGCTCAAATGCAGTTTAGTGCATGGCCATCGTTAGGATGAAAACTAATAACTTCTTGATAGCATTCCATAGCTTTATCTGTCATATTTTGTACTTGATAACAATCTCATAAATTGTTCAAAATCATTGCATTAATTGGACTAGCTTTAAGAGCTTTTTCAAAAAAAGTAATAGCAAGTTCAAAGTAGATTCTTCTAGTATAAAATAGTCAAAAATAATTTAAAGCATGATGATTGTTGGGATTAATTTCTAAAGATTTTTTATAAAAATTGTAAGCTTCATCCTCGTTAAATTCAAGTTCATCAAGTACAAATCAAATTGAGCAAAGTTCATGTTGATCATTAATATCTTCTAATTTTGTTGTAATTAATTTATCATAATTTTTTCATAAATAAGCTGCTATGGATATTTTATTGTATCATAATATATATAACACCCTTATCTTTTCTCATAATTTTAAATGTTTAATGATTAAGTTTTCAATCCTGGGAATCTCATTTGAATTTTCACATATATTCTTAATAATTTCAGTTTCGCTTGCGTCTAATCAGTATTGTATTTTTGTTCTTATCTCTTCCATTTTGGATATGCTATGTTTTAATTAATAGTTATAAAATATAAGAATTATAATAAATAGGTCAACAAATTTAGAAAAATACTTAGAGAAAATAGGTATATAGAAAATCATTTAAGAGTATATTTTTGGAAAAATTTTATTAAAAAGTGAATTGTAAAAATTGAGCAAAGCATTGAAGTTAAAAATCATATAATAATTTGCATTAGATTAAAAGTATTAAGTATTCCGTTTCACGATTTTAAGATCATATAAGAGCATGCTGCAAAAATTATCGGTATTCACATTAAAAATGAAAAATCAATTGCCTCTTTCCTGTTTATTCAAATAAGAAGTCAGGTTGCGAGTGTTGTTCATGATCTTGAAATTCAAGGAAGAACTGCTAGTGCTTGTGATAGTCATATAATTAGGCTTTGCTTGTATCATACTGAGCAGTGCGTTCTTGTATTTATTGATCTGTTTTCAGAAAACAAAAAATAAATTGCAGAAATAAAAAATGTAAAAGATAAAAATATTATAGAATGTGAATATTGTTCAACATAGTTTCAAAGAAGTCATCAAAAAATAATTGCAGGAATACTGGCGATTATTAACATAAAAAAAAGTTTCTTGCTCTTGGAGTTATTTGAAAATATTCAAAGAATTATATTGACTAAAGTTTTTCTAAAATAAATTATTAGTGCAACAAATGATCATGAATGTAATATGATATCAAAAGAAAGCATTTGATTTATCAGATTAATGTCTCAAAAAAATATTTCAAATATTGCAAGATGACCGCTTGATGATACAGGTAAAAATTCAGTTATTCATTGAAGCACTCCGAGAAAAAAAGCTAAGCTTAGAGTCATTTAATTCTTATTTAGTTACATTTAAATTCCCTTTTGATTGAATCATATACTTTTCAGGTAAGAATATGTTTCTCATAAAATTTTTTAAGCATTCTGGTTTCTTTGTGACTTACGTGTTTGTTTATTAAATCTTTTTCAACGCTTATTAGAAATTTTTTATTTTTTTCAAATATTGTAATTTTTTTATTATTTGCATCATCATACCATTTTTCATAAAGGTTGATTACTTTTTCAAAGGATTTACAGTCTGGTTTATAAAAGTTTTTTTGAAGCATAGAAAGCTCTTTTATTACATGTTCCGCAGTTATAGCTCTTGCTCTATAGAAAAGAAAAGTATGTTTAATTTCTTCTTGTTTATTATTTTTAAAATAAAGCCAATTATAAAAAGATATTATTAAATTATCAAACAATGTTTCTTTTCCGCCTCATCTAATTTGAGGAAGTCATCGTTCAATCCTATGAAATTGTCTTTCGATTTTGTTTAGTATTTTTTTAAGTGAATATTCATCAACTTCTTTATTTTCAAATGATTTAATAATTGAGTTTTTTTCTATACCAAGAGCGTAACGTCTTAAAAGTCTTTCGAAATCTATTTTTGAAAATTGAATTTTATCTAAACATTCACATTCACATTTTTCTTCTTTTGAATATTTATTTATTAAAGATCATATTGTTTCAGGGTTAGAATATTTTTTAGTTATTAATATTTTTAAAAGAGATATCATTTTTTTATCTAATAGATCTTTAAATTGATGCATTGTAAAAATTTCTTCATTAGTAAAATTTGCAATATTATATTTTTTAGCCAAAGATCCGATTGTTAGCGCTTTAATTATAAGTGTAAAAGCGATGCAGGAAACAGTAAATATAAGCAAAAATTCATTTGGACTTATTCATATTCATGATTTTGTCCATCATGAAATAAATAAATTTTCTGGCAAAATAAGAATCATCGTAATAGCAATAGCTCATCGTAAAGATCAATATGATAAAAATCATATCCATTTTTTTGGAATTTTATCGTTAAGTGGTAAGATGCTATTTATTGGAAGAAGTACTGAATAAACAGATATAATTCTTATAAGTAAAACAGCTGATATTGTAATGATGATAGTATGCCAGTATTCGATTATTTGAAAATAATAGTTTCAAATAAGAATTCACATTAATAGAAAAATTAATGAATTTGAAATAAAAGAAAAATATTCAAAAAATTTACTTGTTTGTTCTCTGGTTTTTTTAGAAAGTTTGTATCTTCAGTAGTTTCAAAGAGTTAGTCCTGCAATGGTTGTTGAAATAATTGGTGATATTTGAATTGTTGCAAGTAGGTCTATTCAACTTGTATTGGATAAGTTTACAAAAAAATTAGAAATTAATTCTCAAGAAATAAAAGACAGGTGGGCTAATATAAGGGCAAGCGTGAGTTCTACATTTAGGCTTTCTATTTTTTCAATCATTTTAGAAAATACTATTCCGATAAATCATCACCAGATAATTCATAGTATCATCATGGATAGAAATGTGAGAATTCAGTATAATATATCAGTTCAGGAAAAGATTCATTTTTTAATTATTTCTAGTACTATTAAAAATAGTGCAAGTGCTATTCAGTCGTTCATTAAGGATTCTGATTCAAAAAGATAGGTAAGTCTTTTCGGGGCTCATATTTTTTTAAATATTGATATAACTGCTACTGGATCGGTAGCAGATATAATTGCTCAAAATAAGAGTGTAATTAAAAAAGGTATATCGTATCAAACGATAGATAATAAAAACATTAATATAAATCATATAAGAAAAGAGGATATTAGATAGCTTCAAATTGAAAGTCATAATATTGGAATACTATCATGTAAAATTTTTCTATGAGGCATGTTAAAAGAACTTTCAAATATCAATACTGGAAGAAATATAAAAAAGATCATATCTCAAGAAAGATGTAGTTTATTTACATAACTCCAAAAAGGCATGTAATTGTGAAATACCACAAGAAAAATTCATATTATAAATAGCAATATAACATAAGGAACATTTATCTTTTTAGATAAAACATAGCTGTATGAAGATATAAAAAGCAGGGCAATAATAGAAATAATATCTTCTAATAGAAAACTACTATCCATAATTTAATTAAATAAAAATTTGAGATTTAGTCTAATCAAAGACTTTTTCTGATATCTTCTGCCTCAGCTTTATCTTCAACTGTATTAATAGCTTGTTGACTTTCTGCTTCAAAAGAATCCCATGCTATTGAGTGTTGTTTCTCAAGAGCTTGCAATTGTTCTTTGTGTTTAACATCAAGAGCTGAAAACTTAGATCTTTCTTCTTCAAAGATTTTTATTAATTCATCAACCTGATATTGTGAAAGTGATCAAAAATTTTCTATTATTTTCTTTTTTTCATCAATCGATAGTGATATTGATCATGCAAGAAGCTTAAGAAAGTGTTGTTCATCAACAGTTGTTGTGTGCTTTGGAAGCTTTATTTTTGATGCAAAACCAGCTGTTCTTCAAAAATTTCAAATTGGAGTAATTGGTCATTCGTCTTTATCATCTCAAGTTCCAGTTCAAGCAGCTCATGGTGGCGGTGGAGGTGGAGGAGGAGGTGGCGGTGGAGGGGTGAGTCATCAGTTTCATATGTTTTGATTGTCGTCCATATGTGTATATTATTTATAAATTGGTTTTAATTTTAATCCAAAGAGTGTATAGTTGGAGTAAAACTCTTTTACAATATAATATTTTTTTAGCTTATGTCAAAGGAAAAATTCTATAGAAAGCCACATCTATGAATAATAATACCAGTTATTGTGATGATTTGACTATTTATTATATTTATTTTATCATATGTAATTTATAATTTTGTTTTTAGTTGAAAGATATACAAAACTTTTCCATCAAGTTCTGACTGATTTATTGAATTTAATTTATGAGATATGAATATCATAAAGGATTATTTTTCATCTGATTATATACCATGGTATTATTCCTATAGTGATAAGCTTAATGAAAATGATAAATGAGCGATTTTATTTTATAAATGAGAAAAGATTGATGTTCTAGAGGTTTGAATGAGAAATAGTTGAATGAGACTCTTGAATTGAATTAAGCATGAAAGTGAGCATGTGATTGAAAGTTGATCATATATAACATTAAGTCAAAGTAGTATGCCAATTTGTATTTATAAAAGGAGACAGTTTTTTTGTTCAGATAACAAAGAGATACTTAATGATATTTTAGAAAATACTAGTGTAATGAGAGATAATAGTGATTTTATTAATGTAGAGAATAATTTACATAGAGGTAATATGCTCTTTACTTATTTTAGTTCAGAGTATATTAAGAATTTTTATTATTTAGAATGAAGATTTAAGAGTGCCTGAATTTCATTGAAGAAAAGAGATCAAAATATAGATTGAATTTTTTATTGAATATCAGGCTGAGAAAATGAAAGACATGAAAGAGAGGTTAGAAAGTATAATCTTGAAAGTTATATAAACACAAAGGATTGAATTTTGTTTTTTTGATGAAGGAATTTTCAAAAGCAATTTAATGAAATGATTGATAATATTTCTTATAAAAAACCTTATTTAATTTTACTTGCTAAGTGATTATTAGATGGGAAGTTAAAGGAATTTTTCTGATGATGACTTAAATTTATAGATGATGTTTTACCACTTTTTTCCTGAGAATTTTTGGTAGCTATAAAAGAAATTGATAATATTATTCATTTGGAATTAATTTTAGAAAAAACAAATTCAATCAATTATTTGTTAGAAAATTTTGAAAAGGAATCAAAAAAGTATATGCCAAAACAGGAAGAGTATCAATTTGGATCATATGATCTTAAACATATTTCATCAGACTCAGAGAATATTGAAAATATTGATACGATGAAGAGAGGAAAAAAGATTAAATGATGGACTATAAAGTGAAAAGATCATTGATTATATTTAATTGAAGAAAACTCAATCATTCGTATATCTACTAGCTTAAAATCACTAGAGAGCTGACTGGCTTATGAAAATACCTCATTAAAAGACCTGCTTCCATATTCTCCATATTCATATGATTTTTGATACGCAAATTTTCCTAAATTAAATTCATTAATTGAGATAATGGAAGATGAGCCGGTATCATATTGAATAAAAGCAGTCTCATGGCAATCAATGTGATCAAATAATTGAATTCAAATAAAGTTTAAAATTTATTAGTTTTTTTAATAACAAAGTATTTCAAGTCCAGGAAGCACTTTTCATTCAAGAAGCTTAAGAGAGGCTCATCATCATGTAGAAACGTGATTAAATTTCTTTTTATCAAATCAGAATTTATTCATTGCATCTACAGTATCTCATCCTCAAAGAATTGAAAAAGAATCAGAATCAGAGATTTGTTGAAGTAATTTTTTTGTTCACAATTCAAATGGTTTGTATTCATAAACTCAAACAGGTCAATTCCATATTATTGTTCTTGATTTCTTTATTAGTACGCAATAATTTTCGATTGTTTCAGGTCAAATATCTAATATTCTTTCTTTTTTTTGTAGCTTATTTTTTAGTAAATTTACTTCTTTAGCAGTTGAATTATTGCTAATTGTTTCAGATACAATTGCATCTATTGGCAGTATTAATTTTTTTCATCATCTATCAATCAAATCTCTTGCTCGCTTCATTTCATCTTGTTCATAGAGAGATGATCAAATTTCAATTCATTTAGCTTTAAGTAGGGTATTTGCTACTCATCATCAAACTATTATATAGTCTGCAACATCTAAAAATTTATCAATAACTGCAATTTTTGTTTCCATTTTTGATCAAGCAATAATTGCAAGAATTGGCTTGTTTGGATTATTAAAAATTTTGGAAAGTTCTGAAATTTCTTTTTCAATTAATAGTCAAGCATAGCTATCAAGGATTTTTCAAACTCAATAAGTTGAAGAGTGTTTTCTATGAACAGCTCAAAATGCATCAGATATATATATGTCTGCTAAAGAGGCTAGGTGCTTTGAAAGAATTTCATCATTTTTTTCTTCTCATGCTTCAAACCTAATATTTTCAAGAAGCATGATATCTCAATCGCTCATTCAATTAATTATTTTATCAAGTCATTTTCAATAAACATTTGAAAACAGAATTTCTTTTCAAAGAAGCTCGCTTAATCTTTTTTTTACTGGTTTTAGTGATAATTTATTTATGATTTCTCATTTTGGTCTTCATAGGTGAGTGCATATTATAATTTTAGCTCAAGTCCCAATAAGATATTTTATTGTTGGAATTGCAGTTTTAATTCTTGTATCATCAGTAATTTCCTGATTAGAATTTAGTGGGACATTGAATTCTGTTCTTAATAAAACTTTTTTTCAATTAAGATTTGGACAGTGCTTAAGTGTTTTTAGATTCATGTTTAATTGTCTTATTTTAAAATATCAATAACTTCTATAAAATATTTTTCTGTATCAAAATGAAATAGAGCAGTTCAGATAAAATATCATTTAATTTTATTTCTATCTATTAAATCTAAATCTGCCGGGCTTGAAATTCATCATCATACAAAAATTTTTCATCTTGATTTGCTATCCCATTTTGCAATTTCGTTAATAAGTGTTACTGCATTTCAAGATCAGTAATCTCAAACTAATAAAAAGTTTGATCATCTACCTTCTTTAGCTTCATTTACAGTTTTTATTTCACTTATTATAGAAATATTAAAATCTCCTTTATTAATAGGTTTTGATATTCATCATTCTTCTTTATATGATTCAATAATGGCAGCAGCTCAAGCTTCCTCAGCAATTTTGGCTTCTGAATAGTGTCAGTGTCTTACTCTAGCTAAAACAGGAATAATAACATCACTTAGCACGCTGCTTATTAATTCTTGATCAGGAGATGAATATGTTTCTCACTTTCACCTATGACTTACAAGTAAAATAGCACTGGCTCAGCATTTTTGACAAATAAGAGCTTCTTGCTTATTTTCACACACTGCAATTATTCAGCTATCAATTAGATCAAGAATGAATTGTTTTTTCATTTATAATATCTCTAATTTTTTGATTATTTACATTGTTCCAAAATTTCATTTGTATTAACTTTCAATGATGGACCCATAGTCGTAGTAACAGCAACTGATATGAAGAATTTTCATTTTATTCAAGAGGGTTTTGTTTCTATGATTGAAGTAAGCAAGGTTTTAAAATTCTCTAAAATTTTATCTTTTCCAAAAGATACTTTTCAAATTGCATTATGTACGATTCAAAATTTATCTGTTTTAAATTCGATTTTTCATTTTTTTAATTCTTTAATGGTTTTTTCAAAATCTTGAGTAACTGTTCAAGCTTTTGGAGATGGCATAAGTCACTTAGGTCAAAGTGTTTTTGCAAGTTTTCAAAGATCTTTCATTGCATCTGGAGTTGCTACTGCAATATCAAAATCAATTTTTCATTTTATAACTTCTGCGCTAAGATCATCAATTCAAGCAATATCCGCTCAAGCAGCTATTGCCTTCTTTTTATTCTCCTCTTGTACAAAAGCAGCAATGCGAACAGTTTTTCATGTTCAATGAGGAAGAGAAATAGTTCATCTTACTATTTGATCTGCATGTTTAACATCAACATTAAGATTTATATGTACTTCAACACTTGAGTCAAACTTAGTTGTAGATGTATCAATAGCTAGAGAAATAGCTTCTTTCATTGAAAGTTCTTTCTCTTTTTTGTCTCATATTTTTTCTAATGAGTTTTTGTAATTTTTAGATATTCACATAGATATTTGGTTAAAGTGGTAATAACGCTTTCTAAGGCTTCCACTAAAAAAGCTTGACTGAAGTTTATTAATTATTTTAGTTTTATCAAGGGGAAATGGGATAAGTTGTGCAATATTTTAAAAAATTTGAGGATTAAGTATTTTCACATAATCAGCACTACAATTATTAAACAAAAAATTGTAATGATTCATTATTTATTTTACGCTGCTACATCGTATTCATCAAAATCAATTTCAGATTTTGGTACATCAGACCATGGAAATTTTAAATCTTGTGAAAAATCTAGATATACATCATTTAGTCATTTAACAGTGGGGTTATCTTCACTACTAGTATCAACTATTTTAAACCTTCCACCGAATTTTTCTCAAGTTTCATTAACTACAACTCATGCAAAATGTCTTCAATTTAGTCAAAATTTAGATCTCATTGGTCTTGTTAGATTTACCTGTAGATTTTTAGGAAATAATGTCTTTTCATCACTACGTACCATCTCTATATATTCACGATAGTATGCTCATACAGGCATTTTTCATTCTTTAAGATTGTAGTTTAGTATCATTAATGCATCAGGTTTTGATATATCACCTTTGTAAGGTCTTTTTTCAATTACTGCAGCAATATTATCCTGTGTTTGAACTATCTTGGCTGCTTCCAGAATTGGTTTTGGAAGTTCATTTAAAGCAGGAAGAGGGGTGTCAACATATTTTCCATGAGTTGTTAATCAGTAGGCTTCTTTTGAAAATCATGATAAATCATCGTGATGAAGGAATATACCAAATGCTGCAAAAATTATTGGATTGGATAGCAAATTATTAAGGTCAATATTCTTTTCTTTATTTATAAGTATTAAAAATCCTATTAAAGGATGAGTTTGAATAATTCTAAACTCTGTATCAGTTGGTCTTCATGGTTTTTCTAGAATAGCATTTGGTATTCCAATTTTTCAAACATCGTGTAAAAGCCCAGTGAACATAAATCACTTTTTTTCTACTTCTGTTTTTCAAAGTTTTTCTCAGCTAATAAACGATTTAATTCATGCTTCCATTGAATGATAAAAAGAATTAGGATGGTGTCTAGTATTTAAATATAAAATTTTCGCAAGGTTTTCGAAGTTTGCTCAATGCATTAGTTCTTCTTTAAGTGCATTAAATGCTTTCATGCAATTTTCCTCAATTCATATTCAATTAAATTTTCATTCCTCAATTAATTTTTTGACTCAGATAATTAAATGTTTTTCTAGTCATTTCCGAGCTTCTTTGATTGGAATTTTATCCAATTGTTTCTGTACTTCTCAAACAGTTAAATGTACATTTCTGAGTCTTTCAGCCACATCTGTTTCATCATTTGCTCAAATAAACATATTAACTGTTGCTCAAATGTATGACAAAGGAATTTCTGTTATTCACAAGTTATCTAGCTTAGAGATTAATTCTGGGGTAATTTGTGTACCTCAACTTCAAATATCAACTAAATTTGCCATTTCATGTCAATTGAATATTGGTTTGTGAATAAAACTTCATTCAAGAGTTTCAAGTGAAACAAGTTGATCAGAGTCAAACATTTCAGGATAATGCATTTTCATTTTTTCTCTTAATTGCATTTTATCAAGATTTGAATGTAATTCGTCAATTAAATCATGTGGATCATTGATATGAGATAGGTGTCACTCAGATGTGTTATTAATACTAAGTCTTATATCTTCTATTATTGCATGCAATTTTGCTGCATGTTTATGACGTTCATGACTTTCGTGATGAAGTCACATTACTCTTTTACAAATTTTTTGAATTGATTTAATTATTGTTAAAGTACTTCGTGAATGATGTTCTTTTGCAAAATGTATCCTATCGACTACTGTTTCATGATTTTCTTCATGGACAAAGTGGAAATCATGCAACATTTTAGGAAGAAATAGTTCAGGTAAATTGCTAGCATTCTCATTTAGTGTTGCATGAATACAATTTGAAAAAAGATTTCTTAAATGTAGATCGATAAGATTATTTTTTGATTTTTTATTTTCTTTTGGTGTTGTTGTAGTACCATGACATTCTTCAAATCTTTTCTTAAATCTCATATCAAAAACTAACCTTTTCTCTCAAACTAAGCCAGCAGTGAAATTTAAATAGTTCATAATTAAATGTAAATTTTTTCACACTATTAATCTAGTAATATTCTATTTTTTTACAATAGAAAATATTGATGTTTTATGAAAATATCTTTTATTTTTTAAATTACATGTTATTAATGATATCTTTTATCACTTTTTTATCACTCCAGTACTCTTCTTTTCATCACACATTTCTTGTTTCAAAGCTTCAAAGTCATGTAATTATAACAATATCTCAAGGTCAGGCATTTTTAAGAGCATAAGATATTGCTTCTCATCTGTCTTCAATAACTTTATATTCTCACTTTGTTCAAATAATTCATTGCTCAATTTCTTTTATTATATCAGATGAATTTTCTCAATAACTTTCATCATCAGTTATTATTGAGATGTCTGCAAACAATCAAGATATTTCTCACATTACTGGTCTTTTTTGTCTATCGTGCTGACCTCATGTTGCTCAAAACACCATCCAAACTTTTCAAGATTCAATTTTTAGTTCTTGAGCGAATTTTAGTGTTTTTTCAAGTGCATTTGGTGTTACTCAAAAAGAAATCCAAATTTTAAAATTTTGTCAAAAATTTATGTCATCAAGTCTTCAGGGTACTTTTTCAAGTTTTCAAATAGCTTCTCTTAGACTAAGTCATACATTTTCTCTATTTATAAGGCTTTCTAGTGCTATGGCAAAAAGTAGATTTTCAACATTATAATCTCATATTACAGGCAGTAGGATATCTTTTATTATTTGTCATTTATAATGAAGATCAAATTGTGTTCCATGATTTTTATATTGCAGGTTGCAAGCATTTAAGATATTTTTATTTTTTAAATTTTCTCATAAATGGGTTTGTATTACATCACATTTTATTTCTTTCTCAAAAATTTCTCTCATTTCAAGGTTTTTTGGCATTATGACACATTTTCTGGTTTTTGAGAGTAATTTCGCTTTTGACTTAGCGTAAGCCTTCATAGTTTTATGATAATCTAAGTGTTCATGTGAAAGATTGGTAACTATGGCATAGTCAAATTCAATTCAGAATACTCTTCATTGCTCAAGTGAATGAGATGATACTTCAAGTATGATTAATTTGCATCATTGATCTTTAGCTTTTTTTATAAATTTATAGGTTTCAAATGGGGATGAGGTAGTTCTTTTGCTTTTATTTTCTAAGCTAGCTCAATTGATTGAATACAATTCAGAACTCATCATAGCAACTTTTACTCAAAGAAGATTGAGGAGTTGGGCAGAAAAACAGGTAGTTGTAGTTTTTCAATCTGTTCAAGTAATTCAAACAATTTCTATTCATTTAAGTAAATGAAAATTATTACTATATGCTAAAACCCCTTTGGTTTTTCACCAATATTTTCTGATTGGTAAATTGTATGGGATTTTACGTTTTATATATGCAAGCATGAGTAGTGGTATTAATTAATAATTACCTTTTTCAATATTCCTCAAAACTCTCCTTAATTATTTCTAAAAATTCTTCCATCTCTTTGTCGCTAAATTTTTCTCATTTAAAATTTTTATTTAATGTATTTCAGCAAATAAAATTCTGAATATAATAAGCCTTTGATCAACTTATTTCTTTACAAATTTCTTTTATATCTTTTATTGTATGAAATCATTTAACCACAGTAGTTCTAAATTCATAATTAATTCAAGAACTTTTTAGTATTTCTATGCTTTTTTTATATTTATCAGTATTTTCTTTTATTGATGTAATTTTGTGATATTTATCAAATCTGTGTTTGATATCCATTGCTACAAAATCTATCAATTTATCGTCTATGAGTTTTTTTAGTATTTTTGGATCTTGTCCATTTGTATCTAGTTTAACTAGTAGTCAAAGTTTTTTTATTTTTTTTATAAACTTATAAAGATCTTTTTGTAGACTTGGCTCTCATCCACAAATAACAACTCATTCAAGTACATTTTTTCTTGATTCTAAAAAATTAAAAAAAGCCTTTTCGCTTATTAAATCTTTAAGTGTTTCTTTGAGCTCTATTGGGTCTACAAATTCAGGATTATAACACTGATGACATCTAAGATTACATCAAGGAGTAAATATAAGACATGCAACATGTCCTGGATAATCTAATAGCGTTGTTTTTTTTATTCAGGCAATTTGCATATATTAGTCTCTTTACTCATATTTTTCACAAAATTGAGAATTTAAACTTTTACATTCTCCGAAATAGGTTCTTGAGTAATATTCAGATTTTTTTCATTCATTAAAAAAACTAACTGGTCTATAATATCACATAACTCTTGTATATATTTCACATTTTGTTCTTTTTCAGTTTTGATTTGTATCTTGAGTAGAGTCATCTCAAGTTTGAGCTTGAGCTCACTGACCACTTTTTCAAAATCTTTTTGCCAAATTTTTATTGCTTTGAGTTGTTTGCATAGTATTTGGGTTAGTTAATTATTATAAATGTTTGTTTATTTCCAGTCTATAACCATGGTTTCTTTTTCTTCTGGTTGTCAGATGGTTTCAATAATTTTTTTATCTAGTGTTTTAATTTTTTCTCCAGAATCTGTATATTTTTCTCTAGTTTTTATATCAAAACGCTTTCATTCGTATCAAATTTCTTGGTCACATGTTGGACAATAATCATGTTCTCATTTTAAATATCAATGTTTTGGACAAATTGAAAAAGTTGGAGTTATTGTGATATATGGAAGTTGGTAGTTTCATATAACTTTCCTAATAAGATTTTTACACGCTTCAGCATCAGAAACTCTTTCTCACATATATAGGTGTAATACTGTTCATCATGTATATTTTGTTTGTAGTTCATTTTGATACTCTAAAGCTTCAAAAGCATCATCTGTAAATCAAACAGGAAGTTGGGATGAGTTTGTATAATAAGGAGCAGCGTCTGTTCATGCTTGAATTATTTTATGTAATTGTTTTTTATCTTCTCTAGCAAATCTATAAGTTGTTCATTCTGCTGGAGTTGCTTCTAAATTATACATACTTCATGTTTCTTCTTGAAATTCTTTAAGCAGATCCCTCATGTATTCAATTATCTCAAGTGAAAATTGTTTTCATTTTTCAGTGGATATGTTTTCTTTTCAATTAGTAAAATTAAGTATAGCTTCATTCATTCAATTTAAACCAATTGTAGAGAAGTGATTTCTAAATGATTTTAAATATCTGTATGTATAAGGGTAAAATCATCTATCTAACCATTTTGTAATTTCTTTTCTTTTAATTTCTAATGAAGTTTTAGCAAGTTCCATTAGGTTTCTAGTTTGGTTTTTAAAGGCTTGCTTGTCTCATTTGTGGTTGTATCATATTCTTGCCATATTTATTGTTACAACTCAGATTGATCATGTCATTTCTGCAGATCCAAAAAGTCAATTTCATCTTTTTGCGAGTTCTGTTAGGTCAAGTTGAAGCCTACAACACATACTTCTTACTGCTCACGGAGTATAAGCATCTTTATTTCTAACTTTTTTTCATTTGCTATCTGTTTTAAATTGAGATCAAACAAAGTTTTGGAAATATGGAATTCAGTATTTTGCTGTCATTTCAAAAATCATATCTACTTCTGGATCATTCCAAGGAAAATCTTCTGTTATGTTGTATGTTGGAATAGGAAAGGTGAAAACTCTTCATTTATGATCTCATGCAGTATAGATTTCACAAAGAGCTCTGTTTATAATTTTCATTTCTTTAGTAAGTTCTCAGTATTTTTTTTTGTAATATCCTTTTTTAACTCATCATAACAAAAGTGCCTTATCTTTTAGGTCTTCTGGGCAAGTCCAGTCTAATGTAATATTTGTAAATGGAGTTTGACTTCACCATCTTGATGGAAAATTTAATGAAAATATAAATGATTGTATATTTTGTAAAACATATTTATATGTTTTTTCTTCAATGTATTTATTTTTTTGTTGATCGTTTTTAAAATTCATTCAAAAATTATCAATTTCTTCTGTGATTTCTTCTGTATATTTGTGAACATAGGGAGCTAAATATGTATCAAAAGAAGAAAATGCTTGAGCTCAAGCCCATTCATTTTGTAGAGTTCATAAAAAGTTTACCATTTGAGAAACTGCAGATTGAAAGTTTTTTGGAGGAGCGGATTCTACTTTGTTTGCTACTCAATTAAATCATTCTTCTAGAAGCTGTCTAAGACTCCATCAGGCACAATATCAAGAAAGCATATCTAGGTCGTGTATATGATAATCTCAATTTCTATGAGCATTTCAAACATCAATAGGATACACATGAGAAAGCCAATAATTTGCAGTAATTTTTCAAGATGTATTTAAAATAAGTCATCATACTGAATATCAAGAGTTTGAATTAGCGCTCACTCTCCAGTCTGTTTTTTCTAAATACTCATCCATTGTTTTTCAAACTTCTACTACCACGTTTTTATCACTTCTTGATTCAGTTCTTTTTTGTCTATATAAAATATATGCTTTTGCCAGAGAATCATGTCAATTTTTTACCAATACTTCTTCGACTTTATCTTGTATTAATTCAACATCAGGAATTGTTTTTCAACATTCTGACCTAACAAGACTGATAATTTGCTTAGTCATTTCTTTAATTTCAGAAAAATCATTTCATCAAGCAGCTTCTATAGCTTTTGATATCGCATTTTCGATTTTCTTTTTATTAAAACTTGCGAAGCTTCAATTTCTTTTTTTAACTTTGTAAATTGACATAATAAATATTGATTATTTTATTAAGACACTATATGTAGTACCCTGATCTCAGTACATACTACTATATGTAGATTTTGTTGGAAATCAAATTAAATAATTTGACCTAAACTTGTATTTATTTTTTCCATTTTAGAATGGTAAAATATTACACATTTCATTGAATGAAATTCTTACATTTATTATTCATATTTGCTATTTCAAGTTGGTTTAGTGATTATTGATTGAAAAAAAGGGATGATATTATGATGATTTATTTTATAATTTCAATTTATTTTTTATTGATTAATCTTATAATGATTTTACTTTAAACTAAGAACTAAGAACTAAGAACTAATCAACTAACCAACGAAGCTATGATATTAAGATACCCACCATCCCCAACATGAAAACTCCATGTATGAACCCTAAGAACCTGTCTTTATAATTTTCTTTATGCAAAAAAGTATAATTGAAAAATCATATTTAGAAGTGAAGATACTGACAAAGAAAGAAGCAAGAGAGAGTTTGAGGATGACATTATCACATGACTTAAAAATATGTGACTTATGGATAACGATACTCCAGTGTTTAGACAATCTGAAAGAACTGAGATTTATAAGAAGTATTTAAAACAACTTTTAGAAAGTGATAAAGCTTATTATTGTTTTATGACTCCAAAAGAGCTTGAACAAGAAAGAGTTGAGCAAAAGAAAAAGTGACTCCCACCTAGGTACTCTTGAAAATTTAGAGATTATCCATATGAAGATGCTATAAAAAGAGTTAAATTTTGAGAAAAGGCAGTAATACGTATAAAAGTGCCTGAAAATGAAATTATTACTTTTTTGGATATCGTGAAGTGAGAGAATACAATTAACTCAAAAGAGCTTTGAGATTTTGTTATTGCAAAGTCGCTTAGTCATCCGCTTTATCATATTACAGTAGTGGTAGATGATTATGAAATGTGAATAACGCATGTGCTAAGATGAGAAGACCACATATCAAATACACCAAAACAAATTCTTATTTTCAGGGCTCTTTGACTAGATGTTCCGAAATTTTGACATTTTCCACTTATTTTAAATGAAGATAGGTCAAAATTATCTAAGAGAAAAAACAAAGTTTCTGTTGATGATTTCTTAAATGAATGATATTTAAAAGAAGCTTTAATAAATTTTTTAGCATTGCTTTGATGGAACAGCTCTGATGAAAAAGAGATTTTCTCACTTGAGCAGCTTGTTGAAGAGTTTAGTTTGGAGTGAGTAAATAAATCCTGAGCAATTTTTGATACAAAAAAACTGGATTGGGTAAATAGCGTATATATCAAAGAAATGTCTAAACAAGACTTTAAGATAAAATTAGAATCATATATTTGTAAGCCCTTTTTAGATTTATTAAATAGTGATGATATAGTTTATGATAAGATACTTAAACTTTCTCAAGAAAGATTAAAGAAATTCTCAGATATTAATGAGCAGTTTATTTGGCTTTATGAGCCCAAAAATCCAAGTCCAGAAATGTTTCCACATACTAAGATGAAAGTTACAGAGCAAAGTGCTAAAGAAGCTATAAATGATTTGATTCCATATTTAGAGAATATCGAAAAAAATAAATGGAATGAAGAGGGTCTAAAAAATAGTTTAATTTCTTTTATTGAATCTAAGGGGCAAAAAAATGCTTATTTCTTATGGCCATTAAGAGTTGCGTTAACTAGAGAAGCTTTTACTCCTTGAGCTTTCGAGGTGATGGATATTTTATGAAAGGGGGAGAGTGTGAAGAGGGTGTGAGAGGCGGCTGCTTGTTTTTAAGATGTATGTACAATAACCTTATTCATTTAAGTCATTTTTATCAATTCTTATGTTTAAGTTTACCATTGTAGACATATTGATTTCAATTGTATTTCATAAATTTCATTATTTCAATCTCAAGACAATTTTTTTGGAACTATTCTAAAGAATTTATTTTTATTTGTACTTTTTTCAATTTTACAAATAAATTCAGAAATATTTCAAATATTTACATTATCTCAATTAATTATTGGAAACAAAGATTGATAATGAAACTCATCAAGATCTTCATAAATTCAAACTAAATAATTTTTTTCGCATAATATTTCTTCAATTGAATAATTAATTCACAACTTTTTAATAACTTCATTGAGTCATCTACCAGTAGGATCTTTTTAAAAAAAAGAAGATTATTTAATTTTTTATTTGAGTCTAAAATTATACATTCTCATTTTATATTTCTACAAATTATAAAGGTTGGAGATTTTTTTAATAGAATATCAATATGCTTTACTGATTGTTTAGATATTTTGTTAATATTTGCATTATCAGTATTTAATTTTTCTTGTTGTTCTATATCTCACGATTTTGGAGATTCTGATTGTGTACGAATAGGCATTTTGAAAAATTATTAAATCTTAATATTATACTTATATTTGTTAATATGTCTACTAAAAGTTTTCTCCTAAATATGTATTACCGCCTTCTTGACAAAATAAAAATAATATGGATAATCTTAGCTCATTATATTTATAATTTAGCTATGACTACTTTATTACACAAGATTTTCAAAATTTCAAGGGACCTTTATTGAATCAGTGAAAGTCAATGATATATTGATGAAAGTGAGAAGCTTGCAAATGAAATATTGCAAAAATTAAAAGAAAATGTGCGTGATATTCCTGAAGTTATGCAGTTACAAATATTAATGATGGAAGAAGATTTAAATGATAATTTAGCAAATTTGCAAGTAAGACTTTCAGATATTATAACTTATCACTGATAGCACGAAATTATGCATTCTGTACATATATTTGATTAAATAATGAAAAAAGAAAAAATATCAAGAATTGCCCTAATAAGACCTCAGTTTTGAATAAAACGTGAACCTATGGGTTTAAACTTAATAGTTAATGATTTGAAAACTGACTTTTATGTTAAGCTAATAAACAATAGTATTGAAAACCATAGTCCAGTTTCACTTTTAAAATATATTATTGCAAAAAAAATTAATGCAGTTTGAATTTCACTATTTGATGGAGTTGACAATTCGTGGACAAAGCAGTTTATCAAACTTGCTAGAAAATTTAAGAAAGATCTTGTAATAGTTCTTTGAGGAGATTGACCAACGTTCTGAACAGAGTTGTTTATAAAAAATTTTAAGCCAGACTTTATCGTATGTTGACATTGAGAATGAACATTTAAACAATTGTTAAAGAGTGATTTTAATACAAAGTGATTTGAAAATATTGATTGAACATTTGTCGTAAATAGTAAGTGCACTCTTGATTTGAATGACTTATGTCATATAAGAAATTATGATATTAATCATTATCGTACTGTAGTGGTTGATTGAAATAGAGGATGTTTTTGAAAATGTATATATTGTGATCCTACAAGTTTTGTTAATGATCAGGTTGTTGTATATAAAACACCAGAAAAAATTTATGAAGAAATTGTTTATCTAAAAGAAAATTTAAAAGATAGTAATAAAAAAATAAAACTTTGATGATGAAATTTTTTAGCAAATCCTCAAAAAGCAACTGAGACAATTAAATATTTAAATGAAAAATGAGTTAAGTGACTTAATATTGGATTATCAGCTAGGCTTGATCAGTTAAAATATTTATTATTAAAACCAAATTCAAGTGTTTGGCAAGAGTTTGCAAGCAATAATGAATTGTATATAGAAATGTGAGTGGAGACATATAATGAAAAGGCATTGGTGAAAATACGAAAAAAAAGTAGAGTAAGTTGAAGTGAAAAGTATTCACAATTTAATCAATTAGAAAGAATTTTAAATATGTTTCCAAAAATTTCATTTTTAATTGATTTGATACCATTTCATCCTTGGACAGAACATGATGTTTTGAGAGAAGATTATGCATTTGTTAATAAGTTGTTACAGAATCATAATAATTTTATTGTTGATAAGGCTGACTTGGTAAATAGGTTGATAATTTTTGATAGTAATAAGAATGATTTTTGATTAGAAAAATGATGAAAATATTTTAAAGATCCTATTACTGATTTTTTACATTATATTTTATATAATAAGAATGTTCATGAATTTATATATAAATTACTTGAAATTATAGTATATAAGAAATTTTGAAGTGCTATTGTAAAATGACAGGAGTCCAAGGAGTTTGTAATGGGCACGCTTACTTTTTATTTATCTATTATAGAAGAGATTAAATCATATTATTTAGATGACTTGAAAATTAAATGAAATAGGTATTTAACAACGAAAGAAATGGATTATTTTTTTTATAAATATACTTGAAGATGTATTAATAAGTATTTTCCTGAAAATGAGAATAAATTTATATAGAAATCTCAATCATTAAAGGACAATGATCAGATCACATATCCTGATCCAATTGCTCAGCTCTCTTAATTTTTCCTTTTAAATCAGAGCTTACAAAAAAATAATCAATTCTCCATCAAACATTATTGCCTCTTGCTCATGCTCTATAAGACCACCAAGTATATTTATCTTTTTTGTCAGGATGTAATAATCTAAAGGCATCAATGTATTTATTTGCAACGATTTCATCTAATTTTGCCCTTTCAATCGGCAAAAATCATATTGAGTTAACATTTTGTTTTGGTCTTGCTATATCTATCTCTTTATGTGCGACATTGAAATCTCAACATGTTATAATTTTTTCTCATGCTTTTTTAAGCTTATTAATGTAAGACAAAAAATGGTCATAAAATTCAAGTTTATAACTTAATCTTTCTTCTCAATTTGCCCTTGATCATCAATTGGGAAAGTATAAATTTAGAAGTGTGAAATCTTTAAATTTTGTTTCAACTACTCTTCCATCTTCTCAAAATAACATACTTTCTTTGAAATGATTCTTTGTTGAAATAGCTTTTTGCTTATAAAAAGTTGCAACTCAAGAATATCATGGTCTTTTTCATCCGTGCCAAGTGTAATTGTAATTGTCTTTTAAGTATTCAATTTCTTTTGGCATTTGCTCTTCAAAGGCTTTAATTTCTTGTAAGCATAAAATATCAGGATCATGATTTTTTACCCAATCAATGAATCATTTTTTTGAAATAGCTCTTATTCAATTAACGTTCCAGGAGTATATTTTCATATTATTTAATAGCTTCTAATGCCCAAAGTGCAACATTTTCAAGTTCACTATCTACATCTCAATCAATTTTAAAAATATCAGTTTTAATTACTGCTTTAGCTTCTTTTAGTGCATTTTCAATAATTTCTCAAGCTTTACAAAATTGTGGAAATGAGCTCATTCAAGTTGCAAAAATGGCAACAGATTGACCAGTAATGTCATTGAGAGCAATTCCATCAACAAAATCTAACATATCGTCTTGAAGATCACCATCTCACCAAGTCGAACTTCAGATAAAAGTAAAATCATAGTCTTTAATTTTATCAGGACTTATTTCACTTCAGCTTTGTATGGAGACTTCATGTCAGTGATTTTTCAATTCACTCTCGATTGATTCTGCTACTGTTTGAGTATTTCAAGTTGTTGATCAGTAGACTATAAGTATTTTTGCCATTATTGTTTTAGATTATTTTTAATAAATAGTTTTTTGATATTTAAAATTAATTGTATCTTAAATATCTTTTCTTTACTTTTATTTTTATCAAAATAGAATAAAAAGGCAAGAAATATTTATTTTATTATAAGTGATTAAAAAACCCGTTATTATTTTCTTTACATGATTAATAATTTGATTGTTTATTGCTTTTCAGTATTCGTCTGATCAGCTCATTCCTTTTGATGATAAGTTGGGACAGGAGAATGATTTTAAAGAAATTATTTCAATACTAGACAGTGATAAGGTTTGACTTAATAATCAACTCAATGATCTTGAAAAAGAAGTTTTTTTAATTACAAAGTGAAAAGAGCAAAGTTATGATGATTTTGATGAATTAAAAATTGAAGCATGACAATGAGATGATTTAACATGAAATTGAGTTGAAATGAATATCAAGTGATCAGTAAATGCCTCTAATTTAAGAGATTTGATTAATGTACTTCGAGAGATTGGAGTTGATGCAATTGCAGTTTGATCTCAAAGGGTTATTTATTCAACTCCAATTATTGATTTAAATGATACAATTCTTGTTTGAAATACTAGATTTAAGTCTCCAATTATTATTTATGCAATTTGAGATATTAATCAAATAAGTTCAATAGTATCTGCTAGTCCAATATTAAAGTCATTACGTGAAAAAAGCATAGCATGAGAAATAGAAGTTGAACTTATTAAAAAGGATGTTGTGATTCCAAAAATATAAGTTTAATTTTGAGTTTCGATATTAAGACATAGATTAGTTTGAAAATATTACGAAACATAGATCTTGGCAATAAAACAACAATATGAGTTTGATCTACAGCCTCATTTTTTTCAGAAATAAAGACCAAGGAAGATTTGCTTGAAGTTTATAATTTTGCAAAAGAGAATAATCTGTGATTTTTGGCTTTGTGACTATGATCTAATGTGTTTTTTTACAATGATATAAAAGACAAAATTGTTTTACAATTAAGAAATAGATTTATTGAAAAATTGGATTGAGATCTTTTTTGTGTATGAGCATGAGTTAATTTGTGAAATTTAATTTTAAGTTTAGCAAAAAAATGATTTGATTTATCAAACTTGAGTTGATATCCAAGTACTATATGATGAGCTATCTGTGTGAATTCTGGTTTGATGTGAAAAGATATTTGAGATTATTTAATTAGCGCAAATATATTTAATTTTAAAACATGAAAATTTGAAACATGGACAAAAAAAGATTTTAATTTTTCTTATAGATATAGTAAATTAAAATGAAAGGATTGATATCTTCTTTTTGATTGTATGCTTTGTGTGCCATCTTGAAATAATCTTTTAAATAAAGTTAATGAAATAATAAAGAAGCGAGTTTGAGTGCAACCAAAGTGAAGATGTGGTTGATGTTTTTTTAAAAATCCTGATTGAGATTTTGCGTGAAGACTTATCGAGCAGGCATGACTAAAATGATTTAATATATGAGGAGCTTATGTTTCAGAGATACACGCAAATTTTTTAATGACTAAAACTTGAGCCAAAAAAGAAGATTTATTTAAACTAAAAGAATATGTAATAGCCAAAATTCAAGAAAAATATAATATTAAACTTGAACCCGAGCTTGTCATATACTAATTAAAAAGCTAATCTCAAAGCAAATTTAAAAATTTAAAATTCAAAATTTTAAATATGTTTTAAATTTCAACTTTTAAATTTTTAATTAGCCCTTATGTTTTGTGATATTACAAATATTAAAGTAAAAGCCTGAAAGTGATGAGACTGATCCTTATCTGCTCGAAGAGAAAAGTATATTGAGTTTTGATGACCAGATTGAGGTAATTGATGAAAATGATGAGATATCGTAATTAATGTTAATCCGCATTTAAATTCTTTGATTAAATTACATGCTCGCAAAAATTTCAAAGCTAGCTCTTGAGAAAAATGAATGCCAAACAAAAAGCATGGAGTTTCTTGAGAGGATTATATCCTTGAAGTCCCACAATGAACTCAGGTTAAATATAAAGAAACTTGAGAAGAGATAGATTTACATGAAGAAAATGCTCAATTTATAGCAGCATATTGATGAAGATGATGATATTGAAATGCTCATTTTAAAAGTTCTACAAGGCAATTTCCAGATTTTGCAGAACTTTGAGAGCCTACCAAAGAAATTGAATTACAATTAGAACTAAAGCTTGTTGCAGATGTATGAATTATCTGAGTTCCTTCTTCTTGAAAGTCAACTTTGATTTCAAGAATTACTAATATAAAAGCAAAAATTTGAGACTATCAATTTACGACTTTAGTACCAAATGTATGAGTTGCAAGTGTGCTAGATTGAAGTTTGGTTGTTACAGACATACCAGGTCTTATAGAGTGAGCTTCGATGTGAAAATGACTTTGAATTGAATTTTTGAGACATATTTCAAGAAATTCAGTTTTGATTCATTTACTTGATTGAAATTCTTTAGATATTTATAAAGATTATGAAATAGTGCAAAATGAATTAAAAAAATATTCTTCTGATCTTTATTCTAAAAAACAAATAATTGCTATTAATAAATCAGATCTTTTAGATGACGAAAGTAAAGATATTATAAGAGAGGATTTTACAGAAAAGCAAAAAAATCTTTGATATGATATATCTGATCTTTATTTTATTTCAGCAGTAGATGGTCAGTGAGTTGATAGATTTATGAAAAAAGTATATGAGATTGTGCAGGCCAAGATAACAAAATGCGAGCCAAAAACTGAAAAAAATACATGAGAAATTGGTGATGATAATAAGGAAAGGATATTATATACACCTCATTTAGAAGAGGATCCAAGATATTTTAAGATCAATGAGCTAGCAAAAAATAAAGATCAAAAAAGAGTATTTCAAATAGAGTGAAAAAGAATTATTCAAATAGCAAAAATGACAAACTTTAGCCAAAGGGGATGAGTTGAAAGGTTGTATGATGTTTTAAAGAAGCTTTGAATACAAAGTGGGCTAACAAACCTTTGAGCAGAAGATGGAGATAAGGTTATGTTTTGAGATTGGGAGCAGGGACTTGATTTTAGGGAGAGTTTGTAAAATCTATTGACTTTATAACAGAAATATGTACAATCGTATCTTATAAATTTATTTAATAATTATAAAGATATGAGTATACATAAACCAACATTGCCGGATAGTAGTACAGAATCAGAAAATTTTATTACATCAATTAACGCATTTCCAGATATTAATGATTGAGAAAATCAGTTGAAACAACTTGAGTTAAGTATTTTAAGTCTTCAAGCTAGAATTAAAGAAGCTGGTCCATGGGCTTTAACAAGTGATGATATGAGGCAAGCTATTAATGATGGAGAAGAAAAAAGATCTTCAGAAATATCAGTTACAGATATTATGAAAGATGGTACATCATCAGCAATTGCTAGACTGAAAGAAGGGGCGACAAATATTATTGTTAAAAATTTTGCTAATGTTTTATCTGCACAAAGAACATTTGCGGTTTTAGCTGAAGCTTTTGTTGCTATTAATATTAAGTATTAATATAGGTACTCGATTTAATTATACTTAAGTTGGTGTATTATCGTCATTTATAGCGATAGAGAATTTAATTGTTTATATATTTATTCATAATATTAAATTTATATTTGTTAACGCATTAATAATATAGTGTTAATGTATATTTTTTTACATATTGTCAAAATAATGTTAAAATACTTGACTTTTATATTTAAATGTTAAAAATGGCATTAATTATATTTATAATTTAAATTTATATGGATACTGAAAACAAAGCATTTACTTTATCAAAAATGAGAGATAAAGATTTACCTGTATTGCAACCAGTTTGTAATCAAGAAGGTGATATTTTTGAATGTCGGGCAGGTGTTAAATATGATAAACGTGCTCTCATTCCTTTAGTTTTAAAAAATTGAGATTCTTCTGTTTGTTCTGCTGCATATAAACAGGTTGGTAATTCTAAAATAAAAGATTCATGTTTTGCACGTGCTCCTTTGGTGTCAGCTTGAAAGCTTGAAACAGTTAAATGTCCAAATTGATGTCAGGTTGCTGATACTTCAACTAGATTTCAATTAATTAAAGCATGAAATGCTCTTTTTGAAAAAAGAAATGATGCATCTTGAGTTATTAAAAATACAAGGGAATGGGTTAACTTACCTTTTTTTAATCAATAATGATATAAAAAATATTATTAAAGTTATTTATAATAAACAAAATGTTTAGTTATTACTTAAATTAATTCAAAACTAATTCTTTTTATTCAAATTAGCTCCATACTGACTATAACAATAATCTTTTCAAGCAACTGTAATAATAACAGTTTTTGGTGATAAATGTCATTTTTCATTTATAAGAGATCTTACTTTGCTTGTATCGACAATCTTAATAGATCTTCATACAGTTGCTATTCAATTTTTAGTTGTTGGTAGTGTTTCTGCAAATAACATTAAAGCATCAGCCTTATCATATTTACCCTTTCTTCTTAAGTCTGTCATTTGAACAATTCTTTCCTCAACAGCATTAATTAATCGTCTGTCAATATTTTCTGAACCTGGTATATATTGTGATAATAATTTTCTATAATATGGGCTGTTCCTAAAATGAGTATCAATTACTACATTTGGATTTTTTGCTTGCAGTTCTTTAACAGCTTGTTCTTGCTCTTGTTTGGAAATTAAGGCGATAATACCTGGAAAACCATAATATAAAATTAATCACACTAAAATAACAGAACCATAAAAAACAAGTGAGCTTGATCATCTTTCTTTGCCTGAAAATATTTCCAGTAAACCAATTTGAGTCATAAAACATTGTCCATCAATTGTTGCCATTATTTTTTTAGCATTACCATTACTAAATGTAACTTTTATTCTTTCTCTTTCTTCTCTTTTTCTTCTCTCTTCTTCCTTTTTACTGTTAGGATTTCCTAAGCCTTTTCTATTCTTTTTTTGAATTCTTTCACAAGAAACTTGTATTTTAGCATTTCACCAATCACATTGATTTATAAGATTTTTTAAAGACTGTCTTGTTGCATCGATATCAAATTTATTTCACCTATTTCATTTTAGTGTTAAGATAGCTGTAATATTTCAATTTTCTTTTTGTATATCTTGAATTGAAATTCCTGATCTGAGTCTATTAGCGGATTTAAGTGCTAGCATTTGTATTGATTAAATAAATAGGTATAATAAAATACATAAAGATTGTAGTTTGTCAAAAAAATTGAGAAAAAATTAATAAAAAAATCAAATGCCAAAGTTAAAAACAGTATATATTTGTCAGAAATGTAGTTATCAAAGTCCAAGATGGGCTGGGCAGTGTTATGAATGTAAAGGATGGAATACTTACGTTGAGGATGTGATAGATGATAGCGTAAAAGATGATCAAACATTTAATACTAAAGCTTTGGACATTACGAGTCTTTGATCTGATGTTAGTGTGATTGACGATGATAGGTTAGCAGTATGAATTTGAGAATTTGATAGAGTTCTTTGATGAGGATTTGTAAAAGATAGTTTGACTTTGTTTACATGAAATCCGTGAATATGAAAATCCACTTTAGTTCTTCAAGTGCTTTGAAAATTATCCGTTAAATGAAAAAAGGTTTTATATATTTCATGAGAAGAATCAATAAGTCAGATATCATTAAGAGCTAAGAGGCTTTTTTGAAGTCAGTTACCCAAAATAGATTTGATAAACAATAATGACGTTGATGCGATTATAGCAAGTGTGACAAAATTTAATCCTGATTTTGTTGTAATAGATTCAATAAATGTTATGACTATTAAGTGAGTTACATGATGAGCTTGATCTGTTTCTCAAATAAAAGCTTGTACAGAAGTGTTGATGCAGTTTTTTAAGAAAAGATCTTCACCGCTTTTATTAATTTGACAAGTAACAAAAGGAGGTGAGATGGCAGGTCCGCAGTTACTTGCTCATTTGGTTGATGTTTGTATAAATTTTGAATGAGAAAGATACTCAAATCTTAGAATGCTTAGATGAATCAAGAATAGGTTTTGAGCAACTTCAGAAATTTGAATTTTTGATATGTGCGACAAGTGACTTAAAGAAGTTTCAAATCCTTCAGAGCTTTTCTTAGAATGAAGAATGGTAAATAGTCAGTGATCATGTATAACGGTAACAATCGAATGAACAAGACCATTTTTGTTAGAGATTCAAGCACTTACAACTTTTACAAATTTTACTTATCCTAAAAGAGTAACTAGTTGAATAGATGTAAGCAGGCTAAATATACTTATTGCAGTGTTGCAAAAGCATTGCTCAATTAAACTTGATCAAATGGATGTTTTTGTAAATTCAGTTGGAGGATTTAAAGCAAGTGAGCCAGCTTTGGATTTAGCTATTTGTATGGCGATTATCTCATCAAAAAATAAGAAATCAATTGATGAAAAGACAGTATATTTTTGAGAAGTATGACTTTCTGGAGAAATAAGATCTGTTCCATTTTTAGAAAAAAGATTGAAAGAGGTGGAAAAGTTGTGATTTAAGAAGGCAATTATTCCAACAACAAAGAAAATTCCAAAACTAGATTTAGAAGTTATTCAGATAGTGAGTGTGAAAGACATAATATAAGTTAGAAATTTAAAGAATATTTCGAATTTAAAAGTTTTAATTTAAATTGGGTAATAAGCTCTTTACTTTTTTATTCAATAAATTAAAATTTCTTAGATTTTATATGTGGAGCCTTTAGCTCAGTTGGTTAGAGCGCTAGGTTGTGGTCCTGGAGGCCATGGGTTCGAGACCCATAAGGCTCCCCATTAGAAAAATCTTCTAGATTTTTCTCCCTGTATCTTTTTCCTAAAACTCTTCCTAAAGCCATTTTAGGAGGTTTTTTTAAATTATTATCCAAAAGCTCTTGAAATCATTCTTTAGCTGTATATTAAGCCACTTTGCCGTCTTTTACAATGAGTTCAGAAAACACTAAATTACATATCTCTTGTCTTTCTTTCTCAGTACCCTTTTTATAAAGTATGGAAGCCATTTTTATGAGTTCAGAAAAATCTTCTACAAACTTAAACATTTCTTCTTCTGTTTCAGTTTGAATACTAAACATTTTATCAATATTCTTCATTTCTTTTATTAGCTTTTCTTTTTCTTGGTTGTATTCTGGTCAGCTATATGTTCAGTCTTTTAAAAATTTAAGTTTATTCTTTTTAAGAAATCTAAATCATCCATTAATTTTGTTTTTTTATCAGTAAGTTCTTTGAATTTACTATTTCGTTTGCTTCATACATTATCAATATCATTTTCTAGTTTTTCTTGTATTGCTTTGGTTTATTTCTAAAAAAAGACATGATATGAATTGAGATAGAAAAAGAAATTGAGAGATTTTATTTATTGATGCTTCTGAAATGTGATTTATGGCTGATAGAACTCACAGGGAGTTTACAGATGAAGATATGGATAAGATTACAAACACTTATCATGAATGGAGAAAAATAGATTGAAAGTATGAAGATATAAAATGATTTTGTAAATCTGCAAAAATATATGAGGTTAAAAAACATAATTTTATACTTACTCCTTGAAGATATGTTGGTATTCCTGATGAAATAGATGACTGAATACTTTTTGAGGATAAAATGGCAGATCTTACGAGTAAACTGTCTGAGCAAATGAAAAAAGAAAAAGAGCTTGATGAAGAAATCAAAAAACAGCTAAGTAATATAGGATTTAATCTAAAAATATAGTAAAATAAGAATTTGCTTATTTTACTTTTATATATTAAACTAAAATAAATAATTTTATATTTTACTTTTATAAAAAATGGACATTTCTCAATTTTTAGCTGGCAAATGGCAAAAAGCGTATAAATACAAATATTTTCTACCTGAAAACATAAATCACTCATGGAATATTAATGATATAAAAATCCAAAAAAAACTGGAATCTGTATCTTTAAAATTATGAGAATTAAATTCTTTTGCAAAATTTGTGCCTGATATTGATCTTTTTATTCAATCTTATGTAATGAAAGAGGCTGTTACATCCAGCAGAATTGAATGAACAAAGACTAATATTGAAGAGGCGTTTTCTGATGAGGTTGATGTTAATCCTGAACATAAAGATGACTGGGTTGAGACTATCAAATACAGGGAGGCTCTTAACTATACTATTGAAGCTCTTAATGATATACCCATTTCAAATAGAATGATTAAAAATGCACATAAAATATTACTTTCTCATGTCAGATGAAAACATAAAAAACCGTGAGAATTTAGAAGTAGTCAAAATTGGATTGGTTGAGCAAATTTACAAGATGCAATTTTTATCCCACCAAGTGCAGAACATGTTAGTGATTTAATGTCAGATATTGAAAAGTTTTTGCATAATGATGAAATTTCACTTCCTTATTTGATAAAGATTGCAATAGTTCATTATCAATTTGAAACAATTCATCCATTTTTGGATTGAAACTGAAGAATATGAAGACTTATGATTTCTTTATACCTTGTTAGTGTATGAATGTTAGATAAGCCACTTTTATATATATCTGATTTCTTTGAAAAAAATAAGCCTTTATATTATGACAAACTTACATTTGCTCGTGAAAGAAGTGATCTTAAATGATGGATATTATTTTTTTTAGAAGCAGTTGAAACCACCTCTGCAGAGGCTATTAAATCGTTAAAACAAATAATGTCTTTAAAGGATGATATATCTTTTAAAAAGATTCCAACTCTTGGTCGTAAGGTAAAAAATGCAAATATTTTACTTGAAAATATTTTTAAAAAACCAGTTATTTCATCTCAACTAGTAAAGAATTTTGTTTGACTTTCACCAAAGGCAAGTAATGCTTTAATAATGGATTTTGTAAATCTTGGGGTTTTGAAAGAAATTACATGAAATAAAAGAAATAGACTTTTTTCATTTCATAAATATTTAAATATACTTAATAAATAAGCTTGTATGACACAAGGAAATGTTACACAAAATTGATGGGTACAGACTACTTTATGAGAAAATATTTATGATATAGCAATGTGACCATTTTGATCAAATCTAAAAGTTGAAATGTTTACTAGTAACTGAGTACCTGTAATTAGATGATGAAACTTGTTAAATGACTTTGTAAGTTGAGATTTTGTTTATGTATCTGAAAATAAAGCTGATAGCTTAAAAAGGTCAATTGCAATAAGACAAAATCTTACAGATGAATGGAAAGAAAGATGAATTGAAAATCAAATAGATTATGCAATTCTTACAGCAGAAATATCAAAAGCTACATTTGGCATGACTCCAAGTGAATATAAAAAACATAAAAATCTAAAGAAAGAGAATCTTAGAGATTATATGACTGATCTTGAATTAATATTCAATATGCTTTGAGAAAAGGTAACTACTGAAATATTTAAAAAAGAAAAACCTGATATTTTTCTCAAAAACAAGAAAGTAGCTAACAGGTGATGATCTGTAGCAGGTAAGGCTAGAAAAGATACTGAAAAAGAGCTTTGAAGAAGTGTAGTTAGTGATGGGAATTATTTGAATGAATGAGAGAGTCAAAAGAGATTAAAAAATAAAAAGAGTGAATAAAACTTGAATATTTATAATTAAAATTTAGAGTATAAAAGCATTAATATTAAAATATATGTCTAAAATTTATCAAATCAAAGTTCAGTTAAGGGATTTTACTCCATCGTCATATAGGACAATATACATAAAATCTTCCGATTCCTTTTTTAGCTTAAGTGAGTGTATAATGGATTATTTTTGATTTGTCGGTTGACACTTAAATGAGTTTACAATTAAGGATTGATTTCAAGAAATTGCACTTACTCATCCTGATGATGATTGAGGATGAATGTATGAATCAAACCCATCTGATAAAAAGAAATTGGAGATTTATCTAAAACATAAAAATGATAAATGTCTTTATTCTTATGATTTTTGAGATTGATGGGAATTTGATGTTACCTTGCAAGATATATTAAATAGTAAAGATTTAAATATTGATCAATATCCATATTTAAAGAAATGAAAATGAGTAATGTGCATAGATGATATTTGATGAACTTGGTGATTATCAGAAATAATTAAACTTCATAAAGAAAAAAAATATAAAAAGCTTTGAGAATTGATTGGTCATGATTGAGAAACTAAATGATTTATAGATACATATATGGACGAGATTATTAATCCTGACTTTGAGCAATTTAGGTAGAAGCTACTTTAAAAATAACATTAGATAAGATTGGCTTAACTATTGTAGAATAAGTATAAACAAGTTTTAGTTCAGATAATGCAGTTAGCGTCCCCAAAATTGACAGAATCATAGTAATATGACATGATACTCATGTAGAAAATATGTGAGTACTTGTTTGTTGCTAAACCATCAGACCATACACAAGTAAAAAATTTACTTAAAGAGAATTGAATGTATTATGAAGAAATTGATAATGCAGAAATGCTTGAGGAGAAAGTTAAACATTTTCCTTGATCAGTCTTAGTGTACGAAGAAGATAGTAAACTTATATGATGCTGTTTTATTACTCATGATCCTGCAGTTCAACTAATCTATCACCTTTGTGTTAAGGATAAATATAGAAATAAATGAATTTGACGCATGTTTATTAATGAAGTTGAAAAAATGATAAAGGAAAAATTATACAAATGTCAAAGACCATTTGTATTTGTAGAAGATGACAATCAAGAAGTTTTAGATTTTTACAAAAAATTATGATATAAATTATGTAAAGATATGAAATATTTCATGTTAGAAAGGGATTTGAAATAAATTGATTTATATTAAAATAATTATTAAACTATTATTAGTTTTAATTTCATTACTTATGCAAACAAAAAACAAATCAACAACTCGTACAAAAAGTGTTAGAAAGCCAGCTTGGATTAATAATGTAATGACAGAAGATCAAGCTAATCAATTAATATCTAGATGTGAAAAAAAAACTAGAAACTAATCTTGATGAGCATAAATTAAGAATTACCTAGTTTATGAAGATTACTGTAGAAAATTTTGAGCCTTTTGCTGTTGTTACTGTAAAAGATAAATTATTAAAAAATACAAATATTAAATGTGTTATAGATACTTGATTTACATGATTTTTAACTGTTCCATATTTTGTGTGAAAATGAGAAAAGTCATCAGTAGTTAATAATTTTAAATTTTTGAAAAGCCCAATTGAATTACCAAAGAGTAAATGGATAGAAACAGCATCTTGAAAAGTGAGATCATATTTATGATTTATATGGTTCTGTTTGTGAAATCATGAATATGAGTCAGAAATATTTATTTATGAAAGTAATATGCCATATTCACCAAAACGTGATGTGATTTTACTTTGAATGGAATTTTTAGAAATAAATAAAAAGATTTTAAATTTAGATTTTTTAGACAATAAATTTCAGTTATCGTAATTTTTAACAATGTAATCTTCAAGCATAATTAGAAATTCATCACACTCATTCTTGGCATAATAGCTCACAATACTCGAAACAAGTAAATTGATTCGAGTCCAAGCAGGGGGTTCAAGGATTTTTTGGTTTAAAAATAAAAATATTTGATTTAAATGACAGAAAAAGCTTTAATTACTTGTCTAATAAATATAAAATAACCACTAATTAATTATGAAATATGTATTAATATGCCGAGATGGCAAAGATTCAGAAGCTCAGTCACGCAGACTAGCAGTTCGAGAGCAGCACCTTAAATCAATTAAAGAAAATAAAAGCTTTGTTTTTGGCACTGCAATAATTGAAAATGAAGAAATGATCGGCTCTATTATGGTAATGGACTATCAAAATGAAGGAGAATTAGATGAATATTTAAAAAGTGAAGTATACGCTACAGCATGAGTTTGGAAAAGCATTGAGAAGCTTCTATGTGCAGATGGATTCTTTTGAGCTGCTTTTGATATAAATAAAACTTAAAATAATGATGAAAAATATTATAAACAAGCTTCAGGGTAATGGTTTTAATGCTATATTTATAATAATTACTTGAGCCTACTTGATAACTTAAATTATAAATAAACTAAATGATAGATAGTCTAATTTACATATTTACATTCCTAACAAGTAGCACAGTAGATGTATTATTATGAGGTTGATGATGATTTTTAGTAGCACCAGTACTATTACTTAAATGAATTGAGCCAGTTACCGCAGTTGCATCATTAAACTTTGCAGCCCTTTGAATTGTTTTATGATTTTTGTACAAATTTAGTAAGGATTGAAATTTTAATTTCGAAAAGAGATATTGATATTTTATTATCATTTCACTTCTGTGAGCTATTGTCTGAACTAAGCTTGCATTATTATTTGATAGAGAAGTAATTAAACTAATTATCCTAATATCCATTTCAATATTGTATGTTTATTGGCTATTTCCATACAAAGAACAAATTAAATTCTCAATAAATAAAGTTCTTAGAAATATTATATTTGCCTTATGTTTTTTTATGGCATGAGTTTATATACCAATGGTGTGAGCTTGATGATGAATTATATTTTCTACAATATTTATAACTCTTACGTGATTTAGTTTAAAGAGAGTTGTTTTATATAGGATGATAACAGTTTGATCAATAATTATTCTATCAAGTTACATTTATTATTTGAATAATAATATTGATTGGAATGTGGCATTATTATGATTAGGGGCAAGTGTGATTTGATGATATTTATGAGCTTTACTGTTACATAAGAGTGATGAAAAAATACTTAGATTTATTTTTTCAATTGCTGTGATTTGAACAATAATACTGATTCTATACAAATAATTTTTTAACTAATATTTTATGCAATTTACAATTATAGCTTATGACTATAAAGATGATAAGGCTTTAAGCAGGCGATTGAAAGCTCGTAAGGATCATATTGCTTTGTGAGATAAGTTAAAATTTCAATGAAATGCTTTGTATTGAGTAGCTTTACTTGATCAAAAGAATCAAATGAATGGTTCAATTTATATTGTTGATTTTCTTTCAAGAAAAGAGTTAGATAAATGGTTAAAGGTAGAGCCTTATGTGACTGGTAAAGTGTGGGAGAAAATTGATATTATTCCGTGCAAGGTTTGACCATCGTTTGTAAACAAATAAATGCCTTATATGACATTCAATTATCCACAATAGAGATAGATACAAATTAGACATAAAAACTCATTAGAATTAAAATAAATGATGAACATGAACAATTTATCGAATAGATCAAAGGCAATAATTCTAACATTAATCTGTATTGTATTATGGGCATTTATTCCAGTTGTTTCTAAAATATGACAAAATACTTTGGATAACTATCAATTCTTGTTTTATTCAAGTATTTTTTCTTTATTAGTTATTTTTGTAGGTACAACAATATCATGAAATTATGACTACACAAAACGACAAATTAGTAATCTTTAAAGACAAAAACATAAGAAGATTATGGCATGATAATAACTGGTATTATTCAGTAGTTGATATTATTGAAGTGCTATCATGAAGTCCTGCTCCAAGGCAATATTGGGGTAAATTAAAACAAATTGATTTTTGTAGAAACAGATAACCTAAATCTCTTTGAGTTATTGGATAACTTAGTTTATAGTGACTTTAATATTGCTAAATAAATTTTGATGTAATGTCTAATAATAACTTAAAAATACAATATTGAACAATGCTTGAAAAGTGGCTTGATCAATTTATATCATGATGGAAAGCACATAACATTGATAAAGTATTATATTTATTAGTAGTTTATCGTATATTTTTTCATATATAATATAGCAAAAAATTGTAAGTTTTAATTAGTAATAGGCTTTAAAGATAATTTATGCAAATTTCCCAAAAAAGACATCTTCAAGTAATTTTGAATTTAATAAATCTTTCGGGTTTCATTCTTTAGCTATTTTTCACTTAACTAGAATTGCGGCTCTGTTGGCAACATTCAAAAGAGTTTTTAAATTATGTTCAACAATTACAATTGTTGTTCATAGGTTTTTATTTATCTCTTCAATAAGATAAAAAATATCCATTACAATGCTAGGAGCTAATCATAAAGATGGTTCATCTAAAAGCAAAAGCTTAGGTTTTATCATAAGGCTTCTTCATAGCGCTAGCATTTGTCTTTCTCATCAACTTAATACAGAGGCTTGCAAGTTTAATTTATTCTTAATTTTTGGAAATAAATTTAATATTTCATAAAATCCTTCTTCAATTAATTGTTTGTTTTGTATTGTATATGCTCATATCTTAATATTTTCCTCCACTGACATTTCAGGAAATATTCTAAAATCTTGAGGTACAAATGATATTCAATTTTCAACCATTTTTGAAGTTTTAGAAGTTAATAGTTTTCAATTAAGGTTTATATCTCATGACATATCCTCAATCATTCAAAAAATAGCTTTCAATAAAGTAGATTTTCAAGCTCCATTTGCTCATACTAACATCAATATTTCTCAAGTTATAATATCTAAATCTAATCAATTTAATATTGTATTTTCTCAATATTTAGCCCTGAGATTTTTTATTTCTAATATATTTTTCATTTGTTTATTTTCAAAGGTAAGATTCAATAACAATTTCTTGTTTTTTTATTTCGTTAAAGCTTCATTTGGCTATAGCTTTTCATGCATCTAATACAATTACTCTGGTGCATATTTCGGATATCAAATTCATATTATGTTCAACTAGTATAATTGTTTTTCATTTTTTTGATAATTTTTCAATGAGTCATTTGATTAATTTAATCATTTCTGGAAATAATCCTGAAAATGGTTCATCTAATAATATTAACTTGCTATCAGAAGCAAATACTTTTAGAATTTCTAGCAATTTTCATTGTCAATAACTTAAATCTTTAGCAAGGGAATTAAATTTTTCTTCAATTCAAACTTCTTCTAGCATTTCTTTAATTTTGGTCATATGACTCAATTGTTCTTCTTTTAAATATTTTCAATTTAAAAAGACATTTTTCAAAGTAAGTTTTTTTGAATATTTAAATCAAATATCAAGATTTTCTTTTACTGTAATTTGTTTTAATGCCATTGAGTCTTGAAAAGTTCGTATTACTCATAGGTTGGCTATATCAAATGTTTTTTTATTTGTAATATCAATTCAATTAAAAATTATTGTTCAACAATCTTTGTTTAGAATATTGGTAAGAAGGTTGAAAAAGGTAGATTTTCAACTTCAATTAGATCATATTAATCAAATTATTTCTCAAGTTTTTATGATTAAGTTAAGATTATCAATAGCCTTGATTCAATTAAACGATTTGCCTAAATTTTTAACTTTTAAAATATTCATATATTATATTTTATATTCTCAAATTAATCATTGAGGTCTTAAATACATTAATAGAAATAATAGTAATCAGTATAATATCTGTTGCATTTCAGCCATTATTGAATTAGGTAATCAGACAAATCTTAATATTTCAGGAAATACAATTACAATAAATGCTCACAATATAGATCATTTTAAGTTTCACATTCATCACAATATTACCATTACCAATATCATTATAGATTTAAGTAAGTCAAATGATCATGGATCAATATAACTTATATACACTGCATATAATCATCATGCTATTCATGCAAATATTGCAGAAATTACAAATACAGAATATTTATAATTTGTAGTATTATATCAACTGCTTTGCACCACTAATATATTTTCTCTAATTCATTTGATTACTGTTCAATAAGGAGAAGATACTATTTTGTTTAGAAAAATATAAGTAATAGCTAAAAATAATAAACATAATATCAAAAATAGTGGCTTATGGTAAAAATCAATTCAGAATATTTCAGGACTAGGTATGGCTTTTATTCATAATGGTCAATTAGTAAGAGAGGTCCAATTTAAAAAAATATTAAATGCAATAATTCAAAATCATAATGAAACTAAGATCAATCAATCATCTTTAAGTTTTAAAATTGGTATTGATGCTAAAAAAGCAATTGTTCATGTAATAATGATTCAAATCAGTAGAGCTATGAAAAAATTTAGATCATATTTTATCATGATTAATGAAACACTATATGCTCATACTCAAAAAAATGAAGCATGGGATAATGATAGTATTCCTGTACATCATGCAAGGTAATTCAAACTTACTGAAAGTATTGAATATATGCTTATTAATATGCCGATATGTAAAATATAATCCATAACTGTTTATTTTGATTTTCAGAATAATCAAAGTGGTTTAAATAATAAAAAGACAGTAAGTAAGCTAAATGCTACTACGTCTTTCCAGCTTCATCATAGAAAATATACTCAAATGTTTTCTACAATTCATAAAATTAATCATCAAGCTAGTGCTCATCTAATATTTCAAATTCATCATATAATACAAGCTACTATGATTTTTAGTATTATATATAGAGAGTCCATAGGTTTAATTCATTTTTCCAAAGAAATCAAACTTGCTCATATTACTGATAAAAAAGTTCAAATATAAAATGTATATAATATAACTTTATCTGAATTGATTCAGATAATTTTTGCTAAATCTTTATTTTGACCTACTGCTCTTATTGCTACTCATACAGGTGTTTTATTCAAAATAAACTCAAATATTATAATTAAAACAATTGTAGTTGTAAAAATAATTAATTGATTAAATGTAATAGATAATCAAAAAATCTGATAAGCCTCCTTTATGTTATCAGTTATTGAAACTGATTTTGTAGTATTTCAAAAAATTAAAGCAAGCATGTTTTGCAAAATTATCAATAATCAAAAAGAAGCAACTAGCATTGATGTGTCAGAAGCTCATTTTTTCTTTAAAGGTTTATAGCATATTTTCCACATTGCTATTCAAGTGAATCAAATAAAGAAACTTGATAAAATCATAGCTACAAAGAAATTTATTTGAAAACTGTTTATTAATAGATAGGAGCTATAAGATCATAATAATGCTAATGCTCAATATGCAAGATGATAAAATCTTACAGATGAGTAAATTAGGTTAAAACCTATTGAAATTAATGCATATATTCAACCTGCTATAATTCAGTTTAATATTACTTGTAGCATTTTTTATTCAGCTTTCAGTATATATTTTCAATCTTTTGCTATTAATACATTTGGTACTATTGATGAATCTCAATTTTTATCAAATTTTGTTACTCATCATAATCAATTATAAGCAGGCATATCATAAAGCCAATCTTTAAGTTTTTCTCAGTTATTTCAAACTTCTCTAATTGCCTTATCGAGAATGTTTAATCTGTCAATAGTTAATAATGCATAAGCATCTGCCACTGGATCATGTCATTTTTTCTCTTTAAATTCTTGAAAAAATTCTTTAACTCAATCAATTTTTTTATTTGCTGATGTCATTACAATAATTGTTCATTCAGCTGAGTTCTTAGCAATGTCAAAAAATTCTGTTCAATTTTGTGCATCTGTTCAATAGATAGGAAGGTTTAAACCTAACTCAAAAGATTGCTTATTAATAAATCATGATGGAGCTGGTTCTCAAGCTAAATTTATTAATGCTTGAGCTTCTGACTCTTTAACATTATTAATTGTTGTTTTGAAATCAGTATTTCATGTATTAAACACTTCATCTACAACTATTTCAATTCATGCTTTTGGTAGTTTTTCTTTTAACTTTGCCCTATATCATTGTGCAAAATCATTATTTTGTGAAATAATTGCAATTTTTTTATACTTTTTTGAAAGAATATCCGTCATTATATCAGATGATCTTTCATCACTGGGTGCGTTTCTAAATACATAATCTCATGCATTAGTAATTTCTGGACTTGTAGACATACTTGAAAATAAAAGAACTTTATTTTTATTTGCCAAAGGTGCTATTGCAAGTGTTTCTCAACTACATATTCATCACAATATAATTTGTACTTTATTAGAGCTAATTAACTTTTGAGCTGCGCTAGTAGCCATTTGTCCATTACATTGTCAGTCTTCATAAATAATTTCTACTTTTTTTCATCCGAATTTTGGATTTTTCTCAAGAAAAAATTCAATTACTTCTTTGTCTTGAGTTCAATAAGAAGCTGCATCTCATGTGAGTGGTCAGACAAATCAAATTTTTATAGTTTCTTCTTTATTAATTATATCATCCGAGCTGTTAACTTGCTCTTGGTTGTTACATCAAGAAATTGTAATTATCAGGGATAATGCAATTAATGATTTTAGAAATTTGTTCATAATTTAATAGTTATTATAGTAAAAGCAAAGATACTATACAAAATTCAATACTTCTTTGCAAAGGATATTTAATTATATAATGTTTTTAAATAACATTCCTCACAATAAACTATCTCTTCTCTATTAGGTGCGTATGTAGTATTAATATCTTTCTCACATTTCTCACATTTCTCACATTTCTCACATTTCTCACATTTCTCACATTTCTCACAT
>CAYWBW010000008.1:0-6531 GCA_964456745.1 uncultured Candidatus Peribacteria bacterium | reverse complement strand
TTCCTATCATGAAGCTTTCTAGGATTTCTAAGTTTCATTCTAGCTTTATGCCTTTTGTCTGGATGTAAGTGAGGAACTGGAATATTATACTCTCTATAAAATTTAATTTCTTTAGATGTGAGTTTAAACGGTTTTTTAGATATTTCACATTTTATAGCCCAATTAAGTATATCATCAGGGATGTTCGCAATATTATCAGGGAGTTTTTCTGCAGGGATTGTTTTTGTTACATCTGGAATTTTATCCTCTTCGTTTTTCCAGCTCCAGCCTTTTGATATTGATTGATTGTGGTCTTGGCGCATGGGCGCGATTAATCGCGTTCATGCGTTGGTATTATTATCAAATAATCATTTGGAATATGAATTTTCCACTTCTTGCTTTGTTAATGGAAAATACTCTTGAGCTACTGATTCATTATAAGCAAATGGAGATATTTCTGTTGGAAAGAACTCTCACCACTCTCAAGTAAGCTTCATGTGTTCTATAATTTTTGGAACTAATATTTCATATTCTTCTTTGCTATATTGTTTGTTTAAAATACAATATTTTTTTTGTGTTAATCAAACACAAGCAAATAAATTTGATGAGGATTTACAATTTCTGCAATAGAACAAAAATGAATTTCATTCTTCGCAAGATTCACAAAATGCGATATTGAAAAATTTGTTTCAGCAAAGGTGATTTTCATATCACAATTCTCATCAAAGTCACCATGCATAACAATCATGACAGTCTTTACTTTGATGCATCCAGGTACAATTTTTACAATTTTCTAATTTAGTACAATCAAAACAATTTTCTGAATCTTTTGAATATGAAATATAGTCTCAATTAACATTGTCATTGTTAAATCAGGTATAATACTTGGTTGGCAAGCTATTTTTTAAATGTTTTAATTTTTCTTGAGTTAATTTATAATAATCTTTTTGATTAAATATATTATCAATTTTTTTTAAATAAGTATTTTTATCATATTGTTTATTGTAAATATAATATTGCTTATTAGACAAATTTACACATCAATAACAATTTTTACATCATTGGCAATTATGAAGAAAATATGAATCACTACAATTATCACAAGATTGACTATAAAAAAGTTTGTATGAATTATAACAATCAATGCATTCATATGCGATTTCAGTATCAAATACAAAATTACAATCAACAATATTATTATTTCTATATATAAAGCTTGAGTAATAACAATCTTCATTTTCACTCGCTGCAACGATTAAATAACAATTTTTATTATATGAGTTAAAGTTTGTATATTCACAATTTTCACTATTAAAAACATATCTAGCCGGTTTAGGTATTTTACTGTGAAGACTATCAAATTGCTCAAAAAAAGATTTATTAAAATCAAAGTTTACTCAATAATCAAAAGCATTCCATTTATCTGAAAAATATTCATTATTTTTATATATTATATATTTTGTATTTGGAGAGTAAATTGATATAATTTCTTCTCAAGTGGAGTCGCATTTTCTTTTGTATAATTTTCTTTCATTTCGCCATGTTAATTTTCTTTGTTGTCTACAATTATAGCATAATGTAGGACTAGGTATTGAATATTTTTTTCAGTCAAAAACTGGACTTATTTTATTATAGAAATCTAAATCTTTTTGAGTAATTTCAAATTTGACTAGGCATTGTTTACATTGTTTTTGCATTGATTTTTTATTATGAATAATCTTTTAGATTTTAGCTTGTAGAAATGATATTGGCAAATCTTTAACATTGTAAAATTAGAATTAGCCATTTAGATAGAAACTTTACATTTGTTTGAGATAAAATTAAAATTATAATATTATCATTTAATTAAATAATTTTATGAAAAATTCACTATTAACAATTATTAGAAACGAAAAGACAGATATGTCTGATTTTAGAAGAGCTTCTGAAAAAATGACGCATATTCTTGCACAAGAAAGTTTTAAACATATTAAAGAAAAGAGATGAAAAATTAATACACCATTGGTAGAAACAGACTGATTTTCAATTAAAAATAATATTGTTCTTATTCCAATTTTAAGATCTTGACTTGCTTTTTTACCTACATTTTTACATTACTTTGAAAATGCTAAAGTGGGATTTTTCATAATGAAAAGAGATGAGAAAACTGCTATTGCTAAAGAATATTATAAGAATTTACCTAATATAGATAGTAGTGATGAAGTTTTAATATTAGATCCAATGCTTGCAACATGATGAAGCGCAGTGTTGACAATAGAATGATTAATAAAATCTTGAGTTAAAGAGCATCAGATAATGTTTATTTGTTTAGTGGCAGCTCCAGATTGAATAAAGCAATTGAATGAAAAATTTCCTAAAATAAAATTGATCATAGGATCAAAGGATGAAAAATTAAATAAAGACAAATTTATTATTCCTGGCTTGTGAGATTTTTGAGATAGATATTTTGGAACCTTGTAAATACTTTATTAGAAAATATAAAATATAGTTATTTAAAATATGGAAAAAATTATATTAAATCTAATAAGACAGGTTTCTACTAATATACCAAAAGATGTTTTAGATGCTTTGATTATTGCAAAAAACAAGCAGCACATAAACTCCAGGGGGCATATTTCCATGAATGTTATTTTAGAAAATATTAAACTTGCTAAAAAGCAGAGTAGTCCTATATGCCAAGATACTTGATTTCCTCATTTTCTTGTTAAATGTTCAAAATCTTATGATAAAGACTGACTTATTGAAATAATTCAAAGTGCTTTAAAAAAAGCTACATTTGAGTGAACTTTAAGGTCAAATGCTGTAGATAGTATAACATGAGAAAATTCTTGAAATAATATTTGAGTTAATTTTCCTAAAATATCATTTGAAGCAGGGGATGAAGATTTATTGGAAATTAATTTATTATTAAAATGATGATGAAGTGAAAATGTTTCTAATCAAATATCATTGCCAGCAGATTTACAATCTTATTGAAAATCTTGACGAGATTTGAATTGAATTAAAAATGCAATAATGCAAGTGGTGGTTGATGCCCAATGAAAATGATGTGCTCCATGAATATTATGAGTTCACATTGGATGAGATAGGGAGACTTGATATCATTTGGCAAAAAGAAATTTGTTCAAAAAGATTTGAGAAAAAAATGATAATAGTATTCTTTCTAAGCTTGAAAAAGAAATAGTTTATAAAGCTAATGAATTAGACATCTGACCTATGTGACTTTGATGAAATGTTACATTGCTTAATTGTGCTATTAGCTCAAGTCATAGATTACCTGCTTCATTTTTTGTAACAGTGAGTTATATGTGTTGGGCGTCAAGAAGATGAAGAGTTTTAATTGATTTAAAGAAGTGATCTGAAATTGAAAATGATTATAATACTTTTGATTTACAAGAAGATACTTCTACAAAATGATTTATAAAAAAAATAAAATTTCCAATCACTAATGATGAGCAAATAAGGGAGTTAAAAGCTTGAGATGTAGTTTCAATTTCTTGAAACATATTTACTTGAAGAGACTCAATTCATAAATATGCAGATTCAAATGATTTAGATACTGATATTAAAGGGTCTGCGATTTATCATTGTTGACCAGTTGCAATAAAATGAGAAAAATGAGAATGGGTTTTTACTGCATGTTGACCAACTACAAGTATAAGAGAGGAGCCATATCAGGCAGATTTTATTAAAAAAACTTGAATTAAAGCGGTTATTGGTAAATGATGAATGTGAAAAAAGACTTTAAAATGACTTAAGCAGTCTTGAGCTGCATACTTACATGCAATTGGTTGAGCTGCTTCTTATTACGCAAAAAAAGTAAAATCTGTTAAAAATGTTTATCACTTAGATTTTTGAATACCAGAAGCATTGTGGGAGATTGAGCTTGAAGATTTCTTGGTTATTTGCTCAATGGATAGTCATTGAAATAGTTTACATAACTAGAAATTATTAATGAGTTTTGAAAAATTTAATTTTATTTTTTCATTGATTTAATTTTCAATTAATGTCTCTTTTAACTATATTTATCAATCAATAAGCCTTTGATCATTTACAGTCTCTTCTTATATAATTAAATAGTAGACTATATATTTGTCATTGATTTTTTCAAACCATTGAGCCTAATAGACTAAATATTTTTCATTTGTTATTTCAAAATTTTCTTTGTCCTACTAGTCAATTGTTTTCATCGTCTGCATTGTGTTTTATTCTTACAAAAAATTTGGTTTTTCTTTTATTGAAAGGGATTAAGCTTCAGTCGTCATCGAATTTATTAATATGAATTATTTTAAATATTTTCTTTTTTAATTTTTTTGAAGCTATTTTTATAAAACAATATATTTTTCAATTATTTTCTTCAAGTGTTATGGCAGCAGGTCATACCATCGTTCAATAATTTGATCATACTAATCAAACGCCTTTTAGTCATAATGTAATTTGTAATCAATAATTAACCTTAGTATAATTAATCCCAGTAATTAGAGATAGTAAGAATTGTGTTCATGTGATTACTGAAGATGTATTTCATCAAAGAGCTGTTATGCTTATTTGAGACATTTTATTTGTATGATCTCATCATTCGAGTTCATTTCTTGCATATAATCATAGTGCTTTTTGATGAGAAAACTTTCAAGGAGAAGTGTTTGCCATGTTATTTCATTTGAACATTCAGATAGCATTTTGATAACCATTTAGCTTATTTGTAACTTCATTATATGACATTCAAAATAATGTAAATGAATTTTGTACTCACTTATTTACATAATTTGCAATATTTCCACATGCAAGCAAACCTAGTCATGTTTGATGAGCAAAGTATTTTCATAAATTATTTTCTACCATTCTCGCTTCATTGTATCATCACAAACCAATAGCTAATTGTTTTTTCTTTATTTCCGAATCAGATGATTCATCAGCAAGATTAAATGTAACAAATCAAAATGTGTTTTGACTTGTTACATATGGCTTACTTCTATTACAAGCATCAAATCCAAATACGGTTTGTGTATTATTATTTGACATTGTATCAAGCATTTTTTCATGTATTTCAAAAACTAATTGATTACTAGGATCAATTGCAAGAGCTTGTATTCAGTGTGATACAACTTCTCTGATATTTCAACTTTTGACAGAGTATTCTAGAATTGATAATGATCTATCAAGTTTTTGCTTATCAGGTTTGCTAGCAGTGATTTGGGGGTATAGTGTATTTATCATATTTATATGTGGTATATTGACATAAGAATTGAGACAAGTAAATAAAATATACTAAATCTTGTATTGTAAGCTAATTCATGCTATAATTAAATGATAATAAAAATTATGGCAGTTATTTTATTTCAAAATTATTTATTGACAATAAAAAAGTGTAAGCAAATCTTGTGAAAAGATACTGCATGTGCTATATCTAGGCTTTATCGTAATCTTGATGAAATATGAAAATATGACTTACTTAAAAAGCTAAATGTTTTTTTAAGAATTGATAGGCAAATTAACGATTCAATTAAATTATTTAGTGATAAGAAAATACGAAAAATTGCTAATACTATTAACGAAATTCAGTCTTCTGTTCAGGCAGATGACGCCCTTAAGCGCTTAGATGATATAATAACGAAATAATGATAGAAAGATCAAATAACTTGCAAGATTATATTGTGGCAGATAGCCTTTTAGATAAGGCTTGAGAAAGATATCTTGATTGATTATCTCATCGCCCAAGAGAAGTAGAGAGAAGAAAAAGTATTATTAGTACCTTGAAAAAAGCTTTATATTAATTCTTCATTAGTCAGAACAAGTTTACTAAACAAGAATCTGACAAGGTTAAGTTGTTGCTTTGAGAAGGTCTTGAGCGTTGAATAGATAGATTTATAGATTCTTTTCATGGCATTTTTGGTTATTATAATTCAATTCCAGTTGTTCAGAATTTAAGAGATGCATTTAAACCTGAAGAATTATCAAATAATAAAAAATATGAATGAATATTGCCAGATTATATAAGAGACAAGGTTGTAGTTTGTAAAAAATATGAACAATCATTGCTTGATCAATATGAGGTAAGCCGTTTATTATATAGCATGCATTTTAATGGTTGATTGTTAATGGTTTATGATATTATTGATGAGATTTTAGATGCAAATAAATTATTTCCAAAAGAATATATATTGAAATGACTTGATTATATTCAAAATAAGCGTTCAGAGCTTTGACAGGCTTGATTAGATCATGAAAAGCAGAAGCCTGATGTTTTAAAAGGGAGTGAATATTGGAATCTTCATAATCTTAGAAATATGATTTTTATATCGCAAAAGGTTCAAGCTCAAAAATGAAATTTAGATAATATTAAAACCATTTGATTTGCAGCATGATGATCATTTTGACCGATATATCTTAGTACGCTTTTTAAGCTTGATAATATAGGTAAATATAAACAGTGAGAATGTGAATTGAATGACAATCAGGATTTTCCTGATATTATATTTTGATCTAGTGCATGATCATCCTATATTAAATAGTCAAGTGCAACACCTGTCTTTTTTTTAATTACGTTTATCA
>CAYWBW010000007.1:0-67742 GCA_964456745.1 uncultured Candidatus Peribacteria bacterium | reverse complement strand
GAGCTGGGTTCAGAACGTCGTGAGACAGTTTGGCCCCTATCTGTCATAACCGATTGGAAAATTGAAGGAACTTGCTCCTAGTACGAGGGGACCGGAGTGAACGAACCACTGGTGTACCAGTTGTACCTGTCAAGGGCATTGCTGGGTAGCTACGTTCGGAAGAGATAACCGCTGAAAGCATATAAGCGGGAAGCTTGTCCTAAGATTAATTTTCCCCATTAACCTCCTGGTAGAAGACCAGGTTGATAGGTCACAGATGTAAGCACAGCGATGTGTTAAGTCGAGTGATACTAATAGGTGATTGAACTTAAATTTTAGAACTTATCTAGATTTTAGTTTTGTGAAGAGCATTAGTTTACTATTGCTTTTTGCAAAATTAATTTCTGCTTTTGCTGACATTTTGTGTTATAGAATTAAATCTATGTTTGTAGATTAAATAAAAAGATTTTTTAAATTGATATAAAGGGACTTTATATCTTGGTGGTTTTAGCGGTAGGGGTACACCTGTTCCCATTCCGAACACAGCAGTTAAGCCTGCCTGCGCCGATGGTACTTGGATGATTCGTTCTGGGAGAGTAGGACGCCGCCAAGATATAGTGTCTCTTTTTTTATTTAAATTATTTATTTACGCTTTATTTTTGAAGCGTTTTTTGGGTGGCTTGTGTTGACAAAATAGAAGAAATGATGTAGATTTAAATCTATTTCAAAAAAGAAAATGTCTATAGCCAAACTACTAAATAGTTTTAAAAGAAAAGATAAATTACCTAAGAAGGTTGCAGAATCCGCAAAGTCAGATAATTTACATTTAGAATGAAGAAGAAAATTATTATGATCAATGTCTTGACTTTGATTATTATGATTTATTTGATGACCCGTTTGATTATTTGGCTTAGCTAAAAATGCTCAAGCGCAAGCGCCTGATAAAAAAGAAATATTTGATCCATTTAGCCCAAATCTTTCAATAGATAATTTAAAAAAATTATCTGTATTTAAAAGATTGGTACTTATGAGTGATATTCCAGATGATTATTTTTATAAATCTGAATGAGATTTAATTAGTTATTTACTTAACTATGAAATTACAATATCAGCTAGTAGATTTCAAGATTGAGGTCTGTTTATTGATCTTTTATCGTTTTCAGATATTATACCGGATAAAATCTGATATATAAACACAGATGGTAAACTGGGCTGATTTCGATTGGATGGACAAATGTGACTAGATACAGGTGGTAATTTTTATACTCGTTTTAGACCTAAGTGATGGAGTGATTTTAACGCTAGTAGCGATAAGGAATGATATATTAATGACAATAAACATTTTAGACCTAAGTGATGGAGTAATTTTAACTCAAGCCAAAAGGTAGAACATATTGAGAATAAAGATTATTTAAGATTAGAAAAGGATTATAGGTTAATCTTTAGAGAGTGAACTAAATTAAAGTGTTTAGAGTTAGAAAGTGATATGAAGTATGAATATGATATGATTATAAATGAGGAAGAAATGAGCAGTCAGAGTGTAAAACCTCTTCATGATCATACTGATGGTTATTTTTTGGGAACAGATAAAAATTCAAGCAGTGGTGAGAATTTTTGTCACAATACCACTAGACCTTGAGATATTTTAACTCTTAATATTTGAATAAAATTATTTATCACTCATTTAATTCGAACTTTCCCAAGACTTCAACTTAGTAGTGGAAGAAGATCTTATGATAATAATTGGAATATATGATGAGCATGAACTTCTGCGCACATTAAATGAGTTGCTTTTGATTTGGTAACAACATGATTGACTGCGGACAAGATGAGTGAGTATTTAGAAAATGTTGAGGCTTTTATGATTGCTCACAGGCTTAATGAAAAAATTGAGTTCTACTGTCATTGAGCTAAGTATCATATTCATGTTAATATTAAGAAATCTATGTTGCCAAGTAGTTTTACAGTCTCAGATCATAGCAAAGATTTTGATCTTAAGGTTGATGGTAAAAAATTATATTATACACCAATTAAATGAATAGAATGAAAACAGGATAGATTTAGATTATCAAGAAGTGATTTTAAAACATTAGAAAGAGACTGATTTTCTATAGATTCTTATTTATTATTTTTTGATTATGAGCATCAGGCAGAAGCAAGAGAGGCTTTAGCATGATTGAATTTAGAAAAGGTTGCAAAAGAAGCGGTGTGATAATTTGAATATGCATAATATTTGACAAGTAGAAAAAACTTAATAACATAATTTTCTTTGTTGTATATATGGGGAATTTATTAATATTACAGGATAAAAAAGTTGATACACAAATTAGACATGAAGGTTTAAATCCTGTTGAAAACAAATATCTTATAACACAAAGAAGAAATTTTATTAAAAGGCTTGGAATAGTTTTGGGTATTGCATCATATTCTCCAGGACTATTATTAGCTAAGGATTGTAATCAAGATAATAATAGTCTTACTCCTGACTTGCTCAATTTGACTCCTTTTGACAGCCCTTTTTTAGATGAATGATTCACTACAGATGCTTCATGAGAATTATTACATTCAAAGCTTGATATTGCTATATTGGATAAATTACCAGCATGGAAAAGACTTATATTTATTTCTAACATTCCTGTCGAATATCTACTTCATTCTGAAGAAGTATTGTTATATTATTTATTAAACTATGAAGTTGAAATTGATTTTTCACGTTTTAAGGAGATAGATATTAAAACACATAGTATACTTCTTACCAATATTGTACCTGATAATATTGGATCTTTGAGTATTAATTGAGATTTGACTTTGTATAGAATGTGAGAATATTCAGGTGAAAATGGCAGCCAAAATTTTTATAATAAACTTAGACCTGATGGATTAGATCCATTAACTGATAGCGGAATAGAAAATCATTTTTCTTGAACGAGTTTGATTGAGGCTCAAAAAACCAGTGGTAAAAAAGTGTTTTATTGAGATAAAATTAATTGTATTGATTTATTATCTGTTATGAAAAAGTTAGACAAATTGTTTATTGATGAATCTACTTTAGATAATGCCTTGTTAGATTGTGAACATGAAACTTTAGATCGAACTTTGTGTGCAAGAGATGAGTCTGGTAAAACAATAAAAATTACACATGGCACTAGACCGATAGATATTGCTACACTAAATGTATGATTAAAAAGATTTATTAACAAGCTAATGAGTAAATTCACTTTATTGGTTATCAGTAGTGCAAGAAGGTCATGTAATAACAATAATGAAAGTAAATGAGCGCTATATTCTTTTCATTTAAATTGAACTGCAGTAGATTTTAGAACAAGGAAATTAAATGAAAAAGATTCATCTGAATATTTGGAAAATGTTGAAGCTTATTTGATTGCTTGCTGATATGGCGAAAAGTTATTCATTTCTTGCCATTGAAAAAATTATCATTTACATATTAATATTAAGGATACAAAGTCAATTTGAGATGATGTTATTGCTAGATTTAAAAAATCAACTGATTTATTTATTGAAAGAAATGTATTTTATTATAAACCTATTGTGTCTCAATATTGAGAACTTTTGCATAGAATTTCAAAAAGTGATTATGATGTAATAATAAGATATGGTTTTTCAAAAGATGTTTTGTTTATGTTTTTTGATAGCTATCATCAATGAAGGCTTAGAAAAATATTAAGAAGTATAAATGTTAAATCTATTTCAAAAGCTGCTTTGTGATATAGTAATGTTACTGGCTCTTAAGAGTGAGTTTTCAAATCATTTCGATATGAGCTGTGTGAGGAAACATATCAACTGGTTTTATTTTTGTTATATCATATTTTTCTTTTAATATTGTAAAATCTCTTGCAAATGTAGCAGGATTGCATGATACGTAGACAATTTCTTTTGCTGAAATATCCAATATTGTTTCTAAGGCTTTTTTATGCATTCAACTTCTTGGCGGGTCTATTATTATTAAATCAATTTCTTTGTATTTTTCAATAATATCTGGCAATAGATTTTCTACTTTTCAGCATATGAATTCAATATTATTAAGGTTGTTAAGTTTTGCATTGAGCCTAGCATCTTCAATGGCAGATTTTATTAACTCGATTCAAATTATTTTTGTATTTGATTTAGATAATGTACTTTTATCTTTTTTATTTATATTTTCCTTCTCTCTCTTTGCGATTATCTGTCATATTGTTCATGTGCCACAGTAAAGATCTAATATTATATTATTTTCATTTTTATTTTCAAAAACAAAATCTAATATGGTTGAATATAATTTTTCAGCTCATAAAGAGTTAGTTTGAAAAAATGATTTTGGAGAAATGGAAAAATTAAGTCATAGAATTTTTTCACTAATTGATTTATTTCAGTAAATTAGTTCGAGTTTGCTATCAGACCAATCATCATTAAGTCAGTTATTTATAGCAATAAAAAAAGACTTAACATTAAATTTTTTTAATTTAGGAATCAGGTCATCGTAGTTAATCAGGCTTGAGGTAACAATGACACTATCTTTCTTTGTCTCGATTTGTTTTGATTTTTTTTCATTATCATTATTATTTTCTATTTTTTTTGTTCCAGATTTTTTCTTTTTTTCTTCAGTTTGTACAATTAAGCAAATCATGATTTCTCATTTCAGATTTTCTCTTATTAGTAAGTGTCTCCAATATCATTTGTGAGAAAAAGGATTATAAACTTTTTTATCCTTTTTACTTAAACACCATTTTTTTATAAGATTAAAAACATTATTTGCATTTTCAGAAATAAGTTCACAATTTTTAATTTCAACTATTTCTTTCCAATTTCAGGCTTTGTGAAATCCAAGAGATTCTCAGATGTCTTCAAATATTTTGTTTCAATTTTCATCAGTTTTAACACTCATTTTTTCGTATCAAAATGAAAATTCAACTTTGTTTCTGTAAGTGAAGATTGATGGGCTTGGACAAATATCTTGGAAATTTAAGTTTTTATTTTCAAGTTTTCAGATACCTTTTAAACAATCTTTTATTTGTTTTTCTTTAAATTCTAATTGTGTTTTATATTCTATATTTTGCCATTTGCATCATCAGCATTTTCAAAAGTGTAAGCATTTACTTTTAATTTCAAGAGGAGATTTTTTTAATATTTCTATAATTTTTGCTTCTCAATAATTTTTTTTCTTTTTGGATAAAAATGCTTTTACCTTTTGTCATGGTATTGCTCATTTTAAAAATATTACAAAATTGTCAATTTTTATAATTGCTTCTCATCAAAAAGCCAGATCTTCTATATTTGCTTCAAAGTGCTGTCAGAGTTTCAAAATCTTTTTTTATTAATAATTTAAAAAACACTTGGTTCATCAATAAACACTATTTCTAATCAAAATTTACTTTTTAAATGTTCTCATAGTGCAATTACTCAAATTTTTTCAGAGTGATAATGTCAAAGGTATATTATATTGATTTCTTCCTCTAGGGCTAAATGGTAGTGAGAATGATTTCATTCTCATGTGATATAACAATCTAATCATTCTTGTTTTGCTTGTATAAGATCTTCAATGGATGCTCAACCACTTATTATTCACACACTTTTATTCTTATCTTTTCAAAATGATAAATATGACGGCTCTCTTCATGTTATTTTTTCCAAAATGGCTGATATATCTTCATTTGAAAGCGCCTTGGTAAATTCTCATTTAAATCAAATTTTTATTCATTTATGAAGTCAGAATTCTTTAATATTTTTTAATTTTAATATATTTGATAGGCATATATTATTTCAATATTCAGGATGTTTATCTAATGGAAGGTGAGCGCAGTAAAGATTTATTCAATTTTCAATTAAGTATTTTACTTGTTTATACGCAACTCAGGTAATGCTTTTTAATCATCACCAAATCATTCAGTGGTGACTGAGAAGAAATTGACATCATTGTTGCTGTGCTCATAGGTATGTTGCCATGCAGGCATCTACTGCAAGTCATATTTTTTTAATTTCTTCATTTCATTCTACTTGCAGTCCATTTTCACAATAATCAGGGATTTCTGATATCTTTAATAGATCATTTAAATAATTAACCAATTCAGAACGTTTCATAATTTAATAATAAATTTATAATTTAAAGAACATTTTTTACCAAAAAAGATCAGTTATCAGATACCGCAGGTGCTTGATTTGTTAATTTTTCTGAAAAAGTGCAATCTACAATTTCGTCTTTTCTTGTAGAATTTTGAAGTCAAGTTACTTGTGATATTGCTTCTATGTTTTCTGTATCCACTTCTGATAGTTTGTCAAATTGCTTAAGTATAGATGGGATATTTTTTTTAAATTTCTCAAATTCAGATGGGCTTAGCTTAAGTCTTGCCAAATCAGCTAATTTGATTATTGTATCATCGTTAACAATCATATTAAAAATATTAAAATATTATATTATAATTGTATAAAATTAAATCTTACTAATCAATGAGAGAATTAAAAAAGTTTTATCATTTTACAGAAATTATATTTTTCGCATGATGATTTGTCATTTTTTTAGCTGCTCTTTTTTTAAAAAATGATTTTTATTCTGAGCTTGTAAAATTTTTATTTATAACTTTCAATTTGCCATACATTTGAATAGCTATTACCTATTGATTGCTCAGTTTCAAGATTAAAATGGATGAAAAAGGTAGACAAAGTGATGTTGTGGATTCTGCACTTTTACTGTTGTGATGATCATTATTTATAATGATACTTTTTGTATTTTTAGCTTATCCAGATAAAATCTAAAAATGAAAGCTCTTATATTAGCATGAGGTTACGCAACTAGACTTTGGCCAATTACTGAAAAAAGAGCTAAGCCATTGTTGCTTTTAAAAAATAGAGAAATTATTAGTCATATTGTTGATGCAATTCCTAATGATATTGATATTGTTGTATCAACAAATAAGGTATTTGAAGATGATTTTTTAAAATGGAAGGAGGACAATTTTCCAAAGAGAAATATTGAAATTTACATAGAAGATTCTAGTGAAGATGATTCAAAAAAATGAGCTCTTTGAGCTACAAGCCTGGTCATTACTAATAAGAAAATTGATGAAGATTTGATGTTAATTGCATGAGATAATTATTTATGATTTTTATTTAAGAATTTTATTTCATCTTTTAAAGATAAGCCTTTAATAGCTTGTTATGACATAAAGGATAAGCAAAAGGCAAAAATGTTTTGAGTAGTAGTATCTAAGGATGGGAAAAAGGTAGATGCCTTTGAAGAAAAACCACTTAATCCAAGTTCTACATTAGTTTGAACATGTTGTTATATTTTTCCAAAAAACAATTTAAAAGATATTATTGTATATGCAAAAGAAAAGAGCGATGACGCCTGATGAATTTTTGAATATTTAAGAGAAAAATGAGAAGAAATAAATATTTTTATATTTAAAGAAAAGTGGTTTGATATTTGATCTTTTGATTGATATATAGATGCTCACAAAATTTTACAAGAAAAGAAGCATATTGAAAAATGAGTAAGTTTGAAATCGTCAAAGTTAAATGATAAAATTTATATTTGAAAAAATTCTAAAATTGAATGATCAATAATAGAAAATTCAATTATATTAAATAATGTTACAATAAAGAATTCAGAAATAAGAGATTGCATCATTGATAATAATTGTTTTGTTGAGAATATTGGATTGACCCATAAGCTTATAAGAGAGGAGAGTCGTTTGATTGCTTAGTGTCTGATTGAAAATAATTTGTGTATTTCGTATTCATATTAACATTATTTTAGCCCATCATTCATAAGGCATCTTCAACAGAGGCTGTATCATGAACAATAGCTCAAAGTGCTTTTATAAATTGTTGCCTGTTTTTGTGCTGAAATGCATTTCTTCAAAATGTGAGTCAACTTGCTCATGCATCTATTGCATCTCTTGTTATTGAAAATATTTCTCTATCTCATCATTTTGCACCACCGGCAATAACTATAGGAGTAGTTGCTCACTTAATCGCTTTGCTGAAGGAGTCTTTATCTCATGTATAAAAAGTTTTTACAATATCTGCCCCGAGCTCTCATCATATTCTTGCACACAAAGAAACCATATCAATTGATTTTGGATCATCTGTAAGACCTTCTCATCTAGGATACATCATTGCGAGCAGCGGCAGTCAGTATTTATAACATTCTTGAGCAACAAATCACAAATCTTCAAGTTGATTTGATTCATTGTCAGATCAAATATTAATATGTACAGATATTCAATCAGCTCACATGCACAAAGCAGATTCGACACTGTTTACAAGTACTTTATCGTTTTTGTCTTTTGCATTTACTCTAGTGGATACAGAGAGATGATACATAAATGCGGTATTTGGATTTTTGTATTTGGCAAATTTTAGTCATGTTCCCATGTGTCAAATCATTACATCGGCTCATCAGTTTGAAATATCTTTTACTAAAGATTCCATATTCTCAAGTCATTGCATTACTCATTCTCAGGCTCAATGATCTATAGGTATTATTATTGTTTTATTGGTTTTTGGATTTATAATCCTTTGCATTCGCAATTCTTTTCAGGTTGTCATTTTTTATAGGTTATTTATTTTACTATATTAACAAGTAATAGTTTACAGGATTAATTTAAAAGTTAAAGTTTTAATTTAAAATTAAAAATATATTTTAAATTCTTAAATTTTAACTTTTAAATTAATCTCATACATAGTATAATATGATCCAATAATAATTATAAAAACATTTACACTTAATTTAAACTTTATGATTTTAATTACAAATTTTAAAACTTATGAAAGTGCTTTGTGACAGGCGTGATTTGAATTAGCAAGAATTCACCAAAAAATACGAAAAAAAACATGAAAAGATATTAGAATTGCATGAAACCCATTGGATTTAAGAATGCTTTTAGATGTTTGAATTCCTGTTTTTTCTCAGTGAGTAGATTTGGCTGAATATTGATCTTATACTTGAAAAATTTTACCAATAAAGTTAAAAAAAATATGATGTTCGTGAGTGCTGTTAAATCATTCTGAAAATAGAATAGAGGATAAGGAGTTGTTGAAAAAAATAGTTTTAAGATGCAAAGAGCTCTGACTAGAGACAGTGGTTTGTGCTGAAGATGTAGATGAATGAATTGAGATTTCTAGATTCTGAGTTGATTTTGTTGCTATCGAGCCACCTGAGCTTATTTGATGAGACATCTCAATATCAAGAGCAAATCCTGAGATAATAAAAAAAGCTGTATTTGCTATTTGAAAATGAAAGGTGATCGTTTGAGCTTGAATAAAAGATTCTTTTGATGTACAAAAAGCTAAGGAGCTTTGAGCTGTATGAATACTTTTAGCATCATGAATTACTAAAGCTGAAAATCCAGAAAGTATACTTGAAGATTTAGCTACAGAACTTTAGTTTTTTATAAGATAGTAATATAGTTGACGATTGAATAAAGATAACTAAACTTCTCAATAATTAATTAAAAAGTAAATGTCATTAAATACAATAAAAGAAGCAATTGAAGATATAAAAAATTGAAAAATGGTTATTGTTGTTGATAACGAAGATAGAGAAAATGAATGAGACTTGGTCACATCATGAGAAACAATTACTCCAGAAATCATAAATTTTATGATAAAAGAAGCTAGAGGACTTGTTTGCACTCCAGTTAGCAAAGATATTGCCAAAAGATTGAAGTTTGATCCTATGGTGTGCAATTCTTCTTTTGACACTTGTAACTTTACAGTTTCTGTAGATGCAAAAGATGATAATGATACAGGTATTTCTCCTGAAGATAGAGCGATCACTGTTAAAAAAATTGTTGATAATAATTCCATTCCTGAAGATTTTATAAGGCCATGACACACTTTTCCGTTAATAGCTAAAGACTGAGGTGTGTTAGAACGCATGTGACATACAGAGGCATCAGTTGATATGGCAATACTTGCTGGCTTTTGCCCAATAGCAGTAATTTGTGAAATTATTAATGATGACGGATCCATGGCAAGAGTGCCTGATTTAATCAAATTTGCCAAAAAATGGGATCTTAAAATGATATCAATTGATGATTTAATTGATTACAGAAAGAAAAATTCTTAGATTTCTTTTATGAAAATATTAATTTCGTTGTTATTATTTTCGTCGATCGTAGCCGAGATATTTAGAGTTCGAATTATTACAAGTAATTGAATTAGCTTGGTTGATATATTTTTAATTATATGTTTTATTACCTGAGTTTCTTGGTTTTTATTTAAATGAAAAAAGATTTATTTTTTCAAATGATTTTATTTTTTATTAATATTCTTAATTTTATGATTAATTTCTTTGATTATAAATATATGAGATTTATCTTTAAATATTTGAGAAAGTTTTAGTTCACTTTTTTACTTACTTAGATATGTTTTTGCGTCTTTTTTAGCTTTAATTGTATATAATTTAAAAGATTTTGAGAAGTCATTCATTTTAAAAAGTCTTTTTTTGTCGAGCTTTATTATTTTGATGATATGATTTTTACAAATGAAATTTTTTTGAGATTTTGATGCTATGAATATGGAAGACAAGGGATGGGATCCTCATATATGAAGAATGCTTTCAACATGGTTTGATCCAAATTTTTTGTGATGATATTTCGTTTTTGTGTTATCTATTTGAACTTGAAAGTTTTTTGATTTGATTAATACAAAATGAAATAAGAATTATCAATTTTTATTATTAATTTTAATAACAGGATTACTAATTTGAACCATTTTAACTTTTTCAAGATCTGCTTTATTGGCACTTTTCGTATCTTGATTGATTCTAGGTTTCTTTTTATCAAGAAAGTTGTTGATTGTTTGATTTATATTAATGCTTATTTCTCTATCTTTATCATGAAGAATGCAAGAAAGGGTAATGTCTTGAATAGAGTCTGCTAAAGCTATCGTGAATTCAGACCAACATGCTTTAGACCCTACAGCAAGATTAAGAGTGCAGTCTTGGAAAACATGAATACAGATTTATAAAGAGAACCCAGTTATTTGAATTTGATTTAATACACTCAAGTTTGTTCAATCAAAAAAATGGTCATTTGTTAAAGATCATGCATCAAGTTGAATTGATTCATCAATTATTACGATAATGGCAATGACTTGAAGTATTTGATTATTATTTTTTATATCTTTTATTTTTTCTTTGCTAGGAAATACGCTAAAAATGTTTTATAAAAGCAGGAATGGATATTCAATATGATTATTCGCATGAATATCGTCACTTCTTGTGAATAGTATTTTTGTAAATTCGTTATTTTTTTATGCTTTAATTCCAAGTTTTTTCATTGCAATTTGATTGTTTAGAGATTAAGGATTTAATTTAAATTTATTTTTAAGAATTATTTTTATTTCATTATTAGTTTTTCATATAAGTAATAAAATTGAAATAAAACGATTTGGTTTATTTATAAGTATATATTTTATATTATCTGGGATATTTGTTAATCATATAATTTCAACTCTTTTATTGTAATTTTTTCTATAAATCATTTTTATTAATTCACAAGATTCATATGGCTTAGATGTAATGAATTGTGCAATAAGTATTTGTTGTTTATCTCTGTTAAGGACATGTCAGATTAAATCAAAACACTGGTGCAGGGTATCATCTTTTTCCTTGTCTTTTAATGTTATTAGTTTTCAGATTTTTTTTGCAATTGCACTGTATAATAAATCAAATGAATCTTTATTTGCATGGTAAACATCTTTATTAATAAGTCATTCATCAGCCATTTTTTGCATATTTCAGAGTGAGATTACTCAATATGAAAAACATATTCTTTGCAGGAAATCTAATTGAGTTCGAGTTATTGTTTTATTACTTGATAAATCTAGTCATCAAAATCTATTTTTTATGATTAGTACTCACGATCGCATTACTATTTTTCTAGTAATTCAATCACCTTTTCTATTAATCATATTTTTTCATATTTTTTGTAAAAATCTTTCTGGTGCGCCATCAAGCATTCATCAATCTTTATAATTTTTAGTCCATATATACTCTGATGTTAATTCAACTACATGTTTCTTGTTTGGTGTATTTAATTGATAATCAAGGTCATGAGTTATGATTTCTATAAGTGGAAAAACTCATTGCTCTATTACTACTCATTCCATTATACTATCATAATTTAAAGCTCATTTTAAACAAAGAAATATTTTATCTCATTGTATTAATTGCTGTCTTTCAATTATTAATTGATAAATTTTTTGCTTAGGAAGAAGGTGAGGAATTTTTTTTCAACAAGCAGGAGAGTATTGAACACGTTCAATTTTCCTATTTAATAATTGATTTTGTAAACCTTGAAGCATATATTGTAGTGTATGGGTTATTAACCATATTGTTATTTCATTATGTGTCAAAGATTATGTGTAATTTAAATATTAGCTATGTTTGGCTTATTTTTATTGACCAATAAAAATGAATATGTAGATTATTATTAGTGTAAAACAAATAATGAGCATACTGATCAAAAAATTTGTCCACAACTTATACACAATTTGTCCACAATATCAATTTATAATGACTTTATAGAGCCAAATATGCACATTCCAGTATTATTAAAAGAAACAATAGAGTGATTGAATCTTAGAAATAAGAAGATTTTTGTAGATGCTACATTGTGATTAGGCTGACATACTGAGTATGTGCTCAAGTATTATCCTGAAATTTTTGTAATTGCGATAGATCAAGATGAAAAGAATCTCAAAAAGGCTAAAAAAAATCTTGCAAAATATTCTTCAAGAATCAAATTTATTAAGAGTAATTTCGAAAATATAAAACAAATATTGCAAAAGCTTGATTTGCTTTGAAAGGTTGATTGATTACTTTTAGATTTATGACTTGCTTCTACACATATTGATAATGATGATAGGTGATTTTCATTTAAAAATAATTGAAAGCTTGATATGAGAATGGATTTGGATCAGGATTTTACAGCAGAAAAACTTGTAAATACATATAAAGAACAAGAGTTGTATAAAATATTTCGAGAATATTGAGAGGAACCTAGAGCAAGGGCTATTGCACTTAAGATAGTGTCTGCAAGAAAAACTGCGAGGATAGAAACAACTAATCAATTGGTAGATATAATCAAATCAGTAAAAAAAGATTTTAATAAGCATCCAGCAAAACTGGTTTTTCAGGCTTTAAGAATTGAGGTAAATAGAGAGTTAGAGGTTTTAAAAATTGTCTTAAAAAGTTGAGTTGATGTTATGGCTAAGTGATGAATAATTGCTGTTATGTCTTATCATTCTTTAGAAGATAGAATAGTGAAAAATGCTTTTAAGTTAGAGGTAAAAGATTGTATATGTCCGATGGAGTTGGTAGTTTGTCAGTGTAATAAAATTCAACGACTTGAATTGATTACAAAAAAGCCTATTATTGCAAATGAAGATGAGATTTTAAAAAATGTCCGAAGTAGAAGTGTAAAATTAAGGATTGCAAGGAAGATAGTGGATAATTAATAATTGTATAATTTATGAGTAAAAAGGATAAAAAGTTGTCAAAATTTATGCTGTGATTACAGATAATGTCTTTTGTTCTTATGTGTTTTTATGTTTATCATTCAAATAAAACAGCTACAAGTGGTTATATTCTTGAAAACTTACAAGATAGAAGAGATGGTCTTCTTACGGAGCAGGAAATGCTAAATTTAAAAATTTCTAGAGTGCAAAGTATAGACAGTATAGAAAGTGATCCATATATTCAAGATATGAATGATTATCCAAAAAATCCACATTACATTGACTGAATAATAAAAAAGCAAGAGGTTACTAGTCATTAATCCAATCTCAATTAATCAATTCTTCAGGAATGTTTGTGTAATCAATAAATCTCTTAATAAATTCAAATTTTTCTTGTTGCTCGTTTTCGATTCTTTCTGTTTCCTCAGTTTTTATATCGAAGACATAGTTTCTTAGTTTGTTTGGAGTAATTCTTATCCATGTTTCATGAATATCATTTAGATCAAATGTAGCTTTTTCAAATATTCATTTTTCTGCATAAAAGACTCATTTCAGTTTTCAATTTCAAGCTTTATATGCAATTGTCTTGTTTATTAAGAATCAGTCTCTTTCAAGTGAATCTATAGATATATTGTTTTGATTTATATCAAAATCTTCTAATAAATTAATGGTTTTAGCAATATTTGCATTTCTAATATCCATGATTTCATAAGTTCTTTTTAATATCCATTCAAGATTTCTAGCATAGTTTACCTTTGTAAATATCTTTTGATTTTTTGCACTATCAAGTCTTATATTAGATACGCTCCATTCATTTAAAGCAATTATGAATGAAAATTTTATATCACGTTTATTTTTATAGTTTAATACCGCAGCTTTGATTTCATAAATATTATCATTAAGTTTAGATATTGTTGCTGAATCAGTTCAGATATTTATTGATTGTAAATATTTTTTTATCAGTTCTTTTTCCAAAAATATATCATATGAAAAATCTTTTTCTGTAAAGCTTGGTAATATTGAAGCAACTTGAGTGTCAATATATGATGGCTTAAGATCTTTAATAATTGTTCATTTAAGCATTTCAAGTGGTATTGATCAATTTGCGATTATTTCATTTCAATCATTTTTTTTAATATTATCTACAGTATTTTTTTCAAAATTATATTCTAAAATATACTTTTCGTTATTTAGGCTTATGTCATTTATTGTGAATGTGTTTCAACTTTTTATATGAGCTGAGATATTGCTTTTTTGTATATTGATTCAGTGATTTGCAAATCTATCTTTTATTAAATTATAATTAAATGTATTTGAAGCCCTTTTTTTAATGGTTTTAAATTCATTTATTAAAGTACTGATTTTATCTTCATTCTTTTGTTTTGATGCTGCCATTTTAATCATTTCAGTTTTTTGATCAAATGCACTTGTATGTATTCATTTTTTACTTAATAAATATGCTTGACGCAAAATTTTAGTTTTATTAATAAAATCATTATAAGACTTAGATATTGTCATTCATTTTTTCTCAATATCAAAAAATATTCTTTTTTCAAATATGTAATCTAACAATTTATATTTCTTTTCAGATAATAGATTTTGAGCAAAAATAAAATGAAAATCTGAAAGACCTCATATATATTGATTATTTTGTTTATTTGATTGTTTTAATATCAAATCTTCTAAAAGCCATCTTGTTTCAATTAATTCTCTGTTAACAATGAAAATGTTTTTACTACTAAGAGCGTCTACATTAATAAAAGTATTTAACAAAATTTGCAAAGAAATATTTTTCTTATTTTTGATTTGTGATTTGAGCTCTGTAATAAAAAATCAAGCTAAGTATACATCAGATTTTTCTATACTTTCATTTAATAGTTTTGTGATTTGCTCAAGTGTTAGTGTTGTTTTTTTATTTTTTATTGTGTTAAATAGTTTCAATAAATCATATCTATATTCTAGATTGTCAATTGATGAAAGGTGTTTGTATAAGTTACTTGCTAGATTTTCTTCCTTTAATAAATCTTCGTTAATGCAATGCTGTCTTACAGATGAATATTTTTTAGATTTTTCATTTTTAAAATTATCTAAAATGTTTAAATCATCTAATATGTTTAAGCAGTTATTGTATTTGTTATAAACATTAATAATTTTCTTATTTTCTCTTTTTTTATCAAAAAATATAAATGATTCAGAAATATTATCAATTTTTCAAATGTATTTTGGAGAATTAAATTCTAGATTATTATCTATTAATTTATTAACAGGTACATTTCAATATGCACTTTTTTCTAGTATTTCAAAATGATTTCAGTTATATATATCTTTTTCATCCAAACTTACTCAGTAGTTATTTGAAAGTCAGAATGTTTTATTATAAATCGTAATGTTACTTATTCATTTTAATGAAACTATTTTAGTTTTATTATCTAGTTTTTTTATAAATAACGAAGATCTTAAAAGTTTAGATTGTGATTTTCAAGATCTTACTAAAAAATCAAAATTGCTATCGATTGTCATGCTTCACTTGAATAGCTCTCATGAATCAATATTTTTAAGTTTAAAAATTGAATTAGGATGCAATGTAATTACAAGATGTGTTCAAATTTTAATTAATTTTTCTTCGTCATTACTAACTATTGTTTCTCACAGTATTATATCGCTATCTTCATACTTGCTTGTTATGCTCATATTTACTTCAGGGATTTTATTTTTAGAATAAGGAAACATTAGCGGGGCTATGCTTATTGAAAAAATTAATATTGCGAAAATTATCTTTTTCATTTATTTATTTATATTTCCCTATATTATAGCAGAAAAAGTGATAATTTAGTAGGAAACATAATTGACAAAATGCTGTTATATTGTGCTTGATTGTCAAACTAAAGCCCATTTAGTTTTTCAAGTAATATTTATATCAATAATATCTCAAATTTTAAAATTTTTGTTTTTAAATCTGCAAATAAAATTATATTCATTTTTTCATTCACAAAGTTCATTGTCAATTTTTTCAATGAGGACTTTTACACTTTTTCAAATAAAACTTGATAGTCTTTTTTTTAAGATATTGATAAGTAAATTGTTTACAAGATGCCATCTTTTATTTTTAACTTCTTTAGAAATGTTATCTTTTAATTTGTCTCATGCATAGGTTCATTTTCTTGCAGAGTATTTTGATATATAAATCATATCAAATTGTAAATCATTTACTGCTTTTAAGGTATCTTGAAATTGTTTTTCACTTTCTCATGGAAATCAAACTATTATGTCTGTGGAAATGAAAAATTCAGGGTCTTTAGATTTTATTTTTTCAACAATGATTTTATAGTCACTTAAACTGTGCATTCTTCTCATTTTTTTAAGTATTTCATCATTTCATGATTGCAGTGCAAAATGCAAATTTGGCATAATTTTTTTTTCTTTTGTAATGATTTCAATAATATCATCTGTCATATCATGAGGATTTGAAGATTGAAATCTAATTCTTTCAACTCAATTAATTTTGGATATTTGTTCGAGTAATATTGTAAATGGAGTTTTTTCTTTTCATTTTTGCCATTTAGAATTTTGTTCATCCCATTTTTTCTTAGTGCTAGCTAATCATTTTCAATAAGAGTTTACATTTTGCCCAACAAGCATTATTTCTTTTTTAGCTCTTTTTACTCAGATTTTTACCTCTTTGATAATGTCATCTGTTGATCTAGAGAATTCCCTTCATCTTGTGAAAGGTACGACGCAATATGTGCAAAAATTATCACATCAGGTTTGAATTGGTATAATTGCTTGAACAGGAGATGAAAATTTTTGTTTTAATTTAAAAAATTCATTTTTGTTTTCATTGAGTAAACTTGTTTTGCCTATATTATTATTTGTATTTAAAGAATTTTCATTAAGATCTAATAAATCAGAAAGGATAGGTGTATCTAATATTCTGAAAACAAAATCAATAAACTTAGAACGTTTAAATAAATCATCATTTGAATAATATTTACTTTTTTGATCTCTAATTCAGGTTTTTTTTACCATACACCCTGTGATTCAGAATTTTTTATACGGAGAGTCTTTTTTTATTTTTTTTAATTGTTTAAATGCTCAAAATACTTTTTCTTCAGCTTGTTTTTTAATAGAACAAGTATTAAAAATGATAATATCAGCCTGTTCTTGTTCTTTCACTTCCTGAAGACCAAATGAATCAAGTAGCGCACAAATTCTTTCTGTGTCAGCAAAATTCATAGCGCATCAATACGTGTAGATCAAGTAGGTTTTGAGTTTTTTTGAAGTTTTTGTCATTTTTTATAATTATTCTTATATATAATAGTTTCCAATTTTTAATTTACAATTTACAATTTTCATTTCATCTTTCCTTTATTTTTTTAATTTAAAAAGTAAGATATATCTAAGTTAAAAGTTGGAAAATTTGATCATAGAGTGACTGGAGGTTTATGAGCTAAGCATAAGTAAATGAAAAAAGTTTTTACAAAAATCAGGAGGACCAAGGAAACATGAAAGTGATCGTTTTTATGAAGATTTCTTTTTTTTATTGCTGCGCTAAGTCTTTTTTCTTTTATTTCATTATTTGGATTTTTTTGGTGGATTTTAAGTGATATTCCATCAATGGATGATATTAAAAATTACGAAGCACCTGAGGCATCAACAATTTATGATAGGAATTGAGAAGTTTTATACACAGCTCACTGAAAAGAAAATCGAAAGATAATTCCATTTGAGCAGATAAAAGATGATACGATTTATGCAGTTATAGCTCTTGAGGATGTAAATTTTTTTGAACATAAGTGAGTAGATCTTATTTGAGTTTTTAGAGCAATTCTTGGACAATTAAGACTTATAGAATATAAAGGTTGATGATCAACACTTACTCAACAATTTGTAAAAAATAGATTTCTTTCTAATGAAAGAACAATTATTAGAAAAATAAAAGAAATGATATTAAGTGCTCAGATAGAAAATTTTTATTCAAAAGAGGAGATTGTTACAATGTATTTAAATCAGATTCCATTTTGATCTAGTATATATTGATTAGAGCAGGCTAGTACTCAGTTTTTTTGAAAATCATCAAATGAGTTAACATTAGCAGAAAGTGTTATTGTTGCTTCTGTGCCTAATGCCACCACTTTTTATTCTCCTTATTGAGAAAATAAAAGAACAAGTTTGAATAATATAAGTTTAGATGAAATAACAAAAGATTGAGTAGATTCTTATGAGCAGTTATTAGCTTTTTATTGAAATGATTCTTTGTCTTACGGGCTTTTGCCAAAAGAGATAGTGCTTAATTCATGAGCTACTGTTTTTTATTTACCATGAAGAAGTTCTTTTGCCTTAGATAATCTTGTTAAGATATGATATATCGATGAAGAGAAAAAAAATAAGGCTTTGAGGGAGTTGTTTGATTATGAATTTAAAGAACTTAGAGAGGATATTAATGCTCCTCATTTTGTTATGTATGTAAGAAAAATTATTGAAGAAAAATATTGAAAGGAGGTTTTAATTGAATGAGGATTGAAAATTATTACTTCATTGGATCTCAAGCTTCAAAACAAGGCAGAAGAAATTGTTTTGAAAAATGCTTTATATAATCAAGAAAATTTCGATTCAGAAAATCAGTCGCTTCTTACACTTGATACAAGAAATTGAGAAATACTTACTATGGTATGAAGTAGGGATTTTTTTGACAAAGAAATTGACGGACAGGTTAATGTAACAAGACAAAAAAGATTGGCTGGTTCAACTTTTAAACCTTTTGCTTATGCATCAATGCTTCTTTCTTGATATTCTCCATCAACAATTATTTTTGATACTGAAACAGATTTTTGAGAATCAGGAGAAGAATATATACCACAAAATTTTGATTGAAAATTTATGTGACCTATGTCTATAAGAAAAGCATTATGACATTCAAGAAATATCACAGCAATAAAAGCTTGAATTGTATGATGAATACAAAAGACTTATGATATATCTAAATCGCTTTGAATTAAATTTACAAAAGATGCAAATTGGTATTGAGCATCTCTTCCGATTTGAACAGTTGATGTTACAGCAGAAGAACTGTTAAGTGCTTATATTGTTTTTGCTAATAATTGAAAAAAAATTGAAAGTAAACCAATATTAAAGATTTTAACAAAAAACTGAACTATTTTAGAAGAATTAAAACATGACGAGAAGCTACCATTAATTATGGATGATCAGGTTGCATATCAAATTACAGATATGCTTGCAGATAAAGATTCTAGATGAGCATGATGGAATTCTAGACTTCAGCTAGGTGACAGGAGTAATGCAGTAAAAACATGAACATCAAATAAACGTATGAAAAAATCTTGAAACAAAGATTGAAAAATTATGCCTCTTGATTGATGGACTGTTGGGTATACTCCGCAATATGCGACAGTAGTGTGGTCTTGAAATAATAATGGTGCGCCTATGTCTGTTAAAGCTAGTTGATGGGATGTGTCTGCTAAAACTTGGCATGAATTTATGTCATACTTACATGAAGATTTAGATGTGGAAGATTTCGAGATACCTGAAGGAATTAAGTATATTAAGGTATCACGATTGTCATGAAAGCTGCCGCAAAAAGATACTCCGTCAAATTTAATAGAAAATTGAGTTTTTGCAGAAATTAATTCTCCAAAGGAGTATGATGATTCCATTTCTTTTATTGAAATAGATACTGTGTCTAAAAAATTACCAACTGCATTTACACCAGAAGAAGCTATTACTAAGACTGCAATTTTGGAAATGCATTCTTTAAGAATATGAAGCACGAAATGGGAAGATCCAGTTATTGAGTGGCTTGAAAAAAATTGAGAATCTTTTTTGAAAAAAAGCTGAATTACTAGTGTTTTATCCAAGTCTCCTGAGTCATCAGATGATGTTCACACAAGAAAAAATACAGGAAATAAGCCGGTAATTTCAATTATTTCTCCAAAGCCTTGAAGTTTTGTTTCAAAAAAATGATTTAGTGTAATGCCTGATGTGTCAGTTGAATATAGAATATTGAAATTAGAATATTATTTAGATTGAGAGCTTGTTGATACTCAATATGATTATCCTTATAAATGAGAAATAAAATTAGATGAAGATTTCAAAATATGATTTAAATACAATATTAAGATTTTAGCATATGATAGTTTGTACAATGTTTGAAAAAAAGAGTTTGAAGTTGAAATTTGAAAAGATGACATTCCACCATTTACTGAAATTGTTAAGCCAGAAAATAGTCAAAAATTAATAGCATGATCAACTTATGAATTAAAAACATTGAGTTATGATATTTGAAGTGATATAAGTAAGCTCGTATTTTATTTAAATGATAAAGAGGTGGGAACAGTGAAAAATGCACCATTTGCTCTATTTTTCGAAGTTCCAAAAATGGTATGAGAGCACAATCTAAAAGTAATTGCATATGATAAAACATGAAACAAATCAGAAGATGAAATTACTTTCGAAAGTATTAGAAAATCAAGTGATATATGAAATGGTATTACAATTGAGCTTGATAATAAGATTATTGCGCTTTCTCCGGCTGAGATTCAGCTACTTATGCCTTATTCTAAATTTTCAGAAATCGAAAAAATTGAAGTTGTAGCTAGATATACTTCTCTTACCTGAGAGGACAAAGAAGATATTATATCACTTGTAGATAATTTTGATTGAAATTCTACATGAGTATTTTATCTTACTTGGCAATCTCCTCAGAAGTGAGAATATTTAGTTTATGCTAAACAGTATTATAAAAATAAAAAGGTATTGAAATCTAGGAAGGTTTCAGTGGATGTGAGGTAAGAAGTGGGTCTTTTTAGTATATTATAAATTAGATAGAAACTTTAGATTTGCTGTGTAAATTTTTAATTTTTGGAATTTTTATAATTTTTTTAAATAAATATTAAATCCTAATTTTTAAATTTAAAATTTGTTTTTCTAATCTAGAAGTTTCACTATTGATGAAATAGTGTTGAGATATTTAATTATAACACGTTTTTTAATTTTATTAAAGGTGAACAAGTCAATTTAGATTTTAGAAAATTGTCTAGTTTTTAACATTGACAGTACTTATTTATAATGATAAAGTTATAAACTTAAATATTGATTAAAAAAATTTAAAAAAATGTTGATAAGTGAAAATATTAGAGGTTTGCCACTAACTAGGTTGGAACAGAATGCTTTGTCATTGTATGATAAAATGCAAGAATCTTGAGATAATATTTATAGTATTTGAAATTTAGTTTTAAAAAGAGCTACCAATGCTTTGCAAATTATTGATTGAATACAATCTTGATCTTTAGAGGCTTCTATTGAATTAAGTTCTGACATTGTATTAGTTGCGACTAAATTAAGAGGTGATTTGTCAAATGTGTTAAGAAAAAAATGAACAGAAAGTAAAGAAAATGATATGAATAATAGAGAATATTTTATAAAAAATGCAAGATATGACTATGGATCTTGTTATAGTGTAAATAATTGAAGAGTTAATCAGGGAACAAGAAATTTATTTAAAGACTCAAATTGAAATAGTGTTTGAACAAAAGGTTATTTAAGCAAATTGTGAAGGGCTTTTTGAATAAAATTGAAAATTGATCAACTAAAAAAATGGAAAAAACTTGCTTGAATTGAAGAAATGAATACTAGGCAGTATTTTATAAAAAATGCAAGATATGATTATGAATCTTGTAATTATGCAAATAATTGAAAGGTTAATACAGGTACAGATAATCCATTTAAGTGTTCAAATTTAGAGAAAATAGGAGTAAAAAAATATTTAGGTGAATTGTGAGAAGTTTTTTGAACAGGTTGAGGAGTTGATTCGCTAAAAAAATGGAAAAAACTTGCTTGAATTGAAGAAATGAATACTAGGCAGTATTTTATAAAAAATGCAAGATATGATTACGAATCTTGTGCCAAAGCAAATAATTGAAAGGTTAATACAGGTACATATAATCTATTTAAGTGTTCAAATTTAGAGAAAATGTGAATACAAGGTTATTTAAATCAATTATGAAAAGTTTTTTGAACAGGTTGAGGAGTTGATTCGCTAAAAAAATGGAGAGAGCTTGTTTGAATTGAGGAAATGAATCATAAAGAATATTTTATAAAAAATGCAAAATATGATTATGAATCCTGTACTAAAGCAAATAATTGAAAGGTTACTACAGCAGTAGGTAATCCATTTAAATGTTCAAATTCAGAGAAAATAATACCACAGACATATTTATTAAGAATATGAAAAGCCTTTTTAATAGATTGACGAGCTGGTCAGTTAAAAAAATGGAGAGAGCTTGCTTGAAATTCTAAAGAATTTATTTTAGATGAATATTTTGAAAAATTGTCGTGACTCGGTTTAGAAGATGCAATTTCACTTTTAAGAGATGATCCACTTAAGTTAAAGTTTTATATTCAATTTGCACATCCAGAATTTAGTGAAGATGATATAAATAAACTAATAAGTACAGGTTTTAAGGCATTTCATTCAAGAATTTCAGAGTCCAGATTTGATATATACTTAAAATATAATACGAAGCTTAAGAATCCAGAAATTACATATCAGCTACCTAAAGAAACAGAGGGTAATACTTTTATCTTAAAATGAAAAGCTCTATGAGCTGATTTCGTGTACATATGATGAGATTACAATAGAAGAATAAAAGTAGATGAAAAATGATACTTTATGGCTGTAATACCGCTCAAAATATGACAAAAAAATGAATTTAGATTTATATCATTAAACACAAAAGATGAGCTGCGAAGTAAGGAATTTAATTTTGAAGTAAGGCAAATATGAGAATCAAATGACATAGAGGCATTAATTACTTTATTATCATGATTAAGAGAAGAAATAACTGAATGAATATTAGAAGATGAACAAAGATATAACCTGCTTCTCAGAAATACACAACACGTACTAATAAAAAAATTTACACATTCATTTGAAGATTGATGTGAATATATTGAAACATTATCTAATAGATCAAGTAGTGAGGTAGTGACAAAAATTTTAGTTGATACACTTACACATTTTACATATATTAATGAGCTTAAATTTGATAATATAAATGAAGATACTTCTTTATATTTTTTTCAAAAATACTGTATCTGTGAAATACAAAGAAAAATTGAAGCATGAGAGCCGTGAGTAATATTGGCAAATGAACCATGACTTTGAAAAACAGTGGTTTCATTAGTAACAATTAATTGAAAAAAAGCATTAATAATATCCCCAAATGCTGTAGTATCCACATGGTGAGAAGAAGCTAGAAAATTTTTGAAACATCCTAGTATGTTAGTTCTTCAAAACATGTCCCAAGAAGATAGAAAAAAGAAGCTTAGAGATAAGCCTTCAGGTCATATTGTTACAAATATTGATTTTTTACAGCAAATTGATGATGAAGAAAGATTTGAATTACTTTCAAGAGATTGAGATTGATTCATTGTTTATGATGAAGCCCATAGCAGGAAAAATCTTAATAGTAAGCAAACCCAATGAGCAATGAAACTTGAATGAAATTTTTTACTAATGCTTAGTGCTTCTCCGTTTAAAGATCCAAAATCATTCAGAAGAATGATGCACAATATCAATCCTTTAGATCTAAGGTTTGTAAGTGATAGTGCTTTTGAAGAAGCTTTTCCTGAAGATGATCCACAAGCTCTAAAAGCTCTTAATTTATTAGCACAATCAAGTGTAATAAGATTTAAAAAACAAGATGTAATGGAAGAGCTTGATACAAGTATTTCTTTGGAAGAACAAAAAGACAGGTTGCCAAAAAAGAATTATATTGATCACAATGAACATTGAAGTTTTGAGCTTGGTAAGTCTCAGTGCTATTCAGTTTATGAAATGTTTTTGAATTGGTGAAAATGGTGTGAGAAAAATGATAAGTATGTTCCAAAGGATAAAATTGCAAAACTTGATTGATTAAGAGGCTCGTGAAATTTAATGGCTAAACAGCATGCACTTCGTCAAACGGTAAATAATTTAGATTATATTTGAGAAAGATGAGATAATCAAAAAGATGATGAAATGAAAAGAATTGTAAATAAATCATTAAGCGAGTGAAGGAAGCCTATAATATTTTGCAGATATAATGCACAAGCTAAAAAATATGCAAAAATGTTTAAGGATTTAAATCCTGCTAGTTATACATGAATAACAAATAGTGAATGAGAAAAGAAATGAATTAATTGAAAGCCAATAAAATATATGAAACTTCCTGATTGATGATGGGCATTGGATGAAAATGGGTACCCAATTGAGTGTGAAGATTGATCACCAATATTAGCACTGGATTATGAAAGAATAACTTTCCAAAAAGCAAAAGATAGGAAATTAATAATTTCTACTTCTGCTTGAATTCAGTGAGTTACATTTACAGCTTGAAAGACATTAATTTTTGATGATTTACCTAGGGATTATGTAGAACAATATCAAGCAGAGGATAGACCTCATAGAATTGATAATGAGTATAAAACACACTATGATATAACTTATTATAAACTTATAAGTAAATATCCTCAAAGTTTCTTAGAAGAAATGAAACAAAAATGGGTAAGAAAATTACAAAATTGAAATTATGAAGAGGTGTTAAACCAGAAGGAAGCAGAAGATGAACTATTGCCAACTGCTTATGATGAATTTTTTAAACAATGAACATGGGATCATAGACATTATAATAATCTTTTAATCCAGAAAGATAAGTTTCAATTATTAAATGACTGAATTATTCAGAATGATGAATTTTATAGTTGAGATATTCTTAATGTTGCCTAGAGTTTAATAAAAAATTTGAAAAGAAAATTAATATAATCTGTGGTAGTTTATTTTTTTGTTAAACCCAAAGGTTTTTGATTAATTAAATTCAATATTTAGTAAGTGCAAATTTATTTAAATATTCAATATCCCAACAATGACTCCAATGATACCAAGGAATCATCAAATTATCCAAAACCTCATAACTACCATGCTTTCTCACCATCATATTGCTTCAAAGTGATGATGTATTGGAGCAACTCTAAATACTTTTTTTCAATTTCTAAGTTTTTTTGAAATTATTTGAATAATTACAGAGAGAGTTTCGAAGACAAATATAGCTCATATAATTGGTAGGGCAAATACCGAGTCTATCATCATGGCAATTACTCAAAGGGTTGCTCATAGGGCAAGTGATCATGTGTCTCACATATAAAAGCTAGCTGGTGGAACATTGTTCCAAAGAAAAGCAGTTATGCTTCATGTTATTACTGCGCAAAATGTGCTAAGTGTTAGGAGTCATTTAAAAAAAGCAATTGCTCAAAAGGCAGTAAAAGCAATAATTAAAAGTCATCAAGCAAGTCAATCGAGTCAATCAGTAATATTTACTGCATGCGAAGTAGATGTAATTATGAAAATGAAAAGAGGTATATACCATAAGCCAATATCTGTATCTCCAACAAAAGGAATGTATATAGATGTGTATCATAATTTAAAATAAAACCATAGTGCTCACATGCTGGCAAAAAGTAGTATAAAAAACATTTTAGGATGTACAGCCATTCATTTATGTTTGCTTTCTATTATGTTTAAGTAGTCATCAATAGCTCAAAGTACTCACATTGTGATCAGTGTAAATAGTGGCAAGTATACTTCAGTTCTGCTTAATAGAGATTTGTCGATAATATCAAAATATGACAATATTCTTGTAAAAATTACAACGAAAAGTACAGATAGCCATATAATTATTCATCACATAGTTGGAGTTCATTGCTTTTTTAAGTGAAGAGATCTATAAACATTTGCAATATTTCATGTTGAGTCATTTGTTCGAATATTTTTACAAAGTCATAATTTAACAATGGTTTTTATATAAACTGGTGATATTATTAATGTAATCAAGAAGGCAAATCAAGAAGAGAGGAATATGATTGTTAGTTGGTGAATGTAGTCCATAAAAATTATTATTAATATAAGATTAATTCTTTGGTTAATTTAAATTAGATTTTAATTTAAATTTTTATTATTCGCGCATTTCGTAATCCAAATCTACTGGGATATTTTGATTTGCATTTGGAGAATGAACATAATTCATGACAAGAAACGTCGTCATTATTCAAAGTAAGAAAAAGAAAATATCTCTTAGTAATTGTTTTAAATTAATATTATTCATATTTTATAATTATTTTTTTTATACAAAATTTATATTCATCTGATTTCTAATTTATTTATATAGTTTATAGCTTCTTGATTGTATGGTTTGTATTGTAATATCTTTTCATATATATCTTTTGCTTTTGATAAATTTTTCATTTCAATATAATTTTCTGCCAAAGTAAACATAATTTCGGTATTAGTTGGATCATTTTTAAGTGCTTTTAAAAATGATTGTTCAGCTTTTAGGTAATCGTGTACTACAAAGTAAACCTTTCAAATATTTGTATGTCTTCAAGAATGCATTGGATCTAGTTTAATTGCATATTTATAACTTTCTATTGCATCATTATATTGTCATAAATTAAAAAAACAAAATCAAAGATCGGTAAAAACGGCAGCATCTTTTTTATTTATTAAAATACATTTAGAAAAAAATATCTCTGCTTGCTTATACTGTTTTTCTTGCATAGATATACTTCAAAGTTTTTGATTTATTTCAAAATTAGTTTCGTCTTCTGATAGAAGTCAAATAAGCAGTTTTTTAGCTTCTTTGTAATCTCAATATGATATTAATATATCACATTTTGATAATATTTTTTTCTGTTCGTGAATTAATATTCATGCTTTTGGTTTCTTTTTTTCTTCTTTTAAGATAGATTTTTTTTCAACCTCCTTAATTGCTTTTCTTTCTTTTTTTGATTTTTCATTTTTTACAAATTCTTTCAATTTTTTTATTAAAAAAAAGCGTCTGTATATAATTACAACAATTATTGTAAGTGATATTAATGCTAATAAAAATAATATTTTTATACTCATTATTTTTTTGATAATTCCTCAAGATTAAATACTTCAGATTTATTGTCGAATTTGATTTTTACCCTTTGGTTAAAGATATCTAGTCAAGCTACTACTCATTTTTCTCATTTAATTGTAAATTTATCTCAATATTTTGGCATTTTTTTTCTTAGCTGTTTGTATTGTCAAATTTCATAATTTAAACAACATTTTAATTTTCAGCAAGCTCAAGATAAATGATCTGAACTTTTGTGAAAGAATTCTTGCACTTTTATGCTTTCAGTTTTTACAGGGACTATATCACGTAAAAATTTTGTGCAACAAAGTTCCCTTCAGCATATGCCAAATCATCAGATCAGTGAAGCTCTATCTCTTATTCAAACGTGACGCAATTGAATTCTTTTTTTCAGTTTTAAGGCAAGTTGTTTAACAAGTTCTCTAAAATCTACTCTTTCTTTTGATGTATAGTTAAATAGTATAGTTTTTCATGAAAATGAAATAATATTATTAATAGGAATTAGATCTAGTCCAAGTGTTTTTGACTCATTTATAAAAGTATCATAAGACTTTTCAGCAATTTTTTTATTTTCTTTAATTAATTCTAAATCTTGACTTTCAAGTAATTTTATAAAACTAGAATTTTTATCAAGATCTGGTTTAAGATCTCATATATCTATAATTGAAATTAGAGTAGCATCATACTGTTCATCATATTTTTCTTCTTTATAATTAATAAGAACTTTTTTTCAGATCATAAAATCTTTAACCTGATCAGAGTGTTTTATGTCAATTAATTTATTTAAAAAAGCTACAAAAAATCGATTTATTTTCATATATTTATATTTTATTTAATTTTTTCTAAATGTTTTCTTAACTTTGTGGCTGCTTTCCCCCTGTGTGAAATTTTATTTTTTTCCTCGGTTGATAGTACAGTATATGGGACATTAAATCAATCTGGAACAAAAATAGCAGAAAGAGGAATTCATTGCTCAATTTCTTGATCTAATTGTTTTAATAAAATACCTTCGCATTCTCAATTAAATATATGATTTTGACCTCAGGCAGAAAATACAATTGACGTAAAAAATTTTGCTTTATCATTATCTTCATTGCTCATTTTATTCATGAAATAATCAAGCCATTGTTTGTCACTAGCTTTTTCTCATGCTCACCATCTTCTGGTTTTGACTCATAGTTCTCACTTTAAAGCTTCAACAACTACTCAGCTGTCATCAGCTATAGTGGGAAGACCGCTAATCTTTCAAAAAAATTCAGCTTTAATTTTAGCATTATCTTCATAGCTTTCACCATTTTCTTCTACGTCATCAGAAATGTTTAAATCATTAAGAGATAAAAATTCAAAATCTAAACCAGACAAGGCATCAAGTATTTCCCTAATTTTTCATTTGTTATTTGAGGCTATTAAGATCTTGTTCATAAGCAATGTCTATTTTTCAATAAGACTATTGATAGCTACTTCTTCTGAGCCATGGATTTGTGCAATGCTGTAAATTCACAGTTCTGAAAAAATATCAGCAACATTTGAAGATATGGTTCCAATAGTCGTATTTTTTTTACTTTTGATTACATTTATTAAAAATCAAATGGTCATTGAATTAACATAATCTACTTCTCATAAATTAATAACAAGTCATTTATTATCTTCAATAAGAGGTTTGAATATTTCTTCAAGTTCTTGAAGATTTGATTGTCATAGTTCTCAAGCCAGAGAAACTACATTAATAATATCGTCGTAATTTGTTATTTTATGATTCATAGTTTACTTGTTTATTATTGTTTTCTATTTAAAATGATTTTTGGATTAATAACAATTTTATTTTAAGATATTGCAAGATAAATATCAAAACATAATTAGAAATTTTAGACACTTTATTACAAAAAGTGATTTTAAATTATGAGTTTTATGACTATCTTGAGGAATTGATTCTGCTCTAACTTTAAAAATTTGAGTAGATGTTTTGTGAAAAGATGCTATTATTGCCTTAATAATGCCAGATTGAAATTTTTCTTCAAAAGAAAATACTGAAGATGCAAAAAATTATGCGGAAAAATTATGAGTAAAATATGAGATTATAAATATTTGACATTATGTAAAAAGCTTTTCTGATTTAAGTTGGAATCAGAGCAAAATTGCAGATATGAACCTTAGGGCAAGAATAAGAATGTTGATATTATATAATTATGCAAATTCTCATTGAGGATTTGTTTTATGAACTTGAAATAAAACAGAGTTAATACTTTGATATTGAACTAAGTATTGAGATTTTTGAGTTGATGTTGAGGTATTAGGGGATTTATATAAAACAGAAGTTTATAATTTTTCAAAATTTCTCTGAATTCCATTGTGTTTTATAAATAAAAATCCTTCAGCTGAATTATCAGAGAATCAAAGCGATGAAGATGAGATTTGATTTTCTTACGATAAAATTGATAATGTAATTAAAAGATTTCAAAACTGAGAAAATATTGAAGCAAAATATGAATCATTAATTAAAAGAATAAATTTAAATAAGCACAAGACAGAGCCAATTCCAATTATATTAGCTAGTTAATTAGTATATAATGCAAAATTACTTACTTAGAATAGTTTCTTCATTTGCAGGTTGAATCGTTTGAACAGTAGCTTTTGTTTGAGTTTATTTTTTAACATTAGTTTTATTACCTGATAACGAAATAAATCCTGCTGCTTCACTTACAATTATATTTTTAGTTTTTGTAAGTACTTCTCTTAATAATTTGGTATCAAATATTTTAATATCACTATCAGACAGTATGAAATATTCAAAAATGAGGTCATCAATTTGGCAGATTTTTTCTTTAAATATTGTTTTATTTAGCTTATCAATTCCTTTTTATTTTATTTTCAATTCAATACAGCTAGTAGCAATTTGTTATATTGTTATTTCAAGCTTTGCAAGTTTTCTTCTTTTAGAGGCATATGCTCATAAGGGAAATTTTATTCTAACATGACTTTACTGATCTACCATTTCTCTTTTTTTAATTTCTATTTCTTTCTTTCAAATATTTGCAAGTATTGGTGATTTTACCTATATATTTTTCTTCATCATGCCAATAATTAATCTAATGTTTTCTGTTTGCATTTTATTAGCAGAGTTTGTTGCGTCAGAGCTTTATAGAACTTATGGAATAAGTTTGTTAGATATAAATGATAAGGATGAAATTGATTAGAAGATTGATAGTATGAATTCATTTATTAACAAATCGTCTTTGCGATGAACGTAATGAAATGAAGTGAAGAAGCAATCCATGTGCCAGTTAATGACATTACTACATACTAGATTGCTTCGCTTTGCTCGCAAAGACAAACGTTTTATTTAGACAAATTGCTAAAAAATTGAATAAATTTATTTAATATATCTGATCAAGACCTAAAAACTTTTCTGCAGATTTTCTCGCTCTTATAACCATATTGTGGTCACTCATGGAGGCCATTTTTAAATCTGGAATTCAAGATTGTCGTACTCAGTATACTTCTCATGGACCTCTTAATTTCATATCTATTTCAGCGAGCGTGAATCAATCTGAATATTTCTCCATAGCTTTTAGTCTTTCGTTTTCTTGATTGTTTGAAGTAAATAAAAAACAATATGATTGCATGTCAGATCGTCAAACTCTTCATCTAAATTGATGTAGTTGAGAAAGACCAAATCTTTCTGCTCATTCTATAATCATAATAGTGGCATTGGGAACATCAACTCATACTTCAACTACAGAAGTAGATACAAGAATATTTGATTTATTGTCTTTAAAATCTTTCATAATTTGATCTTTTTCTTTTGAGCTAAGCTTTCAATGAATAAATGATATGTTTAAATTAGGGAAAACATCCTTTTTAAGTCTTTCATATTCTTCTGTTACAGCTTTCACTTCTAGATTTTCAGAGTGCTCCACTAGAGGGCATATCACATATGCTTGCCTTCATTGTTGTATTTCAGATTCTATAAGTCTATAAACCTGTCTCCTTTGAGAAGGATTTACTGTTCTTGTTTTAATTTTTTTTCTTCAAGCAGGCATTTCATTTATAATTGAAATATCCTGATCTCAATAAGCTACAAGTGCTAGAGTTCTTGGGATAGGAGTAGCTGTCATATTGAGAACATGAGGAATTCAGTGTGACGCTAGTTTTTCTCTCTGTATTACTCAAAATCTATGTTGTTCATCGATGATTACTAAGCCAAGATTTCAAAAAGAAACATTGTCAGAAATTAGAGCATGAGTTCAAATAAGCATATTAATTTCTCAGGCTTGAAGTTTTTCAAGAGTTTCTTGTTTATTTTTTTGGCTCAATGCTCAAATTAATAATCAACTTTTAAATTTATTTTTATATTTTTCATTTTTTTCTTCAAATGTTTGTATATATTTTGATATTTCAGCAAAATGTTGTCTTGCAAGTACTTCAGTTGGAGCCATAAAAGCAACTTGTTTTCAGAAATAATTTGTATTTAATCATGCAGCGAGTGCTACAATGGTTTTTCAAGATCATACATCTCACTCAAGAAGTCTTTGCATGGGAAATGCTTTTTCTTTATCTTTTAGAATTTGAAATATCGCAATCTTTTGTGCATTAGTTGGAGTAAATGGCAGGCTTTCAAAAAAATCTTTAATAAGATCAATATTCATTTTTATAATAAGATTTTCTTTTTTTCAAAGTAGTTTTACTGCTTCTTTATTTTCAATAGCTGTTTTTTGCAAAAAGAAAAGTTCTTCAAAGGCAAGTCTTTCTCTAGCTTTCTCTAGCAAATCATTATTTTCAGGAAAATGTATTTGTTTAATAGCTTCAGTTTTTGAAATTAGTTTTTCACTTTCAAGTATATTTTTTGGAAGTAATTCTTTAAAAGCTCAAATATATTTATTTAATTTACTAATTTTTTCTCTAAACCATAGAGGGCTTAATTTTTCTCATATTTGTGAATAGATAGGAACAATATCTCAAGTGTGTATAGAATCATCTCAATAAAGTTCAACTTTTGGAGAACTGATTTGAAGTTTTCAGAAGTTTAGTTTTGCCTTTCCAATGAACAGTAAGCTTTTTCATTCTTTTAAAAATTCCCAAAAAAATGGTTTGCTAAACCATATGCATTCAGCCAAATCTCATGTGCTATCTTCAATAACACACTTAAATAAACTTCTTCCAGTTTTTGTTGGCATAGTGCTCTTAGTACAAACTTTCGCTTTGAAATAATTTATCTGATCTCATCTAAGCTCTGAAAAACTGTCTCATTTATTGTGAGACTCATATGTACGAGGAAAATACTGCAGAAGATCTTCAACAGTATTAATCCCTCATTTTGAAAGTTCATCTATATAACTCTTTGTAGTGCCAAGTATTGTTTGTAAATTGCTCATAGCCTATTTAGACTATTAGAAACTTGTTATAAATTCAAGTTTTAAGATGTATTTTTATTTAATTTTTTGACATTGCTAATTTTATATCTACTCAAAGAATTAGAATTTCATTTATTGTTGCTTTAGATAATATTTGATATATTGAATTATTAGATTTTCATTCTGCATTTGCTTGAAAATTTGATAAAACTATAGGTAAAGTTAGTCATAGTGATTCATTTCAATATAAAGCATTAATTTTAACTTCTAGTTCTTTTCTTTTTTCTACAATTTGTTTAAATATTGCTTCAGTTATTTCTGGAGTAGATAATTTTCTAAATTCTTCATGAAATCGGCTAGGACACAATTTTTTTAATAATTGTGCAAATTTTGTAGGTAGATTTGGTAAATCAATAGTTCTTTTTTTTGGGTGTAGCAATTGATCATCTTCTTCCATTTCAGCGAGTAATGTATTTTGTTCAGTTTGTGTAAGCATGTGACAATATATTAAAAAATTAAAAAGGAAATAAGTCTATTATTGTTAATAATTTGTTTCAATTAATAATGGTTGACAATATAAAAATAATATGTAATATTCTAAACTATAGTATGTAATATAATCAATATTTCTGAAAAACACACATCTTCGGATAATAACTTTGATCAATGAGAATCAATTGTTATTGCTAAGTCAGAAGTACAATGAAGCCAATAAGTCCAAGAATTGGTGGTAGATTGCTTAAAATAGCCTTCTTGACATGATTAGCTTTAGCCACACTTTTGCCTGTAAATAAATTAAGTGCTGAATGAAGAAGTGATTGCAAGGATTTTAAAACTTATTCAAACTTTTTTGAAAAAAAGATTTTATATATTGATATGATAGAATATGTTAAATCCTGAGATGTTGAAAAGGTTAGATGACTATTAAGGCAATGACTTAATCCAAATATAACTGATTATAGTGGTTTTCCACTTTTATCACTTGCAGCAAAAGAATGAGATTTTGAGATGGCTAAATTATTAATTGAATATTGTGCAGATGTAAATAAGAGAAAAATGTATTGATTGTTCCAAATGGAATTTTTCATTTGAAGATGAGATTTTCCTAGATCTGATTTTGAAAAAAATTATCTTCATTCCGAGAAAACAGACCTTCTATAAAACGATCAAAACAAGATGGTTATACACCACTTATGTTCGCTGTACGTAATTGAAATACTGCGATTATAAGATTATTATTGATAATTGAGCGAATGTTAATAGCACTGTTGATTCATGACATACTGCACTTTTCTTTTTAACGGGTAAAAATGATTCAGATGAGAATTTATTAAATTTTCAGATTTTACTAGAAGCATGAGCTAATCCTAATGTTATGTTAAATCATGCAAATAAATATACTTTATCATCAATTTTGGTTAAAGGTAACAAAAAGAGATTATTTTCTTTAACATTACCTCATTTAAATGAACATAGTAAAAAAACTGCTGTCGTTACTGCTTCAGGTTCTGATTATAAATATAATAATGACAGTTATTATTTAGATTTACTAGAAGTAAACTGAGCTGATATATACAATAAAGAATCATTGGGTCGTGCTATACGTTCAAATAATGAAAAATTAATAAATCGTTTTATTAATTTATGAGAACTAACATCTAATGAAAAAGATGCAGGATATGTTCGTGCTGCTTGACATTGAGACATAGATACAATGGATAAGTTTTCAATTGTTGGAGTTAGTCAAAAAGCACGCAATTTGGCGTTAAAAAGTGCTGCTGAACAATGAAATATTGAATTAGTGCGCAACTTGCTTCCATTGGTTCCGAGTGATGAAAAAAAATATTATGCTATGTTTAAAGCTGTTCGCAATGGACATTATGATAGTTTTATTGAAATTTATTCTAATACTAATGTTTCGCAAGTTATGAAAGATAAAATGTTATATGCATCTGTTCACCATTTAAGTAGTAATCTTATTACACAATTTTTACTTAATGATTGAGCAGATAAAAATGCTCAAGTGTGAGTTATGTGAAAAACAGCATTAGCACAATCATTTAATGAGGTAGATTTTAATACTGGTTGGAATGATAAGAGAATGAGAAAATTACTTGTGTTAATTGAATGAGAAGATTTATATAGAGTGAAAGAAGTATTTAAACTTATTATGAAACGTGCGGCACAAGAATGAAAAGTAAAAATAGTAGATGATTTATTAAAAACACATATCTTAGATAAGAGCGACATTCAGATGGCTTTAAATATTGCAGTACATTCTGAATTTTTACACAAAGAATCTAGTCAACAAACTAAAGATGCTTTTGAAGAAATTGTGAATAATTTAATTTCCAATTGAGCAAATCCAAGTGAGATCGTGTGCATGTTCCGACAGAAAATGTTTGGGAATAATAGGAAGTGTATTGAAGAAGAGACGTTGTTAATGACTTCTATAAGGAAGTGAAATTTTGAAATGGCTCAAAATTTATTGCAAAAATGAGCAGATCCAAATTATAAAGATGAACTTTCTTGACGTACAGTAAGATATTATGCAGAGTGATATCCAGTTATGGAGAAAATATTGGATAATTGGTATTGTGGAGAAGAAGGAGACAAAAAAGGTTTATGTGTAAAAATCGCAATTGGTGGTAAAAGATAATTTATTTATCCCTTAAATATTCTCAATAAATATAGCAACAATATCAACAATCACAAATAGTGACAGTTTTTCTAGAATACTCATAGATTCAACCATTTTCATAAATGCCGCATCTTTTCTTTTTAGGATTGATTTTCTCATAGTGTGTTAAGTTAGTTTATTAGTGATTTTTAAGGTTTTAATTACTTTCATCCTATTTAAAAAAATTAGGCTGTCAAGAATTAAGTTAAAAAATTAAAAAGACTTAACAAAAAAAGTAGAAAGTTGACAAAAAACTTGACATTCAGATTTTAATTTCTAAAATTTGCTCATAAAAATAATTTTTAATACAGAAATACAGAGAATGTGTTTTTGTGAAGATTAAGCAAAAACCCTAAACTAAGAACTAATAACTAACAAACTACTCATGCATGATATACAACAAAAAATACTAGAACTAAGCAAGACAGAGGATTTGTGAAAAATTAGCTTAAGAAAGGTGGCAGAGCTTATTTGCGAAAAGTGTTCACCACAAAAGATTAAACATCATTTAGAGCAACTTAAAAAAAAATGATTGCTTACTACGGATAAGTTAAAATGAACAATGGAAAAAGTTAAGTCGGGGCTTGATAAGGCTTGAGATTTTTTTTCTATTCCAATTTTATGATCTGCAAATTGCTGAGAAGCTGTTACTTTTGCAGAGTGAATTAGTGAATGATATTTAAAAGTTTCAAGTAGACTGCTTTGATTAAGAAGAGAAAAAAATTTATTTGCACTTAAGGCTGTGTGACATTCTATGAACATGTCAAAGATATGAGAACAAAAAAAATGCATTGAGAATTGAGATTATGTTATTATTGATGCAGATTATAATAATATTAAATCTTGAGATATTATTGTTTCAATTATTGACTCTTGTGCAAATATTAAAAAGATTGTTGAAGATAAGGAGAACCATCAAATTGTACTAATATCACAATCTTCTTTAGATTTCCCACCAATTTATATTCATGAAGATGATGACTATAGAGTTAATTGAAAAGTGATTTCAGTTATTAAAAAACCTAAGAATTTATAGTTTGTTAATAAAGTTGTAATCACTTGATTATCGTTAAAGATGACAAATAGGTTGAGTAATTATATTACGTTTTTGTGTATTGATCCGATTTCCCGTCATTGCGAGGAGCGCAGCGACGTGGCAATCCAGGTAGAAATAATTAAAACTATGAATAATCTAATCAGACCTGAATAGTTACGTTTTTGTTAATCTGATAAGCTTACTTCTATCTGTTTTTCAAGAAATTATATCAACTTTTCTGACGCATAATTCTTTTTTTAAAAATTTAATAAGTTCTAGATTTGCTTTTCATTTTTCAGCTATTTCTTTGATTTTTAATTTAATGCATCAGTCTTCCATGATTTCGATAATTTCATTTTTATGAGATTTTGGAATTATTTTAACTTTAATAAAAGCTTGTTTATCTGTATTAAAATTAAGACTTTTTTTTGTAATGGAGGATAGGTTTAGTGCTTGAGTTTTCATTATTTGGAAGTTATAACTGTAAAAATGGAATATCAATATTTTTTTATATTAAACTGTTACAAGATACCTGCCCTATTTAGAATGACAAGTTTAGTTCGAATCATAAAAAAAGCATTTGTTTTTTTGATATAAAGTCGTTACTAGATACCTGTATACGCAGGTATGACAAGTATTTAGGCTTTATCTATCAAGCTTTCTCAACTCATCTCTTTGTCTTTATTAATTCACATAAGATCTAAAATTGTTGGAGCAATATCTTTAAGTCAGTATTGAGTCAGTGATGGTTTTAATTTTTTCATATTTCATTTTAATTTATGATTTCATTTTGAAATCAATGTAAGCCTAACTGGATTAGTTGTATGCGTTGCACAATTTTCTCAGATTTCATTTTTCATTTTTTCTGCATTTCAGTGATCAGCTGTGATTATGATGTCATATCAGTTTTCTATAGCAGATGGTATTATTTCACTTAAGCATTTATCAATTACTTCAATGGCTTCAATTGCTTTTTTTAAAATGCCTGAATGTCATACAAGATCTGGATTAGCTAGATTTACAAATATCGCATCATATTTGTTAGATTTTATTTCTTCAATCAGCTTATCTTTAATTTTAAAAGCTGACATTTCAGGTTTGTCTGCATAGTTTGCAACTTTTGGAGAACTTATAAGCAGATGGGTTTCTCATTGGTTTTTTTCATGATTTTGTGAATTTAAGTAAAAAGTAACATGAGAATATTTTTCAGTTTCGGCTATTCTTAATTGTTTTTTTCAATTTTTAGATAGTATTTCTCAGATATTGCCTTTAATTTTTTTCGGAGAAAATAAGACTGGAAAATCTGTTGTATATGGCCCAAATGCCAATAGATTTTTATATCAATTTTCGTAAAATCTTTTAGTTAATTGCTCTGATCTATCTGCTCTAAAATTAAAGAAAATTATATTGTCGTCTTTTTTAATACTTTGAAAATCCAATAATTTTATAGCTTTAATATAATAATCATTTTTTTCTTTTTCATAAGCAATTTCTGATATTTCACTTAAAGGACTTTGGTGATTATATCCTTTTGATTTAGTGTATAAATCAAATGCTTCATCTGTTCGTTCCCAGTTATTATCTCTGTCCATTGCATAAAATCTTCATATTAGACTTGCTATTTTTCATACTCAAAGCTGCTTAATCTTTATTTCTAATTTTTTCAAATATTTTTCTATGCTAGCCATTTGAACATCTCTTCAATCAGATATTGCATGAATGTAAATTTTTTCGATATTCTTTTCTTTAGCTATTTTTAAAAGTGCAAAAAGATGATTTATATGAGAATGAATTCATCAATCTGATAACATTCAAATAATGTGAAGAGTTTTTTCTTTATTAAAATATTCTAATAATTGCTTTTTTTTAAAAAAATCCAATGACTCAATTGATTGATTAATTTCCTCTAATGGTTGCCAAACAATTCTTCAGGCTCATATTGTGATGTGACCGCTTTCAGAGGTTCACATTTCTCACTCCGGGAGACCGCATGCATTTCAAGAAGCATTAATCAAAGTAGTTGGATAAGAGTTCCAAATTTTTTCAAGAAATGGTTTATTAGCTTGGGCTATTGCATTTCATTCAATTGTTTCTGAATATCAGAAGCCATCTAGTATAATAGTAAGGACTTTGTTGTTCATCAAAATTACTTTACAATTACTTAATGTCTTAAGCAAATTATTTATTGCCATAAAAGTGCTTTAAATGTAAAATTTTTTTAATGAATATCGCACATATATTTATAGCAATAATAGTAATCATACATTTAATATGATTTATCGTTAATTTAGATTTTTTGATTTTATTTAAAGATAATTATTTTCGTTATTATCAATTATTAAGCTCATCTTTTTTACATTGAAATTTTGAACATTTGCTTTTTAATTCAATTGCCCTTTTGCAAGTTTCATATTTTAACCAAGAGGAGGATGATTTTTCTTTTATATTTAAATGGATTATTTTTGCTCTATGAGCATCTATTATGTCTTATTATATAGAGCCTAATCCAGTTTTATGAGCATCATGAGTAATTATGTGAATGCTGTCATACTATTATATGAAGTACAGAAAATATTACGATGTTTCATGATTACTAGTTTTAATTGTAATAAATGTTTTTATTTGATTGCTACCGTGAATAAGTTTTGGATGACATTTTGGATGAGCACTTACTGGCTTTTTGTTTTATATTATCGAGCGTAAATGAAAATTAATATAATCTAAGCCACTAATTCTTTTTCTAATTTAAAAAGAGCTACAGATAATTTTTTCCAATGTGAGCTGTCTCACTCATGAGAGTATCTAATTTTAGCATCCGCCAGTCTTTCATCTAAACTTACTTTTTTATCATGAAGGACTCTTTTGTCTGCGTAGTATACTATTTTTTCTTCAATTGTATTAAATCATTTAAAGATTTGACCGCTTCTGTGTGCTTTTATGACATTTCAAATTTCTTTGTATCACATTTTATCTAATATATTTCAAGCTGCACAGGCATGATGAATTCATTTAAAATCATTTGAGATTTTGCACCAAAAATCAAAATCTTCATCGCTACAATCATAGGGTATTTTTTCTCTAATTAGTCATCATTTAAAATCTATATATCTTAAAATATCATGAAGCATAGCTCATGTGTGAACTAAGTCTTTATCTATCAAGATTCATTTTTTTATTAATGAGTTTGCAACCGTGTCTGCGATTTCAGTCACAGAATTTATATGTTTTAGTATGTGTTTTGGTGTATTGTATTTACCAAACAAATCTTTAATTTTCTCTTCACTTAAAGAGCTTCAATAAAATTTAAATTCAAATTTTCTTTGTGTACTGCTTAAATCATTTGTATTTTTTATATATATTTCAATCCTATTATTTGGTTTTATGCTTAATCTTTCTGCCCATTCACAAATCACTAAATCTTCTGAAAAAAAATGTTCATCAATTTCATATAATTTTTTTGTATTATTAAGTCTATATAAATCATAATGCCAAATTTCAGAAAAATCAGCTTTGTAATTATGAGAAAGAGAGTAGCTAGGACTTTTAACTTTTTGTTTAACTCAAATATGTGAAAGTAGAAAACTTACAAAGCTAGTTTTTCAGGCTCACATTTCTCAATAAATTAAAATATTTGAAAAAGGATATATGTTTTCACAAAACATCTTTGCAATATTTTTTGTATCTTCGAGGGAGCTTGAGCTAAATTTCATAAAGTTTAATAATTAATTAAAGAAGTATATTTTTTATTCATAATATAACATTATTGATATTATGAATAAAAATCCTTGTTTACTTTAAAAATATTTTAAAATAAAATCACATGGTCTCATTTTAATAAAATTATGCGTTATATAAAGATATTCTTTTCAGTTTTTTTCTTAATATTTTTTACAGAATTTGTTTTAAATTTTGATAATTATCTTGATGCGTGAAGCAAAGAGCTGTTAGCAATTGAATCTATAGACAATAATCAGTGGTTACGCTTAGATTTCAGAGTATCATTTATAGAAATTGAATTTATTAATGGTCAAGACACTGCTTATTTAGAAACTGAAAATACAAAACTTCCTATAAGATTTTCAAATACTTTTTTTGACGCACATGATTTAGATGAATTAAATTGAGTAAAAAATAATGTATCAAAAGTAGAAGAGCTTGAGCCATTTCAATGGGTAAAAATTGAGTCTGAATGAAAAATAAAACTTCATTGATGGAATGAATTGGCAAGAGAAGATGTATTTACACCTTTTAGGGAATTATGGGCTTGAGTGAATTCTAGAATTAAAGGAATCAAGATAATATCGAGAGCGCAATGGTGAGCTGATGAATCAATTAGATATAATTATAGTAATTGAAATGTAGCAAAATCAAATGCTGTAAACATAAAAGCAAGGAAGGATAATGAATGCTCTGGGCTAATTAATAGATTTTCTTCTGAGTATATTTATAAAAAAGTTGTATATAATGATAGAAATGGTAAGTCATTATTGTGGCCTTATCAGTATTCAGCAAAAATTAAAAAAATAGTTGTACATCATACAGCAGAGTCTGATAAATCGACAAACCTTCCTTGAAAAGAAAAAATGCGGTCTATCTTTAGATATCACACACTTACTCGTTGATGGTGAGATATTTGATATCATTATGTGATTGACCAAAAGTGAAATATTTATGAAGGTAGGGCTGGTTGAGACTTAATAGTATGAGCCCATGCTTATTGCAATAATATTGGAACAATTTGAATTTCACTTATGTGAAATTTCCAAAATAGAAATCCTACTCTGGCTCAACTTTCTTCCCTTGCTAGGCTTACTGCTTACACATGAAAAAAATATAGAGTTGATATTAATGGTAGGAGTGTGTATCACTGAAATTTAACATCAAATCTTTTATGACATAGAGATCTTCGTTCAACAGCTTGTCCTTGAGACAATTTATACTGAAAAATTACAAACATAAAAAAACAAATTGAATTATCAGATTTTGATTTTGATGTAAGCAAGGTGGTTTCTGAAAAAAGAGCTGAAGTAGAAATTGCATCAAGTTATTGAGTTATAGAAATGGATCCAACATCCACAAAAGTGATCACCTTAACATATAGAAATATCTGAACTGAGACTTGGAAAAAATGAACCTGGCTTTATGTAGCTGATAATTGAAATAGGGATTTGTTTGCTACTTCAATATTTGCAGATAAAAATTATGTTGCGGCAGACCTTGAAGAAGATAGTGTTTATCCATGAAAACTTTGACATTTTAATGTTGAAATTAATTCAGGTTATGAGCCATGAATGTATAGTTTGGAATTTGTTCCTATTATAAATTGAGCAAAGAAACTTGAAAAGTGAACTGTGATCCAACCTTTTAATGTTAAATCTGTTAGTAATTCATATACCTTTATACAGCTTAAACCACCAAAGAGAGAAATATATTATGGTCAAAGCTTAAAAGCAAAGATTAAACTTGAAAATACTTGAAATACTACATGGCAAAGATCATGAGATATGAAAGTCGCTCTTAAAGCTTATCCTTTATGAAGAGAATCTGATTTTATTCCAAAGCTTTGAGATAATGATCCAAGTATTTTAGCTAGATTAGTTGAACCTACAGTGCCTCCATGAGAGATTTGAACTTTTGAGTTTCTTATGCGAGCGCCTTTAAAATCTTGAGAATTTGAAGAAAAATTTATTCCTGTGATTTGAGATGATTTAATGCTTTGAGATAGATCAATGCAGTTTAATATCAAAGTCAAAAGACCTAGTTATAAAGCTCAAATCTTGAGAGAATCAACTAAAAATGAATTTTTTACTTGAGAGAAAAAAACAATAAGAATCTGACTTAAAAATCTTTCAGATGTTTCTTGGGAATCTGAGCAAGTTGATTTTAAGATTGTTAAATCATGAGAATTAAAATTTGATTCAAGTGAATATTCTATAGCTTATTTTGTACCAATGCATCAGGCTTGATTTGCAAATGTTACTATTCAAGCACCAAACAAGCCAGGAAAATATACTGCTACTTTGCAGGCACTAGCTAATGGAAAGAAGTTTGATCAATTATGAAGATTTGATTTAGAAATAGAAGTTGAAAAACCATGACTATCTTGATTTGTGACTTATCAAAGTCATGATAAAATTTATATTCCTAAATGAAAAACCGAAAAGGTGACAGTAAGAGTAAAAAATAAAACAACAATGACATGGAAAAGAAATGGAAAAAATAAAATTTCTGTAAGAGCAACTAATTTAAATTCTCCATTGAGATCAATAAAATGGGAAAATGCTGTTATGGCTTCTCTTATGAATGAAGGAAGTGTGAAGCCATGAAAAACTGCTACTTTTGATATATTTTTAAAAGCCCCACATGATTTCTGAGATTGACAAAATTTATATAAGGAAAATTTTAAAGTACGATTAAATTGAATATGAAATATTGAATGATCTGATTTTTCTATTGAAGTAATTATTTGAGATAGTCAGTTGCAGTATGTTAATCCAAGCTCTTCAAATAAGAAGAGCTCAAATAATGACTTGAAAGATGAAAATAGCAAGCTTTCTAATTCTAAAAAGTCAGATGTAAGCAAGAGAAATTCTTTAATTATTGAAAAGTTTAGAAATATGACAATTGAAGAAAAAATTAAATATCTAAAGGACAGAAGAAAAAATGAGCTAAAGATAGAAAATGAAGTAAAAACAGAAAAGATAAAAAGTATAAATTATACTGAATCTTCAGCAGAAAATATCAAAATAAAATTATCATTTCCGCATAGTGCAGTAAATGTGTGAGCTATTTGAGATGTCTCATATTTTTTAGATAAGAAGCAAATTATTGCAAATAAAAATTCAAATATTTGGGTTAGAGCTGATTGAAATTATAAGCTCATAGTAAATGTTGATTGAAAAAAAACTGTGTGAAAACATTTTATTGCTAAGACTATGAATACTAATTCTTTTGTAAAGCTTAACAATTGGAATCATTCACCATCTTGGAACCAGGATTTAAATGATAATTTTTATAGATGAGATATAGAAATCTTTGCGAAAGATTCACAGGTAAAATGAAAAATTGATGTAATTAACAATTTGTCTTTTGAGGATTATCTAAAGTGAATAGCAGAAGTTCCAGAATCATCACATCATGATAAAAGAAAGGCAATAGCAGTAGCTTCAAGAAGTTATGCAATGCATTATACAAAGACAAAATATAGAAAATTTCCTTGAGAATATTACGATTGATCTGATGATCCTGCAGTTTTTCAAAAATATCTTTGAGCTTGATATGAAGATAGAAGTCCAAAATGGCAACTTGCTTTAAAAGAATCAAAGTGAGAAGTTTTAGAGTATGATTGAGAAATATTAAGAGCAGCTTATTTCTCTTGTTCTGACTGAAAAACTAGGTCGCCAAAAGAAGCAAGATGGGGGAATGGATATTTTGAAAAAGTATCAGAAGTTTATCAGTCTGTAAGCGATGAAAATTGAAAAGATTTAAATAGATATAGAAAAGGTCAGTGTGGGCATTGAGTATGAATGTCTGGTTTGTGAGCTGAATCTATGGCAAATAATGGGAATTCTTATAAGAGAATTCTCCATTATTATTATCAGAATGTTGATGTTGTTAAGAGATAGAAGACACTTAGGCAGCTGTACTAAAACCCAATCAATTTCCTCATCATGATTTAGACATGTTTACAGAGTTACTTATTACATTACCTCGTTTAGTATAAACAGACATAGCTGATCTTGAACTTGCTTGTACTGCTTGTATCGCATTAGCTGATGCTTTTTCAACTTGAACACTTGATCCAGGTGCTGAATTAACAACATTTTTACCAGCTCATTCTGTTACTTGAATTGTTGGATTATTTTTTGTTGCTCTTGAAGATATTGATGGTACTGATGATACTTGTGATATGCTCATGGTATTTTGATTAATAATTAAAATTTATATAAGTATAATACTACGAATGTGTCAAATGTCAAGTAAAAAATCACATATGATTGAAATATAATATATAATTGTCAATTATATTAATAAGCTTTCCTGTTTAATTATCCGAAAAGTTGCTTAAAATAAACAAAATATTATAAATGGAGAATTTTTTTTATTTCATTGTTAGTCGTTTAAAAATACTAATCTCAAGTATTGAAAATTGAAAATTGAAAAATATAAATTGAAAAATAATTTGCATAATATTTTTTCTTTTTTTAATTCCTATATCTTCTCTTGCATTTACTTGTGAGGTAGACGAAATGCCATTACAGGCCATTTGGAATAAATATATTCCTGTAATAAAAGATGATGGAAAGGTTTATTTTTTCTTTTTTGAAAATAATGACTGATCAGTGTTTCTTCGTCAAATGAATCCAATAGATCTTACCACTGAGGTTGACACCTGCCCCTATGACTTAAATTCATGGAATTTGGAGGTTAATGATTTTTTAGCGTATTGATCATATCTTTTTAATAATTATGCAAAGATGGATATTTCCATTGATCCATTAAAGATAAGTTTGATTAAGTGAACTCTTCCATCTATATACTCAGAATGAATGTTGCATATATCTTTTAATCCACTTGATGTTAAGTCAATTGATTTCAACTCAAACGTCTGATTTGAAGGTATTTTTCCACCAAGGCTGTGACAAGTCGTTAAAGAGTTTGATTTGAGTTTTTATTCTTTTTGATGAGATGGGAAAGTTGACATTTGGAAATATTATGAATCTTGAGTTGTTGGTTGGGAGAAGTTGTATGATATTTCAAGTGAACTTGAAGGTGAATTTCCTAACGACTCATCAATAATAGATGTAGCTAGGATTAATTCACAAATAGTCTTATTGATTAAAAATCCTACTGGTAAGTTGTATTGAATTAAAATTGAGTCAAACAGTTCTAATAATGATTTTACAATTGTTCCTTCTTCAAAAAAATATATCGGTATTGATTATTTAGAAAATAGCTCACATTGAATAAGATGTGCAAATGACAAGTGTTCCGTTGCCGTACAGATATCGAATAAAATTAAAATAAATAATAATATATTTGGTGTTCCTTTAGTTTTTGAAAAAGAATTAGGAGAAAATGTTAATAATTCAAAAGTTTTTATAATAGACAATTGAGTTGTGGTACAAAATCATGATACTTATTACTATACTACTTCGCAACCTTGAGATGAGACTGCGATAAAAAATTCATTTTTCTCTTCTTGAGATTTGGAAAATTATATATTTCAAAATGAGCTATATGAATGAATAACTGCAACTTGACCTCCTGATGCAAGTACTGAATCAACTCTTTGATCTTATTGCAATAACACGCCAGATTCCAATGCTGATTTAAGTTATTGGAATTTAAGAAAATGAATAGAATCAGAGTTGGACATAAAAGAAAATCAGATTTTAACTTACATGGGCGAAACTAGTAGTTGTTTTTCTAATAAGTTTTTTAAATTTGAAACTACGTGATGATTTTGATGTCTGCCAGATAAAGACTGTATAGTTTTTAATCCTGAAGAGGATTATTGTATTAATACTCCTACATTTTATAATCCTAGTGCTCAATATTGTGGCAAGAGTAGGTGATATATGAAATGAAAAATGCCTTTAAAGTTTATATATGATTATAATGCATGAATAGCGCCACAAAATATTTTTACATTTGAAAAAAACAATAAATTAAATTTTTCTGCTATGTTTGATTTTTGATACAGAAGAATTTTTTGAATATATGCTAAAGAGCAAGATGAGAATTTTAAATGATTTTATTGAATGAATTTATGAGAAATTATTAATATTAAAGAATCTGATATAGGTTTAGTTTTAGGTACACCTCCTAATTCTGATGATTGGACAGAGAATTGAATTCAGATGGATGATGATCCGACTATAAGTATTAATAGTGATGACATGATTGCTTGACAAGTATTATGATCTACATGATGAGTAGTGGACTATGTATCTAATCCAATATCAAGATGATCTTTTATTTTAGATGGCACATTTGAGCCAGGCCATCATACTTTACACATAATATTACTTGCTAAAGATATGGATGTAAAATTACTTAAAACAGCGTGGGCAGATGCTTTTTATTGATTTTGACCTGATGGATTTCGTGCATTTTGAGAGTATTATGGTCAAACAGAGGAAATTGAACCTTCTGCGTTTGAAAATTTATGAAATACACAGCCAGATAATTATAATATTTTTTATTATGTTTTAGTCTATGATTTTTATGTTCCAGAAATTACAAATATTTCTTCTGGTGGGATTACCATTTGATGAAATAATCCTGTTATAAAATGAAGTTGAGCTGTTGCATGAGCAGATCTTTCTTTTTATTCTTGATATTCAAAGCAAGACTCCTTTGATGAAACTCCTCCTAATTTTTCATCACTTATAGCACATATGCCAAGATTAAATTGACTTCCTATGAATATGCCAATTTTTACTTGGAATACTTGAAGTAACTTACCATTTGTTCATGTGCAGCCAACTAGTCTAACTCACAAGATGAGGGTGTGATCAAATTGAGAATTTTCTTTTAAACCTGTGGCAAGCTTTCCATATTTGGAGTGAGATAATTTAGATGAAATGTTAAGTGGTACATGATTAGATCATTTATCTGATGATGAAAAAGATGCTTATCAGATTTCAGTCCAATATTTAGATGATCAATGAAATTTAATATGAGCTCCTCCAAAGCAGTTTAAAATGAAATCTGGATCAGCTAGCGTGCTTTTTTATCATACTTTAAATAAAGATGGGGTTTATGAAACAGATTCAAAAAGACCAGTAATTGCATGATCATATCTTCCAAATACATTAATTTCAGCAAGGCTCCCAAATAAGATTGTTCAAACACTTACTGATGATAAATGAGATTTTAAATTATATATAGATTTACATGAATTTAATGAAATAGAATTACGAATTTTTTTAGGGACAAAAAAGCTATGAACTTTGCCAATTAAAAATACCCAAAAAGATTTTCCAGAAATTGTAACTCCAATATCATGAGAACAATATTATTCAAGATATATTCCTTTTGAATGTAATGCAAAGCCAGGTTCAACGGTTTATTTTAGATTTTGGAAAGAATTTAAGCAAGCTACTACAGTTTCATTAGAAGAGATTGTTCCTTATGTGCAAGATCCTTATGCATTTAGCATAACAGTTGATCAAACATGAAAATGTGCCTGAATTTCTCCAAGACTTTTATATTTGAATGAAGAACTCCTTCAGGGTCTTGATAATCCAGGTAATTCAGTATATTATTTATCAGCTTCGTATCAATCAGATAGTACGATATATGACAGGGTAAGTTTTCGCATGAGGCAACCAACTGATTTTTCAGGTGTGCCATCAATGCTTTATCCTGATACATATTTTACTCCAAATTCATTACAATGAGTTTGAGATGATATTAAGCTTTTATCTTGAAGTAGGTTGAAATTTGAATTTTCAAGATTCCGAAATACATGAAGCGTATTAGATTTTTCTACTCTTAATTTATTTAGCTCAGGTGATGTCACAATATCTCCATGAGTATCTCTTCTCATGGCTCCATCTTCTATGATTGAAATAAAAAGTGATGGAGTTTTTGCAATTTTGTCTAAATGAACAACGGTAATCCATAAAAAAACATGAATTGAAAATATTGTTTATAATCCTTGAATATATCATTTTAATTGAGAATATTTATCTGTATGAGATATAATAAAGTCTCCAAAGACATGAACATTGGTAGATTTTATGACAGAAGATGAGATTAAGTTAAAAACTTTTAATGAAATTCTTTTTATGTCTATATTTGAAAATAAGCAGTTAAATGAGAAAACTCATGTGATAACATCTCAGGATGCTAAGTATTCATTTTGAGAAAGTGATTTGATATTTGCAGCCTCGTGTGACTGAGTTATAATTGATTTTTTCAAAAAATTTGAAGAAGGTGAGTGAAAAGAATATTATGAAAATTGACATGATTTATTGTCTTCTAGTCTCTCAAGAGAGGATTGCTTACTTTATTCACAACTTTCAATTGATAAAGATAAATCTCCTGGTTTTATTTATCCAAGAAATTCTTATCGTATTAAGTCTTGAGAAAAATTGCATGTTTTGTGATATGCTTGGCCTTGATCAAATATCAGAATTTCAGTTAATAGACAATTGCTTTGAACTACTAATACAAATCAAGATTGATTTTTTGAATTTATTAGTCCTGTAGTGATACCAGAAGTGCTAGATGGTGAAGGTGATAGACCTATATACATTGATATTGAAGACACAGATCAGGGATATACTACAAAAAATATAATTGTTGCTTACCTTGTTCCAAAAGAAGATGATAATATAGATGAGTTTACAGTTGAGAATTTAAGACCATCGTATTATCAAGTAAGTAACGCAGAAAGTAAGTTTCATGAATATATTAATATGATAAATACTTCGATTTTTAATAAGAAAAAATAGTAAGATATTTTAAAAAATTTGAGGATAAAATTTAAATTATATTTTTTTTAAAATTTACTCCATTGTTTTTTAATTTAGAAATTTCTTTCAACAGAATGCTTTAGCTTTCTGGACTACAGGAATAGTTTGTATGATATATATTCTGATATTGATTTAAAAAATGATTTTACAATTTTTAAAACATCAAATATTAATTATACTTACTGTAAAAGTTTTGATATCATAAGGATAAATTAATTTTAATAAAATGTTATTACGAGAATATTTAAAGAAAAAAGTAGTTAACGAAAGGCTTTCTGAGATTATATTGAGTTTTGAAAAATCCAGCAAAGCAATAAATAAAGCACTGCTAGAAGAAGATAAATCTTTTTCTGAAAATCATAATGTTCATTGAGAAAATCAAATGAGTTTAGATATTATATGTGATGAAATTATGATTGAGAATTTTAAAAATTTATCATGAGTTGCCTGCTTGGTGTCTGAAGAACAAGATGAGAAAATGAATATAAATGATAGCTGAGACTATACTATTGCTTATGATCCCATTGATTGATCATCTTTATTAGATGTAAATCTATCTGTTGGAAGTATTTTTTGAATATTTGAGTGAAAAGATATTGTTTGAAAAAAAGTTAAAGATATGTGTTGCGCTTGATGCTTAGTTTATTGACCAAGAATTACTTTGCTTATTTCTTTTTGAGATGATTTAAATGAATTTACATTATCAGAAACCTGAGATTTTATTCTTTCTAAATCTGACATTTCTTTAAAAAAAGATACGAAAAATTTTTCACCTTGAAATTTAAGAGCCTGCAGAGAGAATCCGAAATATAAAAAATGTATTGATTTATGGCTAGAGGAATGAAAGACCCTAAGGTATTCAGGCTGAATGGTTCCTGATGTTTGAGCGATTTTTCTAAAATGAGAATGAATTTTTTCTTACCCTTCTCATTCAAAATATCCAAATTGAAAGTTGAGACTTGCCTATGAGGTAGGTCCGTTTTCATTTCTTGCAAAAGCTTGCGGATGAACATCTCTTACAGAAAAGTGAGAAGAAATCGTGGATTTAGAAATAAAAGACATACATCAAAGATGCCCTATAATAGTAGGGTCAAAAAATGAAGTTGAGAGGGTTGTGAGGGTGTTGTGTTAATCAAGCATTTCCTCAATTCAGTTTAATAAACTTTTTTTATCAAACTCAATTTTTATTTGCTCTTTCTTGCTAGCTCAAATTTTTCTTAGTTGAACAGTTCCGTCATTCACTCTTGATCAAATTTTTTCTCAAACATCTTGATCTAAGACAATATTTAATTTTGCTCAAATACAATCAGAATTAAGCATTCTTTTTGGCATTGATCATTTATTTTGATCTAGAAATAAGATGTTATATTTATCCCATAGCAATTTCTTACATTGTTTATAATGATCAAGAAGATTGTATTTAGAGCTATCTACAACAGGGAGGATTGTAAGATCATAAGGCTGAAGATTTGCTGGATAATTAAATTTAAAAAGGTTGGTTCAGTCTTCGTCTTTAATTATTTCAAGTCCTTCAAAAATTATTGCTAGCATGAGTCTATCTATTCAAAATGAAGGCTCTATAACATGAACATCTTTTCTTCAGTGTTGATTTGAAATATCATAATTAGTTCGATTTGCAAGTCATTGAATTTCAGCCCATCACCATGGGAACTATACTCAACGTCAATTGTTCTTTTTGAATAATGAGCAAGATCTTCTTTAGGAAGATCTCTAAATCTAAGATTTTTTTCAGAAAATCCTAAGATTTTATAATAAAATTCTTTACATTGAGATAGCGCTTTTTCAAAAATCATACTCGAATCTTCTTCTCTACAATACCATTCAAGTTCTGCCATGTAAAATTCCTTTCTTCTTAGTAGTGAATTTTGAGCTCAGGAAATTTCTTTTCTATATCATTTTCATATTTGAGCTATTGCATATGGTAAATTTCATGAAATTTTTCAATTATTTTTAGCTAAATTAAATCAGTCAACAAAAATATTTTGACAGGTTTCAGGTCTCATTAGGTCTTTTGTTTGAAGCTCAAACATTAATTTTTCTTCTTCAATTTTTACATCTTTTACTTTATTTGCTCAATCTCATTTAAATATTAACTCATTTTCTTTAATAAAATCTTGATACCATTTAACTTGATTTATTACCTGAACTTCAGGATATTGTTCTTCTATGAGTTTGTCTATTCTGTGCTTAAGTCAGCTTTTGGGATTTACTACAACATAGTCAAAAAAAGTTTTAGTATGCCCAGATCTATCTAACATTATCCTTTTGTTTATAGTAGGCGAGTCAATTTCAAAGACATCATCTTGATTGTTAACAAAAAAATTCCTCCACAATTTAATAAGTTTTTCTTTATATAAAACTCATGCATTTGAGTAATTAAAACATCATTCAGATCATCATATGTCTTGAAATGCTTGTTCTATGATAGCATTTTGTTTTAAAATATTGGCAAACTGCTCAATGGTGATATCTTGTTTTTTCATATGTTTTATTGTTAATTTTGGTGATCGTTTATTTCAATAACTTTAAAAAGCGTTTTATTTTTTAGGTCAAAAAATCAATAGGCTCTATATTGTTTATTTATTCTAAATTGATATATTTTTAATGTCTTTGGCTTTCTTTTTTTAAAATTAACTGAATTTGTATCTCATGACAATATTAATCGTTTAGATTTTAAATATTGATTTGTTAATTTTCTAGATTCAAGATATTTATTAATATATTCAAGCTCGATTATTTTTGTAATAATCATTATTTAATATTAATATATTTATCATCAGAAAGGTTAACGCATTCATAATATTTTTTTAGTAAGGCTATGTCATTGTCATTATATTCAGATAGCATGTTTTCTAGTATGATTTCTAAATCAGTTTTTGAAATATTATTAAATTTATTTTTTAGATTTATTGTTAAATTCATTTTTTCATGTTATTTATTAAGAAATGTTTTTACACTATTATAAATTCATTCAAAATTTAATCAATACTTTGCATAAAGGTCTTCAGTTGTTCATGATTCTCAAAATGTTGTCATTCATATTCTTTTAAGTTTGCAATCAATTCAATTTTCAGCAATTACTTCGCTTACTGCAGATCATATTCATCAAGTTATAGAATGATCTTCTACTGTAAAAATATTTGGACAAGTAGTGCAAATTTGTATTATATTTTTTTCATCCAATGGTTTTATCGATGATATATTGATGACTTTTATTTTGATTCATTCTTCATTTAATTTTTCAGCAGCCATTATAGAGTTTCATACAGTAGCTCATGTAGCAAAAATTGCTGCATCTGATCAAAGATCAGATAGTATTATATTTTTTCAAAGAGTAAATTTATAATCAGGGTTATTAACACTATAAACTCAAGCTCTTGTTGTTCTTAAATATGTTGGACCGGGATTATTAATCAAATATTCAAGAGCAGACTTTGTTTCAACTGCATCTGCAGGTTGTATTATTCTAACATTTGGGATTGATCTCATTAATGCTATGTCTTCCAAGGATTGATGACTCGCTCAGTCTTCTCAGGTAAGTATTCATGCATGTGAACCAACTAAAATTACTGGAAGTTTTGAATAACATACCGTATTTCTCATCTGATCCCATGCTCTTCATGTAGAAAATATCGCAAAGCTAGCACAAACAGGTAATTTTCATTCTACTGAAAGACCAGCAGCTGTTCATACAAGATCTTGCTCTGCAATTCACATATTAAAAAATCTTTCAGGAAATTTTTTAGCAAAATCAGCAGTTTTTGTTGATCAAGATAAATCGGCATCAAGAACAATAATATTTTCATTTTTTTCTCATAGTTCGAGTAAGGCTTCTCAAAAAGCTGCACGAGTAGCGATCTTCATAAAATATTATCTTATTTTTAATTAAGAAAATGATAGGAAATATTAATCAGATTACAAGTTTAAACTTTCCATGTTCAAAAAACTCTTTGTAAAAAGCCCCATAAAACTTTTTTTCAACGTGCTTTTCTGAAATCTGCTCTCCATAAATCTGTTTTTTTGAATATCGCCTTTTTATTTTTAGTTCAAGCAAAGCATGCTCTTTCGAAATCAGCTCTTTGGAAATCAGCTCATGTATTGTCAGATCATTTAAGACTAGAATGCGTTGCATGGGCGTCTGTAAATGTAGTTTTTATATTGGTTGAATTTTCTATTGCAATTTTATAAAGGTTGCTATCGCTAAAATTTGCACTAGTATTATCTGATTGATTAATATGTGCTTTAGTTAATCTTGCTCAAATAAATAAGCTTCCTCTGTTGTCACATTGATTTAATTCAGCCTCTTCAAGCTTACTATTGTTAAACACTGCATTTTGATTATTGGAATGATTGAAAATTGTTTTTTTTGCAGTTGCTCAAATAAATGAAGCTCATCAATTTTTAGTCCTTTGCATATTAGCTTTACTAAGATCACTATTATCAAACACTGCATCATTATTACAAGATCGCAAAAAATTAGCATTATTAAGATGTGCTCAATTAAATATTGCTTTTCTGTGATCACCTCAAGACAAATCTCAATTCATTAAATATAAATTTTTAAAATTAGCTCATTTAAGATTTTTTAATCTAAATTCCATTATTAAATTTGCTTCACTCTGGGTAAGTGGTAAGCTTTTCTTTATTTTCCTTCTAATATTTAAAAATTTTCTAACCAAGGGTTTTGTCTCCTCAGGATTGCTAAGACAGTGATTCCTTAAATTGTCTAAAAAATCAATGAATGAATTGCAGTCTGTAATGTCTCAATCAAACCACTTTTCCCATTGTTTTCTATCAGCAATAAAATTTATATCAAGTAATACACCAGCAAGCCTGCTTGTTATTCATTCTCTAATTTGCTGTGGTGTTTTAGTAATTGTATTTTTGGCAATTCTTTTTTTGTCTTGTGATATTTCAGTTTTTCATAATCCACTTGTTTCATCTTGTGAAGTATTATTAGGTAGCGTAGTATTGTTCAATCTGTCAGATAAACTTTGAATTTGACTTAGAATTGTCTTTAATATTTCAAGATCTATCTGTCATTGATTTTCTACTGTTTTTTTGAGGGTATTAAGAGATTTGCTAAAAGCAAGTCCCGATTCTTCAATTTCATTAGAAAGTTGCTTAATTGCAGAAAGTACTACTTCATTTTGATTAGTTGAATTTATTAAAGATGTTTCAGCAGAATCTTGTGTATTGATATGGGTTTCAGGTGTTTTTGTAGTTTTTTTTTGTGCTAATCTTGCTCTTTTGTTTGCCATCAATCGTTCAACTGTGGCAGATCTCCTTCTTGTTTGTGGTGATTTTGGCGTAGAAGTATTTTCTTCTCCTGATTTTGGATTGTCTGGTTTTTTCATAATTAAAACTTAAATAAATTTAGTATTCAATGATATAAGTTATTTAAGAAAAGTCAAATTGATTTGTAGTTAGTATTCACCTTTTTAGCAATTTGCTTTAAGCAAAACATCTGTCTTTGCGAGCAAGGCAAAGCAATCTATGTGTAGTAATGTCTTTAACTGGCATATGGATTGCTTCTTCACTTTATTTCATTACGTTCATCGCAAAGACGATCTGCTTAAAAAGTGAATTCATACGATTTGTAAATCAAGTCTAAGGGGTAATTCTCAAAATGCATCGCTGGACTGAATTTAATTTCTAAAAATAAAATTGGTTTTAGATATAATTTTAGATCTGAAAATCTTACTTGTATATAAGTTGCTTTTTAAATAAAGTAATTAAGTGTCTGAAGATAAAAATATTTTTAATATAGAAAAATGGAAAATAAGAAACTTACAATGGAAAAATTAGTAGCTCTTTGTAAAAGGAGGTGATTTATTTTTTCTGGGTCAGATATTTATTGATGATTTTCAAATTCTTATACTTATGGACCTTATTGATCAGAGCTTAAAAATAATGTTAAAAAACAGTGGTGGAAAATGTTTGTTCATGAAAGACTTGATATGACATGAATTGATGGACCTATTTTACTTCATCCAAAAACATGGGAAGCTTCTGGGCATACAAGCAATTTTAATGATGCTCAAGTTGACTGTAAAGATTGTAATTCAAGAATGAGAGCAGATCATCTTATTGAAGATCAAAAATGAATTGATCCTGAGTGATTACCATGCTGAGAAATGACAGAAATAATTAGAGAAAATCATTTAAATTGTCCAAATTGTTCTAGTGAAAATCTTACAGATGTTAAGAATTTTAATTTAATGTTTGAGACTCAGCTTTCAAAAACTTGAGATGATTCAGGTGCGTATCTTAGACCTGAAACAGCTCAAGCTATTTTTACAGAATTTAAAAATATTCTTGATTCTCAAAGAGTTAAATTACCTTTTTGAGTTGCTCAAATATGAAAAGCTTTTAGAAATGAAATAACTCCTTGAAATTTTACATTTAGACTTCTTGAATTTGAACAAATGGAAATTGAATATTTCATAGAAGAAAAATCATGGGAAGATTTATTTGAAAAATGGCAAAAAGATATGAAAGTTTGGTGCGATCATATATGACTTTCCGTTGAGAATATGAAAGACAAAGAGCATGCACAAGAAAAGCTTTCTCATTATTCAAAGCGTACTGTGGATATTGAGTATAAATTTCCATTTTGACTTAAAGAGCTTTACGGGCTTGCTTATAGAACAGATTTTGATCTTTCTCAGCATGAAAAACATTCATGAGAAGAATTAAAATATAGAGATCTGATAACAAATGAAAAGTTTGTTCCTCATGTTATTGAGCCAACTTTTTGATTGGATAGAACTATACTTGCAATTTTATGTGAAGCTTATGACGAAATAGAAGATGAGAAAACTTGAACAAGAGTTGTGATGAGATTTAAGCCACACATTGCACCTGTAAAGCTTGCAATACTTCCTTTACAAAAAAAGTTAAGTGAAGATGCTATGAAAATTTACAAAAATATTTCAAAGCATTTTTATACTGATTTTGATGAAGTTTGATCAATTTGAAAAAGATATGCTAGGCAAGATGAGATATGAACTCCATATTGCGTGACTGTGGATTTTGATACCACACAAAGCTGAGATAATTGTGATTTAAAATTGGCAAATACTGTTACTGTTAGAGAGAGAGATAGTCAAGAGCAGGAGAGAGTAAAAGTTGAGGATTTAAAAGATTATATTTTTGAGAGGATTGGTTTATAAATATATATTTAATTTAAGTTTTTTATTTTGCTCTTACAGCTTTTGCTGCGATTTTTATTTCTAATTCTCATTTTGGTCGGTTATCATACAGTTTCATTGCATCATCACTAAATGTTATTTGATCAGTTGTAAATACAGGTTTTGCTGATGAGTGAGAGCCTGCGAATTTTCAAGCTTGTGTGTTTACGGATGGTTTAATTTGATTTTTAGGATTAATTTTATTTGATCAATCTTTATCTGGAAATTTTTTATATTGATTTAAGGCTTTACTTGTTTTTGCAACTCATGTTTTAACATGGTCTGGTTTTTTAACAGCCTTAGGTTGTTGGATATTTGGAATTGGATTAGCATGTGGTGAATTTATTTTCATAAATATATTATTATTTATATAAATTATACTTTATTTTATGATTTAGTTAAGTATAAATGATTAAATCGTTTTTTGAAGTATTTTTCTTTATTGAATGAAATATCCAGAATGGAAAAAGATTTAATAGAATAGATGATAAATTTTATCTTTATTTATACTTCATAATTTTTTCTTTAAAATCAGCTTATTATTTTTATAATGATTAATGTTATTATTAAGCATTTAATTTACTTTAATGAAAAAAATACTTTTAGTTTGATGAGGGACAGCAAGAGAGCACATCATTGCAGAAAAACTTAAACAAAATCCTCAGTGTGAGCTTTATGCTTATGGTGTTAAAAATCCATGAATTGAAGATTTGGCAGATGATCTCAGAGAGTGAAGTTTGTCAGATTTTTGACCCATATGCGATTACGCAAAAGAGAAAAATATTGATTGGGCATTTATTGGGCCGGATAATCCTATTTGAGAATGACTAGCAGACAGTCTTTTGGAAGTTTGAATTAAGTCATTTGCTCCACTAAAAAGCTTGGCTAGACTTGAATCTTCAAAATGATTTACAAGAGATTTATTGAATAAATATTGAATCAAGGGAAATCCATTATATAAATCTTTTAATTGAACTTGAGAAGAAAATAGAAAGGATATTAGTGATTTTTTGGATAAACTTTGAGACGACTTTGTCGTTAAGTATGATGCGCTGCTTTGAGGAAAATGAGTTAAACTTTCTTGAGAGCATTTAAAAAATAAACAAGAATGAGCCAGTTATGCTGTTGAATGTCTTGATTGATGTTGAAAAGTTGTAATAGAAGAAAAGCTTGTTTGAGAAGAGTTTTCTTTGATGTGTTTTTCAGATTGAGTTTCTATAAAAACTATGCCAACTGTGCAAGACCATAAAAGAGCATATGATTGAGACAGATGACCAAATACTTGATGAATGTGAACTTACTCCCATGAGTCTTGAATTTTGCCATTTATTAGTAAAGAGGATGTAAGAGAAGTTGAGCAAATGACTGTAGATGTAATGATGGCTTTAGAAAAAGAATGCGGAAGTAAATATAAATGAATTATGTATTGAGGTTTTATTGTAACAAAGTCTTGAGTCAGGCTTATTGAATTTAATGCTAGATTTTGAGATCCTGAAGTTATGAATTTACTTTTTTTGCTTAAAACAGATTTGTTTACAATTTGTGAAGCAGTTTTAGAAGAAAGACTTTGAGAATTGAATATTGAATTTGAATCAAAAGCTACGGTGTGTAAATATTTAGTACCAGAAGGTTACCCAGACAATCCTAACAAGTGAGAAAAAATTAGTTTTGATTTTAACCCTAATGAAAATAATGATTTATGAGTTTATTATTGATCAGTTTCTAGAAATATCACTTGAGATTTGACCATGTGAAGCTCAAGAGCAATTGCCTTAGTAGCAAAAGCTTTATCAATAGAAGAAGCTGCAAACTTAGTAGATAAATATATAAATAAATTTTCTGGTAAAATATTTTATAGAAAAGATATTTGAACTAATGAGCTAGTGCAAAAGAGGATTGATCATATGAATAAAATAAGGAATGAATAATTATTTTTTATTTCTATTAATTGTATTCAATTCATGTCATATCTTTGCAGAATATTTTCATTTAATAAATAAACAATATTTATTTTTTCAACATGACCTAATTTTTTGATCACTATTATAAGATATAGATATTTTTATATCATTTAGTTTTCATGGTATTAAATTATCAATACCATTTATAGTATCTTTAATAGCGACAAGATCATCATCATTAAGATTTGTATTATGTTCAATGGTTACTAAGTCACATTTTAACTTTCTTTGAATTTCTCATTCAACAATTTCCTTCACAGTATCAAATAAAATTTTTTCCTCAATTTTTATTATATTTTCTGTAATTTCTTGTTTTATTTCTTCTGGGGATTTTCAAGTTGTATATATCCACATTTCTTTTCATGAGAATGATTGAGGTTTAGGTTCTCATCATATATAAAAAATAATATCGATAGTTGATAATTTTCATGAAATAAAAGGGTAGATTTTAAATATTTTGTTTTTAATTCATGCAAGATCACCAAGGGTAAGATTACTTTTATTTGATTTAATAATTTTAACTTTGTTAGCTCTTAAGTGATTGCCTATATGGTTTTCAATTTCTTTTATTGATAATGAGTCGGCTTCAATTTGTTCGACAGAATATTGTCATAAATGTGAATTATTTATTGAATCTGAAGATAGTGATGACTGACTTGATTCATACATAAATGATATAATTTCATAAATGCCTTTTGATATTCAAATTGAAATTAATCAAATTACAATTGATAAACCTATCCTCTCAAATTTAATTTTTTTTTCTTTATCAGGTCTGTGTTGAATCTTATTAAGCATATCAATTTTTTAAATTGAGCTCATTATACTTTTACAAAATAAAAAATAAATGTAATTTAGTATTTCATATATTTTATAGTTGTAAAAATTGATAATCATAAGTAAAGTTAATTCAAGAATTAATAAAATAATATGTCTAATAAAAAACAAAATATTGTTGTTAAAATAATTGCTTGATTAGCAGCTTTAATGATATTAATGCTTGCCTTGATGCCGCTACTTTCAACACTTTAGATTTATGCCAGTACATTCAACAAAAAAAAATCGCTCAAAAAGAAGGCTTAAGAAAAAAAGACAGGTTCTTCCAGAGTCTCAGTCTAGAGAAATTTTTGCTATAGTTCTTTACACTTTAGCGGCAGTATTTTTATTTTCATTGTCTTGATCTGCTTGAGCATTTTGAGGATACCTTGAAGCTTTTATAATTTCTATTTTTTGAATTTGAGCTTATTTATTTCCTTTTGTACTAGCCTTGTTTGCTTCTTATCTTTTTTTTGTGAAGGATTTGGAATTTCATTTTCATAGAGGTCTCTGAATTTCTACTTTGTTTATTTCACTTCTTTCAATTATTCATCTTCAGTCTCCTTTAAGTGAGGCTTATATAAATATGAAAGATTATTGATGAATGCTTTGATTTGTTTTTTCTACAATGTTTCGAATGTGATTTTGAGATTTTTTGTCTTGGATAATTTTTCTTTCTTTATTTATTATTTCGATTCAACTTATTATGTGACTCTCTTTTAGAGAGCTTTATCAAAATATATTTAGACCATTAACTGAAGTTGATATAAAGAGGTCAGATAATTATGAAAATAAAGACATTGAAGATGCACAAATTGAAAAAATAAGACAGTGACAATTAAGTATTTGAAATGCAGAGCTTGATATCATAAAACCAGAGGCAATAGATTTTAAACATAAGGAAATAGCACAAGATGATGGGTTGTCTGAAGAAAAATTGTGAGATGGCTGAGTGGCTAGTGTTTGATTGAAAATAAAAAAGAAAAAAAATGATTATTGAATAAAGATTTCAAATTTTTCGGTTGATGATACTTGGGAATTCCCAAGTCTTGATTTGCTTTCATCTGAGGTGTCTAATATATATCCAGATGATGATCTTTTAAAGACACAAGCAGATAATATAAAAGAAAAGCTTTTACAGTTTTGAATAAAAGTTGAAGTTGTTTCTGCAAGAGTTTGACCAACTGTAACACAGTTTACCTTAAAACCTGATGAGTGAATCAAGGTTTCAAAAATATTATCTTTTAAGGATGATCTTGCATTATCGCTTTCTGCTAAGTCTGTTCGTATTGAGGCTCCTATTCCAGGACAGCCTTATGTGTGAATTGAGATTCCAAATGAACATAGATCAACTGTGTACATGAAAGAAGTTTTGACCTCAGAAGGTTTTACCTGACTTTGAGACTCAAAGCTTAGACTGTGTATGTGAAAAGATGTTGCTTGAAAATCTGTGGCAGTTGATTTAACTAAAATGCCTCATCTTCTTATTGCTTGAGCCACTGGTTCATGAAAATCTGTTTGAATGAACACATTTTTGATTTCTTTACTTTATCAAAATTCTCCAAAAGAATTAAAATTTATCATGATTGATCCAAAAATGGTGGAGCTTGAAGCTTATAATTGAATACCTCATCTTTTGACTCCAGTGATTATGGAAGCTGATAGAGCATTATCAGCTTTAAAATGGGCTGTAAGTGAAATGATGAGAAGATATACTGAGTGTAGAGAAAAATGATATCGAAATATTTATGAATACAATGACTCAGAAGAGAAAAAAATGCCAAAGATTGTTATTGTTGTTGATGAGCTTGCAGATCTCATGATGAGAGAATATAAAAAAGAGACAGAGGCTGCTATTTGTAGAATAGCACAAATGGCTCGTGCAGTATGAATTCATTTAATTATAGCTACTCAAAGACCTTCAGTAGATGTTATTACTGGTCTTATTAAAGCTAATATTCCAACAAGGATATCTTTCTCGGTTACATCGAGCATAGATTCTAGAACTATTATTGATTCGATTTGAGCAGAGGATTTGCTTTGAATGTGAGATATGCTTTACATAAATCCTTCGCTTTCAAAACCTTTGAGAGTGCAATGAATTTATATTTCTTCTAAAGAAATTGAAAAAGTTACAAATCATATAAAATTAGCAAAAGAGCCAAAATCAGATGAAGATGAAATACAAATTAAATGAGAGGATGACGGATTTTCTTGAGTTTGAGAAATTAATTTAGATGCAATTAAGGAAGCTGCGCAAGAGGATGATAAGATCCCAGAGGCTATTGAAGTTATTCGAAGAACTTGAAAAGCTTCAGCGACCTTATTTCAGAGAATGCTTTCTGTGTGATATGCCAGAGCTGCAAAACTTTTAGATATTCTTGAAGCTAAGTGAATGATTGGACCATCTAATTGAGCGAAGCCTCGGGAGATTTATTTAGATAGGATAGAGGGGGAGTAGTTTGAAAGTTGGAATTTAAGAATTTAAACAATATTTTAAATTTATAAGTATCATTTGGGATTATAGTTAAATATGTATTTTTATCATGTCAAATTATTGTCTGTTTTCCTTTACAAAATCATAGATTATAATACAATTACGTACTTTGTTAATAAAATAGATGATAAATAAGATAATTCATAAGATTGAATGGGGAATGGATAGGCTTGATCCCGAAAGAAAAATTGTAAAAAAATGAAAATTATTAAAATCATATCCAATTTGACATTATTTTGAATATAGGTGCAACTCAGGTAGAATACTTTATTTTAAGACTCTTTGAATTGATAAAAAAAATTGAGATAATTTGATTGTTGAATTTAGAGTTGGTAAAAAACCATTGAGACTGACTTTTAATCCAAAAGGTCAGAATATAGAAGCTCTTGTAAGAGAGGTTTCTTCAACTAATATAAAAATTAATGCTTTACTTAATCAAGATTCTTGAGAGATTTTATGAGAAAATTCATTGGATAGTTTTTGAAAAGTTGAAGTATTTGAGAGTTCCAAGTGATTAAAGATTTCATCTTTTTGTGATGAATGAATAAATTATAAAAAGAAAAATGAAGATAGAGTTGTTATTTCCCCAGAGGAGGAATTTGTTGCTGTTGTTGATTGAATGTGATGATTCTGAAATTGAGACAAGGCTGCTAAAATTCTTGCTGAAAAATTGTTAGAACATCCAAGTGATCCCCAAAGGGCTTGTAATAAAGCATTAGATAATACACCTCAATGAATATGATCTGTATTTGTTTCAGCAAAAATTGAACGAGAAGATGAAATGATCTATGTTGATGAAACTCATGTTTGAGATTCAGGTATGATAATATTAGATGATAAATGAAAAATTGTTTATGTTTCTAAATTGGATCTAATTGTTACTGAACAAATTAGTCAATGACTTATTACTAAAGATGAGGCTCTTTATCATAGCCAAAGACATATTCTCACAGATGCTGTTGATCACGAAAGATTTCATAAAGTTAATCGCACAAGAGTTGAAGTAAAAAAATGATATAAGGTGCTTTTAATGTCAGATTGAGTAATGGACAATTTAACTCCAGATGAAATTGCTAAAAAATTAATAAAATCATGAGATAAAAATTCTGCTAAGGAAATATTAGAAATTATAACTGAAAGAATGAGTAATAGAAGTAAGACAATATTAAAAACTTCTAACAAAGAAAGGAGGAAAAAGTGAAAATATGCCGATTGATATAAATCAGAACCTAAGTGTGATAATAGATCATTTATAGTAATTGATATAAACTAATTTTTTGAACTTATTTTAATTTTAAATTTTTTACTTGCTTAAAGTTTTTCTTAATTCTTCAATAGCTATAATTACAAATGAGATTATTCAGATAATTATCCAGGTATTTAAATTTAGTTTTGTAGTTGAAAAAATATTATTTCAAATATTTGTTTGAATAATAAAAAGAGTAAGAATAAGACCTAAAATTGATGATCAATAAAGAAAAATGTTATGTTGCAATTTATTAGAAAACATACTCAGCGTTCTGCTTTTTGAGTTATATGAATTTGTAATTTGCATTAATGCAATAACTGCAAATGTGGCAGAAATTGCATAAGAATAAGAAATTTCTAAATAATAAATAAAAACAAATAATGAAATAATTCAAATAAGTGCTCATGAAAAAAGTATCTGATAAACAAATCATTTATTAAAAAGCTTTTCAGAATACTGTTTTGGTTTTTTATAAATTATATCTTTACTTATTTTTTCTACACCTAGGGCTAGGGCTGGAAAAATATCTGTCAAAAGATTGAGACTTAGTATTAGCACAGGTGTGAGTGGATTTTTAAGTCACATAAACAGCGCGCATATAATTAAAACTAACTCTCAAATATTTGTAGAAAAAATATAATAAATAAATTTCTTCATATTTTCATATATTCTCCTTCATTCCCTTATGGCTATTTCTATGCTAGCAAAGCTGTCATTTAAAAGAATTAAATCAGAAGATTCCTTGGCTACATCTGTTCAAGCTATTCACATTGCTATTCATATGTCTGCTTTTTTTAAAGCAGGTGCATCATTAACTCAGTCTCATGTTACTGCAACTTTTTCACCTGAGTGTTGTAAAATTTCAACAATTTTTCTTTTACTAACGGGACTGATTCTTGCGAATATTGGAATTTTTTTATCAAATAATATTTTTTTAAGCTCATTATCTTTCATTGAAATTACTTCTTCTCAATTTATTAAATTAAAATTTCCTTCTTCAATTAGTCAAATATTTAAAGCAATAGCTTTTGCAGTTTCTCATGCATCTCAAGTAATCATGATTACTTTTATTCATGCTTTTTTTGTAATTGCAATTGCACTTTTTACTTCGTCTCGCGGCGGATCTATCATTCATACAATTCAAACAAATACCATATTTGTTTCAGTATTTTTAATATTATAAGCTTTAGAATCTTGTTTTTCTATGTCTCTGTATGCAAAAGCAAGAATTCTTAATGCGTTTTTTTGATAGTTTTCAATTTCTTGATTTATTTTTTCAATATCATTTTTATTAAGTTTTCTAATTTTTCAATTTTCTTGAATATGCGAGCATTTGTTCAAAACATTTTCAGGGGCTCATTTGCAATAAGCTTTAGCCTTTGATTCATTTTCATAAATAGATGTCATCATTTTTCTTTGAGAATCAAAAGAAAGAGTTTTGATAAAATTATACTTTTTAAGTATTTCCTGAGAGTTTAATCAATATTTTTCAGCTAATATTAAAAGACATCATTCTGTAGGATCTCATATAATTTTTGTTTTTCAATTTTTAATTTCGAGAGATGCTTCATTGCATAGTACTCAAATCTTAGTTAAGATTTTAAGCTCTTTATCGTCTCTCATATTTCATGTTCATATAAATGCATCTTGCTTGTTTCAAATTCCAATAGACCAAAATTTTGTTGGACTAGAAATTTTTGAAACGGTCATTTCATTTTTTGTTAATGTTCATGTTTTGTCTGTACAAATAACTGTTGTAGATCAAAGAGATCAAACTGATGTTAGTTTTTTAAGTAATGCATTTTTTGAAGCAAGACTAGTAGCAGCAATAGTCATAACTATTATCATTGTTGTATTAAGTCATTCCGGTACAGCAGCTACTGCTATAGAAATTGCATAAAGTAGTGAGTCTAATAATTTTTCAGTTTCAAATCAATTTTTAATAAGGGCAAATAAAAATATAAATCATGTAATTGATAAAACAAATATTCCTACTGTTTTTCATATTGCCTCAATTTCTTTTTGAATCGGACTTTTTTGCTCTTTAGTTTTACTGGTAAGTTTTGCAATTTCTCAAAACTTAGTATTCATTCAAGTTTTCTTAACTTCAACTAAAGCTTTTCATTTAACAACAATAGTTCACATAAATATCTCTCAGCTTTCTTTAAAAATCGAATTACTTTCTCAGGTTAAAACAGATTCGTTAACTTTAAATTCGTTTGATTTTAGTATTGTACAATCAGATGCTATCTTATCTCATTCGTGAAGTTCTATAATATCTCAAGGAACTAAGAACTTGGTATCAATTTGAATAAAAACTCAATCTCTAAGAACTTTAACTTTATGAGATATCATTTGTTTAAGTGCCTCTACTCATCTTTCTGCTTTATATTCTTGAACAAAGCCTATACTGGCATTAATTAAAATAACTATAAGTATCACAATACTTTCAATTTCTTCTCAAAAAATATATGAAAAAAAACATGCTCATATTAGTATTAAACTTAAAGGGTCTTTAAATTGATTGAAAAATATTTTAAAAGGGGATGGTCCAGAGGAGGATGTGATATCGTTGTATCAGTATTGTTCAAGGAGTTTGTTTGCTTGTAGTGTGGTTAGTCAGTTCATATTGGTTGGGTAAGTTTACATCCCGTCATTGCGAGGAGCGTAGCGACGTGGCAATCTAGGTAGAATAAGTTAAAGTTTTGTTATTTCATATAATACATCTGCTTTCCACTCATCTTCATTTGCTTTGAAATCTCAGAGCTTGGTCATAATATCAATTAGAACAATTAGATTAGTTTTATTTTCTTGAACAATTTGACTTAATCAGTTTGATTTTACTTTGTCTAATATTGCTTTGTCAAAAAGTAAATTGTAACTTCAGGTAATTACTTTATTAAGTTGAGGATTGGTAGTTAATACTTCTTTATTTCAAGAAAGATATTTATTTGCATCTTTGATAAATGTTTGAAAAGTTTCATTCCAGTTTTCAGAATTAGCAATCCATTTTGGAGCAGGAGGTTTATAGGTTTTCTTTCAAACCTTGATGCTGTCAGGATTTATTATTGAATTCATTCTTGCTATTAAATTTTCAAGTTTTTCTTTTATTTGTTCTGGTTTTCAGATGTAGTGGTTTCAATCTAATATATTTTCAAATCTTTTTTTGAGATTTATGTCTGTTTCATCTGGAAAAGAGTTTGAATATAAGATGAATTCTTCTGAAGTTTTAATAAATTTTTCTGTTTTTTCTTTCCAATTTTCGTCTGACTTGATAATGTCTGGAACTTGAATGTCAGGCATAGTCAATAATATTTTCGCTTCATTTATCATTTGTTTCAAATCTTTTAAATAAGTTTCTAAATTAAAATTGTATCAAATATCTCTTGGATAATTACTATTTTGTAAAATAAATTTAAGATCGGCTTCATCAAGTTTTTCTTTTGTTAAGATTTTAAATGTTTTTTGGATGAATGGGTGGAAGTCCCAGATGTGGCTTAAAATTAGGTTGTTTGTTTTTTCTGTTTTGTTGTCTTTTTGAAAATATCTTGTTTCGTTAGGTCAATTTCATTCACGATAAGGTATTAATGTTTTTCATCATTTATTGCTTGAAAATTTTTCAATTCTTCGAATATCGATTCACATTTTTTCTCAGTCTAAATATGAGTCATTTATATATTCATTCAAACCATTTAATTCATAAAATATTGAGTAATGTTTAAAATCATCACTGAATTTTAAAAATATTCAACCCATGATTGTACTTATTTTTTCTCATATGTTATCATTTCCAGATTCATTTGGAAAATAGTTTTCAGCATTATTAATTGTAATGTCTTTAATAACTTTATTGTTTTTAACAATTGATAATATAAGATTGTTATTGATAACTCTGTAGCCAAGATATCAATAATTTCAATCATTTGATATTGATACATTATCAATGTAGTCAAATATTCTTGGCGGAGTAATTAATTTATTCCCATTAATATTGATATGATTCATTGAACCAATTTTACCAGCAATAATTAATTGTTTTTTATTGGGAGAATTACCACTATCTGTTTTTCTAATTTCTCTTATTGTTAATGTATTGGGATCAAAAATGTATAAATAATTTTTTATTAGTTCAAAGTTATTATCTTGTAACTTTATTCTTTCAGGAATGTTATAATAATGATTTTCATCTACATGGAAAACAATTGATCAATTTATTAATTTTAAAACATCAAATGGAACTTTTTGAATAGGTTCTATGTTGTCTATTCAATGAATTACTTGAGAAAAATCAAATTCTTCTCATTTTATAAGGTATGAAAATTCATTATTTCAGTTAGGTTTTGTAAATACTCAGGTTACGGGGAATGATATATCATTTTTTCCAATTATATTAGAATGAATGTCAAATTTCATAAATGAATATACTCATTCATAAAATTCATCGCTTTCATTCTTGTTAAAAACAAGAAGTCAGTATTTTTCTTTTCAATTTTCTTTGTATGTAATATATACGTTTATTTCTCAATTAGCTCAAATAGATGTATTTTTAATTTTGGCTGAGTCAAAATAACCCAAGAATTCTGATTCTATATATCCATTTTTTGACCATCTTGAGATATGGTATTTTCAATCAAGTGTTGTTATAGCCAAGGCACTTCAGTTATTTATGAAATGAATTTTTTGAAATAATAATTGGTGGTTACGAAGATTGTTTATTTTTTTATTACTGATTCAATCTAGGCTAAATCAGTTGTGTAAATAATAATTTTTTAACATGGATTCTATAATTTCTTCTTCAGTAGGGTTATAGTATAAGTTGTTATCATTTATTATTATTTTTATCTTCTTTCAAAGAAGTTCTATTTCTCATCAAGGGGTAATTTTGTAGATAGATATGTGATTATTACTAGGCTCATTTGAAATTATGCAGGTTGATTTTCATATTGAATAGGCGCTAACTGAATAAGATATATCAAATGTAAATTTCTTTTCTCAGTCAATATAAACCTTAAAATAAACTTTGAAGTGCAACACTTATCGATAAAATTATTAACTAATTTT
>CAYWBW010000006.1:0-80941 GCA_964456745.1 uncultured Candidatus Peribacteria bacterium | reverse complement strand
TCAATAACCTTTGGAACTAATACTTCATACTGCTCTTTTGTATATTGTTTGTTTAGAATACAATATTTATTTTTCTTTAATCAAATGCATCAAAATAAATTTGAAGAATTATAACATGAATGTGAATAATAAACTTCATTACAGTTGTGTGAAATAATTGTAAAACATTGATGATATCAATTTAATCAAGTATCAACAATTTCATATCCATATTCTGAGTTATATCAAAATCAAAATCAATCATATGTATTTTTACATCATTCTCATCAATTTTCTAGATATTTTGAATCTTCTGTTTTAGTTGCATTAAATACATAATAACAGTTTTTACAATTAGAAATTCGATCTCATAATGAATTTTCACAATTTACCATATTGAGATTTTTACATATTTTCTCGTTAGACAATTTTGAAAATAATTTTCTAGTGATCTTGTTTTCTTTATTGTTAAAAAAGTCTTTTAATTCTTTTTCATATTCTGCTTTACTAAACTGAATATTATTAATGCAATATTTTTTATTAACTAAATTGGTACAAAGCAGGCAGTCTTCACAATTTTTACACGAATCAAGAAAATAACTATTTGAACAATTGATTGAGTTATTGCAAAAGATACAGGTATTGCATTTTTCACATCAAAAACATTCATAACAATTTTCACAATGTGAACAATTAAGCAGGTCTAATGAATTATTTGAATTCATAACCTTGGATGAGTACATAATATTTTCACAACTCCATGATGCAGACACCATATAACAAGATTTCATATCTCAAATGTGATTTCAATAGTCTGAATTTTCTGAATTAGTTATATGCATACTTGCCAGTGGAACTTGATTTATTAGATTATTAAATTGCTCAAAAAAACTCTTGTTAAAATCAAAGTCAGTTCAGTAGTTTAATCAATCAAATTTATCAGTCCACCAGTCTTTTTGATTATATATGGTAAATGGTTTATCATCAGAATAAATTGAGATAATATTATTTCAAGTTAGATCGCATTTTCTTTTATATAACTTTCGTTCATTTCTAAAGCTAAGCCTTCTCTGTTGTCTGCAATTAGGGCAAAGTGTAGGAGCTGGTATTGTACATTTTTTTCAATTAAAAATAGGACTCACTTTGTCATAGAAGTTTAGATCTTCTTGGGTGATTTCAAATTCAATCAAGCATTGTTTGCATTTCTTAAGCATTAAATCATATTACTTAATATTCATATCCAAAATGGAATTGTAATTATAGATAGTACGGTACTTAAAACGATACAATTGGCTATAAATCTTTTATTTAAATCATATTTGTCTGCTAAGGCAAAAGGTGTTATGGCAAGTGGCATTGCTGCATCAATAATTGAAGCTGTGTAATTATTTATTGTTAATCAGAATCATTTTATTCAAAAATAATACAATCAAGGGACTATTAACAATGTTGTTAAGGAGAATGCCAATACAGGAAACCAGTGTGATAAATTTCATATCTTTGTTCTTCAAATAAATAGTCATATAACAATTAGTACAATGGGAGTTACACAATTTGCTATCATTGTTATTGATTCTAATATAATGGCATGAATGTGAATATTAAATATTGATACTACAAAACCTACAAATACTGAAATTAGTAATGGATTTTTTATTAAATTTATAATAATTTTTTTTATTAAATTTTCTCATTTTTTTATTTGCAAATATTCTAAAAATCAAATTCAAATAGTAAAAACCCAAAACAAATAGATTGCTGCTATTAAGCTTGTGACTCATACAGTAGAGTCTCAATAAATTTGTGTAATTATTGGAATTCCTAAATAAGCAACATTTCAAAATATAAAACATATATAAAAAGTTTTTAAGGATTTTCTACTAAGCTTAATTATTTTTCATAAAAAGTAGGCAATTGCAAAGCCAGAAATTAGGAATAATGAATTTCCATATATAATATCACTATGTCCATCAAATGAGAAGGTTGTCTTTGAAAGTGCTGAAAATATCAGTGCTGGAAATCAAATATTTAATGCAAAAGAGTTTAGATAATTTCACCAGTGCTTATTTAATTTTTTGAAATGTTGAATTATAGCACTTACAAATATTATGAAAAACAATGGTGCAATGATTATTATGACATTTAACATTAGTTTTGTTTATATTTAATATGCGTTAATTATAATAAATTAAGTGTGTAAATCTATGTGAAAAATTATATATGATGAAATAGTTTAGGATATTTTTATTTCAGTAATATCTATTTCTGCTAATTATGAATATAATGATTTTTTGCTATCATGATTTGATTGTAGAAAAATTTTTGTTAAAGTAATAAGAATTTAATTATAATAATTAACTAACAGGTTATTTTTGAAAAGTTTCAAATCATCTTATTCATTGTGCCCATACGGCGTTAATAATAAGATCTCGTAATAGTGATTTCATTACATCAATTTCTGTTTTTGAAAATCCATCTTTTAATTGAAAAGCTTTTTTTATGTTATCTTCAGTTCTTGTAGAGCATTTTTCTCATCTGCTATATCATTGAATACATCAGACTTCAGTTTTATCACTTCCTTCAGTTAGGGGTGGGCTACATATGTTTAATCGAGAAAGTTGTGATTGGACTGGATTCCAGGGGTTGATATTAAATATGTCAATTATATCTTGTGTAAAAGTTTCTTCTAATAAATCTTTCATGGCTATAGCAGCAACTTGAATTATATGAGCAGGTAATTTTCTACAATTACATCAGCATTCAGAAAGTGATTTTTCTCATCATGTATAATAATAATTAGCTTGCATCATAAATTCTGAAGCAATGTGATATGGTACATGTTCACTATCGTTAATATGTCATTTAAGAGTCATTTGCTTTATTTTAGCTATTATTACAATTTTGTAAAAAATTGTCAATAGATTCTATAATTCATTTAAGATTTTTGAGTGCAAACCCAACTAGTCTTTTCTCAATTTGCAATTGCATAAATATTTTTTCTTAAATATTCAATGCTGTGATTGTGTAACATTTTCCATTTTCTTAAAATATCTTCATGTCAATCGTCAACATGTGCAAATTGAACATCATTTCTATAATTTCAAGAACACCCGCTAATTTGTCAATTAGCTCATATGTGCACATTGGATGGTTGATACATAATACAAAGTGGCTCGATTCTTGATTCATTTGGATTATCTTGAAAAATATTTCATTTATTGCGCTTTTTACCCCATCGTCATAGGTTTTTAGTTCCTGACAATCAGAATTCAATTTTTCTTCAAGTCTTAATGTTATAATAATGAGATGGTATTTCTTCGTATTGCTCAATTGGGGTATTAAATATATTTCATCAGAGATGTTTTAATGTTTTATCTGTTCATAAAGCATTATTTTGAAAAAATTTATCTTTTCACTTAATTATTTTATATGGCTCATTCAGTAAAAAACATTTTTTCATCAATTCAAATTTATTAGGATTTGAAACATGGGAAGCTAAGTTATTAAAAAGTGAATTTTTATCTTTATCAAACATTGCCATAAATTTTTCATATTCTTCATTGGAAGTAAATAAATCTTCAACAAAAAAGTATCTGTGAAAAAAATCTCTCACTGGGTGGTATCACTCACATTCCATTATATAATTTAAGAAGGAAAATGTTTTATATATATTTGCATTATCATATTTCATGCTTCAGGTGACAAGTAGGTAAATTTTGTCAGCAAATTCGCCTGATTTATGAAGAATCGGTAAAAATTCTTTTTTTAGTATTTCTATTCTGTCTTCATCAGAGGCCTTGTATGCTTCTGGAGAAAATAAATTAAAACTAATTCTTTGTTCGAAATTAGCTGATTGATTTAAGTTAAAAAATTGTTGAATTTTTCTGTATGTTTTAATTTGCTCATCATCGAGTGTTTTTAGGTCAAGATTGAATTTTGTTATTCATTTATCAAATAAAAATCGAATGTAGTCAGATAAATCCACATTTCGTCATTGACTGTTTTTAGATTTTACAGCTAAAGGATTTCAGTCAAAAGAAAGTCTAGCTTTGTCGAATAGTTGAAAAAATTTATTATCCATTTTTTCTAAAAGACTATAGTCCAAATTATTTCATTTTTTAGTAGCATTTACTTGGCAGTGAAGACATCAAGTGTTACATGTACTTGAAGTGGATAAGCTTAGTGACTTAGGAATAGTTTCGTCATAAAGTAGTTCGTCAAATGATCTTGTAAATGATGATATGATATCGTGTAACTCAATTAATCTATCTAGATCATCCATGTTTCACGTAATTGGATACCTTGGTCAAATTAAATTCCTTGATTTAAGAAATTCATGTGCTTGTTCTGCTTTTTCATGAATTCCCTTATTTCAATTAAGATCTATGGCTTCTGGATGCTGCTTTTTCATGAATCATAGAAAATTACTTAAAAAAGCATGTGGATTTTGTGCGAATTCTTTGTCGTATATTATTTTGATTTCACTTTCCATGGAGATGTAAGTTACATATAAATTATATAAAGTCAACCTATGTTTGCTTGTAATTGTAGGATTGATTAAAAAATCAATTTTTGAATTTTGCAATTAGATAAATTAAATGAATTACTTTTTCTCAAGCATTTCTTTGAGTCTCAATATCTCATCCATCATAATATGAAGCGCGTCTGCGAGATTTTCATTTTCTATTTTTACTCAAATTGGTGCTTCATTATAAATAACAAAATAAACAATATTTCAAACTAGGATAATATTAATACTCGAGTTAGCTGCAGGAAGTTCTGGAAAGTTTTTACTATCTATATAATACTCAATTCTTTCCATGATTTGATTTCAAACTCAAAGATACTCTTCAAGATGAATTCACTCTTTTTCAAGAGTTTTAAAAAAATTCGAAGCATATTCTCACACAGTTCATCATATATCCTTTTCATGAATAGTGTTTGAGGCAAATATTCTTATTGTAAGTAAGTTTTGTTTTTTAATATTATTTAGTATATCTTCAAATATATTTCAAACTCATTCTCAAGCTTCATATAAAGTAATCTTAGGAAGATTTGGATTATTGTTTTGAGATTTTTCAATTAAAAAAATTACCTTATTTTCATTTTCTTCTAAATAGCTTAGTTCTTTAGATTTGTTCCTCGTAATCTTTTTTAAATCTTGAACATCTTCAATAAAAAATGTTTGTGAGTTATTTTTTTTAGATTTTTTTACAATTCATAGTTTTACAAGTTGAAGTAGGTATCTGTAAACTTTTGTTCTTTCAATTCACATTCTTTTCGCTACTACGGATGCTGGTTGGTTTCATGTTTTTAGTAAAGCTAGATAGATATCTGTTTGGAGTTTATTGAGTCAAAGTTTTTCAAAATATTGATAATTCATATTTATTTATAAGCATCTTTTCTTAGTTTAACAATTTGGATTTCTTTATCTCAATTGTTGCTAATCGTAAATAGTATTCTAAGTTTTCAAATTTTACATTTAAAATTATTGTTGAGCTTTCATTTTAATCATAATATTTTTGGTGGATTAGGAATTTTAGAACATTTAATTAATTCTAGTCATTTATTAATACTTTTTTTTATTAGATTATTTCATTTGATTAATTTAGTTATTTGTTTTGCAGCCAATGGGGTTAGGTAAATTTTTCACATATTTAATCTAAGTTTTTCATAAAATCAAAAGCATTTACATTTTTATCTCATTTTTTATATAATATTTTATTATTTTTAATAGCATCTTGTATTTCTTCATAATCATTTGTTCAAGGCTCAATAAATGAAATTGATCAAACAGAAAAATAATCAATAATATTTTGAAAAGAATTAAACTCTTCTTCGCTAATAATAACTCCTTTTGTTTTATTGTGCGCGATTACCTTGATTGGATTTTTTAGATTTTTTTTATTAAATATTTTTGAAATATTTTTTTGCAAATCTGAGATTGTTATAGTAGTCATTGTAGTATTTATTAATTTACTTATATATTTTATATAAAATTTTATATAAAATCAAGACAATTTTATCTATTCACTTATTGTTGTGCAAAGTGCTGCACGTATTATAATAACTTAAATAAGCCACATTTGCAAGTATTTATATTAGACTTTGCAATATAGCTTTATTTATATAAAAAAATTGATATAGTAGTTTACTGATAAAACTATTAAATTTTATGATAAAACAGTGCAAACAGTGTGCGGCGCAGTATGAAATTACTCAAGAAGATTTAGACTTCTATGATAAAGTGAGCCCCGAATTTAATTGAAAAAAATATCAATTACAAAATCCTTTATGTTGTCCTACCTGTAGACAGCAAAGAAGACTTGTTTTTAGAAATGAAAGAAAATTATATAAAAGAAAGTGTAATGCTACTTGAAAGAGTATTATTTCTATTTATTCACCAGATTCAAGTTATATAGTTTATTCTCAAAAAGAGTGGTGGTCTGATAAATGGGATTGAATTAATTATTGAATAGATTTTGATTTTACTAAGAGTTTTTTTGAGCAATTTAATGAGCTTTTTCAAAAAGTGCCAAAAATGAATATGATTTGAAGTAATAATGAAAATTCAAGTTATTGTAATTTGGTAGCTGATTTGAAAAATTGTTATTTAGTATTTGAAAGTTCTAATAATGAAGATTGTTTATATTGATATTGGCTTCAAAAATGCATGAAGTGTGTAGATAGTAATTATCTGCATGAATGTGAACTGTGTTACGAATGTGAAAATTGTTATTGATGTTATAATTCAAAATTTCTACAAGATTGTAAAAATTGTTCTGAATCATTATTTCTAAAGAATTGTATTTCTTGCACAAATTGTTTTTGATCTGTTAATCTCAAAAATAAAGAGTTCTACTTTTTAAATGAAAAATGTACAAAGCAAGAATATTTTAAAAAAGTAGAAAATTTAAATATCTCACAGTTTGATAACCTTCAGAATTTTAAAAAATTGTTTGCAAAAACTGTCAACAAATATCCTAATAAATACGCTCAAATTCAAAAGTCTGAAAATTGTACATGAGATTATATTGAAGGTTGCAATAATTGTATTGAATGTTTTCATGCTCATGATAGTGAAAATTGCAAATATTCACAGCATGTGTGGAGAAATGCTAAGTATGTAATGGATTCAAGTACTGTTGGCAGAAATGCACAATTGATTTATGAAAGTATTAATTGTTGAATAGATGTTTATTCTATAGCCTTTAGTTCACAATGTTGGAATAGTTCAAATTTATTTTATTCAATAAATTGCCATCAAATTTCAGATTGTTTTTGATGTATATGACTAAAAAATCATAAGGAGTATTGCATCTTAAACAAACAATATACAAAAGAAGAATATGAAATCTTAGTCCCAAAAATTATTGAGCATATGAAAAAGAACCATTTTATAAGCTCAGGGTTGTCCTGTGGACAAGAATGGTGAGAATTTTTTCCGATAGGATTAAGTCCATTTGCATATAATGAAACAGCAGCACAAGAATATTTTCCTATGACTAAAGAAGAAGTGGAAAATAAATCTTGGAAATGGAAAGATCAAGAAGATCAGATATCGCAAGTTACAAAAACTATTCCTGCAGATAAAATTCCTAATGATATTGAGAGTGTTCCAGACGATATTGTTAATTGGGCTATTAAATGTGAAAAATCACAAAGATCATTTAAAATTACTCCACAAGAACTTGTATTTTATAGAAATAATAATATTCCAATACCCCATTTACATCCAGACATTAGACATGCACAAAGAATTAGTTTAAGAAATTCAAATGAGTTATTTGATAGAAAGTGTGATAATTGTGATAAGCAGATTCAAACTACTTACTGTTCTGAAAAGTCTGAAAAGGTTTACTGTGAAAACTGCTATTTAAAAGAAATTTATTAAATATGATTAAGAATTGTAAACAATGCTTGGTGCAGTTTGAAATTACTAAAGAAGATTTGAGTTTTTATGATAAAATATCACCTATATTCACTTGAGTTAAATATAGTATTCCAACGCCTACATTTTGTCCTGACTGCAGGCAGCAAAGAAGACTTGCTTTTAGGAATGAGAGTAATTTATCTAAAAGAAAATGTACTGCTTCATGAAAAAATATAATTTCAATGTATTGAGAAAATACACTATTTCCAGTTTATGATAATAAATTTTGGTGGTCTGATAATTGGGATTGAAAGAAGTTTTGACAAGATATTGATTTTAATAAGACATTTACCGAGCAATTTTTAGAGATTTTTAATAAAGTTCCTAAAATGGCTAGAATACAACAGTGAGATAATGAAAATTCAACTTATTGTAATTGTATGTCATATAATAAAAACTGTTATTTAATTTTTACAGCAGATCAAAATGAAAATTGTTATTATTGAAATTGGATAGATAAGTGTAAAAATTGTATCGATAATTTAACTATATCTCAATGTGAAAATATATATGAATGTGTTGATTGTAGCAATTGCTATAATATTCAGTATTGTCAAAAAGTGCACAATTCTAATAATTCATATTATAGTTTTGATTGTAGAAATTGTAGGAATATATTTGCTTGTTCATGACTGAGAAATAAAGAGTATTATATTTTAAATAAAAAAGTCTCCAAAGAAGAATTTGTTGAAATTTTAAATGATTCAGATAAGAAAAAAAAAGTGTTATCTAAGTATAAAGATCTTGATAGCAAAATACCTAGATTGTATTCTGATTTTTTAAATTCAGAAAATTTTTCTGGTTCTTATGTGGATAATTCAAAAAATGCTTTTCATTGTTGGGATGTGTTTTGATTGGAAGATTGTAAATATTGTAGTGATTTAAGAATTGCTAAAAATTGTTATGATATCAATTTTTATTGATGCACTAGTAATAATGAACTTTTATATGAATGTGAGGCAGTTGGTCATTGAGCTTCTAATGTGCTTTTTTCTAAATTAGTTTGGTGATGAAGTAATGATATTTTGTATTGCTATGAATGTTTTTGATCAAATAATTTGTTCTGATGTACTTGACTTAAAAAAAGTAAATATTGTATTTTTAATAAACAATACACAAAGCAGGAATATGAATTAATAGTTCCAAAAATCATTGAGCATATGAAGTCTACCTGAGAATGGTGAGAGTTTTTTTCAAAGCAACTATCTCCATTTGCATATAATGAGTGTATTTCAAATGATCATTTTCCTATAAGTGAGGATCAAGCTATAGAAATTTGATTTAAGTGGAAAAATATAAAAGAAGAAATCCCATTAGTTTCAAAACTTCTACCAGCTGAAAAATTGCCAGATGATATTAAAGATGTTCCTGATGATATTCTTAATTGGGCAGTTAAATGTGAAATTACCTGAAAACCATTTAAGATAATTCCAGAAGAACTGAAATTTTATAGACAGCATAATATTTCTATACCGCATTTTCATCCTAACGAAAGGCACAAAATGCGATTTAAAAAAAGAAATCCAAGAAAATTATATGATAGAAATTGTAAGAAATGTGATAAAGGTATGCAGACTACATATGCACCTGATAGAGAAGAGATGGTTTATTGTGAAGATTGTTATTTAAAAGAAGTTTATTAAATATTTATTATGATAAAAAATTGCAAACAATGCTCGGTAAAATTTGAAATCACACAAGAAGATCTAGACTTCTATGACAAAATAGAAGTACCTGCGCCTAAACAGTGTCCTAAGTGTAGACTAGTAAGAAGACTTCAAGAAAGAAATGCGAGAAAGCTGTATGTTAGGAAGTGCAATGCAACATGAAAAAAGATTATATCGATGTATCATGAAAATCATGAATTTCCAGTATATGAATCTAGATATTGGTGGAGTGATAATTGGGATGCAATGAAGTATGGGAAAGATTTTGATTTTACCAAGAGTTTTTTTGAGCAATATAAAAATTTTAAAAATAAGGTTCCTCATTTTTCTGTTTTTGTTGCATGAGGAACATTGGAAAATAGTGAATACACAAATTGTACATGATATTTAAAGAATTGTTATTTGATATCAGAAGCAGATTATGATGAAGATTGTTTGTATTCAAATAGAATATATCATTCAAAAAATCTTATAGATTGTTCAAATTGTGATGAATCAGAAATTTGTTACGAATGCAGTGATTGTGTAAATTGCAATAATTTATTGTATTCACAGCAGTGTGAAAATTGTAATGATAGTTATTTTCTTAAAAGTTGTATATGATGCAACAATTGCATAGCTAGTTCTAATCAAAGGAATAAGCAATATATGATTTTTAATAAACAATATACAAAGAAAGAGTATGAAAAAAAGAAAAAAGAATTTTGATTTGAGACAAGTAAGAAATTAGCAAAATTTGAAACTGAAGTTTTAGAATTTTTTAAAACTCAACCAAGAAAAGCAATTGAATGAAAGAGTAATGAAAATGTAATAGGCGACCATGTTTATAATTCAAAAAATGCATATGAATGTTATGATTCAAACGGTTTGGAAGATTGTAGGTATTGTGTGAAGATAGCAGGGAATGTAAAAAATTGCTTTGATTATTCATCTTGGGGCTTTAAGGCTGAATTGGTTTATCAATCTTCTGCATGTTGAGATAACGCTTATAATATAAAATTTTGTTCAAATTGTACTACAAACATTTCAAATCTTGAATATTGTTTTCAGTGCACAAAATCAAGTAATTTATTTGCTTGCGTGGGATTAAAAAATAAAAAATTTTGTATTTTAAATAAACAGTATTCAGAAAAAGAATATTTTGTGATGAGAGAAAAAATTATTAAATATATGAAACAAACGTGAGAATGGGGTGAATATTTCCAGATTGATTCATGTCCATTTTGATATAATGAAACAATAGCAATGGAAATTTTCCCTTTAAGTAAGGAGGAGGCATTAAAGAAGTGATATAAATGGTCAGATTATGAAATGCCAACTTCTGATATAATGAAAGTAATTGAAGCAAACCATCTGCCTTCTGAGATATCTGAAATTCCAGATGATGTTTTGAATTGGGCAATTAAGTGTGAAGCTACTAATAAGCCATTTAAAATTACAAAACAAGAATTAAATTTTTATAGAAAATTTAAGATTCCTTGTCCGAGAAAGTGTCCGGATCAAAGATTTTTAAAAAGAATGAATAAGCGTCCTTCATATCTTCTTAAAGAGATCAATTGTAGTTGATGTCAAAAAAATATCCCATGTAATTGACTAAGAGACAAGTCAGAGAGTGTATTATGTGAAGATTGTTATTTAAAAGAAGTTTATTAAATATATAAAACAATAGCTTTATTAATAAATAAAATGATTATTCTTCATAATATGGAATTCATGTCCTTTCAGCTATATCGTCTACATTAATATGATTTCATATTTCTCTTTGTAGTAATGGAATGTAATATTTTTTAAGACAATTAATTACTACATTTAATCATATATTATTAATAAATAGTTGGATAGTTATTTCTGAATTTTCTGATTTTAATTCAATTCAATCTCAATTAAACAGTATTCATATATCAGTTTCAGAAACTGTTAATTTTATTTTATTATTTAACATATTTACTACCGGCTTTAGCAATGTTAATGATCAAGATTTTAGTTTTTGAAATCTATTGCTTGGAATTATTTTTGTTGGTTTTTTAATTTCTAATTTAAGTTCAGCAATTTTTTTTAGATTTTCATCAACAATAGTAATAATGTCTCATGATATTAATGATCTAAAATGTTCATATTTTAATGAAGCTCGAAATTTTCAATCTGATTTATTATTTACTGCTTCTAGTTGTTTTCAGTTTTCTTTGTGATCTTTGTCTAAATCTTCGAAAGTATAAGTCATAAATTGTTATTAATTACATATTTGAGAATAATATAATATGTTGTTGATGTCAATAGTTGGGGAAATTAAATAGCTAAAAAGTATGAAAATAAAATCAATACAATTTGTAGTAGTTTAGTTTCTATTAAATCCTTAATTAGTTCTATATTTAGCAGCCCCGTATTCTAAAGGAAATTTTTTACTAATTTTTACAATATAATCTAATTGTTTTTGATCATCTTCAGTTTTTGAAATTTCATCAATTTCATGCATTAATTTACTTGCTAATTCAAAATCTCAACTATCCATTATAATATCAACGATATTAATAAGAACTTTGTCAATTTTTTCCATCGTTTTATTGTGGAATTTAATCTCCATTTCTTCCAGTTCTGGAAATTTTTTTGATAAAACTTTACAAAATTCAGTGGCTTCATCAGGATTATGGATTCAGGAAAGCTTTGTTTCAACATAATCTAATACTTGGTCAGCTTTATCTGGACTCACTATTTCATTATCCATTTTTTGAAGCATTATCTTTCTAGCTTCACTATAAATTGCAAGTTTGGTTAAAGGATTTAATTCTGATTCAGGATTTATCATTTTAAGTATGTCAAATATTGACTATAAATGTAATTAACTCTTTTTATCCTTTAATTGTGAAATAGCAGCAATAATAGCTGAATAATTAGACATAATTTGAGGTATATGATTTGTTAATCAGCTGTTTAACACACTTAATACTCAATTTCAATCTAAATCTGTTAATTGTCATAATGTATTTTCAATTAATGGCTTAATAAGTGCAACTTTTTGAACTTGAGTTCAACTGACTCCTTGAATCTTACCTGCTAAATCGCTGATAGCTTGTTGATTGTTTATTTTTGCCAATTCTGTAGATGAAATATGTTCATTAGGAGATGGAGATCAATCTAACTGAGTGTCTTGTTGATTACTATCTAATTTATCTTGCATTGATGGTGTTTTATAATCAAATTCTATTTTTGTTCAGTCTGGGGAATTAGAATAATCTGGATGCTTTTCTTTGACATGCTTATGTGCTGAGGCCCTATCTCTTTCTGTTCGATCCCTTAGTTGTTGTTGATATCTTGAAAGTTTTTTTTCTTTTACTTGAGGTTGATCGCTATAATCAGGTGCTTCGTTGGTCATTTTTGTTTTGGTTATTTTTTATTTCTTTATATTATAACATAAATTTTTGTTAAAAACAAGTATATTTTTAAATTTATGTGTTAATATATACATAGTTTTAAATATAATCATCATTACAAATTTTCTCAATTAACAACTCAAACTGCTTGAGTTAATAAGTCTTCTCGCTGATGTTTATCTTCAATTTCAGGAATTAATAATCAAACAGAATGTGCATATCAATTAATAATAGAATCTGTATGAAATAATTCTCATCAAGAAAATAGTTTTATAAGTTTGTTTGAAGTATCTTTATGTTTTAGTCATGAAGCTCATATTATGAAATGTTTTTCAGATATGGTTACTTCATCAACATCTGCTAGTTTTATTTGTTTGATTTCGGCGATATCTTCATCTTTCATTCAGCTAATAATAATTAATCAAGATTTATTATTATGATTGTGTGATATAAAATTTTTTTCTACAATTTTTCATCATTTTTCTAATATGAAATCGTATATTTTTCTTGTTGCTACATCTTGCCTCTTATTTCAAGATAATATGTTAAATTGTAATTGAAGTGTGTAGGCATCATTTGCTATTCACATCATTGGTAGATTTAGTTCGTTTATGTTATCTTTTAAATCTGTTTTGTCATTTCCATTTCAATTTATAAATTCTTCAAATTCTTCATCGGGGATTATTAATGTTCCTCAGGTGAATGGTGATTTTTCATCAATCACCATAATATTTAATTTTTTCTTTTTTGCGACCTGTAGAGCCATTGGATGTATAACTTGAATCTGATCTCAAATAATATCAGTCATTACAACTGCTTGACTTATTGGCATGATTTGAATTTTACTTAACCCTGCTCATTTCTTTAATATTTTAGGATTTGTTTGAAGTATTGCTCAAGATTGTTTAGCAAGAATCAAAAATCATCATTCTTTAGTGGCCATTGCTGCTGCGTAGTCTGAATATCACATTCATGTTTCTGAGATTGTTCATTTTCATTTCATTTCTCATGGGTATCAAGGAATTATCTTGACCCTTTCTTTACTATAATCAATAGAACTTCTTAATTTTACAGAAAAATCATCAATAATATCAGAAAGTCAGATATCTTCATCTCAATTTTTTGTATCAACTGAAATATTTTTAGTAGAAATATGTGCAGCATTTAATATTTTAGAAAGTAAATAAGATCAAGTTTCTTCTCAGATTCTTGCATACATATCTAGTATTAATCATGGGTGCAAATTAAGTCATTCTTTTTTTAATACATTTATTGCTCAATTTAATTCAGCAAAAATTATTATAATATCTTGCATTATTTCCTTTTTATAATTTTCAGGAATATTATTATTGGCCATGTCTAAAAAATCATTTCGAATTTCTACAAGTTCTTCTTGTCATGCTTTTTTATTTCAAGATTCAATTAATGATTTGGCATGTAATAAGCGTTTTGTAATTTTATTTTCATTTTCTTTGTATTTTCATGGTGCTGATACAATTATATTTATATTTCATTCAAATCCATTTATTAATTCTTTTATTCATTTTAATACTTCAGACTGTTTTGAGTTTTGCATTATATCAGTCATTGCGGTTCATCATAATTTAATATTAATTTCATTACCTTCAGCAAAAATCAAAAAATCTTTTAGGTTTTTTGCCATGTGTAGTTTTGATATTAATCTGTTTTTTTTCATATTATTGTTTTACACAATTTTCTTTTTCATATTATTATAGCAAAAAATTGCTTATTAATAAAGCAAAACTTTAAAATTTAATATTCTAAAATAAACAGGATCACTTTAATTAAGAAATTAATAATTAGGATATGAATAACTATTGCATATTGTTAATCATTTTTTCAATATTTCATAATTTTCTTATTCCTGCTCAAATATTAAATTGATTATCAAGTATTCTAAATAATACTCATGGATTAATAATTTTCTTTTCTCAATTCATAAAATTGAGTTTGATCATTTATTATTTATTTCAAGAATATAGTCTATGCCTCATTTTATATCATCATGAATTGAGGCAAGATGTAAATTAATATTATATCTTTTTTTTGTAAATATCATTCAATAATGTCTCGCATAATTATTTCAACTGCTTTTTCAAAATCATACGATGGATCTTTTTGATATTGCGGAGTTTTCAATCAAGTATTACTTGAAAGTTTAAGTTCAGGATATCAATAAACTTCTTTATTATCATTAAACCATTTCAATATACTTTTTGAAAATTCAGAATCATTAGTAAATTTGATTGCACTAGCAAAATATAGTGCAGCTTGTTTTCCTTTTCACATTCTAGGAATAATGTTTCAAGGTTGATTTTTTAATTTAGTTTCAAAATTCCTTTTCTCAGTTATTTGTAGAAAGTTATTAATAGGAGTTACCTGCCATTTGTTTTTGTTCATTGTAATTTTTGAAATGGTATAATATTGTAATTGAATTTACTAAAAAGGCAATAGCATGTTTCAGTCTTACTAAATATATTAATTCACTATTTCGCAACAAAAGCAGTTGCTCAAAGCCAGGCAAGATCAAATATAGATTTCATAGTTTTAGAAAAACTAGGACTTTCAACAATCAGTCCAAGTAGTTCATTTTTATTTAACGAAACAATTCATACCATGTTATTAAAAATGAGTATTTCATTTTCTAATGGAAATTGATCTTTATTTACAAGTAGGATTTCAAGCAGAGCTTTGTCATAATTTTGGGGAAGAAAAGGAATAATTAGTTCAACTCACTCTTTAATATCTGATGATAAATATCTTGCTTTAATTTTTCTCTTAAATCTTTTATGTGTATAATCTTCAAAAAATTTTGGAAAAAATTCAGTAACATTTTTAAGATTGCTGTATCATAAAATTTCTCACTTAGTTTCTAAAGATTCATTGAATACTTTTTCTACTCAATGTCTTCATTCATAAAATCTAATTTTAGGTTTAAATCAAAATGTGTTTATAATTGAGTTAAGTTGAGGCTGAAGTAGCTTGGCAATATTTACTTTTTCTTCTTCAATTTTGAGTAATTGTTCTGGTTTTTCTGATTGAAAATATTTAGTATTTCATTTTGTGTACTGAGAAACTAGTCTTTTCTTTAATAATTTATCTAAAGTATGATAACAACTTACTCTATGAACACCTGATCTTTTTGCAATTATTGATACGGCAGAGGATCAAAGTTCAAGGCAAGCTAGATACACTTTTGATTCTTCATTAGAAAGTCATAGTTTTTGCAATTGGGAAATCATAATTAATCTCAGTGTTGTAAATATTTTTCTACAGAAAATATACTCGTATTTTACTGATTAGCAAGGGGATATTATGTTATAAGAAATTATAGTGTTTGACAATTTTTATGTAAAGGAAGAGAATGTTATACATTAATAATTTAAAATGATAAAAAATTGCAAACAATGTCAGGCTAAATATGAAATCACTCAAGAAGATTTAACTTTCTATGATAAAATTTCTCCTGAATTTAATTGAAAGAAATATCAGATTCCTGTTCCTACCTTGTGTTCTCAATGTAGGATGCAAAGAAGATTTACATTTAGAAACGAAAGAAAATTATATAATAGAAAATGTGATTTAACTTGAAAGCAAATAATTTCAATTTATTCACAAGATAAGCAGTATAAGGTTTATGATCAACATGAATGGCATTGAGATAAATGGAGTGCATTTGACTATGGCAAAGAATTTGATTTTAATAAAAGTTTTTTTGAACAATTTGAACAGCTATTGCAAATTACACCAAAAATTTCGGTATTTACTTCAAATAATGAAAATAGTGATTATACAAATTGATCGCAGCAAAATAAGGATTGCTATATGATTTTTGTAAGTGATCATAATGAAAATTGTTATTATTCTTATGCAATTGATAGTTGCGAAAATTGTTTGGAATGTGTTAATTGTTATAAGTCTAAATTATGTCTTGAATGTGTAGGTTGTTCAAATAGTTATAATCTTATTCATTCACAAAGAAGTCATAATTGCTCAGATTCTTATTTTCTTTCAGATTGTAAAAATTGTAAAAATTGTTTTGGATGTTACCAATTGAGATGAAAAGAGTATTATATTTTTAATAAGTCTTATAAAAAGGACGAGTATGAAAAAAGAATAAGTGAATTAAATTTGGGTAATAGAAAAGTATTTAAGAAAGTAAAAGAGGTTTTAGTAAAAAAAGAAAGAGAGAGTCAGGTATTTCAATATTATGATTGAAATCATAATATAAATTCAACAGGTGATCATATTTTAAATTGTAAAGATTGCGCAGAATGTTATGACAGTTGAAATCTTGAAAATTGTAAAAATCTTATTTTTAGTTTTAAATCAAAAGATTGTTATGATGGTCATGTTGTAGTTGATAATTGTGAATTATGTTATGAAACTATAAGCACTATAAATCAGTATAATACTCAGTTTACTTATAATAGCTGGTATTCAAAAAATTCACTTTATCTTGATCATTGCATTTGATGTAATGATTGTTTCGCTTGTTCATGATTGAAAAAGGCTCAATATTGTATATTTAATAAACAATATTCAAAAGAGCAGTATGAAATATTGCTCCAAAAAATCATAAAGCATATGCAAAGCACGTGAGAATGGTGAGAGTTTTTTCCAACAAAGCTTAGTCCATTTGGATATAATGAAACAGTTGCTCAAGAGTATTTTCAATTAACAAAACAGCAAGTATTACAAAAATGATGGAAATGGAGAGATGAAGAAAATGACTCAAAAAATTATTTCTGACAAAAAGTAGAAATCCCTGAAGATATAAAAGATGTAGATAGTGCCATTTGCGATAAAATCTTAATATGTGAGATTACTGGAAAACCATATAAATTAATTTCTCAAGAGTTCAAATTTTATAAACAAATGTGATTGCCCATATCAAGAAAATGTCCAGATCAAAGACATAAAGAAAGAATGGAATTAAGAAATCCAAGAAAGCTTTATGATAGAAAGTGCATGAAATGTGAAAAAGATATAAAGACTACGTACGCGCCTAATAGAGAAGAGATAGTTTATTGCGAAGATTGCTATTTACAAACAGTTTACTAGTTTATTGCTTGTCCTTCGTAGCCTTGGCGAAGAAGGATGAAGATTGTTATTTAAAAGAAGTCTATTAATATTATGATAAAACAATGCAAACAGTGCCAGGTTCAATACGAAATCACTCAAGAAGATTTAGCTTTCTATGATAAAATTTCTCCTGAATTTAATTGAAAAAAATATCAAATTCCAGCTCCTACTTTGTGTCCTAATTGTCGAACGCAGTTAAGATTTTCATTTAGAAATTTTTTTAAACTTTATCATAGAAAGTCTGACCTTACAGGAAAACAGATGATTTCAATGTATGATAAAGATGCATCCTTTCCTGTTTATGAGCTGCATGAGTGGTGGAGTGATGACTGGGATCCTTTAGAGTATTGAAAAGAGATTGATTTTTCGAAATCTATATTTGATCAAATAATGGTGTTACATAAAACTGTTCCAAGAATGAATATTATGAATTCAAGGTGCGAGAATACTGATTATTGCAATTTATCTGCAACAAGTAAAAATTGTTATTTGGTATTTTGAAATGTGTGAAATGAAGATTGTTGTTATGGGCATATTGTTTGGCAATCAAAAAATTGCTTTGATTGTCTTTATGTGTATAAATCAGAATATTGTTATCAATGCATAGACTGAGTAGAATGTTATAATATTTGTTTTTCAGTAAATACAGATAATTGTTCTGATTCAAAATTTTTGATTAATTGTGCTAATTGTAAAGATTGTTTTTGATGTGTTTGACTTAGAGCTAAGCAGTATATGATTTTTAATGAGCAGTATTCAAAAGAGGATTATGAGTTAAAATTATCTGAATTTAATAGTTGAAATTATAAAATTATTGAATTTGCTCAAAAAAAGGTAAATTCTTTGATTAGCAAAGAGATCGTTAAATATTACCATTGATTTAATTGTGAAAATATTACTTGAGATTATCTCTATAATTGCAAAAATAGTATTAATTGTTTTGATTTAAAAAATTGTGAAAATGTAAAAAATTGTGCAACACTTGATAAATTTATTGATTGTCATGATTGTAATTTCTCTCAACCTTGAACTGAGCTTTCATACAACTCAATTACAATCAATTGATATAATTTACTTTTTTGTCACACTTGTATAAATAATTGTAATTATCTTATTTATTGTGATAATTGTTCATCATGTGAAAGTTGTTTTTGATGTTTTGCTTTGAAGAATAAAAAATATTGTATTTTTAATAAACAATATTCCAAGCAAGAGTATGATATGTTAGCTCCAAAGATTATAGAATTTATGCAAAGCATTTGAGAATGGTGAGAGTTTTTTTCTGCAAATATTTCTTCGTTTTGATATAATGAAACTATTGCATATGAGTACTATCCATTAAGCAAACAAGAGGTTTTGCAAAAATGATGGAAATGGAAAGATGAAGAGGATAATGCAAAAAATTATTTTTGACCAAATATAGCAATCCCTGATGATATCAAAGATATAGATGACTTAATTTGTAATGAAATTTTAATTTGTGAGATAACTTGAAAGCCTTATAAAATTACAAATCAAGAATTTAAGTTTTATAAGCAAGCTTGATTACCTGTACCAAGAAAATGTCCAGATCAAAGACATAAAGAAAGAATGGAATTAAGAAATCCAAGAAAGCTTTATAGTAGAAAGTGCATGAAATGTGAAAAAGATGTTCAGACTACTTATTCTCTTGAAAGGAAGGAGACTGTTTATTGTGAAGAGTGTTATTTGGAAACAGTATAAATATTTGTTTTCTGATATTTGATTTAATTAATGCTCATCAATTTTGAGATAATATGTTGATATTCAAGCAAGTATTATAAATATATCTCATATTTGTGGATTAATAAGCTTTCATTTAGTAGTTATAAGAAATATTCAAAATAATGTTAGTATTATTGTAATTATTTTTGAGTAGTTTATTTTTTCATTAAGGATTAGCCAAGCAAGCAATGGTGTTGTAATTAAAGGTGATTTGATTAAAAATCATGCATTTATTGCAGATGTAAAAGCAAGTCAGATATGATTTAGTCATATTCATATTGAAAATTGAATTGCATTAGCAATGAGAATCCATTTTATGATTTTAAATTTTAAGTTTTTTAGTTCATGAATTTTGTTTGGGAGTATGAATATCATCATAATAATTAAAGAAACAAATCAGGATTGAAAAACAAAGGCAATAGGATTTGCTCATGATATAAAAGCTAGTTTGCTGAAAAATACTTCAAATGCCCAAAAGAGTGAAAATAAACTTACATTTCATAATGGTGAGTTTAAGAACTTATTTGTAAGCATAGTCATAATTTTATTTCATTAAACAGTCTCCCTATATTTTTCAAGTCGTTTACTAAGAAATCTATTACTTATAAATATAAAAAGTCATAAAATAATTAAAACTGCTCATGTAAATTTTTGTATTGATACTTGGTCTCAAAAAATAAAATATGCTAAAATCAAAACAACAACGGGGGTTAGGAGTAGTGCGGTATTGAGTTTTGAAATATCCAAATAGTTATGTGCTTCAAAATAATAAATTTTTCAAATAAATGATCAACATACTTGTGATATGATTAAGAAAATAAGAGCTGGAATTGGTATTGGGCTAAATTTTCATTGAAATAAGATAAGTGGAAATAGAAATAAACAAGAAAGTATCATTCTAATATAAGCAAATGAAAATCAATTTAATCACTGTGCGTATTTTTTTGTTACAAAGCTTTGAAAAGAAAATATAAATTTTCAACCAACAATTAGAAATACTGCAAATAAACTTATTTCTCATTTAAGAAATGCAATAAATCAAAATCAGATGATAGCAATAATTAATCAAATTATTTCTTTGTAATTTACTTTTTCATTTAATAATAATACTCAGAGTAAAAAAGTGAATATAACATCTACTTTACTTAAGAGTCATACTGGTCATGATCATCAGTCCTTAATTGCCATAGCCCACATGAGTCCGAATATGGCTGTTGTAAGTCAAATAAATAGCAATACTTTTCAATGATTTTTAGTTGTTGACCTTATTTTGTAAATATTATTTTTTGAAAATAAAAAAAATGGAGCAGATAAGATAATAGATCATAGCATTCAATAAAATAATCAAAGTCATGCATCTATTTCTCAGTAATTACTAAACGCGATGTCCAGGAAGATATATGTTATTGATGAAAATATTACTGTTAAAAGAGTGAAAAAATATCATTTTTTAAAATCATCCATATGACCAATTATAAAGATCTATTTAACATTTAATAGTATACCTATTTGATTTTAGATTTACAAAATTTAATAAGTAAATTTATACAAGGTTCATTATAAGTGCTGATTTTATTAAAATACACTAATGCAAATTTAAAATTTGAAGATTCCATAAATCTAATTCATTTGTTAAAAGTATTTAAAATGTTATTCCACAATTTTTTTCTATCATCTGTTAATGTATCTGAAATACCGTAAAGCGTCAATGGCTTTGAGACTCATTTACCTTTATGTCTTCATAGATATATTAAATTTAATGATGATTTAAATGTATCTGACAATGAATTAAGTGTTTTATCTGAAATTAGCAATGGGAATCATGTGATTTTGGTTAATGGTTCAATTCTTGCTGCTTCATTTACAGAAGATCATAGTACTGTAATATCTTTAAATAGTCATCAAATTGGTCACATGTTAACCTCTCATGTGTTTAATCAGATTCATATTTTGATACCGTTATATTGATTATCATCAAGTCATAATAATATTTGAAATTCTTCTTGATACTCTTCAACCATTTTGTTTATTTCTATACTGGCACGTATAGCACTTTCTGATCATCATTTTTCAGGAAATACTATCATAGCTCAATCTCAATTAAATTTATCAATATGTCATCAGTGGTCATAAACAATTTTGGTCACTAATGCAAAATATACAGTAAGAAATTGCATCATTTTTGTTCAATCTACCTTTTCACTTAGATTGGTAAATCATCTTATATCTGAAAATAGAGTAGTTGCCTGTGTTTTGACAAATTGTTCTTTAAATGTTCAGTTCTTTATGGCTTGTAAGACTGAAGGGGATACGAATTTTGAAAGTGTTTCAATAAGTTTAATTTTATCACTAATATCTGTTCAATATATGTTAATTGCTCAAGCTAATTTATTTATTAAATATTTTGGTATATATTTATATTTCTTAAGATATCATTTCAAAATTAACCCAGGAGATTTTTTAAAATTAAAAATATATGAGTAGCGTCAAGCCTTGCAATCGATACTGCCAGAGTTGTTATCTAGTGCTTGCTCTGAAATTGCTTCAAAAATAGTATTTGAAATATTATCTCAAATTTTTAAATTTAATTCCTTAATTATTTTTGACAATGCTGGATTGCTAGAAGTAATTTTATCATCTTTAATTACTCAAACAGGATTTGGATTGTTTCGATAAGGACTGTTTGAGTGGTCGATGTGTTTAATGATATTATTAATTGATGCAGCTATTGAGCCAGCCAGTGTGAATAGTATAAATTTTTTTATTCCTAATGACTCATTTGCCATAACTCGACACCATATTTCAAATATAGTTGTAGCACCAAGTGGAGTAATAACGGTTGATCCAAGTTTTTTATAAATTGCTTCATAAAGTGCATTAGAGATTGCTAATATAACATTTGATACTACTGATTCTTTTGAGGCAATAGTGTTTATTGGCATGGGCAATGCTTCTTTTTTGACCATATTTATATAGAAATTATTTAGGTAAAATAAGTTACTATAATTAATAGAAAAGTCAAGTATTGTTTAAGTAATTGCCTCACAAGCGGCTAAAGCCGTGTGTTGAAAGTGAAGTATAAAGTTCATATATTTTCAACCAAGGGTTTTAGTCAACATTTACCTTTATAGTATAATTTCTTAAAAAATCGCAAGTGTATAATCTCAACACTTACTATCAATCTTAAATCACATTTTTTCATACATAGAAATAGCAGCGATATTTCACCTGTCTGTAAATAATAATGCATATTTTATTCATTTTGAAAAATATTTTTTGCAAAGAAAACTTGTTACTCACAATCAATATCATTTTTTTCTATGTTTTGGATCTGTTATTACTCAGATAATTTGAATATAATTTTTTGATACTCAGCTTAAAGTCGATTTTGAAACAATTTGTCATTTCTTTTTTATTATAAAATTATCTTGAGGTCTTGTTCGTTTTCTTTCTTCATTTGTAATATTAGCAGATAGGTTATTGTTATTCAACATTCTTTGAATCATAATGATTTTATCAATGTCATCTTTTGTTCATATTTTTTCTAATCAAGTGGAAAAATCAATAAAATCTTTTTTCTTTAAAATAAGAACAACATCATCCATTAATTTTTGAGGAACAATCTTGTGATATTTAAGTCTTTTTAGAATAATAGTTCAATATTTTTTAAACACAGGAACATAGTTAATTATTATTTTTTCATTAATAATTGCATAGTCAACAAGTTTGTTAATTATAGTGTTTGATTTGGAATTAATAGTTAAACTTTTGAATTCTCAAAAATATACTGCTAATCAAATTAATTCATTATTATCGAAATATCCAAAAAATTTATTTACTTTAAAACATTGCTTATTTTTTAAATGTCAAAAAATGAACATGTTTTCTTTCTCCTTTTGGTAGGCGAAATTTTCAATAAGTTTTTGATCTTTTTTTGTTAGAATTTTTATCATATTAGATTATTTTAAATTTTTTTAAAAAATAAATGTTTGTTATTGTAAAAATTAGTACTATTAAAGCTATATATAAAAAAGCCGTTTGTATTGAGTATATATCTGTAATCCATCATAAAAATGGTGCAAAAATGAAAAATATTAATCTTCTAAATAAACTCATGAGTGACATTATGGTAGCTCTTCTATCAGAACTAACTAATTTTTGTATAAAGTCATTAAATATTGGGATATATAGTCATCAAAAGAAATGAAGTATTAGCATCAAAGGAATGATGAATAGTGTTTTTGTGCTTCACATTATAATCCATATTACAAATGGTACTGCTGGAATAAGAAGTAAGGAATATTTAAGTCAAATAGTGTTTTCAATTTTTTCTGCATACTTTCATCAAAGTCATGAAAATATTGGTGCTATTCAAAGTATTAGTCAAAAATATAATATTGGAACTCATAAAGATTCTAAATATCTTTGTTTAAACCAAAAATCAATTGCAAAAAATCATGCAACTCAGCTAAATAAAACAAAATGTCTTATTTTTGCATTATGTAAAAAGTTTTCTTTAAAAATTTTTTTAAAATGATTCCATGTTTCTGATCATTGTTTTTTGATATGTTTTGTTTCTTTTAAGCTAAAAGAGAGTATGAGCCATATTGTGTATGGAACAATTGATGCAAAAAATGGAAGCACTAATGATTTTGATGCCATGAATCATCAAATTATTGCAACAAGTACAGAAGCTAATCTTCAATAATAAAAAATATTTCCAGTAATGCGTTTATATTCATTTTCTTTTTTTAATTGTATCAAAGTTTCATATAATAATGCTTCATCAGCTCAAGATATAAAACTTCTTCATATTCACCAAAATACAGCTCATATACTAAAAATTAAAAATACATTTCAAAATGTATAAAATAGCATTCAGATAATTGTTGACATGGTTCAAATTATTAATGAAATTTTTCTTCAATATATATCTGCAAAATATCATGAAGGCACTTCTAACATTACTATGATTAAAGCATATATTGTTTCTGTAAAAATAATTTCAGTCATTGATAATCAAAAACTTCAAAGAAATGGAACTATAATAACTGCTAAAAACATCATTTCCTGAAGAATTGCGCCAATGTATAATTTTCTAAGATTGGATCTCATCACTTTTGTTTTTAGTACGTGTTTCATAAATATAATATTTTAATATTTCGTTAATAATAATTTTTTGTTATTTATTTTTAATAAAAAATTGCTTTCTCGTATTTTTGAGAAAGCAATTTATAATTTTTTGATTTAAATTAATTGTATTATTTTCTCTTAATGATTAAAAATCATGCAAAAATACATGAGACAATATTGCTATTGTGTTGTGGATGTTGAGTACTTTCTTTTGATGTATTTTTATAATTCATAATAAAATATTACAATTATCCTTGTGGATTTCAAGGTAAATGTCACTGTTCTACTCTTCTTATTAATTGTTCTATAGAACTCATTAAGCTATCAGGAGTATTTAATCATCTTGCTTTAAAGCGTTTAGCATATTTAGGATGTAATGTTCAATCGTTGTTTTTCACCCTTATTAAAGAATTTGTATCAATAATTGATAGTTTTCAATCTAATCAAATTAAGGCATTTTGTCATCATAGGGATGTAATTTCAGGTATTACTCATTTAATATGTCGCATGTTGTCATATTTTTCTAAGAATAGTGTTAAATCATTTAAGAAATTAGTATTTTCAGCTCTAAAATCTTTACAGGCATTCATTATTGATGTTCAATCTTTAATATAATCTTGTACTATTAGAAAAGTATCATTATGGTCAATTTGCAACTTGTTGAAAGTTGGTCATATTTGTGGAAAATTTGAGTTTATAAACAAGGTGTCTGGAACAAGTCTTCGCATTCATTTTTTTACAATTTCATGTTCCTCAATGTGATAAGAAAATAGTCTTCTTTGCTTTGACATTTCTTCTCATTGCTCTGTATGATTTCATCTATGTTTCTTTCTTAATTCAGTTGGTAATGTTTCTGTAAAAAGAATTTTTACTATTACTGTGTATCAATTTATCTTAAATGCTACATATCTTTTTCATTCTCATAAAAATATGAATTCTCGGCTTTCAGAGGAAAGTTTTTCGAGTAATCGTTCTCTAGTCTTGATCCATTCTTGAGGATTTTCCACACTTCTCTTGCAGTCTATGCCTACCTCATCTTGAATAAAAGATTCAATAACGGTTGGAGCTGGATGATCTCTTTCTAATTCAAACCCTGGATATTGTGCAATTCAATTTAATACCATTCTATATTGTTTAATAAATAAGTACCTTATATTATAAGAATAAATATATTTGTCAAGCATTAAATCAAAATTACAGATTGGGATTTAAAAGAAATTGAGTCATTAGAATCAAACATTGTATTAGTATCTCAATATTCAGATAAGATTAAAGAAAGTAGACAAGATTATAAAGAGGTAAATAGGTTATTAATTGAGGAAAAAATAACAGCATCGCCAAAGATGGTATTGAGAATTGCGCGCCAAGCAATAAAACATTGAGATAGTGTTGTAATTGATGATGTAACTTGGACAGAATCTAAAAAAATTTTTAGTAACCTTTTTGCTTTTAGTGAAAAGGATCGCAGAAATGTGTTTCTAGAAATGAGAAAAGCGTTTTTAGAAAATCCAATGAAGGCATTTTTTTATTTTACAAAATTATGAGTTATGGAATATTTTTTCCAAAAATTTTCTTGAAACACTGAATATAAGCTATGATTTTCAAATTATTATCATGCATATAAAAAACTAAAAAATATTGATAAAGAAAAAAGAAATGATCCATTAGTTGTTCTTTATGCCTTATTTGATTCTTTGCCAATTAATTTAAGAAATTATGATAATATCCTTGAGTGATACATAGATAAAAAAAGAACTGTTTGAATTTTAAAAAGTATGTGTGTAATTGAAGAGAGTTGATGAGTTAATAATTTGATAAATTCTGATGCTGAAGAATTTGAGAAACTATTTTACAATAAAAGGTCTTTAAATGATGCTTCAATGAAATTGATTGATTTGTTAATTGCGATTAATTCAGGAAATCAAGTTTTGAAGAATTTACCAGATAAATTAAATCCTGGTTTTAAGAAATGAGATATTACTTGAGAAAATAAAAATCTCTGGTTCAATACTTCGCTTGATGCTATTAAATCAAAATGATTATCCTTGGATAAGGAAAGATCTGAAATACGAAATTTAAATCATGAGCTTAAGTCTAGAGTAAATAAAGAATATGGAAAAAGGTTATCAAGTTATTTATTGTGAGTTTTGAATATTATTTAATAAACTTCTCCCAAATAACATTCTTCACAATATATAATTTCATCTCTATCTTGAGAGTATATACTTTGAATATCTTTTTCACATTTCATACATTTTCTATTATAAAGTTTCGCTAAATTTTTTAATTTTACTCTTTGTGAATGTCTTTCATCAGGGTGTAAATGAGGTATTGGAATATTATGTTGTCTATAAAATTTAAGTTCTTGAGCTGTAATTTTATATGGCTTTTCAGATACTTCACATTTTATAGCCCAAGCTAAGATGTCATCAGGGGTATCTTTTATATTATCTGGCAATCTTTGTGCAGGGATAATTTTTTCTACATCTGGAATTTGGTCTTTTTGATCTTTCCATTTCCAGCCCTTATGCATGAACGCGGTTAATCGTGTTCATGCGTTTGTATTATCATCAAATAATAATTTCGAATATGTATTTAAGCATTTTTCTTTAGTCAGCGGATGGTATTCTTGAGCAAGTGTTTCATTATAAGCGAATGGAGACATTTCAATTGGAAAAAATTCTCACCATTCTTGTCCACAAGACAACTCTGAGCTTGTCGAATGGGTTTTTTTCATATGCTCAATAATTCTTGGAACCAATATTTCATATTGCTCTTTTGTATATTGTTTATTTAAAATACAATATTTCTTATGTTTAATTCCAATGCATCAAAAGCAATTACTCGAATTATGTGTAACAAACCAGCTGTAATAAATATCTGAAACTCATTCCCAACTGTCTATTGTAAAGCAGATATTTCTTGATCTTTGTCATACTATTGATGAATCATAAGCAAACGATAAATTTAATCAAAATATATCTACATCTTGTAAGTTATCTCATCATTTTATTTTACTTACATATTTACAATTTTCAATATTCCTTGAATTAAAAGCATAATAGCAATTATTAGAATTAGAAACATTGTTTCAAATAACATTACTACAATTTACTAAGTTAACATTTTTATTTGGAAATTTTAAACAAAATTTATCAAATTCTTTTTTATATTTTTGTATTACTGAGTGTTTTCACAGATCAATATTGTTTATTCTATTTTCATATTGCTCCTTTGAAAGCTGTTCATTTAGAAAACAATATTGTTTATTTCTTAAATTTGTACATGAGAAGCAGTTTTTACATCATGAACAATTCTTTAAGAAATATGAGTTTGAACAATTATCGCAAAGTTCTCAGTAAAATAAGTTGTAAGATCAGCTACAGTTGACTATTTGATAAGAAGATTCGCAATTCGCAATTTGATAAACATCTATGCAGCTTTTACAGCTATAAACATCATCTCAATAATAACAATCTTCTGAACTATCTGCGTTAAATACAAGGTAACAATTTTTTAATTGTCATGCATTGTTGTTAAACTCACTATTTTCCATATTTAACACGCTTAGTGCAGGTAGTGGTACAACTTGCATTAGTGATGAAAATTGTTCAAAAAATGTTTTATTAAAATCAAATTCTTTTCAATAGTCTAAAGCATTCCACTTATCAGAAAACCATTCACTATTTTTATAAACAGGAAATGCTTTGTCGCTAGAATACATTGAGATTATATCTTCAGAGCTTGAATCACATTTTCTTTTATGAATAGTTCTATTGTTTCTCCAGGCCATTCTTCTTTGCTGTCTACAATTTGGACATAAAGTTGGAGTTGGGATATTGTATTTTTTTCAATTAAAAATAGGACTTAGTTTGTTGAGAAAATCTATATCATTGTTACTAATATCAAAGTTAGATGAGCATTGTTTGCAATTATTTTGCATTTAATGTTTTTTTATAATTGGTTACTATTGAAATTATATAGGAGGAGGTTGGATTAAGAAAGTATATTATTCCAATAACTATAAAATATGGATTACTGTGTACACAAATCAACTTCTCAATTAATAGCTCTTCCAATAATATAAACATCACTAATATCTACTATATTGTTTGGACTTCTATAATACTAATTAATATTAGTGTAATATATATCACACTAAAATGCAAATCAATTCATAGAAAATAAAGAATAATTTGATTATTCATGCTTTTATGAACTATTCCTAAATTTATTGATTCATTGGGTGACTGTAAAAAGGAAATTGTTCAAAGCTAAATCAATCATTTTCTGGATTTAAATATCAAACAGTTAAATTGATATTATGTGTGTTTACTGAATTATTTCTTCCACCATCGTTAAAAGTAAAATTCCATATTCAAATATCTTCATATTGTGGAATTCATGTAAGAATATATTCATCATAGGTTTCTTGTATTTCTATCCATGGAGGTAATCAATTGAAATTATTTTCAATAATATAATTATCATCTTGTCTGTTTTTACTGAGATGTACTTCATAGTTATCTCAAATTTGTGCAAATTTCTTAATTTTTCATGAAACAATATTTGATTCAAATGGGTGAATTGTAAAATTTAGTCATCACAAAGATTTATTATTTTCTAAATCTAAGATATTAAGAAAAGCTCAGTGATCAGTGCCACGACCTTCTCGTCATGTTCATATTTTAATTGATAGTTTAACTTTATCTCACTGACCGACTTCTTTCCTCCAATCTGCATTAACCTGATATTCTTCAAATGAATCTTCTCAATTTCTTTGTATTAATACAATAATATCATCAAAATTTATTACTCTCATTATTCAAATTTTCAACATTCAGGCTTGTTTAATTTCAAAAGAACCCGATGTGCTATATTCATTTTGTTCACCATATATAGTTTGATCAAGGATTTCTGTATTTGGATTTTTTGGATGTATCTTAAATTCACCAAAATGATCTCATAATTTATAATAAATCTCTTTTGTTTCTGTAAATTCATCAGGAGTTTTATAAGTTACTATCATTTGTATGACATCATGTGATCAATCCACATTTTCTCTTCTCCATTCAATATCTGATCAAATATCCATTTTTTTAAAATGTCATGTATCTCATAATCTTGCATATATTTCAATATTAGGATCACTAATAATTTCTCATGATTTATTAGCTAAATTCAAGGGTATTTGTGCATTTCCATATCTCATAAACATGTTGTCTCGTCACCGACTATGTCCGATATTAATAACATCAGATTGCACAATTGTATTCGGTAATTGATAATATTTTTCGTCATTCCATCAATGAAAAAAATATTCATTTTGTTCAATATCAAATCTATCTAAAACTTTGACAATAAACTTTGTTGCTTCAGTTTGATTTCAATTTCCATCTTTAGCTAATATCGTTAGTTCATATTCTTTTCATGGGAAATTTGGATTAAAGGTAAATTGTCATGTTTCAGAATGGAAATGAAATCCTTGATTTTCTGCTGGTATGGTAGATTGATTTCTTAATAATTCGAAAGTTAATGTATTTGTATCAAAATTTGATTCTTCACTTAAATTGAGTGTTGGAGAAAAAGTATAACGGTTACCAAATTTAGCAGGTCATGGAGTTCAAGTAAGCCAGTATTCATTAATTTGTTCAACATTTTCTTCAACAGGTTCTAGATTTTCCTCAATTTGTTCCATCTCTTCTTCGACCAAGTCTTCATTTTTTAATACAGCTGATATATCGTCTGATTCATTTTCTTCTGATGTAGGACTAGCCTCTGGTTTATTTGTTTGTACTGGTATAATTTTTATATTTGGCTTGTTTTGAACAAATCTTTTAGATACTGCTCAAAAAAATTCTGGAAAAACAATTTTTAATTTTTCTGTTATTTTTTTTTCAAGACTTGCTTTTCAAACATCTTCTGTTAAAGTATTGCTGTGTGAAATCTCTGGTTCTTTAGTATTTTCATACGAAAATCATGCAATGTTATTATTGCTATGAAAGTCATTGGCATTAATTTCTTCTTCAATATGATCAATTCAAGGAGCTCATAACTGATCAGCTACAAAAACTCTTAAAATTTTTCAATTTTTTAGTTTTGCATTAAGAGTTATTACAAAATCTTCAGCATTTCAAAATGCATAATTTGTATTAGCCTTTATTGCACGGTCTGAGAATTGATTACTGGAAAAATACCAACCACGACCTTTCAAAGAAATATTTGCAGACTTAAAAGTAACAACTCATCTATCTTCTATTGTTACACAAGACTGCTCAATAAACTGTTTCATTGACTTTCTTAGGGCTATTTCTTCAGAGGTTTTTTCTAAGTCAAAAAAACCTCAAGTTTCACAATTTTCATCTTCTCAATATATCCATAAATAAATTTCAAATTCATCAATTCATGTTTCTCATGACACACTAGATACGGCTTTAATCAATGCATCACGATCATTTTTAAAAGTTTCTTGTAAAAAATCTTTAATACTAATTATTTGTTCATCCAGCATAGTATTGTTTTCTACTACATCAGATTGGTAATTAAATTTTTTAGTCAGTGTTTTTAACGTTTCACAATTTTGTTCTGACATGTTGATAATTATTATAAACCTTTTAACATGGAATCAAGATTTTTGTCTAATTTTTGTTTCTCCATTTTTTCAAGATTGTGCATTGCTTGTTTACGAACATTTTTTAAAATTTCTAATTTTAATTTTTTTGTAATTTTTGTTTTATTCATAATATTTTTTTACTTTTAGAGAATAACATAATATAGGATAGTATGTAAAATATTAATTAAATATAGATATCATCTTTTTACAAATCGTAGGTTTGACTATTTTTATCTGTCTTATCTGCACCTTGCTTTCTATTAAAAAATGTGTTATTATATAACATATAAAATAAAAATCAAAAATATGAAAATCACAATTTTAAAATTCAGTGTTGCATTAATGGTTCTGTTTAGCTTTATTTGATGATACTTTAGTCTTGCAGAAAATATTTCAGTTCAATATAAGGCAGATATTATAGAATCAAATCAAGATAAATTTTTTCAGGCAAAATCTATTAAATATAAAAATAAAAGTATTGCTCATAAACAAAACAATAACAAAAAGAAAAAGAAGTTTATAGTTGTTTATAAAAGTGATGTTAAAGATGTTAATATTGAAAAATTGGAAGGGATTAGTTCTTCTAGGCTTAAACGTAAGCATAATATTATTCCAGCTATTTCTCTTGATATTGATTTGTGAGATGTAGACAAGATAAAATTAGATCCTGATGTTAAAACTGTTTATGAAGATATTGTTGTAGAAGCTTTTTTAAATGATAGTATTTCACAGATTAATGCTAATCAAGTTCATTTAGATTGAACTAGCTGATCTGGTGTAAGAGTTTGTATCATCGATACTTGAATAGATAAGTCTCATCCAGCATTAAATTTACCTGTTTGAGAATTTGATTTTGTTAATAATGATAATGATTCAAGTGACGATAATGGGCATTGAACTCATGTGGCCTGAATAATTGCTTCCAATGATCATACTTATAAATGAGTTGCTCCATGAGCCTCTTTATTAACAGTAAAAGCTTTAGATTCGCAAGGGTCTTGATGGAGTTCTGATATTATATCTGCTATGGATTGGTGTATTTCACAATGAGTTGATGTTATAAATATGAGTTTGTGATGATGAGCTTATGTTGGTAATTGTGATTCAGAGCCGCTTGCTCAGGCTGCTAATAACGCATCTGCACAATGATTGGTAGTTTTTGCAGCTAGTTGAAATGATTGATATGCAAATGCTATGTGAGCACCAGCTTGCGCTAGTGATGTTATAGCTGTGTGATCTGTAGATAAAAACAAAGCTAGAACTTCATATTCTAATGAAGGTGATCAATTAGATTTTGTTAGCCCATGATCTAATATTACTTCTGCTCAATTGTGATCTTGATTTACTGAAAAATCGGGGACGTCAATGGCTACTCCTCATTGAGCATGAGTTGCAGCGTTATTGCTTGAAGCTAATTCAAGTTTGAGCCCAGATTCTATAAGAACAATTATGAGAGATACTTCTTTAGATTTATGATCTCCTTGATTTGATACTATTTATTGATATTGAGAAATAGATGCTTTCTGAGCTTATCAGCATGTTATAAATATACCAGTAGAGCCAGAACAAATATTTTTTGATGATTTTCAAGATACTACTTTTTCTAATTGGATTGAAAGTAATGAATTTGATTGGAATATAGAAAAGCCGAGTGAAAGACAGATTCCAAATACTGTTTCATCTAATCTGGTAGCTCATGCAGATAAATGTAGTTCATCTAATGGTTGCATTCTAAGTTTAAAAAATGCTATTGATTTAAGTCTGTATGAAAGTGCTAGCTTGGATTTTTGGAGATATTTAGATAATTGACTTGATAATTGAGAATTTTTAGAAGTGCAGTTATTTGATTGAAGTTCATGGGATACTATATTTTATTGAACTAATAACCAGTGAGATGATAATAATTGGCATTATGAATCATTTGATTTATCAGATTATCTTGTATCAAATTTCAATTTAAGATTTATTTCAAAACAAAATTCTTCAAGAGAAGAAGTTGAGATAGATGATATTTTAATAAAATGAATTGTTAGTGAGGATTATAATGGTGATCCAGTCCCGAATAAAGCTCCTATTGCAAATGCGTGAGAAGATAAGAGTGTAGTATTGGGTAATGCAATAAGTTTTAATGCTTCACTTTCACACGATCCTGATTGAAATATTGTAAGTTATACTTGGGACTTTGGTGATTGAAATACTTTTACATGAGTTAGTGTAAGTCATATTTATCAGTCACTTTGAATTTTTACTGCTACTTTGACTGTCGTAGATGATTGATGACTTTTATCTCAAGATACACTACAGGTAATAGTAACTGAAGAGGCTTTATTAGATCTTAAAATTACATCATTAACTACAAAAGATATTAGGGCATGATCTAGATATGAAGTTAATGCTTTTGTAGTAAATAATGATACTTATACTCAAACGGTGGTTGCTAATCTTGAGATATTAGATCCAAGTTGAAATTATGTTTTTTGGAATGGTATGGCTGATAAAAATAAAACAATTAATAGTTGAGATGTTTGAACTGTTAGGTGGAGAAATAAATCTTCAAAAAGTGCAGAACTTGGAACTTATACTGCAAATGTTAGTTTACTGAAAAATTGAGAAATATTAGATAGTTTAAGTAAAGCTTTTGAAGTTTATAAATAAGTAAATATATTTTAGAAATTATAATTTAATATTTATTTACAAAAATTGTAAAAATTTCAAAAATTAAAAATTTATAAACTAAGCCCAGAGTTGTTAATTCTGAACAGATACTAAGATAAAAAAAGTTTATCCTAATTTTTCTTGTAATAAATCGTTTGAGCTATTATATTATCTTCAATTATGACCAATTTATTATTTGTTTATGGTAGTTTAATTTGTAAGGAAAGTAGAAATTATACATCAAATGTTTCCTGTTGAGTTCCGGGAGTTTTGAAGTGATATAAAAGATGATGGTATTTTCAGATGAAGGAGTGTTCTATGTCAGCTCTCGCTATTATAAAAGATAAAAATTATTCGTGTAATGGTGTATTATTGGAAGTTGACGATGAGCAGTTATTGAGTTTTGATAGAAGAGAAAATGGTTATCACCGGGTAGAAATACTAAAATGTGAACTGGATTGACTTGAGTCTTGTTATAATAAGAAAATTTGGACTTATATCGTAGATAAGCAAAATATTCCAAATGAAAAGTTCCCAATTGTTCAGTCTTATGTTGATGTAATCATTGATTGATGTATGGCATATTGATCTGAATTTACTGATGAGTTTATCAACAGTACGTATTGATGGGATTGAGAGTGGATTAACGATAGAGATAATCCAAGATGCAAAAGGCGTTTAAAAAATCCTTGTATTGAGAGTATTGAGAATATTTTAAGGTCTAATAAATTAAAATAGAGTAATATTTAATATTTTTTTAACAGCTTTGTATTATTGTTGCATTCTGATTTTTTTTAATAACAATAATAATCTATGAAAACACTTTTAAAAACACATTTTGGTTATGACGAGTTTAGACCATATCAGGAAGATATAATCAATAATGTATTAGATAAGAATGATTCATTTGTATTGATGCCCACTGGTTGAGGTAAGTCATTATGTTATCAGCTTCCTGCTCTTGTGCTCAAATGATTAACTCTTGTAATTTCTCCGCTTATTGCTTTGCAAAAAGATCAAGTGGATTCTCTCAAGGAAAATTGAATTAACGCGCAATTTATAAATAGCTCACTTTCCAAAAAAGAAATTGATGAAATATGTGAAGATGTAAAAATTTGAAAAATTAAGATTTTATATATTGCACCAGAGAGGTTTTCAGTGGATAGTTTTATGGATTTTTTAAAAGAAATAGATATTAGTTTAATTGCTATAGATGAGGCACATTGTATTTCAGAATGGTGACATGATTTTAGACCTGATTATCGTAATTTAAGATTGCTTAAGGATAATTTCCCCTGAGTACCTTTTATTGCTCTTACCGCTACTGCTACTAAAAGGGTAAAAGAGGATATTATTAACCAATTAAAATTAGAAGAGTCAAAAATATTTATTTCAAGTTTTAACAGAGAAAATTTAAATATTTCAGTTATAAGAAAGCAAAACGCTTATGACAAGTTGTATAAATTACTAAGGCAAGAGGATTGAGAGTCGGCAATTATTTATTGTTTTTCTAGAAAAGATACAGAGAAGATAGCAAGTTCATTAGAACTTGATTGATTTAGTTCTAGGCCTTATCATGGATGATTAAGCGCTAAGGTTAGAAAAGAAAATCAGGATTTATTTATTAAAGATAAGATTGATGTCATAGTAGCAACTATCGCTTTTTGAATGTGAATAGATAAACCTGATATTAGACTAATTGTTCATTATAGCTTCCCTAAAACTCTTGAGTGATATTATCAAGAAATATGAAGAGCTGGAAGAGATTGATTGCCTAGTAAGTGTGTGATGCTTTATTCTTATTGAGATAGGATAAAACATGATTTTTTTATAAATCAAAATTCAGATCTAAAGGAAAAACAAGGGGCATTAGATAAATTAAATCAAATTATTGATTTTTGTGAAGCTCAAACATGTAAAAGAAAGTATTTACTTAAATATTTTTGAGAAAAACAAGAAAAAGATGAGTGCTGAAATTGTAACAATTGTTTAACAGAAAAATCTAGTTTCGATGCAACCTTAGTTACTCAAAAAATTCTTTCTGCTATAATAAAAACTTGAGAAAGATTTTGATTAAATTATGTAATTGATGTTTTGCTTTGAAGCAAGGTAGCCAAAATTTTACAAAATAATCATCATAATTTATCTGTTTATTCAATAATAGATGATTTTTCTAAAGATGAGTTAAGACAAATAATTCGGTTTTTACTCCAACTTGATTATTTAAAGAAAAGTGAGTGAGAATATCCTACATTGTCACTTACAAACAAGGGATTGGCTTTCCTTAAGAATAAAGAAACAATTAAATTAATAAAACCAAAAATAAATGAAGATGATGTAATTAAACAAAAAACAAAAACTAGCGATTTAGATTATAACAATGAGTTGTTTGAAAAGTTAAGAGTTTTGAGAAGAAAGCTTGCAGATGAAAGATCTGTTCCACCATTTGTAATTTTTTCTGATGTTTCTTTACAAGAAATGTCATTTTATTTACCACAAGATTTAGAATCATTTGATTTAATTTCATGAGTTTGAAAGCAAAAATTAAAAGATTTATGACCGCTATTTACAGAGTTAATAATAAGTTTTACTAAAGAGAAGTGATTAAAGCAAAAGGAAAATCCAAAAAAACAAAAACCTGAAAAAAAAGTAAAAAAGACGCGTTGAGATTTATCTAGATATAATATTACAAAAACAATGATTAATGAAAAAGCTTCAATTAAAGATATTGCTAAAAGTCAATCATTAAAACCTGACTCTATAATAAATCATATTGATAAATTATTGAGTTCTAAGATTGAATTAGATATTGAGTATTTAAAATCAGAGGAGAAAATTTTTGAAAAAATAAAACTTAGTTTTGAAAAATGTTGATTTGATTCCTTGTGAGAGGTTTATAGGGATTTGTGAAAAAAAATGTCGTATGAGGATATTAAATTGGTTAAGCTTTATTTGGTACACTGAGTGTAGGGCATGGTTTAGTTTTGGTGTATAAATTTTTTGGATTTGAAATTGAAAATTAAGATTTATTTACAAAAATTTAAAAATTGCAAAAATTTATATACCAAAACTAAAGTTATTGTCTATTTATAATGCATAAAATTTACCTTGACTAAATACCCCCCATGGGTATACTAAAAATATGAATAAAAAAATAAGAAGATTAAAATTAATTATTGGTCAATTAAATTGATTGATAAAAATGATGGAAAAAAAAGATGATTGTTGAAAGATTATTATCCAGTTTCAGGCTGCAAAAGCTGCTTTAGATAGTGCATTTTGAGAAGTGCTTAGTTGAAGTGTTGACAACTGTTTGAAAGAAAAAAATCCAGAAGATTTAAAAAAGATATTAAAATTAATAGCTAAACAATAACATTATGAAAATTTTTTTATTAAATAAGATAGGTTTATTTAAATTTTGAGAGTTTGTTCCTTGATTAGTAATAAATTGAAAAATTGCATCTTATCCAGTTATTAATGAAAGATCGGTAAGAGCTTGAGCTTGAATTATGTTTTTGATTTGATTGTATGCATTTATAAATGCCTCAATGCTTTGAAATTATTTCCCATTAAAAATAGTTGTAGTTTTATTTTTTTATGAATTTGCTACTCTATCTTTTTTATGAACAAAGTTTTCAATCATAAACAGGATAGCATCATATTTTGTGAGTAATCAGAAACCTGATTATGTTTGAGTAATACAAAAGAGATTTGCTTGGTCTTTATGATTAATAATGGTTAGTGTCATGTTGATTGTTGTATTAATATTGAATTTACAGTGAATATATACTTATTTAATTTGTTTAATTTGTTTGAGTTTTATGTGGCTTGAAGCAAGTTTTTGAATTTGTGTATGATGCAAGATCTACTACTGATTAATCAAGTATTCATTAATAAAAGAGCCTGTTATTAGGCCTGCTTGCCCTTGATGAGTTTGCAGCATAAATTAGATTGGTTTAAAAGAGTGATATTTAATGTTTGTTACATATAAAAATATATGTTGTTTTTTTCAAACTAATTGCTTCAAAGGTTTAACAAACATGATATAAAGTATAAAAAATTAATTTGTCATTTATGAAAAAATATTTTTTATACTTATCTTTTTTTATACTTTATCTGTTTTTTCATCAAAATGTTCATGCTTTGGAAAATATTATTAATAATTCTTGTTTTGAACAAAGGGCTGTGATATCGTGACTTAAGTCTGAAAATACTATTAAGATAAAATCACATTATTCTAGCTTTTTTGCAGTATCTAATAATCAACTGTTGAATTATAAGTTATTTAAATATTGAAATAAAAAAGATATTGCTTATAAGGTATTATCATTAAACTGAGGAGGGTTAGATGGTATAAAACACATAAGTGATTGAGATATGGGTACTAGTTTTTCTTTTGATCAATATGATTTAGCACAAAAGGAAATAATTCTTGAATTTTCAAATGTTTTAAAATCAAAAACTTTTCGTTCAGAGTTTTTTTACACTTATTGAGCTTGAGTAGAAAATTTTATTTCTTTGGACAATAAAGATTATATAAAAGTAAGGGAGTCTGATTTACAAAATTTTGATTTTAAATACCTAAAAATTATTTTTAATGATTTTGATAAAGATAAGCAGAAGAAAAATGTTAAAATTCATGAAATTAGATTTTTTGCAAAAAGCTTAGATGTATTTTTATTGAATCCATGATCTTTGGCAGATGTTGAAATTTATACAAAAGATAATTGTCAAAGAGACGATTCATTTAATAGTTTTGTAAATAAATATTTAAAGGAGTCTAAGGCAGCAAAATATAGCATTAATATTAGCACTGAAGAATTTGATATTTCTTTTGATAAAAATCCATCATATATTAGTGATATTGATAATGATTCCATTGATAACGATGAAGATAATTGTGTATATAAATCAAACAGTGATCAAAAGGATATGGATTGAGACCTTATTTGAGATGTTTGTGATTTTGATAATGAAAACAAAAACCCATTTGACGCAGATGGAGATAGTGATTGAATATGAGATAGTTTAGATAATTGTAAGTATATTTTTAATATTAGGCAATCAGATAAAAATGCAGATTGAGTATGAGATTTATGCAGTGATGATGATAAAGACAGGGTGATTTGAAATATCGATAATTGTATAGATATTTATAATCCTGATCAAAAAGACATAAATGTAAATTGAATATGAGATGCATGTGAATTTGACAAGGACAAGGATTGAATATTTGATAGTGTTGATAATTGTATGATTATAGTAAATCCTGAACAAAAAGATCATGATTTTGATTGAATATGAGATAAGTGTGATAATTGCAATCTTTATAATCCACAACAATTAGATAAAAATGAAAATTGATCATGAGATAAGTGTGAAATTGTAAAAATAATAAAAGAGATTAATGATAAAGACAAGGATTGAATAGAGGACAGGTTGGATAATTGCAAAGAAGTTGTCAATCCTGATCAGGGGGACATAGATAAAGATAGGATTTGAGATAAGTGCGATAACTGCAAGGACATTCAAAATACTAGGCAAATTGATAAAGATAAAAATTTAATTTGAGATTTATGTGAAGATAGTGATGAAGATTGAGTGGTGTGATATTTAGATAATTGTATTGAAATTGCAAATCCAAAGCAGGGTGATAGAGATAATAATTTGATATGAGATAAGTGTGAAGATAAAGACAGGGATGGAATAATTTTTGCTCATGATAATTGCCCATATGAATATAATCCAGATCAAAGTAATGTTGATAATGATGAAATTTGAGACAAGTGTGATGAAGAAGATGATAGATTTATTGAATCTAATAAATGATTTTTCATTTGATTAATGATTCTTATTACAATTATTTTCATTTCTTTAATATATTTTATGATTAATAAAATGAAGAATGCTAATTTATAAAATAATTAAATCTTATGTTTAAACTTTTAAATACATTGTCCTGGGTAGCAAGTTTTTCTTTTTGATTTGTGTTTTGCGTTTTAATTTGAATGTTATTTGAAGGTTATCGTGTGTTTGATGATGATTTATTTCTTTCTTGGATATTTTTTATTTTTGTATTATGAGCTGTTATAAAGAAGATGTTTTTTTCAAGTGAATTTATAGAAAATTCCTTATTAGAAATTAAGTGACTGAAGCCATTTAAAGTTAATAAATTTGATGAAAAAGAGTTAGAAAAAAAGACATCTAAAGAATCGGTCTTTAAGCGTGAAATAAAATCTCCTGTTATTGAAGATAAAAAGCTTGCTAAAGAAAGTGATTCGCAATATGAAATATCTGAGCAAGAAGGCCATGAGATTGTATCTGATGATATTGCAGAAGTAAAAGATCAAAAGCCTGCACAAGAAAAAAGAAAAAGTCTTGAAAAGCCATGATTTATGAAGAAGTTTTTTTCTGAAAATTTACTTGCAAAGCTTTGAGCGATATTACTGTTTTTATGAGTTTTATTTTTTCTTTGACTTATATATAATGCAATATGACCTGTATGAAAATTGATTATTTGATTTACAGTTGGTTTTTTGATTTTCTTTATATGAGTAGTATTGGACAAAAAATGACTTAAGGCAGAATCAAGGATATTACTTTGAACTTGAGTACTTATTAATTATTTAGTGATACTTTCTTGAAGATATTTAATATGAGATGCGCATTGATTAATACTTAAAGAGGGAACTTGTTTTCTATTTTTATTAATGAATACAATTTTTGCCATCATTACTTCATTGCTTTATAAATCTAATAGCCTGCTTTGATTTTCTTTTTTCTTTGCTTATATAAATCCATTATTAGTTTGAGCATCCCACGATAGTCCATATTCATATTTAATTTATTGAATAACTGTTTCTTTTTGAGCTTTGTGACTTGCTTATGCATATAAAGATAAAGCATATTCAAAATTTTTAATTTACCTCGCCTTTATTGCTTGAAACATATTGTTTTTATTAGCAGCTTGCACTAGCAATATGTGATGGATATCAAAGATTTTATTTTCAGGGATACTTTGTCTATCTTCAATATTTGTATCTTACAACAAGTGATATAAAGAAATGTTATTTCAATTATTTTGATGAGCATATCTTGTTTTAATCCTTCATATTATATTTTCCACTTGAGCACTTTATTGATGAATATTGAGTCTTATAAGTTACAGTTTATACATGATTTTGATGTGAGCTTGAAGTATTTTATTATTTTTCTCTGCTTGAATCACAGGCTTACTATATTTATTAATTCTTCCGTTATTTATATTTACCTGACTTATACTATCATCATCTTTGGTGCATATAATTCCAATATTGATATGAGTGGTTGTTACTTATATGTGCTTATTTGCATTATTATTTGATCATCTGTCAGCTTTTGTAAAATATTGGTTATTTACTCTAATCTGAATATTTGTTTTTATTACAAGTTCGTATTTTTCAATTAATGCAGCTGTGACATTTGGACAATGATTATCAGTATTTATCACATCGTTTATTTTCCTTATTTGTTCTTATTATTTTTCGTCAAAAAAATGACTTGAATACTTGTTTAGCTTATGAAGTTTGTGAACTGTATTCATGCTTCTTCCAGTTATATCTACTAATTTACCTTTGTATAATCTTAGTGTAATTTGATTGATTTTGTTTTTTATTATAAATAGCGTGACTCCTGTTATTAATAAAAATTTAACGCAAAGTCATATAAAGAATATGGTTATTTGAAGCGTTACTTGAATATTGTTTATTTGATTTGAAATTTATCATTTTTTAGATGCTTCAAATCAATGACTAATGATGATGTGATATTATTATTTTTCGTTAGCCATATATTACTTTGTGATTTCCACAAGATATTATTTCCAAATATCTGATAAGCTTTCATGAGAAATTAGGGCTAATATTATTAATGCCTTCTATTGCTATATTTGAATTTGTATATCACTATTTTCATTAGCCATTGCTTTGGTGTTTTCAAAGCATACATGAGTTGTATCGATTGTTTGGTTGCTTGAATCAAGTTTACTTTTTTATTTTTATCAAAAAACAAACGATACAAAGATATACCTAGCTTCAATAATTTTAATGTTTATATGAATAATTAAATTATGTACTTTGTATTTTATCAGCTGAGCTTCTTGAATGTTGCCTGTTAGCTTTTTTACATTAGTTTGCTTGGCATTAAATTTAATATTTACTAAATCAGCTGAATCTGACAATAATGTAATTCATGATCTTTTGCATTTATGTTGAATATATTTAGTTTGGTATTTTTTATTATGATCTATAAATATAGCTGGTTCAGATATGATGATAACATCTTCGTATTTCCTAGTTTTATCAGTGTTTTATAGTAAATATAGCACATCAGTAATTAAGTTTGTTTATTTATTTTGATTATTACTATTATCATTGTTATATATTTTAGAAATTGCAAATGATTATAATTTTGGAATAATTGATTACTTGTCAACATTTATATTTGCTTTATGAGCTTATGTTTATAATAAGTTTTCAAAATACTCAAATGCCTATATAGCAATGATTATTATGAGTTTTTATTTAATGATATCAACTACAATGTATGTAGATGATATATTTGATAATGTATTTATTATTTCAATGTACTGGTGAGCAATAGCATTTATTTCTTTATATTCATGAATACAAAATAATTTAAAGAAATATAGAACCATTTGATTGTATATATTAGTGCTAACTCTTTGAAAAATACTTTTATTAGATATTTGGTATAACATAGATGAAGCTATATTTAGAGTATTTGCTTTAATGCTTGTTTGAACTTTAATGATCATAATTTCTTCCATGTATTCTAAGAGATATTGATGAAATTTAAAATGAGAATTTAATTTAAAGAATTTAGAATCTGAAAATCAATAGATTTAAATTTATTAATTAATAATACTATAATGAAAAAAATTAAAATTATATCCCTGTCAATAATGATATTATTGAGTCTTAGTTCTTGTCAAAATATTAATGAGCAAATCGGTGATAATAGTCAAGATAGTATAGATGCAGACATTAATAATCAGGAATGATATTATGAAAATCTAAGAAAATTATGTAAAACAGATGTTATGTGATGATGTTGCGTGGCGTCAGTTAATGAGATGGAAAAATGAAAGCATTTATTAGCTAAAGATTGAAAGTGTCCTGAGTGATTTAAGAGTAATTTGTTTAGATGTATAGATAGTCATACTTGGTGTGAAAAACAGGATTATTAAATTTGCTTTTTACTATAAAAACTTTGAAACAATGATAATTGGTAATAAGTATTTTATTATGTCAATATTTAAGAATAGAAAATTGATAGTTTTTATGCTATAATAAAGAGAATATTAAATAAAATAAAAATGAAAAAAACAATTATTTCAATCATGGCTAGTTTACTATTTTTAATAAGTAGTAGTCTTATTATTCAAGCAAATGAGCTAGTATCATTTTCAATAATATCTGATAAAAATTCTTTTGTTTCTTGAGATAAATTTATTGCAAGTCTTAATATAAATACTTGATGAGAAGATTCGATCGGATTTAGTGCTCTAATTAAATTTGATAATCAACATTTGCACGCATCTAAATTGGATGATTCAAGTACAGCTGTTGGTTTTTGGGCTGATCAAGAAATTGATAATGAGCATTGAGAAATTATTTTATCATGATGATTTCCTTGAGGTTATAATGTTAGCAGTGATACAAAAATTGTAGATATATTATTTAAAATAAAGTCCGAACAGTGAAAGTCTATAATTACTATTGATAAGGAGAGGTCTAGCATTAGAGATAATTCAGATGAAATTCAAAATATATTGTGATCTGTTAGACAACTGGAAATTAGTGTAAGAAAAGATGAGGTAGTTGAAGATTTTACAATAAGCTCAAAATCTGAAGAAACATTAAAAGCATCTGCTCCAAGTAATATTTCAAAAATTGATGAAGAAAAATTAGCGGCAAAAATGGTTGAAGAGGCAATGGCAAATATTAAAAAAATTAAAGAAACGTATAATAAAAATCTCGCACAAAGACAAAAAGATAGCAGCGCAATATTAGCTCTGTCAAGTTCTGTTAATCAGCAAGCAGCAAAAACTATGTCTTGAGAGCTAATAACTAACACTTGATCTATTTATGATGAGCTTAGTGATTATATAGCTCAGATCACACAAGATTGAAAAAAATATAAAATTAATGTTTATACAATAATTTGAATTGAATGATTGGTTTTGTGATTACTATTTTTGTTCTTTTATATGTACAAAATCAGAAAATGATGAGGGCAAGGTCAGGATACTTGAATAGATAATGAGTCTAAAGATTGAGAATTAGGCAAAGAAACAAAAAATTGAGATAATGACAGTGATATAATCAATACTTGATTTAATGGTATTTGAACAGTAGGTTCTGATAATAATGATCAAAAAGAAGATGCGCCTGAAGAGCTTAAAGAAAGTGAATTACCTGATGGGTCTAAAGAAAATGAATCATCTGAGAAGCCAAAAGAAGATGAGTTGTCTGAAAAATCTATTCAAGAAGAGGAATCTGATAAAACTTATGAAAATGAAGAGGTTAGCAAGCCAGATAAAGAAGATAAACAAGTAGATAATAGTGAGGAATCTAAAGAGAGTGAAATATCTGAAGATACTTCGAAAGAAGAAGAAAAGTCCGGGAAGACGGAAGAAGATCAGCAACAAATCAAAGAGCCCAAAGAAGATGAGTTAGTTAATGAGTCTGAAGATACTCTAAGCACTATGCCAGATCATCAAGTGTGACATGGGATTACAGATATTCAATCAGAAAGTATTGATACTCAAAAACAGAGTGATATTGAAAAATCCATTCGTGAGAAATTTTCTGGAAATTTTGATGTTGCTAAGGATCTTATTCAGAATAAAAATTCTGAAAGTGTTGAAGATTCTCAGGACACTGAAAACCTAGAAGGTGATGAGGTTTCAAAGTGAGATATTAATATTTCTGATAATAAAGAGTAAGGTTTTATAATCTAAGATTAATTCTCAAATTTTTGCGAAATGCCAAAATTTTACTTAGGGTTTATTTATAAAAAAAATAGTTTAGTATCTTAGGTGTAATAAAAGGATTTATGACAAATTTCGTACATCTACACAATCATTCGTATTTTTCTTTACTTTCTTGAGTGCCAAGTCCGTCAGATATTGCTAAAACTGCAAAAAAACAATGAGCCAGCGCGGTGGCATTAACTGATTTTGCTGCAATGTATTGAAGTTTGGATTTTTATTCAGCATGTAAAAAAGAATGAATTAAACCTATTATTTGATGTGAAGTTTATATCGCACCAAGGGCTTTACATGAAAAATCAAATAGATCCGATTGAAGACCTAATAGTCTTGTACTTATTGCAGAGAATAATATTTGATATAAAAATTTGATTCATTTATCAACAATTGCTCATATTGATTGAATGTACTATAAACCAAGAATTGATTATGAAGTATTAGATAAATATAAGGAGTGAATTATTGCTATTGATTCTTGAACGAACACAAAATTATCAAAACTTATTTCTGAGCAGTGAACTGATAAAGAGATTTGAGAGTGTATAAAGCGGCATGTAGATATTTTTTGAAAGGATAATTATTTTTTAGCCTTACTTGATCATAAAAATACTCCTTTGCAGTTAGAAATTAATGAAAAAAATAAAGCTTATGCTAGGCAGTATTGAATTAAACTAGTTGTTACTCAGAATTCTTTTTACTTAGAATCAAGTGATGCTGAAGCACAAGATGTAGTTGTTTGTATTTGAATATGAAAAGATATCGATGATCATGCACGTTTCTCAATGATCGATGAAGATTATTCAATGAGAGATCCAAAGGAGTTGGTTGAAGCTTTTATTGATACTCCAGAGGCTATTGCTAATACACAAATAATTGCTGATAGGTGCATAGTGGATTTTGAACTTTGAGTTTATCATATTCCAGATTTTTTGCCTCCCAAGGATTCATGACTAAAAACCCCTATTGAATATTTTAGAAAACTTTGCATTGATTGATTGAAGTTAAGGTATAGTGAGTATTGAGAACATTTGAATTCTATTTCTTGGTCAAAGCTTGGAGAAAGTACAATAGATAATCAAAAAATTAGTATAAAATCAAAAGATCCAAGAGCGGATGCGATTGATAATTCTAAAGAACTTGAGTCTAATGGGTGATTAAGAATTTCAATTAGATTTGAGCATGAATTTAAAATCATACAAAAGATGTGATTTGAATCTTATTTTTTAATGGTTGCAGATTATGTCAATTGGGCTAAAGACAATTGAATATTAGTTGGTCCATGAAGGGGATCGTGAGCATGATCTATTATTGCTTTTGGGATGTGAATAACGAACCTTGATCCACTTATTTATGGACTTTTATTTGAAAGATTTTTAAATCCAGAAAGGATATCAATGCCTGATTTTGATGTTGATTTTGCAGATGAGAGAAGGGATGAGGTTATTAATTATGTTAGTGAAAAGTATTGAGAAGATAAAGTGGCTCAGATATCTACTTTTTGAACTTTGACGGCAAGAGCAGCAGTGAAAGATGTATGAAGAACTTATTGAATTTCTTTTGCTGAGATGAATACTTTTTCAAAATTAATACCAGAAAGACCATGAACAAGCTTGGAAGAAGCATGGGATGCAGAGGCTGATTTAAGAAATTTTGTTAATGCTAGTGATTTGTATAAAAAAGTTTGGAAAACTGCTAAAATTTTAGAATGAAATGTTAGACACGTTTCAGTACATGCTTGTGCAGTAGTTATTTCTGATAAATCGCTTGATAATTATACAGCACTTCAGCATCCACCAAAGGATGATAAAACAGTTATTACACAGTTTTCTGCTAAGCCACTTGAAAAACTTTGACTCCTTAAAATGGATTTCTTGTGACTCAAGAATTTATCAATCTTGGAAAGATGAATACAGATTATTAAAAAAACTACATGAAGGATTATTGTTTTAGATGAGCTCCCAATGGATGATCAAGAGTCTTATAAATTATTTCAAGTTTGAGAAACAACTGGTTTATTTCAGTTTGAATCTGCTTGAATGAAAAGATATTTAAAAGACCTTAAGCCTACAAGGTTTGAAGATTTGATTGCTATGAATTCATTGTATAGACCATGACCAATGGAGTTTATACCCAAATATATTGAATGAAAATTTAATCCAGATAAAATTAAGTATCCTCATAAATCTTTAAAATGACTTTTAAGTGAGACATATTGAATTGCTGTTTATCAAGAACAGATATTGCAAATTGCTCAAATTTTTGCTTGATATACTTTGGGTCAAGCAGATTTATTAAGACGAGCAATTTGAAAAAAGATAGCAAGTGAGATGGATGCACAAAGAAATAATTTTATAGAGTGAGCAAAAAATATTTGAAATGATGAGGTTTTAGCTAAATATATTTTTGATGAAATTGTTGTACCTTTTGCTTGATATTGATTTAATAAATCACACGCTGCAGCATATTCTATGATTGCTTATCACACAGCATATTTGAAAGCTCATTATCCAACTCAGTTTATGACAGGATTATTGACTTCAGATAATTGAAATAATGACAGAATAGCAATTGAAATTGATGAATGCATGCAAATGTGAATTGATGTGTTGCCGCCAGATATTAATGAATCTTATTTTGAATTTACTTATGTATGAGAGTGAAAAATCCGTTTTTGACTTTCTGCTATTAAAAATCTTTGAGATGCCGCAATCGAAGCGATAATAGAAGATAGATGACCTGAAAATATTGCTTATAAAGATATCGATGATTTATTATCCAGAATAGATGTAAAATTTTTAAATAAAAAAAATATTGAAGCACTTATTTCTTCATGAGCACTAGATTCAATGTGTGAAAGAAGTGAGGCACTTGCAAGTGTTGAGGAAATGACAGCATATGCAAAAGAGAAACAAAAATCTAAAATTTCCTGACAAATTGATTTGTTTTCGATGGCAGGTTGATGATCTGAAAATTGAAATATTTCAAAATTCCAATTTAAAAAAGCTAAAGTTATGACAATTGAGCATAAATTGGAACTTGAAAAAGAATTTTTATGACTTTTTGTTTCAATGCATCCACTTGCATGACTAGAAGAATATATTAATAAAAGATCTTTTGATCTTGACTTGCTTGATTTGGAAGAACTTGAGAAACAAAATAAATATAAAATGTGTTGATTAATTTCAGATCTTAGATTAATAAGAACAAAAAAATGAGATAATTTTGCTTGATTTAAATTTGAAACTCCGCAATGAAAGATTGATTCTGTGTGTTTCCCAAAACATTTTGAGAGCTGTAAGAGAAATATCAAGGATGGTCGAGTAGTGCTTATAGAATGAAGCTTTAAAATAAGAAATTGAGACTTGCAACTTATTGCAGAAAGTGTAACGAGCATAGAGCTTGAAAAAATAAGAGACCAAGCAAAAGAAGAATGAGTACTTTGAGATAATATTCATTTAAAACTTATAAAAAAACAAATTCCTGTTTTGCAAGATGGTTGAATGGATAAAGAAAATATATGGGAAATTAAAATACCTTATTTTGCTAATCATGATGACTTGCAAACACTTAAGGATATTTTGGTGGCTAATCCTTGAGAAGGCAAGGTGGAAATAATTCTTCCAAATTGAAAGAGAATTAAGCCAAAAAAATGTGTAACTTGTAGTGATGAGGTAAAAGCAAAGGTTATAAGACTTTGGAATGATAGATCTGCTAAATCTTGAAAGCAATAGTATTCCATTGCTTTATATCGGATAACAAGAATAGAAAATATAAGTCAAGATTAGTATCTTGTTATTAATTATTTTTCATGATACCCTATACCATAGGTATAGGTAATAAAAAATTATGAAAGATAATAAAAAAACATTGATTGGCTTAAAAAAAGCAAGGACACTTCTTGAAAAGATTATTAAAATGTCTGAGGATGATAAGTATTGTATAGATATTATTCAGCAAAATTTAGCAGTTATTGGTTTAATTAAATCAGCAAATATAACTTTGCTTGAATCTCATTTGTGATGTTGTTTTATTGATGCGATTAAAAGCAATAATAAAGTTAAACAAAATAAGATGATTGATGAAATATTGAAAGTGGTTAAGACTGCTCAGAATAAGTAGTTATTTAATTGTAATAAAAATTTATGAAACATAAAAAACTAAAAATAGATGGTATGCATTGTGTGAGTTGTGAAATACTTATATGAAACAAGACTAATGGGATCAAGTGATTAAGTGTTAAAGATGTTTGTCATAAAAAGTGAGAGATAGATATTAAATTTACAGATGAGAAATCTTTCAATGAATTAATAAGTGTTTTGAAGCAAGCTTGATTTGAGATATCAGATAGTAGTTCAAAAGCATCTTGAAGAAGTGCTAAGAAATTAGGTCAAAAGGACTTATTTCATTTAGCTTGAATATCAATTATTGTACTTATTTTAGGATATTTTATTCATAAGTTCAATATTTACCAGTATGTACCAAATATGGAGTCTGCTAATTATTGAGTTGCCATGCTTATATGACTTATCGCTTCTGTTTCTTCTTGTCTTGCTGTGACCTGATGAATTATTATATGATTTTCTGAATTCATTGATGATTCAAAGGGGATTTGATCACATTGTAGAGTGCAGGGAATGTTTCAGATCTGAAGACTTTTATGATTTTTTATCTTTTGAGGGATTTTATGAATAATTGGCAAAGTTTTTCAAATATCGATGTGATTTACATGATTTTTATCTGTTTTCATATGATTTGTACTTATATATATGTGATTTACAATTGTATGAATTACACCAAGTATAACAAAACTCTGATTCCATTTACCAAAATTTTTAACAAAAAATATTTTTACGGTAAAAAATCCGATATTTTCTCCTTTGGTTTGAGCTTTAACTTTCTTTTTACCTTGTTGATTTACACAAACTATGCAGCTCCTTGCAATTGCTTCATGAAATTTTCTGACCTGATGACTTATTATGCTGTCTTTTGCTATTTGAACTGCACCAGTACTTTTTAGTATTGGGTTTTGATCTTCTTATGTTAAAGACAGGAATTTTGATATCTTAAATAAGATTATAGCTGTTTTAGTAATTTTCTTTTGAATATTTACGATAGTAAATTGAAAGAATCTATTATTTATCAAAAATACTGATATCATATCTTGATCGCAATTAGAAAGCGAGACTGAGTTTAAGTATGAAAAGGTTAACATATGACACAATTGATGGAGTTTAGAGCCACAAATTACAAAATTGAAAGCTTGAAAAAATTATGAAATTACCATTATACCTTGAGTTAATTGAAATTGATGTATGAGCACTCTAATAATGCCTGCTATAGAATACAAGGCTTATAATGTTATGAAATGAGAACCAATAGTCTACAAAATTGAAAATGCAAAGAAATGAAAATATCCAGCTATCTGTACTTCAATGTGAATGTACCAATGAGAAATATTGGTTGAGTAGTAGGAGCTTGTGAATTTTCAAGTGATTTTTAGCTAAAGACTAAAAACTAATGACTTATAACTAATGACTAACAATTAAGCTATGGAAATAAAATTAAAAATAACAGGAATGCATTGCGCATCGTGCGCTCAAGTAAATGAGTCAACATTAAAAGATTTATTTTGAGTTCAGGATGTAAATGTAAATATTGCTACTAACATAGCGCATATTGAATTTGATGAAACTAAGATTTCTCTTGATAATATTAAGGATATCATTATTCAGAATTGATTTACTTCAGAGATTTATGATTCTGATAATTCTGCTATAGAAGATGATTCTCAAAAGTTAACAAAACAGGCTTGGATTCGATTTCTTGTTTCTGCTATTTTCTCATTTCCTGTATTTTGAATGATGTTTTTTGAAGATTTTAGAATTTGAATTTCATATTTTTGAGTAGATTTGATAATGTTAATTTACGCTTTTCTTTCGTTGTTGGTTGTTTTTGTATTTTGATTTCATTTTCACAGTAGAGCTTGAAAAAGTTTGATGAAATTAAGATTTAATATGGATAGCTTGGTTTCGTTATGAACTTTGGTTTCTTTTTTATATAGTTTGTATGCGATGTTTAATGCTTTACCAGTTTATTTTGAAGCAGCGGTTTCAATAATAACACTTATAAATTTGTGAAAATATTTAGAAGCAAAATCCAAATGAAAAGCTTCAAATGCAATTGCTAAGCTTATTAAAATTTGAGCAAAGAAAGCAGTGGTTTTAGAAGATTGAAAAGAAAAAGAGCTTGATATAGATTTGGTAAAAGTATGACAGATAATAATAACAAAGCCATGAGAGAAAATTGCTTTAGATTGAATAGTGATACATTGACATTCTAATGTAGATGAAAGCGCTTTGACTTGAGAAAGCATGCCGATTTCTAAGAATAAATGAGATGAGGTATTCTGAGCAACTATTAATCAAAATTGAGTATTAAAAATCGAAGTTACAAAAGAGTGAAAAGATACTGTTTTTTCTCAGGTGATTACAATGGTGGAAAATGCTCAAAATTCAAAAGCACCAATTCAAAAGCTTGCAGACAAAATATCTTGAATATTTGTTCCAGTGATAATAGTAGTAAGTATTATTACTTTTTTAATTTGGTATTTTATTACTTGAGATTTAACTTCAAGTATTATATCAGCTGTATCAGTGTTAGTTATTGCCTGTCCTTGTGCGCTTTGACTCGCAACCCCAACTGCAATAATGATATGAACATGAGCTTGAGCTCAAAATTGAATATTGATTAAATCTTGAGAAACATTAGAGAAATCAAATGATATTGATATTGTTGTATTTGATAAGACATGAACTTTAACTCTGTGAAAACCAAGTGTAACAGATGTGAAAAACTATGATATATGAGAGAAGCAATTGCTAACAATTGCCTGAAGCCTATCTTCGCATTCAAATCATCCGCTTTCAAAGAGTATAAGTAATCATGTAAATGATAAGGTTTGAGTTGAGAATTTTACAGAACTAGAATGAAGATGAATATATTGAGAAGTGGATGGAAAAATATGTCTTTTAGGTAATGCAAAATTAATGGAAGAAAAGGATGTATTGATTAAGCATGATGTAAAAGAAGAGTTTCAAGAGCTTTCCGGTCAATGAAAGACGACTATCTATATTGCCCAGGATTCTGTGATTATTTGATTAATTGCTTTGAGTGATACATTAAAAGAGGATGCAATTGAAGCGGTAGATAAACTAAAGGCAATTTGAATTAAGTCAGTACTTTTAACTTGAGATAATAAACTTGTTGCTCAGAATATTTGAGCAAAACTTTGAATCACTAATATTATATCTGAAGTATTGCCACATGAAAAAGCAGAAAAAATTAAACAAATACAAGATGCTTGAAAAAAAGTAGCCTTTGTGTGAGATTGAATTAATGACGCACCTGCCTTAGTACAGTCAGACTTAGCAATAGCAATGTGAACATGAAGTGATATAGCTGTTGAGACATGAGATCTAGTATTAGTTCATTGAACACCAAGTAAGGCTGTAACTGCAATAAAATTATCTCAAAAGACATTTAGAATTATCAAACAAAATTTGTTTTGGGCATTTATTTATAATACAATTTGAATTCCGCTTGCGGCTTTTTGATTTCTCAGTCCAATATTTGCAAGTGCAGCTATGTCTGCTAGCTCTGTAAGTGTTGTTACTAATAGTTTAAGACTGAAAGGGTTTAGAGGATAGTTTTAGAAAATTTTTTTATGGCTTAATACACAGTTTGGAATAGAGCATAGCTTTCTGTCTCGACCGAGGAGGTACAACGAGCGGAGAGATCTTTTTCGGTTTAAGCTAGTAACATAGATAGTTTTGAATATATCTTGCAATGACATTAAGAGATTCCAATAGCTTCTATTGACATAAAGTTAGTTAATATTTTGGATATTTATCCAATTTTAGTATTGTATTAATATATTTATGATAAAATCCAAAAGATTAAAAATGTGAACATTAGAAAAAAATTTACAAGAAGTGTTAGATTCAATAGCTATACCTCGTTTAGTTGATGTTTTAAAGAAATGATCATGATATTTATGATTAAGAAAAGAAGATCAACAATTTATAAAAGATAAATTTGCTTATTTTAAAACCAAGTCTTGAAAGAAAGAATTGGTAATGCAATGAACGCGCTAGTGATTCATTTGATCTTGTGGATCTAGACAGTGTTCCTACTTGATTAATTAATATACAAAGCAGTATACTTTCTTTTGTAAATATCGTTGTGTGAACAATATTAAAAAGGAATAATGAAGAACTTGAAGGAAGCTATCAGGAACTTGATATGCTTAATTCGCAGGTAATCTCTATTAATACATTATCGCAAGAAAAGCTTATAAATAAATATTTTCCATGAGCTTTAAATACAATAAATAATGCACGAGGCTTTAATTTTTGAACTATTGATTTTCATATTACTATTGATGAAAAGGGTGTAAGTCTTGGGGTTGTTATTTCGAAGGGGGGAGATGTTAAGTCAATAAATATCATTGATAATGACTATTCAGAAACTTTATTTGGTGATTTATTAATCAACAAGGCTTTAGGCGTATCTTAATCAATTAGTCTTTTATTAATTCACCAGAGACAAATAATTATATGTCTCTGGTTTTTTGAATTAAGAAATTAATTTTGATTTAATATCAATGCTCATTTTGTTTCAAGTGCATCAAGTGCTTTTATTGCGACTTTAGCAATTTCTCATCTTGTTATTGAATTTAATGGTCCAAATTTTCAATCTCAGTATCAAGACACAATTCAGTGATAAGCTGCTGTATTTACATATTTAGCAAACCATGCATTTGAATCAATATCGCTAAATGTTGAATTTCAAGCTTGTATTTCAATTCAGGCTCATTTTAGGATGATTTTCATTGCTTCTGCTCTATTTACGCTGTCTCAAGGTCTAAAATCATTTTTACTATATAATGATTTAAAAACAGCATCTTTTAATATATCTTCACTGTTAAGCCAGATAGCAGTCCATGTTCATAGATTTCATACAGGATTTTCAAGACCTTTAGATTTTTGGTAACTAATAAGTGCACTTGTAGTTTGTTCACTTGCTTCTCATGTAATATCTACATCGTATCAGAGTAAGGCTAGTGCTTTTTGAGCATTTTGATAATCTCATGCTCATTTAACATATTTATAAACTAGCTTACTGTTTGGTGCATCTACAATTCAAAGATCTACAGATTTTGCAAGATAAGGTGCATACCAAGCATTATTGTCAACATCATCAAAATTAATTTTTGAGTAGTCATCACTTGTTCAGTGTCCAAATGTTTCTATAACAATTTTAATCAATTCTGCTCTGTTTAGATTGTCATTAGGATAATAATTTTCTTTATCGCTTAAGACTCATCTATCGTATAGAGTTTCTATGTAGTTTTTAGCCCAGTGATTGCTGATATCTTGAAATACTGCATTTGGATCATATACTCCTGATTCTTCATTGATTAATGAAGATAAAGGTAGGCTTCATGTGGCAAGAACAAATGTAGTCATATGAGTAACTTCTACAGTTATAATTTCGTTTTCTTTATCAACCATTCTTTTTCAGGTTTCCATTTCATATTTTTTCTTAGTTTCGTTATAAGAATACAAAAATATATCTGATCTATTTATCTTACTTGATAATCAGTTAGTTGAAAGTTTTAATTCAACTGGTTTAGAAAAATTAATTGATTTTCAATCATCTGATCATATTTTAAGAGCTCTTAGAGCAGTTTTTCATCAGGTCATTTTTGCTACACTTGTATTTGAAACTCTTTTTGGAGCTTCAATTTTTCAATCAAATTTCTCTCAGTTTGAAAATGTTATAACAGTTCATTTTTGAATAGTAGCTCAATAATTTCATGAAGTATGATTCATTGTTATTGTTACTGGAACTTCTCAAGTAATATTTTTAAAATCAATATTATCTATTGTTTCAAAATCTCTTTTTGCAGTAGGAGAGATTGTTTTATTTGATATTGAAGTAATTGTTCATCATCCACTACTTCAACCTCAAGAAGTTGAAGTGCTGGTAGTTGTAGTCGTTGTTGTAGTGGTTGTGGTAGAACTAGTTGCAGCACCAAACGAAGTAAGATGATCTGTTTTAAAACAGAATGTATCAGAGTCTGAATCTATTGTTTTTCAAGTTATTTCAGTATCTTCTAGCCATGAATCTCATTCATCAACTGAGTAATAAACATCCATATCATCTGGATCTGTTATTCATCAAGCTGACATACAAATGTCTAAATATTCTCATCAAAAATCAACTGACTCATTTGTTAAATTAGTAGGAATATCAATTGATCACTTTACTGAAAAATCTTTAGTACTATCTCATGCTTCAAGAGCAGTTCCAAATGCAGTTTCTTCATCGTCTGTAAAAATTACAGGAGGGCTTATCTCAAGTCCTGCGTCAAAAGTAATTCAAGCAGGAAGACCTAATAAAAGACTATCAGCTCAACTTTCAGTACTATCTGTAGGTATAAATAAAGCAGGTTGAGTTAGTCATGTAGAAGTAGAAAAGTCTACAGTCTTTTTAGATACTGTAAGAGATGCAGTTCAAGAAAGATTTGCTAGTGTTCAAATATTTGATCAAATATTTGATCAAGATAGAACATCTAATGAAGCAAGTATATCATCTTTATTGTCTTCAACTATAATTGCATCATTTCATGCCATTGTACTTGAGTTAATAGCAGTAATACTAGCTCAAATAAATCATCCACTCATTGAAGCTGGTTTTTCACTTTCATTTAAATCAGAGACAATTGGTGCAAATAATCATAACTTATCAGATGTTGTTTTTAGAGTAATAATAGCTCATGAGATTGTATCACAAGTTGAAACCAAGCTAGTTCATGTTATTGTATCTAAATCACTATCTCAATTACATGTAAATCATGAGCTTGTCATTGTGGTAGTTAGAGCTATCCATGATTTTGAAGTTTCATCATAGTAAGACAATTTTGAATTCCTAAGTTCTTCAACAGTAATTCATGTATTTGTGTTATAGAAGTCTTCTGCTGTATAATCAAATTCTATATTGATATCACTATTTAGATCATTTATAGGAGTTTGATTACTGTCAGTTGCACTAATTTCTTTAGCTTTTCATCATACAGGAGCTTGTCCTGCAATTTTTGGAGTATTTGTAGTTTCTTTGGTAGAAACAGAACCAGCATTTGATCAGTTTCAAAGAGCAGATGCAGGGATTGTTACTTTCATGTTTGAATTACTATCATTAATTGTTCAACCTTGCTGGGGAGTAATAGGAGTAAACTTAGGTTGCACAACTGTATAATTTGACAATTCTACCAATGTAACAGTGCTTTGAGTTGTATTTACTTCAAGTAATCATAAATCAATTTCTTGAGCTTCATAGCCATCAGCTACAAATATAGCTTTCCATCTTTTATTTTTAGGAATATTTTCAATAATAAATCACGATCCAGATACTTCAATTCATAACCAGAGATCTGTAACTGTTCAGTCATTTCTTACTCATTGTAAGTTTACAAATGCATCTGACAAAGTAGTTCATGCAGTTCAAACCACATTTCACTCATAAGAAATTCATTGACTTGTATCAATTTTTGAAAGTTTTTTATTTATTCAATTATGATCACTATTAAGTCACATAATTTTTATTTTTGAATTTTTATATCAAGGTTTTTTAATTATTATCTCATAATCTCAGGGTTTAACATTAGTAACAAAGGTTCATGTATCGGATGTTGAAGCTCATATGCTTTCATTTGTATCAAGGTCAACTATTTCAACAAATGCATCTTGAACTGCATAATTATCTAGATCAGTAACTGTTCAGCTAATTTCGTAAAGAACATTGTCTCAAGCTAGAGTAATTGTTTTGCTCATGTCTCAAGTAACTACAAAACTTCATGAGCTATATACTTCTCAGATTCATTTTACCATTATTCTTAATTCATATGTTCAGTCAGGTACTTTATCAAATGAATATGTTGATACTCAATTTATGTTTTTTGCAAATCACTTTCAGTTGCTTATGTCAAACACATCTATCATCCATTCAAAATTTGCAAGGTCAGATGGAACAGCTCATGCGAAAGTAAATTCAATTGATCTTGGTGTTGCAATAACAAAGTCTAGATCTCATGTACTGATATTTCCAGAAGAGTCAATACTTACAAATTTCTTTCAAATTTCTCAATATTCAGGATGGTAAGAAAATACCTCATAAGATCATTCTTTGAGATTTAATGTAAAGTCTCATTCATCATCTGAGAAAGCAAATCATCATTTTGTATAATCTCAATCAGTGCTTTCTGCAAATATATTAGCTCAGTCTACTCATGTTCAACTTGCTAAATTAACTGATCAAGCAACAGCAAATATACTACTAGAATCAATTGTAAAGTTTTTATCTGTAAGTGAGGATCAATTAACCGTAAATGTTTGCTCTTCAAGTGGACCAAATGATTCTACCCATCATCATACTTTCCAAGTTCAGTCATCAACATATAAAGTGTAGTCTCAATTGCTATCAGTCATTGTGTTAGCAAAATTTCAATCTCACTCATTGTATGCATATATACCAACGCTTGATACAGGATCACTTCAATTTAAAACAGTTCATTTAATTGTAAGATCAGGAACTGCAACTTCTAGTGTAACTGAATAATCACTATTATCTGTTTCAATGCTTATAGTTTTTTCAGAAATTGGAGGAAGTCATTCTATATAAGCTCAGTAAGTATAAACTCATCTTCACACTTTAAATGTTTTTTCTCAAGATGTGTCAGTATCTCAATAAAGTCACATAGTATCTCAAGAAGGAGAGTAGGTATATACATGAGCATTTGCGATAGCTAATCCAGTTTCATCTTGAACAATAATTGTTAAGTTATTGTCTGGAGTTGCTATACTGAAATTCATTCAAGAAATATCACTTTCTTCCACGTTTATGTCAATAGGTCTTGGTGGTTGCCAGTCTGGCATTTCATATGATCATCCGGAAGCAAAGTCATGTTTCATAAGAGGCATAATTCAAAGACTTGAAAATCATGCATCTTTCGGAACCTTGATTGTATAGCTGTAAGGAGAGGTTGTTATAGCATTTCAATCATTTAAATCTCTTTCAAAGTATCAAACCTGTGAGGCAAACCAAACTCTTACTTCTTCTCATACAAGACCGCTAATTGATCAAGATATTTCAATAAGATCATTACTTGTTGTTGTGTTTTTAAGCATAACATCTATCGTTTTGTTGCTAGAAAGATATATGTCATAAAATTTACCTTCAGAAACATAGTCACTTTCACTATAGCTTCAGTTAGTATTTATCATTACAAATGGATCTATAGATAGTCAGTAATATTCATTAACGCTTCATGTATAAATTATCTGACCATTAGAATCTGTAAGCAATTCTGAATATCAGTCAGGTGAGTGTAAATGCATTACCATATTAGCAGTATTTATAGCACTATCATTTGCTGCATCTTTCATTTGAATAGTTATAGTTTTTGCACTATCTCAAGTAGGAGCTGCTTTAATAAATATTGGATTAGAATTTAGCTTATCAAGCATGACATCATTTGAGTTGTAAGTGCTTATTTCTACTACGTATCCATCAGTAGAAAAATCTTTTGGCTGAGTAGGATTTATAATTCATGTAATATCTGAAATTATAAAATCATTATCCTGAAGTGTATATCAGTTATTAACTGTATATACAAGCGCATTTTTTTCTGAATGTTTTGTAACAGAAGAAAATTTAGCAGTTCAATTTGTGTCTCAATTAATAAAATTTACAGGACTGCTTGAGTCAAGACTTGCACTACTTAAGTCAAATTGTTTAGGAAATTTAACTAAAACAGTTTCTCAAGCAGATAAACTTTTTTGAATTGGGAAATCAATAAAATAAAGAGTTTGTTCTCATGCCATGTTATTTTGGGGGCTTACGTGAGCACTCATTGCCATACCTTGATTGTCTCCTATAAATTCATTTTGTACTTCTTCGGAAAATACAGGAAAATGAAATTGATTTTGTCAGATTCATGTTCAAAGAGCATTTCAATACGAATCTTCTATGTTATTTAAAGTAACTTCAACGATAGTTTCTTTTCAAGTATCACTAGACGATATACTTAAATTTTCTATTGATACACCGTATTCATCATCATCATACTTTATAGTGGCGCTATCTAAAGAAATAGTAGTTCAATTTGAGTTACAATAAGTTTCTGGATTTCCTGATGTTGAGTGATTAAAATTTATACATTCTTTAATAGTATATGTAGATTTAGAAGTTCAATTTTCAATATCTCATGAGAACCAAAGTTCAATTTTATCTGAAGTTGCATAAAAATCTTCAACCCAAACGTTGCTTATAAATGTAGATGAATTTCAAGTTGTAAATTGTTTTTCAACATTGCTTCAATTTTCAACAAATCAATTTACTAAATTTCAAGTATTAATAGTATTTCAAGCTAGATCGGTAATTGTTGATTTTAATATTAGAGTATAGTCAGTATTTTCAGATAATTTATTTGCTGGTTTTATTACAACGTAGTTTCATTCAAAATTATAATTTACTCAAATTGTTTCTTTAGATCATCAGTTAGAGAAAAGGTTAATGTTTTGTAGAGTTATTGTTGATTCATCAATTGGAGAAGAAAATCAAATTTCAATTCTTGAAAGATCTGGCTCATTATAATCCCATACAATGTCAAAATCCACAGCAGATGCAAGTCCTTGTCATGTAGTAAATTCTAAAATAAAGTCTCATCAATCAAGATTTTGCTGTTTAACAGATTGAATTCATCAAGATCCATTGTTTAGAGTTAATCTATAATTAGAAGATTCATTTAGAGTTCAGGCGTCAATAAATATTGTAGTAGGGGAATAGTCGTCATTATAAGAAATACTTAATCCTCAAACATTAGAAATTATTTCTCATGCACTATTTATTTCATCAAGAGAAACATTTTCATCAACAGTTGATGTATCAATAATTTCGTTAAATACTATTTGCATCTTTGCATCTTTAGGCACATCTGAGGCTCAATAGAAAGGTACGTTGTTTTGAATATAAAAAGGTTGAGTATAAGTTACTGATCATCCGCCTCATCCTCAACTAACTATGTTGGAGTAGTCTGGCATTGTAGTGAAGTATATATTATGCCCATTTCATTGTTCTGCATTTCAAACGAGTCACATTGATTTATCACTTTTAATATTTCAAGATAGTTCCAGAAAGTATGTTAGTCAATTTTCTAATGCTGCAGTAGTAATAAAAGTAAGTTTGTATATTGAATTTGCTCAAGTGTAAGAAATTACTCATGGAATAGAACTTGAGTTATCTCAGTCTTTTTTAAGTTTAATATTATCACTTGTTAATGTTGCAGTTTGTAAATCTTGATCAAAAAATACTTCTATAGTCAATCATGTATTTGTTGGATCTTTAACAGGAATATCAAATGACCAATCAAATGGTTTAGAATCAATTATAATTGGTGGAACAATCATATCACTAAAATTTCATCAAGGTGCAAAAAAATCAAATCAAGTTTTCATATATTCGTCCATTAATTTATTTGTAAATGTTAATCAATCGAAACTTAGTTCATAAAAATTTCAAGATTCAACATTTGTGAAGCTTATAAATAAATCATTTCAACTATATGAAGTTCAAGAAACTTGTGGTGATAATCAAGAGTCTGATCATCATGAATATGTTTTTTCAACTGATACAGTTCAAGCAGAAGTAATAGAATCATTAAAATTGATTTTTATTTGCCCAGAATTGTTTCATGCATCGAAGCTTTCTGTAAATATTCAAAAAGATTCAACTAAATTGTCAAAATCTTTGTCTATAAATATTGCTCAATAAGCAGTATAGGTATTAGATGAATCAGTAAAACTTACATCGCGCGATCTTATGCTAGCATTGACTCAAACGTCAACATGAAAACTAATATGATTACTATCATGTTTTGTAATTGATCAATTTATTGTTATTCAAGATCATAAGTTTATTTGACTTGTCGAAGGAGCTGATAAAGAAAAAAGTCAATTCATTCAGTAGATATCAACAGGAACATTTGTTTCTCATTGAGCGAATTTATATGGAATTACATAATCAATCATTTTGTCTTCTGTGTTAAATCAAACAAATGATCAAGTTAAAGGAGGAGCGTAATTTCAGCTAAAATCTCATATTCAATTTATTGTTATTTCATAAGAAAAACCATTTGTTTGTGCATCTGTACCAATAAATAATTTTTTATGTGACTCGTGGTCGTCCCAAAATGAATTTACATTAAGGTCTGGTGAAATACTTGTAAAAATAGAAGGTGTTCAAGCTGAAGTATATTGAAGACTTATTGGTTCTGAAAATATAACAACAAGATTGTATGGATCTATTACTTCTATTGTGTCAATGACAGGGTAGCTTGTATCTCATGTATTTTTTATATCAATTTCTCATCTGAAAAATTCTTCGTGTGTAGTCATTAACATAATATTTGCCATGTATTTTCAAGGCGAGCTAGGATTAGTAATTCATGTTAGTTTAAAAGAAAGTTTTTCTCATGAAAGTAGATCAAAATCTCAAGTTTGATTGCATATTATAATTTTTTCTTTAATGCTTTCCATTTCGTCAAGTCCAATACATTCAATTCAAGAAATTGCTCAAGAATAATTTAGAATTTCTACATTTCAAATATCAAAGTCAAAATCTTTATCTAGTCAAATTCTCATTTCGTATATTCAAGTTATATCTTCAGAAAATTCAGTAGGAAATTCGTTTGTAAGTGTGAATGTTATAGTTCAAGATTGACCGCTTTCTCAATCGTTGGAAAGTTTAAATACAATTGGTAAATCGTATGTTTCATCTATAAGTGGTCAAGCTCAGAATGGAGTTTCAAAATCAAAAATCATTGATTCTGTTCAGCTTCATGCTTCATTTGTAAATGATATTTTGTAGAAGTAGTGAGTGTGTTCGTTTAGTCATATGAATTCAAATTCTCATCAAATTATTGATCAAGAATTTACTAGTGATGAAGAACTTGTTCAAAAGTGAACTACTCAAGATCATATTTGGTTATATGTAACTCAGGTTAGTAATGCTCAGGATTCAGTGATTTGTACAATATTTCACGCATTTATGATTTGCGGAGCTATTTCAGGTGGAACGAGTGTAGTAAAATTATATATCATGCTACTAGCTCAGCTTCATGTTAGATCTGTAAAAGAAATTAAATAATAGTATGTTGTTCAAGAGTTAAGTCATAAGAATTCAAAATTTCAAGATTGATCAATAATTCATGAAGATGATAAGTTTCATGAATCAGTTCAATAATTTACTATTCAAGTTCCTGCTTGATTAAAGTCAATATTAGCAAGACTTGCTCAGGTTTCAGTAATATTAATTATCATTCACGTACTTGTAATTTCAGGAGACATAGTAGCTGGTAAAGAAGTTGAATCATGAGCTATAAACTCAGAAGCGCTACATGTATATATCTCTGCAACTCATCAAGAAACAGTGGCTATGTTTGAACTAATATTAGGTATTCAAGAGTTGCATTCAGCTCAAGAAGTGGCTGTGAGTCATCCACTTCCGAAAGATATCTCGCCATGGTGTTTTACTTCAATATCAATAAATTCTCATGTATAAGTTCAAACAGGTATTCATATCTTAACCGGTTTAGAAAAATCTAGATTAGCTCAAGACATTCAATATGCAAATCATCATTTATAATCAAGTGATGTAAGTAATCACAAAGATTCAGTCGATAATCATCAAAGAGAAAGATCGGCTAGATTAATAGGATTTCAACTATGATCTGATAATGTTGTATTATATGGCATTGTAACAATTGCAATTCAAAGATTTGGAATATCAATATCAAAATTTACTTGAGCACTAATTGTGATAGAAGTTGCATCATTTATAGAATTTCAAGAAAAGCTACTAACTGGTCAAAGTTGAGGAATTATGCTTCAAATGTTTACAATATCAATTACTTCAATCCCTCAGAGTTTTAAGAGCATTATTGGAGTTTCGGTTCAGCTTCAGGATTCTGCTTGAAACTCTATTTTGAAGAAATAATCATCAGAAATGCTTAGGCTTGTAAAATCAAAATATCAATCAGCTAAATATCAATAAGTTATTTCTCATGTTTGAGTTAAGTCTCAAGAGCTTGATCATGTTCAATAGTGTACTATTCAAGCTCAACTTTGATTGAATCTAATTCAGTCAAGATGGTAGTAGCTATCAGTTATTTTTGAAATTGTTCATGTTTGTGTAATTTCAGGACTTAAATTTCATCAATGATCATCATTTTCTTCAAAAGCTCAAAATTCAGAAGCACTACAAGTATAAATTTCTGCTATACCTCAAGAAACAGTAGCAATATTATTTCAAGTGCTAGCCATTCATCAATTGCATGTTGCTCAAGAAAGATGAGTAAGTCACCCGCTTCAAAAATATAAATCTCAATGATGTTTTACTTCCATTTCAATAGTAGATCAGGTATATGATCATACAGGAAATCAGATTTTAATAGGTTTAGAAAAATCAAGATTTAAATTTGGCATTCAAAAACTCATTGCTCACCTTAAATATACATCATTAAATGATAAGATTGATTCAGCTGTTATTCAAGAAAAAGATAATTGACTCAAATCTAGAGTACCTGAGTTGTGATCAGTAATTGTGGTTCAATCAGGAATAGTGACAATCCCAAGTCAAACTCAAGGAACATCGATATCAAAATTTACTTGTGCATGAAAGGTGAGAGAGCTTGCACTCATTAAAGAGGATCAAACAAAGTCTGTTACTTCTGCAAGTTGAGTCATAGCTGTGGTCATATTAGCAATATTTATAACTTCTCAACTTCAACTGTGATCAAAATAAAACTCGTAAAACATTGAATCAGGATGCATATATCATAAGTGACTTGATCATGATCATGGGGTTACTCATATCATATAATATCAAGAAGAGAATAAATCTATATCAAGATGTGCTCAAGTTGCAAATCATTCAGATCACATCCAAAGTGCTGATAAAAAAATATGCTCATTGTCAATCTCAATAAATCATCAAGTTAGAATATGCATTCAACTATAGACTAATGTTCAATCTACGTCAGATCATGTAGAATATTCAATTTCAACCATGACGCCATCAAAGGTTCAGTCTGCAATTTCAAATTGAAAATCAAGCATATCATCATCTGTGACATTTGCTCATGATAATGAATCAAATAGGGAAGTTCCTGTCATTGTTCAAGATTCATTTAAAATAGAGGTTTGGCTTGAGTGGTTGTATGCTCATTGCAAATTTCAGATAAAGCTGAAATTCTGAATAAAGAGCATACTAAAAATTGTAAAACAAGAAATAATTTTCTTAAATTTTGTAGTTTCCATATAGATATAGTATTAAATATTTAGCAAACTAATTAATTTTATGAATTACTAGTTTTAAGTAAACAAGTGGTTTGTTAAAATCTTTTGACAATGCTATTAGATGTTGTAATAAAGTGATGTGTGAAATAATTTACTTTTTTGCTAAGAAATGGTAGCAAAAATTGGATTATAAAGCTATTTTGTGTTGAATTTATCCATATAATGTGCTATAATTATTAGATAAATTAATTATTTATCTAAATGAAAAATATTTTTAATTACTTTTGTTCGGATGCTAATTATGAAGAAAAAAAAATAATTTTCTTAAAACAATCAGAACCAGATTGTTTTATGCCTAGTATTGATCATAGTAATACGTGATCAGAAATCACCATTTGTAAAACAAATATTGAAAAAAATAAGCTGTGAAATGTATTATTAAATACAATATCAACTATAAGAAAAAAGTTAGGAGTAGACTGTACAATTCATGATGTTTTATATAATACATGAATTACTCAGCTTAGACATGTTGTTCATGATTTATTTTGAAAAGATGAATGAATAGAATTTAAAAAACTTTTAAATGAAAGAAGGAAGAGGTGATGAAGAGAATTTTTGTTTAATGCAATTGATGAAATTGATTTTGACATCAGATCTTGACCTTGATGAAAAGAACTTTTTATATCAAATGTATGAGACAATATATTGGAAGAAAATGTTGCAAGTGCTATATATTATTTATCACATAAAGCATGAACAAAACTAATTAAATTCAATAGATGAATCATAAATGATGCTGAAACTTGAGAATTGTCTGGAATATGAAGATCTCTAATGTGAGTTATTTGAGAAAATCATCCTCTAGTTCCAATTCAAAGAATTAATAAATGAGATACTGCTGTTAATGTTACTTTTAAATTAAAAAGAATTAATGATAAATTGTCTCCTGAGCTTGCAGATGTTATAAAAGCTGCTTTTAAAGCTGAGCATATTTGAAATTTTGATGATTTTTATTCTCAATCTTGATTTAATAAAGCATGAGAAAGTAATAGATATCCAAGATGAAGATTTTTAACTGCAACTCATAAAAATACTACATATTCCATACCAGAAGGTTCTCTTTGAGATAAAAGCTTTGTAGAAGTGTTATTTTGAACTGATTCAATTGATATTGTTGCAGAAAAGATAATTAATAAAAAAGAAGTTCAAGATGCAATAATTAACCATGTCAATACAATGAAATGAGTATTAGATAAAAAGGCTGTTGAATGAATAATATTAAATGAATTTAATTTTTGAATTTGATTTTCAACGGTTGATAAGGATGGTTGAGGATTAAAGGCATTTAGGAATGCGAATAGTTGATCTGAGGTTAGTGTTGCAAATACTGATGATAATAGAAAAATAGGTGTTAATGGATTTACTTCAGAAGATACAAAATTGCATGGTGATAATCATTTAGCATTAGAATTACAAATTTTAACTGAATATGCCTGAGAATCCTTTATTTTAGGCTGAAAGCCTTACCCGGTTGTGGTTGATGGCAAAATAAGTTGAGTACTGTTGCAAGCTGTCAAAAAATGAGAATTAGTTAGTCCAGACAGTCTTGTTAAGCTTGTTGAAAAATCATCTTCAGAGTTAAATTTGTCAGCAGAGTTTATTTCTCCAACTATTTCAGAAGAGAATTTTGATCATGCGAGGCAAATAATTAGTGATTTAGATAATTTAGAAATAAAACATGATACATTAAAATATACTTATAAAGGAGAGCTTTCAAAAGATGCTTTTTTTGAATCAATCAGATGATCGTCGTGAATTGATATCAGAATTGATATTATATGATTTACTAATGAAAATAGAGATGCTTTTAGAAAATTATTAATTGATTTTCTTGAATGAAGAGCGGACGAGAATGATTTGTCAACACAGGCATGATTATCAGTTACTAAAGAATTTTTAAATGGAGTAAGGGAAATTGTAAAATATAATCCAAGTATGACAATATGATTATGATGAGATGAAACTTGATGAAATAGTGAGTGGATTGTTGAAAATCCAGATCCAGCTGTAATAAATAGATTGCCATATTGAAAAATTAGAGCATTAATGGCTAGTATAAACAAAAGTCTTGGAAAATTAAACTGAAGAATTACTTTTGGTTTTGATAGAAGAGATAAAAGAGGCTTGCATGATTATCTTGATAACGAGTGAAAGCCAAGTAAGGTCATTGAGTGAATAATACAATCAGAAATTTTATCAGTGGATTGAGAAAAATGATTGGAAATGCCAAGTGTAATGCTAGATATTAGTCATAGTGTTACAGATGAATTATATGCAAGACTATTAGATAAGGCTAAATGCAAAGAGTTGATTTGAAAAGAAGGGGGGGAGCAAATAATTAGAGCAATGAAAAATCCCTGAACTGTTGAAGATATTTTAAGAGAAGATGATACTATACAAATTTCTGCAAAATTTGAGGATTGATTGCTAACAATGACTATTTCTCAGATTGATTATAAGACTGAGCAGGTTTAATATTTTCATATTTTAATTATCATACAACAAAGACCATTCATCAGAAATTCAATCATCATTCTCATCAATGATATCTAGATTAACACTTGGACTAATTCAGCGAATTTTTGAAACAGTTATTTCAACTCAATCTAAAAATCAGTCTCAGTCTGTGTCATCGTTCATAGGATTGGATCATATTCTAAGTTCATATCAGTCAGATAGCTTATCTCAATCCGAATCGTTGATCAGATAATTTGTGTAATAAGTTTTTGATCAAAATCAGATCCATCAATTTATTTCATTTTTATCATTTATTCAGTCTCAATCAGAATCAACTTTATCGCAAATATAATTATAGTTACAAGTTAAAGGATCTGGGTCTTGTCAGTCTAGCTTTCAGTCTCAATCTGTATCATTATTATTTGGATCTGTTCACATTTTTTGTTCATCAATGTTTGTGAGTAAATCTCAGTCAAGGTCTTGCATCGAAATATGAATTATAGCTCAAGATAATTCTAAATTTTCTTTAGTTTTAAGTGAATATTTATTTTTAAATATTTCAAATAATCAAGAGTTATCAATCAAGGTTTTTGAGTAAGGATTAATTGGATCAGATCAAAGTTTTAATTCTTCAAAATCACTTTGTCAATCTTGATCGCTATCGTGATTAATTAAACTTGTTCATATATTTTGTTCTTTAAGATTGCTCAAGCCATCATTGTCAAAATCTTCAATTCAATCAAAAATTCAATCTGAATCTGAATCTATATTTTCAATATTTAAGTTTAGCGATAAATCTCATATGCTGTAAGCAATTTCAGTAGAATCAAAAAGCCCATCTCAATCACTATCTGTATACTTATCTTCAGTATTATCTTTGCAGTTTGGATTTTTTCTATTTTTAAGCTCTATTCAGTCAATAAGTCAGTCTCAATCTGTATCTTTTAAGTTTGGATTAAGATTTAAGTTAAACTCTTTTCAATCGCTAATTCCATCATTATCACTATCTCGATTATTTGGGTCTGTAAATGAAGTAATACTTTTTGAATTCTCAATTTCATCACAATTATTTTCTTTATATATTTTAATTAGCAATAGAGATCCGGAAGATTCTTGAATATTTGTAAGCAAATCTCAATCCCTATCTTGATTTTCTTCTCACAGGCTTCAAGCTTCATAATTATTAGAAATTTTAAATCATATTGATTTGTTATTCTTAATATCTCCTATGTTATTATATTTCAAGCTTGTATTTTTTATTTTAGATTTTCATATTGCAGATGACTTACTTTCTTTGTTTACTTCGTTTTGTGCCTCATTGTCTTTAGTTGTTTTATTGGTCACAGATCTAGTAGTTGTATTTCATGATTTTGATTTACTATTTGTTATTTGAATTTTATTAGTTGAGCCAAGAGTATGTACATAGTAATCTAAATATTTAATAAAAAACATTATAGCTAAAATAGTTATAATAATAAGTGTTCATGTGATTATGATTTTTTTTGTTTTATTCATTATAATTTATCTAATTATATGATATATGAGTGACTTGTATTTCTCAAATGAATTTTAATAAATTTGACAGCTATACTTAAAATAGCATAAAATCAATACATGATTAAGTAAATCTCTATGAAGAAAATATGTATCCCTTGCGTTCCAAAAGACAAAAATGAGCTTTTTGAATTTTTTAAACAAGTTAAGAAGTTTGATCCAGATTTAGTTGAGATTTGGTTTGATAATATTTCCATTGATGATATTGAAGAAATTATATCACAAAAACCATGCGCTTTGATTTGAGTTTGTAAAAGAGAAGATGAAAAATGAACTTTTGAATGAAGTGAAAATAGTAGAAAGGAGAAATTAATAAAAATATGTAAATGTTGAGCTGATTATATTGATATTGGTTTTCATACAGAAGATGAGATTATTAAGGAGATTTTGGAAAATAAATGAGATACAAAATCAATCATTTCATTTCATAATTGGAATAAAACTCCAAAAATGACAAATATGCTCTGAACTATTGATAGGATGTTAAAATTTGAACCTGATTATATTAAATATGTTTCAACATCATTATTAGAATTTGATAATATCCAGATCTATAGGCTTTGTGATAATTTAAATAAAAAATGAGTGAAATTTGTAGTTATCGCTATGTGAGAGTCGTGAAAACAATCAAGAGTAGTTTGTCCAATGCTCTGATCTCAGTGGGCATATTGTCCAATGGAGCTTGGGAAATCTAGTGCGCCTGGACAAATTTCAATAAAAAACCTTAGAAGCATTTGGACTATAATTTAGAACTTTTATATATTTCTGGTTTATATCATTTGATTACTATTATTTCAATTTTTAATTTATTTTCTTTTAAATATTTTTCTAAGTTAAATTGTAAATGCGATTTTTGATCATATCCAAGACATACTATATCAGCTTTGAGTTTTGATAAACAATTTAGGAAATTAACTTTATCTCAAAGATAAATTTTATCTGGAATTCATGATTTTTTTACTTGTTTCAATCTATCATATTCATTTTGTCTTGGCTTAGATCATTTAAGTTTTGCAACTGTCAGGTCTCTTCCTATTATAGTGATTAATTTATCTCAATATTTTTTGGCTTGTTGTAAATAAAATTGATGTCATTTGTGAAATAGGTCAAAAGTTCAAAAAGTTAAAACTATTATTTCAGTATTGCTAATAATTGAAATATCTTTTTGTATTTGATTAGAAAGTTTGTTAATATTTTCGAATCTTATATTATCTCTAATTTTTTTAATTATTATTATTTCTACTTCTTGTCAGTAAATATCTTGATCAAAATCTAAGACATGTGTTTCAAATACATTTTTTTTTTCAAGTAAGCATCAAGCTCATTTGTATAACTCTCAATTAATTATGATATTTACTTTATATACTCAGAAGGCAATAGAAGTTTTTAAAACTTGAATATTAAGTGTAGGAAATCATATTGCTTTTCATTTTCCTTCTCATTTTATCACTTTTCATTTAATAATTTTCATATTTAAGAAAAAATATTAGATTTTACATTAAGTGAATATCTTGATATTGAAAGCAGTATTCAGCTTGCAAACATCATTGTCATCAGAGAGCTTCATCAATAAGATACGAATGGAAGTGTGAGCCCTGTAAGAGGCATGATTGCAAGATTGACTGATATATTAATAAATGCTTGGAATATTATTAGTGCAGTAATTCAAGTTGCAAGTAACATAGAAAATCTATCAGGTGCCCTATTTGCTATTTTTAACCCCCTATAGGCAATGAAAAAATAACAAGCAACGACAAAAAATATTCTTATAAATCAGAGTTCTTCTGCTGCAATAGCAAAAATTGTATCTCATTGCACTTCAGGTAAATATCAAAACTTTTGTACAGATTTTCCAAATCAAGCTCAAAATAAATTTCAAGATCCAATTGTTATAAGGGCTTGTTTTATTTGATATCAAGATCATCAGATATCAAAATCTGGATTTAGAAAGGCTAGAAATCTTTTGTAGATATATTCATGAGTGAGTATAATTGGCGTTGATAGTATTATTCAAATTATTCATGCTCAAAAAATATGCCAAAGGTTTCATCATCATATGAAGAACATTGATCATGCCACGAAACATATTACAAGCACTGCTCAAAAGTCAGGTTGTAAACCAATTAATAGTACTATAAATGAAATTAGTATTACAAAAGGAAGGAATCAATTTTTAAATGTTGCTACTTTATTACGTTTTGATTCAAGCCAGAGTGCAAAATAAAAAATTAGAGAAATTTTCATTATTTCAGAAGGTTGTATTGAAGGTAAAAAAGGAACATTAATCCAAGATTTAGCACTTCCATAATCATTTGTGAGTCAGGGGATAAATAAGATTATTAAAAGAAATAAGGAAATTAAAAAAGCCATTGGAGCAATTTTTTTCCAAAATATATAAGGAATTCTCATTGTGATAAAAAATATTGGCAATGAAGCAAGAAAATATTTTATTCACCTAATGAAATAAAAGGAATTAGATACTTCATTTCAAAGTCATTTTGAAAGCTTAAGACTTGTAAGTAAATAGCTTTCATAAACAGAAACAGAAGATATCATTATGATTCCAAAAAGGGAAAGTCACAAAAAGGTTAAGGCTAGTGGTTTATCTATGTCTCAAGATATCATTTAGAAAAAATAAATTAATTTATTTTTATAATAATGAAAATATTATCTTGATTCAATTAAATTTAATATTTGGTACTTAAAACTAGCTTTAAATATTATAATTCCCAAGAGTTATTTACTTTTCATGTTTTCCAAACTGAGTCAAGATTTGCATTTGAATAATTCTCTGAAATTAAAAACGTTTTTAGATTGACAGGGTTGAGTTTTTCTAAGCTTTTTATTAACATTATCTTATTGATAAATTGACTTATATTTTCGATTCATACAGAAACTAATACTTCCATCTGTTCATAAGAAAAATTGGATAGGTATGACCATTGCTTAGCACTAATATAGTTATATCTTCCTTTTAGTGGCTCGATTTGTTTTGGAGTGAAGTGTTTAATATAAGCAAAAGACATTTCATTTTTAACACTTAATATATTGGTGTTCATAGCTTTTAACAATCATTCTGGTATCTCATTTGTTCCTATTGATATAATAATTTTAAGATCTAATTGCATAATTATAGTTTCAAGTGTGTAAATTTGAGTACTTGATAAGTACGAACAAGCTTGTATTTGATTAGCAGTTAAGTCTTTTAATGTATTTACATCATCATGTGTTAGAGCTAATATTTGTTCTCAAGATAGGGATTTATTTATTGCTCTAATTTGTTTTCAATTAAGTTCCAAAATATTTGATGATAATAAAATTAATTTTTTTGGATCTAATTCTCATATGGCTTCTAATGCGTCAGGATGAAACTTGTTTGTCATATTTATCATCATTATCTCTCATATGTATAATAGGTTTTCAACATATTTAAATTTTGACATTGCTCTTATCTGATTTAAAGAACTGATTTCAAGACAATTAAAATCATCATCGTATCACTCTTCAGATTGAAAAATGTTGATTAATAATTCACAAACAACCTCATTGATACTTTTTTGACATTTTCAAACCGGTAAATTTTCAGCATCGACAGTTTGTTTTTCTGAATCTTCAAATAATATTTGACCTTCAGTTCTCAACTCTTCAAAGCTATCAAGAGCTTTTCAAAACTTCTTTCTTTTAGTTAAAGATTCTTTAAAATCATGTTTATGTCAATTATCTGACATATGACTAAATATCTTTGGAATAACTGTTCTTCAGTCAGTTGAAGGATTTATGATTAATGGTTTTTTTCACATAGTATTTACTTAATTTATAAAAATTGTATTTTACTATATTGTTATTATGTTAAAAAGTCAAATACTTTTTTCTTGACTCGTTACTTAAACATAAAGATAATTTCAAGGTAATTATAATTTATGCAAATAATTAATACTAGCAAAGCTCCTGAAGCTTTGTGACCTTATAGCCAGGCAATAAAGTTTAATTGACTCATTTTTAGTTCTGGTCAAATTGCTTTAGATCCAAAGACAATGCAAATTGTTGAGTGAGGAATTAAAAAACAAACTGAGCAAGTGTTATCAAATTTACAATCTGTATTAGTAGAAGCTTGATCAAATAAATCGAAAGTAATTAAAACAACAATTTTTTTAAAAAATATAGAAGATTTTCAAGTAGTAAATTGAATTTATGAAAGTTTTTTTGAAGGTCATAAGCCAGCCAGATCAACAATAGAGATTTCAAGATTGCCAAAAGATGCTTTGATAGAAATTGAGCTTATAGCAAAGCTGTAGTATAGTTGGTGTGATAAAAAATTAAAAATTATAAAATTAGAATTTCAAAAATTACAAAAATTTAAAAATTACCCCACTACACATGGACATAATAATCTTAATTTGAATATGAGCAGTGTTCACCTTTCTAATCACAGAAAAGTTATTTAAAAAACCTTTAGACTTAGACTTGATTTCAAAAATTGAAAAGCTTGAAGAGGAAAACAGAAGGGCTTTTGAAAAAAATGAAAGATTAACGCTTGAGCTTGATCAAAAAAATAAGAAGGTTTGAGAAATCGGATCTGAATTTGAACAAGAAAAGAAAGAAAGAAGCGAACAGATTTGAAAAAATAAACAAATGTTTGCAGAACTTACTTCTTATAGAGAAAAAAGTACATTTTTAATAAATGAATCTAATGAGCTTAAAAAAAAATTGACAAAGCTTGAAAGTGAAAAAGATAGACGTGAAAAGGATTTTGAAAATAAAGTAACAGAGCTTGATAATTCTAGAAAGGGTTATGAGGATGAAAAAATGAGAGTAAGAAGAGAAGATGAACAAAAAATTCAAGAGATTGAAAATGAGAGAGATAGAATGTGGAGTGAGCATGAAATTTCTTCTGTATCTAAAATGAAGGATGTTTGTCAAAAATGAGAGTTTTGATTTTCATTTTTTGAAAATAGTGCTTTGCCAGACAACTTTGATGGTTCCCTGAAGCCAGATTTTTTAGTAGAATTTTTATGACAATATATCATTTTTGATGCTAAAATGTCTAGATCTGCAAATTTGCAAAACTATATTAGTGATCAGGTAAAAAATACAGCTAAGAAAGTTAAGCTTACTAAAAATAAAGATGATATTTATAAAACTATATTTTTTATAATACCAGCTGCAGAAATTTCTAATTTGAAGAAAACTTGTTTTTATGAAGAATGATTTTCCTTCTTTGTCATTTCAATTGAGTGATTTGAACCGATTTTGTCTACATTTAAGAAGCTACAAGACTATGATTTAGCTGATAGTTTTGATCCTCAAGAAAGAGAGAATATTGTGAATTTAATTGCTGCTTTTGATTTTCATATTAATAGAAGAAATTCAATTGACATTCTTTCTTCGCTTGAAGGCTTAAAGATTTCTTCACTTAAAAATAATCTAGATTCTCAAATTTTAGAACAAATTGATATTAAAAAGAAAAAAATAAGAATTGAAAAACTCAAAGATACTGAAATGAAAAGGTTTATTCATAATCCTGCAGAACAATTGTCTGAGATCAAAAAACTTGTAATTCCTGAAAAAGCTCAAGTTAAATGAGAATGATTGACAGATGGTGAAGAGCTTTTTTAAAAAATGTTTAAGGTGTTATTATTTGTTCTGCTGCTTTTTTGATATCCTTTGATGCTGTAGTTTCTATAGATGGACTTGGTTTTTTAAATAGTTTTACTTTTTCTTCGTCAGTTTGTCATAATAATCATGATATTCAAAGTACGATGGAAACGGATCAAATAGCTATTTTTTTAACAACACCTGATTTAGTTTTTGATGGTCAAGATATACTAGATTCAGTAGCAGTTTTACTGCTTTGACTTACCATTTTGTTTTCAGATTTGCTTTTTATTTCATCTCATTTTTTTCAATATTTTGTTTGAGTTTTAGCTTTTATGCTTTTATGGTCTGAAATATTTGGAATTTGTAAATTTATACCCGATAAAGAGGTGGTATTCGAAGTTGTATTTTCTATACTTTTATTAATTCAGTATGATACTTTTTTTCAAGCTTCGGATTGTGATTTATTAATCATTCAAAATATTTTTTTAAAATCTTGTTTGTCAATTTTTCATCATTCATTTTCAATTTCTTTATTAATCATTGTTTTAAGCTCGTTTTCAGTAAAAGTTCAAAGAACAAATTTCTTATTTAGATTTTCAATGAACTCATTAGTATTTATCATTTAGATTTTTAGAAATTTATATTTTAGAACTATTTCAGCCAATCTGGGATTTCTGCACTGTCTCATTTTATTTCTTCTTTTTTGTTTTCATCTCATTTGTTTAAGTTTTCTAATGGCTTATCTAATTTTTCATTGGATTTGTTTTCTAAATCTGTGTTTAAAGGTGGGGGTGGAGGTGGAGGTGATATATGGCTACTTTCTGTTGTTACAGAATCATTATTGATAGGATTAGGTGGTAATGTAGGGGGTGTTGGTGGCAAAGCGGTTTGATTTGGAACTATTTTATCATTTTCTTTTGAATCCATTTTGTTATCTTCTGGCTCTGGATTATTATTTGATTTACTAAAGTTAGATAAATCAAAATCATCTTGATTACTGTCAATATTAACATCGTTGGTTAATTTTTCTTTATCAGCTTCTTTATTTAGATCTCAAAAATCTTTTGGAAATTGATCTGAATCAGTACTTTTAGTAGATTGCTCATTTCAAGATTGCAACCAATCAGGCTGAGTATCATCGCTTAATATTTGTGTATCTTTATTATCTTTAATATTGTTATCATCTGGGTTGCTTTCATCAAAATCAAATATGTCATTTGTGTTAGTTTTTGCATTGTCGCCTGATTGTATCTGACTATCCTCATCAATATTTTTTTCATCAGAACTATCTTCATCAAAATTATCTTCATCAATACTATCTTCATTAGTATTTTCTTCATCTACATTAGCTTGCTTTTCAGATTCTACTTCTTCATATTCTTCATCGCTTTCAAGTACCTCTCATATTCATTTTGCAACTTCTGTTTTAATTTCATGAGTTGGTGGTATATATGGCTCTCATTCTATTAAAGACAGTATTTTCTCTCTTTCTTCTTCAACAATTTCTCAAAATGAGTAATCAGGATGTTTTATTTTTAGGATTATTAAATAAGCAAAAATTATTCATATTATTCATAAAATAAATATTCATATATATTTTAGTGTACTAATTAAAACTTGATTGTTTTCAAATGTAATTACTTCCTCTTTGATAATTTCTTTTTCTACAATTTCAGCTTTGTTTTCTACTGGTTTTATAATAACACTTGTTCAGGTTTCAGTGATTTCATCAATCCATGTCTCGAGCTCCATTTCCTCAATTTTTATCTCTTTTTTTACAGATGAGCTTTTTCAATGTGAATCAGTTATAATTAGTTCTATTATATAATCTCATGTTCTAGAATATAGAAATTCTGGATTGGCTTGTGTTGAAATATTTCAATTTCAAAATTTCCATAATGAATCAAATTCTTGGTTTATTAGATTTGGATCAACCATGCTTTCTTGTGTAAATTTTGCTAGTGGTCAGCTTATTTTATAACTAAAACCTGCAATCGGTTTTGTGGTGGCAATTTCATTTTCTACTTTTTCTCTTGCTTCTACATTGAGGCGAGCTTCTAAGATTTTTCAATCTTTATCAGTAATTTTTGTTTTAACTATATAATGTCCAGGATACTCATATTTATATCTAACAAAATTTTTGTCTTTTTCTTCTGCTTTTCAGTCTCCATCTAAATCCCATTCAATCGGATATTTACTTTCATCATCCAATCAAGAAATCCAAAAGTATATTTCTGATCATACTAAGACCTGATCTGTATTTGAAAATATACTAAAATCTTTTGCTTCTATTTCTTTTCACCATATTATTTTTCTATTTATTCATGATCATTTTTTTCAAGATATAACCGTAAGTTGCATTATTTGACTTTCTTTGTCTCATCTTTTTATGGAAAAAATACTTCATTGTTTTAAAGATGGATGATTTTTATTGTCAATATCATTTCATTTGATTCAATCTCAGTCGCTATCAAGATTTATATCTTGATCAATTCTATATTCTAAAAAATCTCAAATTGAATCTTTTGAATATATAAATATTTCATTTGTTGCAAATGGGACATATATTTCCTTTTTCTGCTTGTTGTACCTTGGCAATGATTTGACCACTGCTTTAAGATCTCAAGAATAGTCTTTATTTATTTTTTTATTTAATGCGATTTTATATTGTAAATTTTCTTTTTTATCATTATATCAAACTAGTGTTATACTAGTATTGTTTTCATTGTTTCCACTATAATTAACTTTATAACTAGTTCATTTTTTAAATGAATCATCATTTATATTATCTATGTCATTGTCATTAATTCAATCTTTATCACTATCTATGTCAATATTTTCATCAATATGAAATTCTTTCACTCATTTAGATCAGGCTAAATAATAAAATACAGTTCATGATTGAGTTGAAAATGAAATTTCTCAGTCTTCATCAGTTGATGGTATGGTGCTTACATCTACTGTAATATCTTCAAAAAATTTGAATGATTTTCATATAGCTAAATCAATTGTTGTATTTTTAAGTTCGTCACTACTATTATCTTTGATAAGTAAGTTTAGGTCATAGTTTCATGGTTTGGTAAATGTTTGTGTATATGTCTGTGTATTTTGAGTATCTAAAATATCACCTCACTCCTTTGATACAAGCGACCAAGTGTATTGGCTGTTTTCAAATCATGATTTTGCCTTAATTCTAAGCTCTTTATTAATTGGAATAATGACTTTTGCACTAGCCAGTACAAGTGTAACATTCATTACTAATGCCAGTAAGATTAAAATTATTTTTTTCATTATTTTTTAATATATATTGTTTCCACTAAATCTCAATAAACTGTATCTTTTGCTCTAACTTCAATTTCGATCTGACTTCAATCTAAGACATTTATTTGAGTAGTTGCTGTGGATGCCACTGCTTTAACATTCGGATTTAGAATTTCTCATTTTCAACTTTTAATTACAAACTCAACAGTTCATTCATACTTTGTAGAATCAGCTTGTGTGATTAGTGCTATGAGTTCATATTTGTTTTCATCAATTGTAGTTGCCTTAAGGTTTATAGAGCTAATTGCTACTCATTCTCATCTTAACTCAATAGAGCTATAGTTAACTCATGGATCTAGCTTTTCTTGAATAATTCTTTTTTCTTGAATGCCTTGTGTGTTTCACAAATTATTAATGTTTGAAATGTTATTTGTATTATCTCAAATATTCGATTCAATTTTTTTCTCATCAACATATATTGTTTTAAAAGCTCTTTCTACAATTTGTTGCTGACTTTCAATTCTTAGTTCAGCATCATAAATTCATTTTTTTACATATTTATATGAGATTTCTTTTTTATCTGTTTTTGCATCGATATCTCAGTCACCGTCAAAATCCCATTGATAAGTAATTTCCTCATTTAGACCTGATGTATTTGCAAAGAATGTTATGTATTCTCAAGATCGTATTTGATTATTAGAAGCTGAAAAGTTTATTGAAAAATCTTGCGTCTTTCAATTAATTATTCTTAAAATTTCTGAAAATCAAAATATTTCTTCATTAGTTACAAATAAATTTTCATTATCTTCAACTTCTACTGTAAATAAATATTCATTTAATGCTCATTTTGGACCCTTTGCATTTATGACGAAAGAAGTCTTTGGAGTATAAGTTTCATTTAGTCACAGTTTTTCATCTGAATATGGTTTATGATACCACCATCTGTATTTCTTTATTCAGCTATCATCATCTTTAGCAACAGGTAAGCTAACTTTTACTTTAAGTGGTGAATAGTATTCTCAGTCTTTTAATGTTGTATTGTCAGGATTTATAGCTATTTGACCAATAATTGGTTTTTTGTTTACCACTCTTACCCATATTGTATTTGAAATTTTAGATAGTTTATTTGATCACAGATCTTTAACTTTTACATTTATAGGATAACACTGCTCTCTTGGTATTTTATATCTATGTCTTACAACTCTAGTCTCTGCGTAGCTTCAATCTCAAAAATCCCAGGTATATGCAAGGTTTTGATTTGAGTTATTTATATTTACTGAATTTTTTGCATCAAATTCTAGTGAGTCTAATCTTGATACTAATACTCAATCTTTTCAGTCTCAACAAATATCTCTTTCTAGTGAAGCTCACTTTCAATTAATTTTCATGAAAAATGATCAAACTGGATATTCTCAATCACCTATATATATTTTTTTACTTATTGCATTAGTGTTTTGGTTAACATCTATTGCAGTCATTCTTACTTCAAAAATTCAAGATTTGTCAAATGAATGCTCAATTTTATCTCAAGATATTGTTTCATTAGTTCAATCTCAGAAATTCCAATGTACTGATGCTTGATTCGTAACATCTGGAGTAAATACTATATTGGATCACTTTTGTGCTGCAATTCGGCTTATGTCAAAGTCTACATTTAATACAGAAACAACTTCAATGTTTTTTCTAAACATATTTTCATTTCAGAATTCATCTTTTACTTTTAATATAGATGTATATACTCATATATTTTCAAATGTGTATTCTTCTTTAAATGATGGAGAATCTAATGTTTCGTATATTCAATCTCAATTAAAATCCCAAGAATATGTGAGTTGTTCATTTTCAATATCATAACTAGATCATCAGTCAAATATAAAAACTCATGGTTTATATGAAGATTTTGGATTTGCGTTAAATAAAGCTACAGGATCTCTAGAGTTAACTTGTAAATTTTCATAAACTGTTTGCCTGTCTCATTTGTTATTTTCAATTGAAAGAGTGATTAAATATTTATCGGGTTTTTCTGGAGTAAAAACAAAATTTGTATCTTGTTTTTCAATAATTTTATCTCATGAAGAATCACTAATAGTCCAGTTATATGATTTGATAAATGTATCTGATGATTTACTATTTTCTCAATGTATTTGGAAATTTTGTTTTGAAAATCATGATTTTGGTGAAATTTCTACTTTTGCAGTAAGTGGTTCAATAATTAATTTAAAACTTTTTTCTATTACTGCTCATAAATTATCTTTTACGTTAAGATTTACTACATATGTTCAGGCTTGATCATAATATTGAATGATTTTTTGTGGTTCTGAAAAAGAATCTTTTGATCAGTTTCCAAAATCCCAAATGTATTCAGTAATCTTTGTTCATTTTTGTGATATGGTTGCACTTGGATCAAACATTATCCCGTTTTTAACATCTTCAATATTCAATCTGTTTATTGATTTTGATTTTATTCAGTTAATATTAATTCATATAGTAGTTTTTTGAGGCTTTACAATGATTTTTTGTATTGTTTCTCAAACGCTATATTTATTTTTCTCATTATCTCAGTAGACTTTTAGTTTTATTAAATATTGTCAGTCTTTAGTAAATGTATGAGATTGAATTGGTCATTGTCATATTTGATTTTCTTGTCATGACTCATCTATTATATACCATATAAATCTTTCATTTTTAATAGGGGTGCTATCTTTAGGATTATGTGATCTTATTCAATCCAATGAGACTGTTAATGGTGCATTTCAACCTGATGGATTTATACTTATTGCTGCTAACATTTTTTGATCTTCATATAAGAATTCTTCGATTTTTGATATTTCTATCAAATCTCAATTTGGAAGAAGTGCGTATCATTTTGGTATTTTAATTACATCTTGTTCTTTATACATTTTTCAGTCTGTTGGTGTTTGATATGCGATATTGCCGTCAGGTTGTGTTATTTTCTTCAAATATTGATCATATAGATTAGTTCAGTTTGGTAGTTGGATTATATTTCCATCTGTTGCTTGAATTATATCTTGTGGATTTAGATTATCTGGTATTGTAACATTGCCTCATATACCTCAAGCACCAGCGCCACCACTGGCTCATCAAGCTCATGCAGCTCATCAAGCACCAGCGCCACCACTGGCTCATCAAGCTCATGCAGCTCATCAGGCACCGGCAGCACCTCAGGCTCATCAAACTCAAGATCCTCAATCTCATCAGAAACCTCATCAAACTCAAGATCATCAATCTCATCCAGAACCTCATCAACCTCATGAACCTCATAAACCTCATCCACCTCATCAAGCTCATCAAACACATCACACTCATCAAACTCAACAAACTC